>NZ_JACSPN010000009.1:120583-136792 GCF_015142735.1 Oerskovia douganii | reverse complement strand
CGGACGCCACATCTCGATGCTCGCCTACAAGACCGCCCAACGCGTCATCGGCTTCAACTAGACCCGCCCAGGCGCCCACGCGGTGCGCGACGCCGTCGAGCGCGGGCAAGGTCGGTCGCCTGGTCGGTGCACCGCACCGTGGTCGAGGAGGTCGCCTGACGAAGCGCGCCGCCGGGCACCGGGCCGGAGCAGTACCGGCGGCGATCATCAGCGGGTTGCGATCTCGGTAGAGTCGCGGCATGTTCGACCAGGCCATGGTGCGCATCCCCGTTTCGACCGCCTTGACGTTGGAGTTCGAACAGTCGTCTCCATACGGTCCCGACGACCCGTACGTGTCCGGAGTGCTCGTCCGGGCGGTCGGGGAGCACCTGCGGGTCGAGCAGCAGGTCATCGGTACCGGCGGACTCTCGGCGTTTCTGTACGGCCTGTACGGCGAGTTCCGGGGCTGGGCAGGCGAACGTACCTGGCAGTCGCTCGAGGACGAGCTGCGTGTTGCCGCGCGTCACGACGGTCACGTCCACCTCCGTTGGGAGGTCACGAACAGACCGTACGGCGACGACTCCTGGAGCTTCTCGACGACGACGCACCACGGGGCCGGTGAGGACGTGCGCCGCCTGGCAGATGCGTTCCGCGACCTTCTCGACACCTCGACCTGATCGCCGAGGTCGGCGCAACCTGATCGATCACGGGGTCGACCGCACTGTCGCTCCGCGCCCTCCGTCAGGAGAGACGTCCTCGCCCTACGACCCCACCGCCCCACACCGCCCGGCTCGCGTCCTCGACGCGGGCCGGGCGTCGTCGTGACGGGCAGCCGCGCCCGTAGCGGGTCGCGAGCGGCAGGACGGGACCGAAGGGCGGACGGCCCCGGGCACCCATGGAGCGGAAGCGGAGCGCAGACGGGGCGCAGGCGGGGCGCAGACGGTGCGCGCGGGCTGCCGCTCGGTCCTCGTCGTCGTGCTCCCGTCACCGTCTCGAGGGCGTGCGACGGCGTCACGTCGACAGTTTGTGCGTCGAAATCGACAGGTTGTGCAGAACGGCCCGGGGGGCGTCGAGAACCGCGCTGTGATAAAGGCGCTGGGCTCCGGAGGGACGCGAAGTCGTCCCACGGCGGCTCGGTTCCGCACAGACGGGGCGACTCAGACGTCACCCGGTCCGTGGCACGACCGCCGCAACGGGGCATCCACAGCGCGGCAGCACTTGGACAGTCGAAGGAGACACACGTGTACACCCGCAAGCGCGAGGAGATGGAAAGTCGATGAAGACGACGACGACGGCGCGACGACGCCAGACGATGCCACGAGGGGCCAAGGGAGCTGCGGCGCTCTCGGCGATCGCCCTGATCGCGGTGGCGGGCTGCACGAGCGGCACCTCCGACGAGGACGCCCCCAACAACTCCAGCGCGTTCACCACGCGTGAGGTCACGGACGGCAAGACCGAGTTCGTGGTCGTCACGAACCCCGGCGACGGCCCCGTCCTCTCCTACGGCAAGGACAGCGGGATCGAGCTCCTGACGGAGGAGGTCGACGGCAAGAAGGTCGCGTTCAAGGACATGAACGCCAACGGCACCCTCGACACGTGGGAGGACTGGCGCGAGACCGCTCAGGACCGTGCAGCGGCCCTGAGCGAGGAGCTGTCGGTCGAGCAGATCGCCGGACTGATGCTCTTCAGCTCGCACGAGCGCTCCCAGGCGGACGGGCTCACCGACGCCCAGAAGGAGTACCTCAAGGACTCCAACCTGCGCAACGTGCTGCACGCCGGCGCGAGCGACGCCGAGGCGACGGTCAAGTGGGCGAACGCGATGCAGGCCTACACGGAGACCCTCGCGGCCGAGGGCACCCCGTACGTCCCGGTGAACTTCGCGTCCGACCCGCGCTCGACCGCGGGCTCCGGCGGGTACAACGCCGAGGGCGCGGACATCTCGCGCTGGCCGTCCAACCTGGGTCTCGCCGCGACGTTCAACACCGAGCACACCAAGAACTTCGGCGAGATGTCCTCGGCCGAGTACCGTGCGCTCGGACTGACGACGGCTCTGTCGCCGCAGATCGACCTCGCGACCGAGCCGCGCTGGCTGCGCGTCGGCGGCACGTTCGGCGAGGACGCTGACCAGAACACCGAGCTGGCCGCGGCGTACGTCGACGGCTACCAGGGCAGCGAGGGCGAGGACCAGTGGGGTCCGGAGTCCGTCAACGCGATGATCAAGCACTGGTCCGGCGACGGTCCGGGCGAGGGCGGTCGCGAGGGGCACACCGACGCCGGCAAGTACGGCGTCTACCCCGGCGACAACATCGCGGCCCAGCAGCAGGCGTTCCTCGGCTCGCTCGACTCCGCGGCGGTCATGACGGCGTACTCGATCGCGCTCGACGCGAACGGTGACCCGAAGTTCACCGACCGCACGGGCACGGCGTACGACCAGGACCGCATGGACCAGCTCCGCAAGGACGCCGGCTACGAGGGCGTCGTGGTCACCGACTGGGGCGTCATGAGCGGCGCCAACGACGAGGGCGAGATGTTCGGCATGGCCTGGGGCGCCGAGGACCTCACCCCGGCCGAGCGCTACCTCAAGGTGCTGGGCACCGGCCACGACATGTTCGGTGGTGTCAACGACGCGACGCACATCCTCGAGGCGGCCGACCTGTGGCAGCAGAAGTTCGAGGCCGGTGAGCTCGAGGAGGACGCGAAGACCCGCTTCCAGGAGTCCGGTGCTCGCATCCTCACGATGTTCTTCAACCCGGGCCTCTACGAGAACCCGTTCCTCGACCTCGAGCAGTCGAAGTCCGTCCTCGCGAGCGAGGACAAGGTCGAGGCGGGCTACGCGGCCCAGCTCGACTCGGTCGTCATGCTGAAGAACGACGGCGAGACCATCGCGGCCGCGGACGCTGCGGACTGGAAGGACAAGACCGCCTACATCCCGCGCAACTACAACACCGGCTTCCCCAGCGCGTTCGGTCCCGGTGAGTACACCGAGGCTCCGAGCATCGACATCGAGACCGCCGAGAAGTACTTCGGCAAGGTCGTCACCGACGAGGCCGTGACGGACGCCGACGGTGTCGTGACCAGCTACACCGCCCCCGACCTCACCGACGTCGACGTCGTCCTCGTCGGCATGGACTCCCCGGACAACGGCGGCAACTTCTCCAACATCGGTCACGACCTGGAGAACGACACCTGGTACCCGCTGTCCCTGCAGTACCGCCCGTACACGGCTGACGGTGAGCACGTCCGCAAGGTCTCCCTCTCGGGCGACATCCTGGCCGACGGCACCAAGCAGAACCGCTCGTACTTCGGCAACACCTCGAAGATCGCGAACGAGTCCGACCTGGACGCGTTCGAGCGCGCCACGGCCGCCGTCGAGGCGACCGGCAAGGACATCCCAGTGATCACGGTCCTCAAGGCGATCAACCCGGTCGTCCCGACCGAGTTCGAGGGCACGTCCGACGCGATCGTCGTGGGCTTCGGCACCAGCGACCAGGCGCTCATCGAGGTCGCGCTCGGCCTCTACGAGCCGCAGGGCCGCCTGCCGATCCAGTTCCCGAAGGACATGGACACGGTCGAGGCTCAGCTCGAGGACGTCTCGAAGGACATGACGCCCTACACGGACTCCGCGGGCAGCTCGTACGACTACGGCTTCGGCCTGAACTACGCGGGGCCGATCACGGACTGACGGCGACGCACGGGTGGCCGGCGGCCTGAGCCGGCGGTCACCCGGGTACCGGGGCGTCCACAGGGACGCCCCGGTACACCCGTAAGGCTGCGGGACGTTCTCGTAGCCAGATCTCACCAAGGAGCAGAAGTGAAGCAGAACAAGGTGCTGACCACCGGCCTCGGCGTCGTGCTGGGCCTGACGGGGCTCTTCGGCCTCACCGCGTGCGGCAGCGGCGACGGAGACTCCGGCGCGAACACCTCCGCAGAGCAGGCAGCGGACGTGGACATCAAGGAAGACCTCGAGAACGCAAAGACGGCCGTCACGGACGCCCTGGCCGAGGACGACTCCTGGGCCCAGATTATGCTTGCCAGCGACGTCAAGGCCCCGACCGTCAAGTACGGCCTCCTCGTCGTGCCCTACACGGCCTCCGACGCCGCGTCGCGCGTGCAGGGCACGGTCGACATCAAGGACGGCAAGTTCACGATCGAGGGCGACTCGGCCGCTACCGGCCAGACGTGGCAGATCGACCAGGACGGAAAGATCTCCGAGGTCTCGGAGTAGCCCTACGGAGCACCGCCCGGTCCCTGGCCAGACGACGTCCGCGGGACCGGGCCGTCGACCCATCACGACGAGACGCTGGCAGTGCGTCACGTCTGCGGCGCGAGCCGTCGGTCACCCCATGACCTGATCGCTGCCCGCACTCGAGGAGGAATGCAGTGAACGCCAAGGCGAAGAACGCCGATCGGCCGAAGAAGCCGATGTCGAACAAGAAGTACCTGTGGATCTGGGCGCCGACGCTCGCCACAGTGACCGTCGTGACGGTCGTCGCGAACGTGGCGCTCAACGTCGCTGGTGGCTGGGTCGCGTCCCAGTTCGGCTCCGGCACGTACGAGTTCACGAACGCGGCGGAGTCGGCCGGTTGGGACACCGAGTACTACACCTCCGACTTCGGCTCGATCGACGAGGTCGACGCCGCCGCCAAGACCCTCGTCGAGGAGATCGCGGCCGGTGGCATCGTCCTGGCGAAGAACGAGGCCGGTGCGCTCCCGCTCGCCCCGAGCTCGCGCGTCACGATGCTGGGTCGCGCGGCCGCCGACCCCGTGTTCGGCGGCTCGGGCTCCGGCTCGGTCGACACGAACTCGGCCGTCACGGCGCGTGCCGGTCTGGAGAACGCGGGCTTCGAGGTCAACGACCAGGTCTTCACGACGATCGAGGCGTTCGCCGCCGAGAACCCTCGGGGCTACATCGAGATGGACCGCCCCGACATCTCCACCTACTACATCGGTGAGCTGCCGGTGAGCGAGTACGAGGCGCAGTCGGCGTCGTTCGCGGACTACTCCGACGCAGCCGTCGTCTACGTCGGTCGCCCGGGCGGTGAGGGCGGTGACCTCACGCAGGACATGACGGACTGGGACGAGAACGCCGAGGCCGGCCAGCACCAGCTCGAGCTCAACAAGGACGAGAAGGACCTCATCGCCCTGGCTAAGGAGAACTTCGAGACCGTCGTCGTCGTGGTCAACGCCTCGACGACGATCGAGATGGGCCCGCTCCAGGACGACCCCGAGGTCGACGCGATCCTCCTGGCCGGCTCGCCGGGGGCGACCGGACTCGACGCGCTGGGGGACATCCTGGCGGGCGAGGTGAACCCGTCCGGCCGTACCTCGGACCTGTGGGCGACGGACTTCACGGCCGACCCGACGTACGTCAACTTCGGCCAGTTCGTGTACGAGAACATCGAGGCGTCGTTCCCGGTCCCCGCGATCGAGAAGGCGACGTCCAACGCGACGCTGACCCCGGACGCCCCGTTCGTGAACTACGCCGAGGGCATCTACTTCGGCTACCGGTACTACGAGACGGCAGCGGCCGAGGGCTTCATCGACTACGACCAGGCCGTCGTGTACCCGTTCGGGTACGGCCTGAGCTACTCGGACTTCTCGTGGGACGTCGTGAGCACCGAGGCCGGTGACGTCGACGGCACGATCTCCGTGACGGTCGAGGTCACCAACACCGGCGCCACGGCGGGCAAGGACGTCGTCGAGCTCTACTACACCGCGCCCTACACGGCCGGCGGGATCGAGAAGTCCGAGGTCGTCCTCGGCGGCTTCACCAAGACGGGGCTGATCGAGCCCGGTGCGAGCGAGACCGTCACGATCGACCTCGCGGTCGAGGAGATGGCCTCGTACGACCACCAGGACAACGCGGCCTACGTGCTCGAGGCGGGTGACTACGTCATCTCGCTGCGCACCGACTCCCACACGGTCGCCCCGGGTACGACGCCGATCACCTACACGGTCGAGTCCGACGTCGTGTATTCGGGCGACAACCACCGCTCGAGCGACCTCGCCGAGGTCACCAACCAGTTCGACGACGTCTCGGCGCAGTTCAGCGACGAGCCGACCGAGGGCAAGATCCTCTCGATGTCCCGTGCGGACTTCGCCGGGACGTTCCCGACGGCCCCGACCGCGGACATGCTCGTCGCGGACCAGGCGGTCCAGGAGGGCTTCCAGCCCTGGGACGACGAGGCCGCAGCCGCCGCGTTCGATGGCGAGATGCCCACGACCGGTGCTCAGACGGACCTGACGCTCGTCGACATGCGCGGTCTGGCCAAGGACGACCCGAAGTGGGACGAGCTGCTCGACTCGATCTCGGTCGGCGACATGACCAGCATGCTGCTCAACGGCGCCTACCAGACGGCTGCGATCGGCTCGATCGCCAAGCCGCAGACTGTCGAGCCCGACGGCCCCGCCGGGTTCTCCTCGTTCATCAACTCGTCGATCAACGGCGTGGCCTACCCGTCCGAGTTCCTCATCGCGCAGACGTGGGACGTCGAGCTCGGTGCGGCGATGGGCGAGATGCTCGGCAACGAGGCGATGTTCAAGGACATCAACGGCTGGTACGCACCCGCGATGAACCTCCACCGCTCGCCGTTCGGCGGCCGCAACTTCGAGTACTACTCGGAGGACCCGTTCCTCTCGGGCGCGATGGCGACCGCGGTGTCCAACGGTGCGGCGAGCATGGGCGTGTACACGGCGCTCAAGCACTTCGCGCTCAACGAGCAGGAGACCAACCGCGTCAACAACGGCATCGCCACCTGGGCCGACGAGCAGACGATCCGCGAGATCTACCTCAAGCCGTTCGAGATGGCCGTCAAGAACATCACCATGGACGTCCAGTACGTGTCCGACGACAACGGCACGATCTCGGAGACGACGATCGGCGCCGGTGGCGTCATGAGCTCGTTCAACCGCATCGGCGCCACGTGGGCCGGCGGCTCCGAGGCGCTCATGACGAACGTCCTGCGCACCGAGTGGGGCTTCGAGGGCTTCGCGATCTCGGACTTCAACCTGTACCCCTACATGAGCCCCAACCAGGGCATCAGCGCGGGCACGGACCTGACGCTGACGTTCCAGCCGTCGAAGTCTTTCGTGGACACCTCCTCGGCCAAGGCGGTCAGCGACATCCGTGAGGCGACGCACAACATCCTGTTCACGGTGGCGAACTCCAACGCCATGAACGGCCTCGCGCCGGGCGCCACGGTCACGTACACGCCTCCGACCTGGGTCTACATCCAGATCGGCGCGACCGTGCTGATCGGTCTGCTCGTCCTGGCCGGCGGGTTCATGGTCACGCGCCGTGTCCTGCGGCACCGCAAGGCGGAGGCACCCGTCGCCGCCAAGGAGCCGGCAACGGTGGGCGCCGACTCCTGACAGGCCGACCTTCGCCCCCTTCCGAGCAGCCGACCCCCTCCAGCTGCTCGGGAGGGGGCGAAGGTCTTTCCGTCCCGGGTCACTCCCGCCCGCGGCGCGGTGCGCGCGGGTGCTCGAGGAGCTCGCTGACCGACCGGCGGCAGTCCTCGGGCGGCGAGACCTCCTCGGCCAGCGCCACGACCCAGCCCGAGAGCCTGCGCAGAGCCACGTTGTGGTCGTTCGACGCGGCGCGCAGCACGCTGATTGCCTCGTGCGCGCTGACATCGCACGTCACCACCGACCGGACAGCAGGTCGTGGCGGAACTGGCCGACCGGGGGAGCGCCGACAGGATCACCGGAGCGGGATGCAGTGACCGGCTCGTGCCGGGAGGGGGCGATGGTCGTGGTGCGGCGGCTCCTTCGGTGGGATCTCTGCTCGGTGGTCGGCACCGCCTCGTGCCGATCACCCTTCGACGATCCCGCGTCCGGTGGTCGCGCACCTCGGCCGGAGGTCGCGATCCTGCGCGGCCCGTACCGCCCGTGCGGTACGGGCCGCGGGTCTTTCGCCGATGGCGACGTCTGGGCGACGGGCAGGCGGGGGACACGGCATCCCGTGGAAATACTGTGCCAAGCGGTCGCGGTGAAGTGCCGTCCTTCTCCTCGGTCGGGCGCATGCCTGGATGCAGTAGAGCCGACGTGCACCGCGGTCGTGTCGGCGCCGATCCGTTCTGGCCGCCTGCGACAGGGTCCCGTCAGCAGTCGGTCAGTGGCCAACCGGTCGCAGCGCCGTCTCTACCGCAGCGGTGACGGACGAGAGTATGGGCGCGTCGGGATCGACGGTGATCCGGTGAAGGAGCAGGCCGTCGCAGGACGCCATCAGGAGCAGGGTTCCCGCCTCGGCCCTTGGCCCGCCGATCCTCACCAGGAGCCGGCGTACCCAGTCCTCGAAGACTGCGCGCTGGTGCAGCAGAGGGGTGATGGCGTCCTCGTCGAGCGCGTCGAGGAACAGTGCGTATCGGGCGCGGGTGCGCGCCGCCAGTGGTCCGGACTGCACCTCGATCAGCCGAACGAGCATCCGCGAGAGATCCTCTGCCGTCCGGATCTCCTCGGGGGTGCCGCCGTCCTGGCGCTCGCTCTCCGCGATCCACTCGATGACCCCGGCGACCAGGGCGGCGCGGGTGCGGAAGTGATTCGACGTCGACCCCGGCGGGAGCCCGGCTGCCGCATCGACTCGGCCGTGCGTCAGGGCTCGTACGCCGTCGGTGCCGACGAGCCGCACCGCGGCATCAAGGGCCCGTCGCCGCGTCTCGTTCATGTTTCCCAGCCTAGAGGACTATGAATCTAGTGGCCGACGATCCACAATGAAACTACGACCATAGTGGGTCGAGGTGGTGGAGGAGGCTCCTCATGGACGCGCCGGGTACTCAGGACGCGACGGCCGGGGACACCTGGTCTCCGCCGCTTCTGGAGGCGGCAGGGTTCGAGCACGCGATGGTCCAGACGACGGGCCTGCGCACGCACGTCGCCTCGATCGGTGCCGGTGACCCGGTCGTGATGCTGCACGGCTTTCCGGAGCACTGGTGGCAGTGGCGCCTCATCGCGCCGACGATCGCTGCGCACGGCTACCGGGTGATCTGCCCGGATCTGCGGGGGTCGGGCTGGACCGAAGCGGCGGATCCGCGCTTCGGGCCGGAGTCGCAGCTCGACGACGTCGTCGCCGTGCTCGATGCTCTCGGGGTCGCCCGGGCGCACTTCGTCTGCCACGACATGGGTGCCATCTCAGGCATGCAGCTCTCCTACCGCAGCCCGGAACGGGTGCGCACGATGCTGCAGCTCGCCGTCCCTCCGGGGTTCATGGAGTTCACTCCGAAGGTGATGCCCGCGTTCGCGCACATGCCCGCGCTGCTGATGCACCGTCGGGGCCGGTCGCTGCGCTACCTCTTCAGCCCGCGGTACGTTGCCCGGCCGTTGACGGAGGACACGATCGAGGCGTACCTGCGCGTGCACGAGCGACGTGAGGTCGAGAGAGCGGTCACTGCGCTGTACCGCGGCATGGTCATCCCGGTGTCGATGCGCCTCCTGCGTGGCGTGTACAAGCGGATGCGGCTGCAGCCGCCGACCCTGACCGCCTTCGGTCGTCGAGACGGACCGTTCGCCGAGCCGACCGTTCGGCGCATCTGCCGGGACCACGAACGGCGCGCCGACCGGTTCGAGCTCGCCTTCATCGATGACGCAGCCCACTTCGTCACGGACGATGCGCCAGACGCAGTCGTCGCGCTCGCGCTGGACTGGTTCGAGCGGGGCGCGTCGTAGCCCGCTGTCGGTGGTTGTCGACAGGTCTTGCGTAGTAGCTCCCATGAGAAGCGGCGACCGCGGCGCTGAAGGCCGGCGTTGTGCGGCACAACGGTTAGCACTACTTTGTGGCAACCACCGCTGACTGGAGCTTGGGGGGAGTACACCGAAGGGCAGAAGACGCGGGATGCGTTCTGCGTGGAGGCGTGAGGCTGGGGGTTGGTTCCTGGCCGCAGTGTGAGGTCGATGGGGTGTCACCAACGTCATGACACAGAACACCTAGGAGTGCTTGGCCGGGTTGGTGGCGATGAGGTTCTCGGCCAGGGCTCCGTCCAGGATGCTCACGAGCAGGACGTGGACCTTGCGGACGCTGTTGGGTCCTAGGCCTGTTCCTTCCTTGCCCCGGTCATGGTTGCCGCGGGCTTCGTGGTCGCCGTAGAGCCGGGTGATGCGCGCGGCCCGCAGGTCCACCAGCGGCACGGACCCGATGTGCGGGTCGATGTGCAGGCGCACGCAGCGGCCGTAGGTCTCGACCGTCGATGGCGATGTCCGGCTTCCGGTGAGCCAGTCTGCGGCGAACTGGGACACGGTCACCTTCGTGTCGAGGCGCTCGCCGGTCTCAACTGTGACGGCAGCCCGCAGTGTCTTCGCCGCTTCGCCCTTGATGGTGAATCCGCCGACGCCCTTGCGTGCAGTGCCTGCCTCGGGATCGTCGGGGTCGACGAGCACCCGGTACTCGATGCGGTACCGGGTGCCGGCGACCGTCTGGTAGGTCCGCAACGAGCCGTCTCCTCGGCGTCCCGGTCGGGCGCTCATGTAGCGGTCGGGATCGGCGCGTCATTGGTCAGAAGCGCGAGGAGCTTCTCGCGGGGCGCGACGACGCGAGGTCCGGCGGCGGGGGGACTGGTCTGCGTCGAGGCCTGCTCCAGGGTGCGCTTGTCGACGTCGAGGATGCGGGCGGTCTCGGCCCTGTTGATGGTGGCTCGCCGGCTCGCGCGCAGCTCGTCGAGGGTGTTGATGGCGCGGGGCTCGGTGGCGGTCTCAGGTGCCTGGCTCTGTGTGCTCATGCTCACCGCCCATGCGGCGATGTGTCGTACGGCACCTGGCCGTTACGGGCTGCGCCCTGATCATTCGCCGGGGCGAGAGGCACGTAGAGGCCTTGAGTGGGCCACGTCTGAGTGTGTCTCCGCAGTTCACGGGCCAGACGCAGAGGTGCCCCGGGTGGGATTCGAACCCACACTGGATCGGGTTTGAGCCGAACGCCTCTGCCGGTTGGGCTACCGGGGCACTGACCGTCCGGGGAGCACGAGGATCCCGCAGCGGTGCGTGGACCATCGAACCACAGAACCGGGACGAAACGAGAATCACACCCTCAGCGCGGGGCGAACGGGGGGTTCTCCCACTACGATGATGGACGTGAGTGACGACAACGCGCAGCCCGATGCCACGGCACCGCTCGACCTGCCCCCCCTGATCCAGCCCGAACCGAGTGCCGAGCCGGAGGCCCCCGCTGCGCCGTCGGGTGCGCGACCTGCCCGCCGTGCCGTCGTCGCGGAGGACGAGGCGCTGATCCGCATGGACGTCGTCGAGACGCTCCGCGAGGCGGGCTTCGACGTCGTGGGCGAGGCGGGCGACGGTGAGACGGCGGTCAAGCTGGCTCTCGAGCTCAAGCCCGACGTCGTCGTGATGGACGTCAAGATGCCCGAGCTCGACGGCATCTCCGCGGCCGAGCGCATCGGCAAGGCGCACGTCGCGCCCGTGGTGCTGCTGACCGCGTTCTCGCAGACGGAGCTCGTCGAGCGTGCGCGGGACGCCGGGGCGATGGCCTACGTCGTCAAGCCCTTCAGCCCCTCGGACCTGCTGCCTGCGGTGGAGATCGCGATCTCGCGCTACTCGCAGATCAGCGCGCTCGAGGCCGAGGTCGCGGACCTGGCGGAGCGTTTCGAGACCCGCAAGCGCGTCGACCGCGCCAAGGGCCTGCTGATGACCAAGATGGGCCTCTCGGAGCCCGAGTCGTTCCGATGGATCCAGAAGACGTCGATGGACCGTCGTCTGACCATGCGCGAGGTCGCGGACGCCGTGATCGAGCAGGTCGGCGGAGCCTGATCCACTGCTTCGTCCAGGTCGACGCCTCACTGACCGGGCCGTGAACAGCCTCTTTGTTCGGGACGCTCAACAAGGCTATCGTCGTGGACAGGTGTCCAGGTCGAAGACCCGGATTCTCACGAAGCATCAGTCGATCGAAGACCGGGGGCGCTCGTCGGTGGCAGATAGCTCGACTGCCGCCGGGGGCGTTCAGGGTCGGAAGATCCTACGAGGAGGTTCCACGTGCGTGCAGCAGTAGTGGTCAGGCCTGCGGTCGGCGACGACCTCCCTGGTGTCGCTGCACTCTGTGCCGAGGCGCGACGCGAGTCCGCTGCCGGGCCCCAGGTCTGCTTCTCCGACGAGTCCAAGCTGGTCCGCCAGCTCCGCGTCCTGCTCTCGGTGCCGGGCGGGACGGCGCTCGTGGCCTTCCATGACGACGTGCCGGTCGGTTTCCTGCTGGCTCGCGTGCTCGACCCGCACATCTTCAACGACGAGCCCAGCCTGTACATCGAGGCCCTCTACGTGTCCCAGGACGCGCGACGTCGGGGGGTCGGCCACGCGTTGCTCACGGCGACCGCGGAGCTCGCCGCAGAGCACGGGGCGATCGACGTGTTCTCGGTGCCGATCCCTGGCTCGCGGGGCGTGCAGCGTTTCCTCGCACGGCTCGGTTTCGCGCCGGCCGCAGGCCACCGCGTCGTGTCGACGGCGGTGCTCCAGCGGCGGCTCGCCGCGGACTCCGGCACGCTGCGGCGCGGCGCCCGGAGCCTCGAGGACCTCATCGCGCGCCGACGCAAGGCGCGGACGGACGGGCAGACCGGGCCGGTGGACCTGCGGGGGTTCCAGGACGACTACCGCCGCGAGGTCGCGGCCGGGCTCGACGCCCCGCTCGTGAGCGAGCCGGCCTCCCGCTGACGCGTCCCCACGACTGCACGAGGGGCCCGGACCGAAGACTCCTTCGGTCCGGGCCCCTCGTCGTGCGCAGGGGGCGCACCCGGTCTCAGGGGGTGTCGAGCACCATGCACGTGAGGCGCGCCGTGCACACGCGTCGTTCCTGGTCGTCGACGACGACGATCTCGTAGCTCGCGGTGGTACGCCCTAGGTGCAGCGCGGTCGCGACGCCGTGCACCGAGCCCGACCGCACCCCCCGGTGATGTGTGGCGTTGATCTCGATGCCCACGGCCGCGCGTCCCGCGCCCGCGTGGATCTGGGCCGCGATCGACCCCAGGGTCTCCGCGAGCACGACCGAGGCGCCACCGTGCAGCAGGCCGGCGGGCTGGGTGTTGCCGAGGACCGGCATGCTGCCGGTCACGCGGTCGGGGGCGACCTCGTCGAGCGTGATGCCCATGCGTTCGATGAGGGTTCCCGCGGTGCTCGCGCGCAGGGCCTCGAGCGCGGCGTCGTCGGGGGAGGGGGACGGGCTCTCGGCTCCGTGCGTGTCAGTCATAGCGGATAGGTTTGCACCCGTGACCACCACTGCGCGACCTCGCCTCCTGCTGATCGACGGACACTCGATGGCCTACCGGGCCTACTTCGCCCTGCCGGTCGAGAAGTTCTCGACGACCACGGGCCAGTCGACGAACGCCGTCTACGGGTTCGTCTCGATGCTGACGAACCTGCTGCGCGACGAGAAGCCCACGCACGTCGCGGTCGCGTTCGACGCGGGGCGCGCGTCGTTCCGCACCGAGGTCCTGCCGACGTACAAGGGCACGCGCGACGCGAGCCCCGAGCCCTTCAAGGGGCAGGTCCCGCTCATCAAGGACATCCTCGCGACGCTCAACATCCCCGTCCTGCAGAAGGAGAACTTCGAGGCGGACGACATCTTCGCGACGCTCGCGACCCAGGCCGCGGCCGTGGGGATGGAGGTCCTGATCTGCTCGGGGGACCGCGACTCGTTCCAGCTCGTGCGCGACGACGTGACCGTGCTCTACCCCAAGGTCGGGGTCTCGACGCTCGCGCGCATGACGCCCGAGGCGGTCCTGGAGAAGTACGGCGTCCCGCCCGAGCGCTACCCGGACCTCGCGGCCCTCGTGGGGGAGACGAGCGACAACCTCCCCGGCATCCCGGGCGTGGGCCCCAAGACGGCCGCCAAGTGGATCAACGCCTACGACGGCCTGGACGGCGTGCTCGCCTCGGCGGACAAGATCACGGGCAAGGCCGGGGAGAACCTGCGGGCCAACCTCGACCAGGTGCGGCTCAACCGCCGGCTCAACGCGCTGCTCACCGACATGGAGCTCCCGCTCGGTCCCGACGACCTCCTGGTGCAGCCCTGGGACCGCGAGGCCATGCACCGCGTGTTCGACGCCCTGGAGTTCACGGCGCTGCGCGAGCGCCTGTTCGCGCTCGCCCCCGAGGGCGAGGAGGACGTCGAGGAGGGCTTCGACGTCTCGCTCGCGACGCTCGGCCAGGGCGAGCTCGGCGCCTGGCTCACGGCGCGCAAGGAGCGCCCCGTGGGGCTCGTCGTCGCGGGCAAGGCCGCCCCGGTGGGCGGTGACGCGTGGGCGCTCGCCGTGGCGGACGACGGCGCAGCGGCGGTCTCCGTCGACCTCGCCGACGTCGCGGTCGTCGACGAGCAGGCCCTGGCGGCGTGGCTCGCGGACGTCGACGCGCCCAAGGTGGTGCACGGCGCCAAGGCCACCTGGCACGAGCTCGCCTCGCGCGGCTTCGACCTGCGCGGCGTCGTGTTCGACACCGAGCTCGCGGCCTACCTGTGCCACCCCGACCAGCGGGGCTACGACCTGGGCGACCTCGCGATCCGCCACCTCAAGCGCGAGCTGCGGGTCGAGGAGGTCGACGAGCCGCAGGGCGCGCTGGACCTCTCGCTCGACGGGTCGGGCGAGGACGAGCGAGACGCCGTGCGCGCGACGGGGGTCCTCGAGCTCTCGGAGGTGCTGGCGGGCGAGCTCCGCGACCGCGGCGCGGACCACCTGCTCAAGGACCTCGAGCTGCCGCTCGTCGACGTCCTCGCCCGCATGGAGTCCCGGGGGATCGCTGCCGACGTCGACTACCTCACGGAGCTCGAGAAGCACTTCGGCGAGCTCGTCGCGACCGCGGCGGCCGAGGCCTACGACGTGATCGGTCGGGAGGTGAACCTGGGCTCGCCCAAGCAGCTCCAGGAGGTCCTGTTCGACCAGCTCGACATGCCCAAGACCAAGAAGATCAAGACCGGCTACACGACGGACGCCGCGGCGCTCGCGGACCTGTTCGCCAAGACGGGGCACCCGTTCCTGGAGCACCTGCTCGCGCACCGCGACGCCACGCGCCTGCGCCAGACGGTCGAGGGCCTGCTCAAGTCGGTCGCCCCGGACGGGCGCATCCACACGACGTTCCAGCAGACCATCGCGGCGACCGGGCGCCTGAGCTCGACCGACCCGAACCTGCAGAACATCCCCATCCGCACCGAGGCCGGGCGTCGCATCCGCCGGGCGTTCGTGGTGGGCGAGGGCTACGAGACCCTGCTGACCGCGGACTACAGCCAGATCGAGATGCGCATCATGGCGCACCTGTCGGGCGACGAGGGCCTCATCGAGGCCTTCAACTCGGGCGAGGACCTGCACAGCTACGTGGGCTCGCGCGTGTTCGACGTCCCGACCGACCAGGTCACCCCTGCCATGCGGTCCAAGATCAAGGCCATGTCCTACGGGCTGGCCTACGGCCTGTCCTCGTTCGGCCTCTCGCAGCAGCTCAACATCTCGGTGGGCGAGGCCGCGGGCCTCATGGAGGACTACTTCACGCGCTTCGGCGGCGTGCGCGACTACCTCACGGGAGTCGTCGACGAGGCCCGGGTCACGGGCTACACCGCGACCATCCTGGGTCGCCGTCGCTACCTGCCGGACCTCACGAGCGACAACCGCCAGCGTCGGGACATGGCCGAGCGCATGGCGCTCAACGCTCCCATCCAGGGCAGCGCGGCCGACATCATCAAGGTCGCGATGCTCGGCGTCCAGCGTGCGATCGACGAGCAGGACCTGCGCTCGCGCCTGCTCCTGCAGGTCCACGACGAGCTCGTGGTCGAGGTCGCACCGGGGGAGCGGGACGCGGTCGAGGAGCTCTTGCGCCATGAGATGGGCGCGGCCGCGAAGCTCTCGGTCCCGCTCGACGTCTCGGTGGGCTCGGGGCGGACCTGGCACGACGCGGGGCACTGACGGCAGGTCCGTCCCGCGGCGCGCGGTGCCCGACGGCGTCGCGCGCCTCCTCGGGTCGGGCTCAGGACCGGGTGAAGCGTGAGCCGCCGTACTTCTTGTGGACGGCCTGTCGGCTGACCCCGAGGATCGTCGCGATCGCCGCCCAGGAGATGCCGCGGGTCCGTGCGCGGCGGACCACGACGGCCTCGCGGCGGTCGGCCTCGTGCCGCAGGTCGCGGAGTGCGGCGAGGGCGTGCAGCGGGTCATCGTCCTCGGCGGCATGGACGAGCATCGTCATGTCCGGCTCCTTCATCGGTTCCTCCGGTCGGGTGGCGTGACCGCCACATTGTCAACATAGGTTGACGGCGCGCGATCCGTCAAC
>NZ_JACSPN010000009.1:77159-120573 GCF_015142735.1 Oerskovia douganii | reverse complement strand
CCCCCCCCCCCCCCCCCCCCCCCCCCCCCCCCCCCCCCCGCGCCGGTCGAGGGCCTCTGCTCAGCCGGTCAGGCGTGTCCGGAAGATCGCCGTGCCCGGCAGGTAGGCGCCCCGGACGGGTCCCCAGCCGCCCCAGACCTCCTGGTTGTCTGCCGGCCACTCCGGCTCGACCACGTCCTCGATCGCGAGACCCGCACCCACGACCTCGCGCACGTGGTCCCCGAGCGTGCGGTGGTACTCCGCGTAGGTGACGCGACCGGAGGTGTCGGTCTCGACGTAGGGGCGCCTGTCGAAGTAGGAGCGGTGCGCCGTCAGGCCCCGTTCGCTCGGGTCGTCGGGGAATGCCCAGCGCACCGGGTGGGTCACCGAGAAGACCCACGAGCCCCCCGGGCGCAGGACGCGAGCGGCCTCGCGGTGGATCGAGGCGGCGTCGGGCACGAAGGGGATGGCGCCGAACGAGGTGAAGGCGACGTCGAAGCTCGCGTCCGCGAAGGGGAGGCGGCGTGCGTCGGCCTGGACCAGCGGCACGGCGATGCCCGTCGACGCGTTGAGCCGCGCGCCCGCTGCGAGCATCCCGCCCGAGACGTCCGTCGCGACCGCCTCGACGCCGCGCGACACGAGCCACCGCGAGCACTGGGCGGCACCCGCCCCGAGCTCGAGCACGCGCCGTCCTGCGAGGTCGCCCAGGAGGTGCGCCTCGGACTCGCGCAGCCCCTCGGGGCACCAGCAGAAGTCGACCGCGCCGAGGAAGTCCCCGTGCTCGTCGAGGTACTCCTCGGCGTTGGCGTCCCACCACGAGCGCCCGGCCGCCCCGCCCTGTGCAGGGGGGACGTCGCGGTACCCGACCGAACCGATCGTCTCATCCGTCATGCATCCATCGTCTCGTGCCGAGGGTCGTTCCACGGCATCGTCCCTGGTGGTCGATAGGCTGAGGGCTGGTCGGTCGAGCGAAGGCGCTGGTCCGCCTTCCGACGATCACTCATCACGAGACGAGGTTCGAGTTGCGCATCGGTCTGCTCACAGGTGGCGGGGACTGCCCCGGTTTGAACGCGGCCATCAGGGCCGTCGTCAAGCAGGGGATGGGCGAGTACGGTCACACCATCATCGGTTTCCGGAACGGGTGGAAGGGCGTCGTCGACGGCGACATCATCCCGCTCGGACGCCAGGACATCCGGAACGTGCTCCCTGTCGGAGGGACCCTCCTCGGCACGGCGCGCTTCCACCCGCACGCGTCCGACGGCGGGATCGACGCGGTCCTCGCGACGGTCGAGGCGGAGCGGCTCGACGCCATGATCTGCATCGGTGGTGACGGCACGCTGCACGCCGCGAGCAAGGTCGCGGACGCCGGCGTCAACATCGTCGCGATCCCCAAGACGATCGACAACGACGTGGAGGGCACCGACCTGTCGATCGGCTTCCACACGGCCGTGAACATCGCCACCGAGGCGATCGACCGCGTCCACACGACCGCGGAGAGCCACAACCGCGTCATGGTCGTCGAGGTCATGGGGCGTCACGCGGGCTGGATCGCCGTCAACGCGGGGATCGCCGGCGGCGCCGAGGTCGTCCTCGCGCCCGAGGACCCGTTCGACATGGACGCCATCGAGAAGTTCCTGCGCCACCGTCACCGCGCGCACGCGAACTTCTCGATCGTGGTCGTCGCCGAGGGGGCGGTGCCCCGCGAGGGCGGCAGCATGGAGTTCACCCAGGAGCTCGGGAAGTACGGCGAGATCATCGCGGGCTCGATCGGCGAGCGGGTCTCGGCCGAGATCGCCCGCCGCACGGGCTTCGACACGCGGCTCACGGTCCTGGGGCACGTGCAGCGTGGCGGGGAGCCCACGCCCACCGACCGCATCCTCGGCAGCCGGTTCGGGGTCGCCGCGGTCGACGCGATCTCGCGCGGCGAGTCGAAGGTCATGACGGCGCTGCGCGGCGAGAGCGTCGTGCTCGTCCCGCTCGACGAGATCGCAGGCAAGGTCAAGCACGTCCCCGCGGAGCTGCTGCGGGTCGCGCACGCCCTGTCCTGACCCGGGATCGCCCTGCCCGTCGGCCGCTCGTGGCTTCGCGAGCGGCCGGCGCGCGTGCGGGCGCAGCCGGTCGTGGGGACGGGGAGGGGATCCCGAGGTGACGGAGCACACGTGAGAGCGCGTGCAACGCCACGCTCTCCCTTTGACCGCTCCGCCGATCCGTCGATAGGATGTCTGACGGTGCAGTGCGCCTACCGCCCTACCTCCCGCCGAAGACTCGACGCGTGTCCGCTCGTGTCCGTCGTGGCGGGGCCGTTCCGTGCTCGGAGCGGAGGTCACCGGTGGTGACCACCACAGCAACATCCCTATCCGAACTACTTCCTGTCCGCATCGGAGCATCGAACTCAATGACCATCTCCACCCCCGCGAAGTCCGCACCTCAGGTTGCCATCAACGACATCGGCACCGAAGAGGACTTCCTTGCCGCCATCGACGCCACCATCAAGTACTTCAATGACGGTGACATTGTCGAAGGCACGATCGTCAAGGTCGACCGCGACGAGGTTCTCCTCGACATCGGCTACAAGACCGAGGGCGTCATCCCCTCCCGCGAGCTGTCCATCAAGCACGACGTGGACCCCGGGGACGTCGTCAAGGTCGGTGACGCAGTCGAGGCCCTCGTCCTCCAGAAGGAGGACAAGGAAGGTCGCCTGATCCTCTCCAAGAAGCGCGCTCAGTACGAGCGTGCCTGGGGCACGATCGAGAAGATCAAGGAAGAGGACGGCGTCGTCACCGGCACCGTCATCGAGGTCGTCAAGGGCGGCCTCATCCTCGACATCGGCCTGCGCGGCTTCCTGCCCGCGTCGCTGGTGGAGATGCGCCGCGTCCGCGACCTCCAGCCGTACGTCGGCAAGGAGATCGAGGCGAAGATCATCGAGCTCGACAAGAACCGCAACAACGTCGTCCTGTCGCGTCGTGCGTGGCTCGAGCAGACGCAGTCCGAGGTTCGCTCGACCTTCCTGCAGACCCTGCAGAAGGGCCAGGTGCGCCCCGGTGTCGTCTCCTCGATCGTCAACTTCGGTGCGTTCGTGGACCTCGGCGGCGTCGACGGTCTGGTGCACGTCTCCGAGCTGTCCTGGAAGCACATCGACCACCCCTCCGAGGTCGTCGAGGTGGGCCAGGAGGTCACGGTCGAGGTCCTGGACGTCGACTTCGACCGCGAGCGCGTCTCCCTGTCGCTGAAGGCGACGCAGGAGGACCCGTGGCAGACCTTCGCCCGGACGCACGCCATCGGTCAGGTCGTGCCGGGCAAGGTCACGAAGCTCGTCCCGTTCGGTGCGTTCGTGCGCGTCGAGGACGGCATCGAGGGCCTCGTGCACATCTCCGAGCTGGCTGTCCGCCACGTCGAGCTGCCCGAGCAGGTCGTCAACGTCGGTGACGAGGTCTTCGTCAAGGTCATCGACATCGACCTCGAGCGTCGCCGCATCTCGCTGTCGCTCAAGCAGGCCAACGAGGGCGTGGACCCGGAGTCGGACGACTTCGACCCCGCGCTGTACGGCATGGCTGCCGAGTACGACGAGCAGGGGAACTACAAGTACCCCGAGGGCTTCGACCCCGAGACCAACGAGTGGCTCGAGGGCTTCGAGGCTCAGCGCGAGACGTGGGAGTCGCAGTACGCGAAGGCTCACGAGCGCTGGGAGGCTCACCGCAAGCAGGTCGCCGAGGCTCTCAAGGCCGACGACGAGGCTGCGACCTCGGGCGAGTCCTCCGCCAGCTCCGCTGCCACCTACTCCTCGACCCCGGTCCAGGAAGAGGCTGCCGGCACGCTGGCCTCGGACGAGGCGCTCGCCGCTCTGCGCGAGAAGCTCACCGGTAACTGATCTCCTCCTGGCCTCACGGCCGGGGTGACGTCATGACGAGGCCCGCCACCTTCGGGTGGCGGGCCTTCGTCGTGCCCGGACGTCGTGAGGGCTCGGGCGGTCACGCCTGGTGCTCGATCCGGCCGCAGGGCGTCCTGCGTGCGTCGATCCTGCACGGACGCACAGGCCGCCGACCGCACCCGTGGCCGTACCCCGCAGGCCGCAGCCGCGCCACGGCGCCCGCGTGTCCTCGGGGCGCCGGTGCCCCGGGGAGCCGACAGGGCGCCGACGGGCGCGGCGTCCTGCGGGCTCACACGGGGAGCGGCTCCGCGTCGTCGTCGGACCTCAGCGCCTCGCCGGACGTGCCCGCCTCGGCCGTGGTCGCGAACTGGGTCCGGTAGAGCTCGGCGTAGAGCCCGCCGTGGACCAGCAGCTCGGAGTGCGTGCCGGTCGCCACGACGTGCCCCTGGTCGAGCACGACGATCATGTCGGCCTGGCGGATCGTGGACAGACGGTGGGCGATCACGAGCGACGTCCGTCCGTCGAGCGCGGCGTCGAGCGCGAGCTGGACCGCTGCCTCCGACTCGGAGTCGAGGTGGGCCGTGGCCTCGTCGAGCACGACGAGTGCCGGCGCCTTGAGGAAGAGGCGGGCGATCGCGAGCCGCTGGCGTTCGCCGCCCGAGAGCCGGTAGCCGCGGTCGCCGACCACGGTCTCGAGGCCGGCGGGCAGGGACTCGACGAGCTCTGCGACGTGCGCCTGGCGCAGGGCGGTCCACAGCTCGGCGTCGGTGGCGTCCGGCTTGGCGTACCGCAGGTTGCCGGCGATCGTGTCGTGGAAGAGGTGCGCCTCCTGGGAGACGACTCCCACGGTGTCCTGCAGCGACCTCTGGGTCACTTCCCGCAGGTCGCGTCCAGCGATGCGCACCGCACCGTGCGTGGGGTCGTACATCCGCGTGACGAGCTGGGAGATCGTGGTCTTGCCTGCGCCCGAGGGGCCGACGATCGCGACCATCGCGCCGGCCGGGACCTCGAACGAGACGTCGCTGAGCGTGTCGGTGGTGGGGTCCGAGCTCACGGTCGCGACGGCCTCGAGCGACGCGAGCGAGACGTCCGCGGCCCCGGGATAGCGGAAGGTGACGTGGTCGAGGGCGAGGGTCGCGCCGTGGCGGGCGACGTCGTCGGACAGGTCGCTCGCGTCCGGGGCGTCGGTCACGGACGGCTCCAGGTCGAGCACCTCGAGGACGCGCTCGAAGCTGACGAGCGCCGTCATGACGTCGACCTGGACGTTGGAGAGCGCGGTGAGCGGCCCGTAGAGGCGCGCGAGGTAGGCCGTGAGGGCGACGACGACGCCGACGGTGAGCGTGCCACGGATGGCCATGACGCCCCCGAGCCCGTAGACGATCGCGACCGCGACGGACGCGACGGTCGTCAGCGCGACGCGGAAGACCGTGGCGTACATGGCGGCCGTCACCCCGATGTCGCGGACGCGGCCGGCCTGCTCCGCGTATGTCGCGGACTCCTGCTCGGGTCGTCCGAAGATCTTGACGAGGTGGGCACCTGCGACGTTGAACCGCTCGTTCATCATCTGGGCAGCGTCGGCGTTGAGGGTGTAGCTCTCGCGCGTGATCCCGGCGAGCCGACGTCCGACCCAGCGGGCGGGCAGGACGAACACGGGCAGCAGCGCGAGCGCGATGAGCGTGAGCTCCCAGGACATCGAGAGCATCGCGGCGAGCACGAACACGACCGTGAGCAGGTTCGAGAAGACGTTGGACAGCGTGGAGGTGAACGCCTGCTGCGCGCCGAGCACGTCGCCGTTCAGGCGCTGGACGAGGGCCCCGGTGCGCGTGCGGGCGAAGAACGCGAGGGGCATGCGTTGCACGTGGTCGAACACCGCGGTGCGCAGGTCGAGGATGAGGCCCTCGCCCACGCGGGCGGAGAACCAGCGCTCGCCGACGCTGAGCAGCCCGGACGCGAGGGCGATGCCCGCGACGACGAGCGAGATCTCGACGACGACGTCGACCCGCCCGGCCGTGATGCCGTTGTCGATGAGGTACTTGAACAGCAGCGGGGTCACGGCGCCCGCGGCGGCGTTGAGCGCGATGAGCACCATGAACACGGTGAGCTGCGCCTTGTACGGGCGCGCGAAGCCGAGGATGCGCCGGACGGTGCCGCGGTGGAGCCGCTGCTTGGTGATCGAGGAGTCCTGGCGGAAGGTGCGCATGCCGGAGCCGCCGCCGAAGGATGAGGGGAAGGACACGTGGCCTCCAGGAGGTCGGAGGGAGCAGCGGAGGAGGGGCCTCGACGCCGTTAGTGAGCCTACCTCACCATGAGGTGGTTCACAATGCTTCGGCGGGCGACTAGTCTCGTGCCTGTGACGACAGACATCGACGCCGAGAACGCCGAGTTCCTCACCCTCCTGCACGCCGCGATGCGTGCGGTGCGGCGCGAGGCGGGGGAGCGTCTCGGTCGGGCCCGGACGACCCCGGGGCAGTACCGCATGCTGCGCGCCCTCGCGCACTGCGACGGCCCCCAGCGTCCCAGTGCGCTGGCCTGCATGCTCGACGTCGCCCCCCGGTCCGTCACCTCGAAGGTCGACGACGCCGAGGCCGCCGGGCTCGTGCGCAGGCTGCCCGACCCCACGGACCGTCGAGCGACCCTCGTCGAACTGACCGAGGACGGCCGACGCACCCTCGCAGCGGTCGCCGCCGAGCGCGAGACCAGCGCAGGGACGCTCCTGTCGCGCCTCGACGCCGACGACCGGCACGAGCTCATCCGCCTGCTGCGCGTCGTGGCCGACGAGCCCGGCCCGGCCCCGGGGCGTGCGCACGAGGCTTGACTGGCAGGATGGACCCATGTTTCGCGTAGGCCTGACCGGCGGGATCGCAGCAGGAAAGTCCGTGGCCCTCGATCGGTTCGCCGAGCTCGGGGCCTGCGTCATCGACGCCGACGTCCTCGCACGCGAGGCGGTCGCTCCCGGCACCGTGGGGCTCGCGGAGATCGTCGAGGCGTTCGGCGCCGACGTCCTCGCGCCCGACGGATCGCTCGACCGTGCGCGGCTCGGGACGATCGTGTTCGGCGACGACGCGGCCCGCGGCAGGCTCAACGGGATCGTCCACCCCGAGGTGCGGCGCCTGTCCGCCGAGCGCGAGGCCCTCGTCGCCGCACGCGACCCGCGCGCCGTCGTCGTGCACGACATCCCGCTGCTCGTGGAGACGGGGCAGGCCGAGTCGTTCCACCTGGTCGCCGTGGTCGTGGCTCCCGAGGACGTGCGCCTGCGGCGCCTCGTCTCCGTGCGGGGCATGAGCGAGGACGAGGCCCGGGCGCGCATCGCCGCGCAGGCCACGGACGCCGAGCGGCTCGCGGTCGCCGACGTCACGCTCGACGGTGGCGGCGCCCCGGAGGCGCTGCGCGCCGAGGTCGACGTGCTGTGGGAGCGGATCGTCCAGGAGACGGCCGAGGAGCTCGCGTGACCGTCCTGCTGTCCGGGTTCGAACCGTTCGACGGCGCCGCGACCAACGCGTCCTGGCAGGCCGTGCGTGCGCTGCGCGACACGTGGCACGGGGACGAGCGGCTCGTCGCGGTCGAGCTCCCGTGCACGTTCGCGGGGGCGTGGCCCGCGTTGCGGGCGGCCGTCGAGGAGCACCGGCCCCGGGTCGTGGTGGCTGTCGGCCTCGCCGCCGGGACGAGCGCGCTCCGCCTCGAGCGCGTCGCGATCAACGTGGTCGACGCGCGCATCCCCGACAACGCGGGGGAGGCCCCCGTCGACGTGCCCGTGGTCGAGGGAGGGCCGGTCGGCTACCTCACGACCCTGCCCCTCAAGCCTGTCCTGGTCGCGGTGCGTGAGGCCGGGGTCCCCGTCGCGGTGTCGAGCACCGCGGGGACCTACGTGTGCAACGCGACGTTCTACGACCTCATGCGGTGGGCGGACGGGCGCGACGGCGTCCGGGCCGGGTTCGTGCACGTCCCCGAGGTGAGCGCGACGGGAGCGCCCGGGAGCCAGGGGCCCGACGGTGCGTCCCTGCCTCTCGCCGCGGTCGTCGAGGGGCTGCGGGTCGTCGTCGAGACGGCCCTCGCGGATCTCGACGCCGAGCCCGCGCGCGGCGACGGTCGTCCGGCGCACGTCGCGCCCCTGGCGGTCTCCGGGGGGACCGAGCACTGACGAGGCTGCCTGCCTCCCGGCCGGCGCCCGCGCCTCGGCGGTGACGGTCGCCGGAGGACGGCCGAGGCCCCCAGGTGTGCCTACCTGGGGGCCTCGGCCGTCGTGCTGCGTCGCCCGGTCGTCAGCGCGACGCGGCCGCGCGTCGGCGTGCCAGCAGGACCAGCCACGTGCCGCCCGCGAGGAGCGCCACGGCGATCAGGACGATCACGGCGGTCTGCGCGCCCGTGGCGGCGAGGCCGCCGTCCTCCGTGGCGGCTGCGCCGGGCACGTCCTCGTCCTGCACCGGGTTCGCTGCGCCGGGGGCAGGGGTGACCGGGTCCGCGACGGGCGTGGTCTCGTCGAGCGGGGCCGGGGTGGTGGCCGTCGGCGTGGGGACCAGGCTGCCCTCACCCGGCTCGCCGGGCTCCACGCTCGGCTCGTCGGTCGAGCCGGGCTCGTCGGTGGGGTCGGACGGCTCCTGCCCGCCACCGTCGGTGCCCGTGGTCGGGGGGACGGTCAGGGTGCACCCGAACGCGCCCGAGCCGATCCACGGGTAGCTGTGGTGCTCGAGACCGGCGGGGCCCGCGGCACCGGCGAAGCTCAGGTCGCCTCCGACGTACAGCCGTCCGTTGGTGCTGGTCTTGATCTCGACCGTGCTGCTCGCGGAGGGCACGAGCACGCTGCCGACGAATTGGTCGGCGGTCCCGAGGGTCACCGACGTCGCCTCGGAGAAGTTCCACAGGACGCGGCCCGCGAACGTCCCGATGCTCGCGCTCGTGGCGACGTCGTCGACCCGGCGCGCGTTGAGCGCCTGGTAGTTGGGCGAGAAGTCGACGCCGTCACCCGAGACGTTGATGACGACCGGCGTGCCCGCGGCGAGGCCCGAGTACCTGACCTCGCGGATCGAGTTGAGCTGCGCTGCGCTGACGGAGAAGACCTGCGTGCTCCGGGTGCCGTCGCCGACGAACGAGACCGCGTTCCCCTCGATCTGCGTGCGGCCGTTGACCGGGGTGCGGGCGAGGTCCTGGGAGATGCTGCCCAGCGAGCTCCCGAGCGCGGCGTACGGGGCGAGGGCCTTCGCGGAGCCGACGCCTTCCGTGACCTCGGCGGACACGCTCGCGTCGCCCGTGCCGTTCGTCTCGAGGTGGTTCTTGCCGACGATCTTGCCCCCGACGACGACAGCGCCGCCCGGGTCGGTGCCGAAGCCGACCTGCACGGGGCCGCTCTCGAGCGTCAGGTCCTTGCCGACGACGAGCATGGCGGCACCCCCGGCGGGCGTGACGCCCGATCCTCCGCCGACGGTGCCGACGTTGAACTGGCCCGAGGAGAACGTGGCGTCGCCCGCGACGACGAGCAGGCCCTCGGACTCGGCCGCGGCGGGGTGGGCCACGTAGTTCCCCCCGACGTAGACGGCGACGCCCGTGTCCAGCACGAGGTTGCCCGGCCCGGTGGTGATGTCGGGGAAGACGCCGTCAGCGGGGCACGTCGACGGAGCCTTCGTGGTGGACGCGGGGGCTGCGAAGGCCGCGGGCGCTCCTGCGGCACCGAGCAGGCCTGCGGTCAGCGCACCTGCGGTGAGCAGGCCGAGGAGGGGGCGCCGGGGTGCCCTGCGTGTCGAGCTGAGGAACATCGTCGTCTCCGGGAGAGGGTCGAGGCTGAAAGTAAGGTTTGCGTACTAATCAACGGCACGTCGTGGCCCGCTGTCGGGTTTGGTGAGGGATGTCACGAGAAGCGTGGGATCACCGCGACATTAGGGGCGGCCTTCGCGACACGCCAAATCTTCAACCGGGTGAAAACCGGCGCCGATCCTCACGACGGCGCCTCGGCGGCCGATGGGGCCGACGGGCCGAGCGGCCGGTTGTCGGTGGCTCGCCGTACCGTGGAACCATGCGACCTGTCACCGATCTCCAGCGCACCGTCGCCCCGTTCGAGGTCATCTCCGACTACACCCCGTCCGGAGACCAGCCCACGGCCATCGCCGAGCTCTCCGAGCGCCTGCGCGCGGGCGAGAAGGACGTGGTGCTCCTCGGGGCCACGGGTACCGGGAAGTCGGCGACGACGGCGTGGCTCATCGAGGAGCTGCAACGGCCCACCCTGGTCATGGCGCCCAACAAGACCCTGGCGGCGCAGCTGGCGACCGAGTTCCGGGAGCTGCTCCCCAACAACGCGGTCGAGTACTTCGTGTCGTACTACGACTACTACCAGCCCGAGGCCTACATCGCGCAGACGGACACCTACATCGAGAAGGACTCCTCGATCAACGACGAGGTCGAGCGCCTGCGTCACTCCGCGACGTCGTCGCTGCTGACGCGCCGTGACGTCGTCGTGGTGGCCTCGGTGTCGTGCATCTACGGCCTGGGCACGCCGCAGGAGTACGTCGACCGCATGGTCCGGCTCGACGTCGGGGACCAGGTCGAGCGGGACGCGATGCTGCGCCAGTTCGTCACCATGCAGTACACGCGCAACGACATGGCGTTCACGCGCGGCACGTTCCGGGTGCGCGGCGACACGGTCGAGATCATCCCGGTCTACGAGGAGCTCGCGATCCGCATCGAGTTCTTCGGCGACGAGATCGAGGCGATCCACCTGCTCCACCCGCTCACGGGAGAGGTCGTGCGGTCGGAGACGAGCGTCAACCTGTTCCCCGCGACGCACTACGTCGCCGGCCCGGAGCGCATGGAGCGCGCGATCACGTCGATCGAGACCGAGCTCGAGCAGCGGCTCGCGGAGCTGGAGCGGCAGAACAAGCTCCTCGAGGCGCAGCGTCTGCGCATGCGCACCACCTACGACATCGAGATGATGCGCCAGATCGGGTCGTGCTCGGGGATCGAGAACTACTCGCGGCACATCGACGGGCGAGAGCCCGGCACCGCGCCGCACACGCTGCTGGACTACTTCCCCGAGGACTTCCTCCTCGTGATCGACGAGTCCCACGTGACCGTGCCCCAGATCGGGGCGATGTTCGAGGGTGACATGTCGCGCAAGCGCAACCTCGTCGACCACGGCTTCCGCCTGCCGAGCGCCATGGACAACCGGCCGCTGCGCTGGGAGGAGTTCGTCGAGCGGATCGGGCAGACGGTGTACCTCTCGGCGACGCCGGGCAAGTACGAGCTCTCGATGTCGGACGGCGTGGTCGAGCAGATCATCCGCCCCACCGGTCTGGTCGACCCGGAGATCGTGGTCAAGCCGACCACGGGGCAGATCGACGACCTGCTCCACGAGATCCGTGAGCGGGTCGAGCGCAACGAGCGCGTCCTGGTCACGACCCTGACCAAGAAGATGTCCGAGGACCTCACGGACTACTTCCTGGAGCGCGACGTCCGGGTCCGGTACCTGCACTCCGAGGTCGACACGCTGCGC
The DNA here is from genome assembly GCF_015142735.1 of Oerskovia douganii. Taxonomy (GTDB): domain Bacteria; phylum Actinomycetota; class Actinomycetes; order Actinomycetales; family Cellulomonadaceae; genus Oerskovia; species Oerskovia douganii. Next base: position 109,249 of record NZ_JACSPN010000009.1, on the reverse strand, counting down.
CGCGTCGAGCTCCTGCGCGAGCTGCGGATGGGGGAGTACGACGTCCTGGTCGGCATCAACCTGCTCCGCGAGGGGCTCGACCTGCCCGAGGTCTCGCTCGTCGCGATCCTCGACGCGGACAAGGAGGGCTTCCTGCGATCGGGCACGTCCCTCATCCAGACGATCGGTCGTGCGGCGCGCAACGTGTCCGGCCAGGTCCACATGTACGCCGACAAGATCACCCCCGCCATGGCCCAGGCGATCGAGGAGACCACGCGGCGCCGCGAGAAGCAGGTCGCGTACAACCTCGAGCACGGTGTGGACCCCATGCCGCTGCGCAAGAAGATCGCCGACGTCACGGACATGCTCGCCCGGGAGGACATCGACACGCAGGAGCTCCTCGCGGGCGGCTACCGGCAGCCCGGCAAGGGTCGCGCCCCGGTCCCCGGCGGCCCCAAGGAGGGGGCGACGTCGAACCGGCTGGCGGGGGTCGCGGCGGGCGAGCTCGCCGACCTCATCCAGGAGCTGAGCGACCAGATGCACGCCGCAGCGGCCGAGCTGCAGTTCGAGCTCGCCGCGCGCCTGCGCGACGAGATCTCCGGGCTCAAGAAGGAGCTGCGGCAGATGCAGTCGGCCACCGCCTGACGACACGCCCTGACGACGGCGACCGCCTGCACGGGGCGCCGCCGGACGCCAGGGCACCGCCCGACCGACGCCGTCGGCCCGGCGCTCGGGAGAGGACGAGGGATCACATGGCACGCACGGTCCAGATCACGTTCGACGCAGCGGACCCCCGGGCGCTCGCGGCCTTCTGGTGCGAGGCGCTCGGCTACGTCGCGCAGCCACCGCCCGACGGGTTCGACGACTGGGAGGCCGCGATGGCGTCCTGGGGCATGAGCCCGGACCGGTTCAACGCGTTCGCCGCGATCGTGGACCCGGACGGCGTGGGGCCACGGATCTTCGTCCAGCAGGTCCCCGAGGGCAAGACGGCCAAGAACCGCATGCACATCGACGTGGGGGTCGACGGACAGGGCGACGAGAGGGTGCGCAACGTCCGCTCGCACACGCAGCACCTCGTCTCGCTCGGGGCGACCGTGCTCCAGGAGATGGACGAGGACGGTGAGTTCTGGATCGTCCTGCAGGACCCCGAGGGCAACGAGTTCTGCGTGCAGTGAGCACCTGACGGGCGCCGCGGCGGGAGGCGTGCCGGAAGAACCGCACGGCTCGACGCGTTGTGGGAGGCGAGGGGGCCGGCATCGCACGATGCCCTATGCTTGCTCGGTTGAAGGGGAGTATTCCTGAACACGGTGATGTCGTCATCACGGTCGGCGCAGTCGTCGGCCCGGTGTCACCGGTCCTGCACGGTCACCTCTCGCGGCCGCCTCCGGGCGGTTCGGTGATCCGAGGGCGGAAGAGACCTTCGGTACTCGACGCTACGTACCGGAGGTATGTGTGATGGATGTTCCTGTCTGGATGTGGGTCGCGACGATCGGGGTGATCGTCGCGATGCTGGCCTTCGACTTCGTGGGCCACGTCCGCACCCCGCACGCTCCCACCCTCAAGGAAGCCTCGTGGTGGTCCGCCGGCTACGTCGGGATCGCGGTGCTCTTCGGGGTCGGGATCTGGGCCTACTTCGGCTCGGTCTACGGCGGTGAGTACTTCGCCGGGTACATCACGGAGAAGAGCCTGTCGGTCGACAACCTCTTCGTGTTCGTCCTCATCATGACGAGCTTCCGCGTGCCCAGGCTGTACCAGCAGAAGGTGCTGCTGATCGGGATCACGATCGCGCTGGTCCTGCGCACGATCTTCATCTTCCTGGGCGCCGCGCTGATCGAGAACTTCAGCTGGGTCTTCTACATCTTCGGCGCCTTCCTGATCTACACGGCGTACGCGCAGATCAAGAGTGCGCGGTCGCACGACGACGAGGAGTACAAGGAGAACGGCGTCCTGCGCCTCACGCGCCGCCTGTTCCCGACGACGGACGCGTACGTCGAGGACCGCATGTTCACCAAGATCGACGGCAAGCGCTACATCACGCCCATGCTCATCGTGATGATCGCGATCGGCAGCGCCGACCTGCTCTTCGCGGTGGACTCGATCCCCGCGATCTTCGGTCTCACGCAGGAGACGTTCCTCGTCTTCGCGGCCAACGCGTTCTCGCTGCTCGGTCTGCGTCAGCTCTACTTCCTGATCGACGGTCTGCTGGACCGCCTCGTGTACCTGGCCTGGGGGCTGGCCGCGATCCTCGGCTTCATCGGGATCAAGCTGCTCATCCACGCGCTGCACAAGAACGAGATCCCGTTCATCAACGGTGGTGAGCACATCACGGCCATCCCGGAGATCTCCACGGCCGTCTCGCTCGGCTTCATCGTGGTCACGCTGGCGATCACCACGATCGCGAGCCTCGCGAAGGACCGTAGCGACCGCCGACAGCTGGAGAAGGAGACCTACTGATGCAGCACGAGCTGCCGTTCTGGTTCGAGGCGGCGTCCCTGACGGCCCTCGTCGTCCTCCTGCTCGTCGACCTGGTGGTCGTGGGCCGTCGGCCGCACGTGCCGTCGATGAAGGAGAGCGGCCTGTGGGTGGCGTTCTACGTCGCCCTGGCACTGGTCTTCGGCGGCCTCGTCGCCCTCGTGGGCGGCAGTGCTCCCGCGGTCGAGTTCTACGCGGGCTGGCTCACCGAGTACAGCCTGTCCGTGGACAACCTCTTCGTGTTCGTCATCATCATGACGAGGTTCGCCGTGCCGCGGGAGCACCAGCAGAAGGTGCTCATGGTGGGGATCATCGTGGCGCTCGTGCTGCGAGGTGCGTTCATCCTCGCGGGCGCCGCGATCATCGCCCAGTTCGTGTGGGTCTTCTACCTCTTCGGGGCGTTCCTGATCTACACCGCGGTCAAGCTGGTCGCGGGCGGGGACGAGCCGGAGGAGTACCAGGAGAACCGGCTGATCCGGTCGCTGCGCCGGGTGCTTCCCCTGTCGCAGACGTACGACGGCGGCAGGCTGCGGACCGTGGTCGACGGCAAGAAGCTCTTCACGCCCATGCTCGTCGTGTTCCTCGCGATCGGCAGCACGGACCTGCTGTTCGCGTTCGACTCGATCCCGGCGATCTTCGGCCTGACGCAGGACCCGTTCATCGTGTTCACGACGAACGTCTTCGCCCTCATGGGGCTCCGTCAGCTCTACTTCCTGCTGGGTGGGCTGCTCGAGCGCCTGGTCTACCTGCCGATCGGGCTGGCGGTCATCCTGGGCTTCATCGGGATCAAGCTCATCCTCGAGGCGCTGCACGAGAACACGTTGCCGTTCATCAACGGCGGGCAGCACGTCGAGGCCGTCCCGACGGTCCCGATCTGGCTCTCGCTCGTGGTCATCGTGGGCGCGCTCGGGGTCACGACCGTGGCGAGCCTGCTGCGCACGCGTGCGTCGAGCAGGCTCGAGCCGGTGCCCGACGACGTCGACGCGCCCTCGTAGCGCGCTCGCGTCGGGCGCCTGCTCGCCTGGTACGCGGACGGCCCGCCTCCCCTCGGGGAGGCGGGCCGTCGCGCGTCCGGGGGCGCGTCGCCCGTCGAGGGTGCCGGTGCGGTCAGGCGCGGTCGGCCCAGGGGCCGATGACGGGGGACCAGGGGCGGACGGTCCGGCGGGTGATGACGTGCTCGCGCGCGAACGGGTCGGCGTCGAGCGCCGTCGCGACCGCCCCCTCGTCCGGCGCGTCGACCAGCAGGAGGGCGCCGGCGGGGTTGGCGGCGTCCTGGGCGAGCGGGCCGGACGCGAGCAGCGTGCCGTCGTCGAGCAGCCCGCGCAGGAAGGCGCGGTGCTCAGGGCGGTGCTCGTCCAGGACGGTGGGGCGGTCGGCGTACGTGTAGGTCACGGCGAAGATCGGCATGGCGCTCATTCAAGCACTCTCCGGACCGAGGCCGGCCCCTGGTCCCGGGCCTCGGGGCGGCCCGCCGGACCGGAGGGGGCTACCACCCGCGCTCGCGCCACTCGTCGAGGTGCGGGCGCTCGGCCCCGAGGGTCGTGTCGAGGCCGTGGCCGGGGTACACCCAGGTGGCGTCGTCGTACCGGTCGAAGAGCTTCGTGGTGACGTCGGCGTAGAGCTGGGCGAAGCGCGCGGGGTCGTTCGACGTGCTGCCGACCCCGCCCGGGAACAGGGTGTCCCCCGTGAACAGGTGCACGCGCCCGGGCAGCGAGCCGGGGCCGCTCGCGTGCTCGGGTTCGCGGTAGGCGAGCGCGACGGACCCCGGGGTGTGGCCCCGCAGGCCGATCACCTCGAGGGTGACGTGGCCGAGGACGATCGTGTCGCCGTCGTGCAGCGGGCGCGTGATCGCGACCCCGGTCGCCTCGCTGACGGCCTCCGCGTCCGGGGCGCCTGCGGCGACCGGGGCCCCGGTGACGGCGACGAGCGACTCGAGCGCTCCCACGTGGTCGAGGTGGCGGTGCGTCGTGACGATCAGGTCGAGGCGAGCGTCGGGCGACCCCTCGCGCACGAGGGCGACGAGCCGGTCGGCGTCGGCGGCGGCGTCGACGAGGAGCTGGGCTCCGCCGGCCCGGCAGGTCAGGAGGTAGGTGTTGTTCGCGGAGGGGCCGACGGCCGCCTTGCGGACCTCGAGCTCGTCGAGGACGCGCAGGTCGCTCGGTCCTCCGACCACCACGTCGCCGCCGTAGCCCATGTGCGCTCCCCGTCCCGTCGCTCGAGCAGCCCGGCCGGGCTGCTCGCGGCCGAGTATGGCACGCGAGGCGGACCGTGTGACGCGTGTCTCGTCCGCACCTGCGGTGCCGTGCGCACGGGTCGGGACGCCGGTCGGCGCGCTGGTCACGGGGCCCGCCGGCGGATCCGGGCCGTCGGGGACGTCGCTCCCGACGGTCGGCGGTGGAACCGAGGGGTCGAACAGGTGTGCGAATGTCAGGGTCGAGGCATACGATGCTTCGGTGAGCAATCGCCTTGTCATCGCTGGTGCCCGCGAGCACAACCTCCGCAACGTCGACCTCGACCTGCCGAGGGACCAGCTCATCGTCTTCACGGGCCTGTCGGGGTCCGGCAAGTCCTCCCTCGCGTTCGACACCATCTTCGCCGAGGGGCAGCGCCGCTACGTCGAGTCGTTGTCCGCGTACGCCCGCCAGTTCCTCGGGCAGATGGACAAGCCGGACGTCGACTTCATCGAAGGGCTCTCGCCCGCGGTCTCGATCGACCAGAAGTCGACCAACCGCAACCCGCGCTCGACCGTGGGCACCATCACCGAGGTCTACGACTACCTCCGCCTGCTGTTCGCGCGCGCCGGCACGCAGCACTGCCCGGTCTGCGGCGAGAAGGTCCAGGCCCAGACGCCGCAGCAGATCGTCGACCGCCTCCTCGAGCTGCCGGAGGGCACGCGCTACCAGGTCCTGGCGCCCGTGGTCCGCGGACGCAAGGGCGAGTACAGCGAGCTCTTCAAGGAGCTGCAGTCCAAGGGGTTCGCGCGCGCACGGGTCGACGGAGAGGTCGTCCAGCTGACGGACCCTCCCACGCTCGAGAAGAAGCTCAAGCACGACATCGAGGTCGTGATCGACCGTCTCGTCTCGCGCGAGGGCGTCCAGCGCAGGCTCACGGACTCCGTGGAGACGGCGCTGGGGCTCGCGGGCGGGCTCGTCGTCGTCGAGCTCGTGGACGCCGACGCGGACGACCCGCAGCGTGAGCGACGCTTCTCCGAGAAGCGCGCGTGCCCCAACGACCACGAGCTCACGCTCGACGAGATCGAGCCGCGCACCTTCTCCTTCAACGCTCCCTACGGGGCGTGCCCCGAGTGCACGGGCATCGGCTTCCGCCTCGAGGTGGACCCGGACCTCGTGATCCCCGACGACGAGAAGTCGCTGGCCGAGGGCGCGGTGGCCCCCTGGGCGCAGATCTCCTCGGAGTACTTCAACCGCGTCCTGACGGCCCTGGCCTCGGACCTCGGCTTCTCCATGGACGTGCCGTGGCGCGCGCTGCCCCAGCGCGCCCAGCAGGCCGTGCTCTACGGCCAGAACCACGAGGTCCACGTCCGGTACAAGAACCGCTGGGGGCGCGAGCGCCAGTACTCGACCGGCTTCGAGGGGGTCGTGACGTTCCTGGAACGCCGGCACGGCGAGACCGAGTCGGAGTGGTCCAAGGAGAAGTACGAGGCGTACATGCGCGAGACGCCGTGCCCGGTGTGCGAGGGCACTCGCCTCAAGCCCGAGGTCCTCGCGGTCAAGGTCGGCGACAAGTCGATCGCGGAGGTCTGCCGTCTGCCGCTGCGCGAGGCCGCCGCGTTCCTCGGCTCGCTCGAGCTGGGCACCCGCCAGAAGGCCATCGCGACCGAGGTCCTCAAGGAGATCGACGCCCGGCTGGGCTTCCTCCTCGACGTCGGCCTGGACTACCTCTCGCTCGAGCGTCCCGCAGGGACCCTCTCGGGCGGCGAGGCGCAGCGCATCCGCCTCGCGACGCAGATCGGCTCGGGGCTCGTGGGTGTGCTGTACGTCCTGGACGAGCCGAGCATCGGGCTGCACCAGCGCGACAACCGTCGCCTCATCGACACGCTGACCCGTCTGCGGGACCTGGGCAACACCCTCATCGTCGTCGAGCACGACGAGGACACCATCCGTGCCGCCGACTGGATCGTGGACATCGGGCCGGGGGCCGGCGAGCACGGCGGTCGCGTGATCCACTCGGGCGACTACGCGGGGCTCCTCGAGGCCCCCGAGTCCGTCACGGGCGCCTATCTCGCAGGACGCCGCAGCATCCCGCTGCCCGCGTCGCGCCGACCCGTGGACAAGGACCGTCAGGTCACGGTCATCGGTGCGCGAGAGCACAACCTCGAGGGCATCGACGTGAGCTTCCCGCTCGGCACCCTGACCGCCGTCACCGGGGTCTCGGGCTCGGGGAAGTCCACGCTGGTCAACTCGATCCTCTACACCGTGCTCGCCAACGAGCTCAACGGGGCGCGGCAGGTCGCGGGCCGTCACCGTCGCATCACGGGGCTCGAGAACCTCGACAAGGTCGTGCACGTGGACCAGGGGCCCATCGGGCGCACCCCGCGGTCGAACCCCGCGACCTACACGGGGGTCTGGGACCACGTCCGCAAGCTCTTCGCCGAGACGAGCGAGGCCAAGGTCCGTGGCTACACGCCTGGGCGCTTCTCGTTCAACGTCAAGGGCGGGCGCTGCGAGGCGTGCTCGGGCGACGGGACCATCAAGATCGAGATGAACTTCCTGCCGGACGTCTACGTCCCCTGCGAGGTCTGCCACGGCGCGCGCTACAACCGCGAGACGCTCGAGGTGCACTTCAAGGGCAAGACCGTGGCGGACGTGCTCGACATGCCCATCGAGGAGGCCTCGGAGTTCTTCGCGGCGGTCCCCACGATCTCGCGGCACCTCAAGACGCTCTCGGAGGTCGGCCTCGGCTACGTGCGCCTCGGTCAGCCGGCGCCCACCCTCTCGGGTGGTGAGGCCCAGCGCGTCAAGCTCGCGAGCGAGCTGCAGAAGCGGTCGACGGGCCGGACGATCTACGTCCTGGACGAGCCCACGACGGGCCTGCACTTCGAAGACATCCGCAAGCTGCTCGCGGTCCTCCAGTCGCTCGTCGACAAGGGCAACACGGTCCTCGTGATCGAGCACAACCTCGACGTCATCAAGAACGCGGACTGGGTCATCGACATGGGCCCCGAGGGCGGTTCCGGGGGAGGTCGGGTCATCGCGGAGGGAACGCCGGAGCAGGTCGCGGCGGTCCCGGCGAGCCACACCGGTCGGTTCCTCGCGGAGGTCCTCACGGGGGACCCGATCCCGGTGGCGCCCCTGCCCAAGAAGTCCTCGTCCGCCACGGCGGGCAAGGCCTCGGCCGCGAAGACGCCTCGGAAGACGGCCGCACGCAAGTCGTCCACGACGGCCGCGGCGAACGAGTCCTCGACGACCGTCAAGGCGTCGGCCGCCCCCAAGGCTGCGGCCCCCAGGAAGGCTGCCGCCCGGAAGGCCGCAGCGGAGAAGGCCGAGCCGACGAGCGACTGAGCTCCGCCGCGGGGTGGCCCGTCTCAGGCGGCGTGCGTGCGCAGCGGGGCGGGTTCGAGCAGGACCGGGAAGTTCACGGACCGTGCCAGGAAGCAGTGGTCGTGCGCGCGGCGATGGACCTCGGCGACGGCCTGGTCGCTGACCTGGGGGCCGTCGTCGACCACGACGTGCGGGTGCAGGGTGACGTCCGTGAACTGTCCCGCGCCGGCCGACTCGACCCGCATGGTGCCCGTCACCTCGTCCGTGTACTCGCGCACGACGATCCCCGCGGCGGACGCGAGGTGCAGGAACCACAGCATGTGGCACTGCGACAGGCTCGCGACGAACAGCTCCTCGGGGCTGTAGCGGGCCGGGTCGCCGCGGAACGCGGGGTCGGCAGTGCCCGGGAGCGTCGGCCTCCCGGCGAGCTCGACGTCGTGGTCCCGGCTGTACGCGGTGTAGGTGGTGGTTCCGGTCTGGCCGGCCCCCGTCCAGCGGACGGTCGCGGCGTAGGAGTGAAGGGCGCCCATGCGGTCACCCTAGCGGCGGATCCCCGTTCGTGTGTGACGGGCGTCACGTGCGTCGCCCCGAGGGGGCGGACGTGTGGGTGCACTGTCCTAGGCTGGCAGGCATGGCCGACCCGTCCTCGTACCGCCCCGCACCAGGAGAGATCCCCACGTCACCGGGCGTGTACCGCTTCCGCGACGAGCACGGCCGTGTCATCTACGTGGGCAAGGCCAAGAACCTGCGGGCACGCCTCGGCAGCTACTTCCAGGACCTGACGAACCTGCACTACCGCACCCAGACCATGGTCACGACGGCCGCGTCGGTCGAGTGGACGGTCGTGGGGACCGAGGTCGAGGCGCTCGCGCTCGAGTACTCGTGGATCAAGGAGTTCGACCCGCGCTTCAACGTCAAGTACCGCGACGACAAGTCGTACCCGTACCTCGCCGTGACCCTGGGGGAGCAGTTCCCGCGCGCCCAGGTCATGCGCGGCGCCAAGCGCCCCGGGACCCGGTACTTCGGGCCCTACGGGCACGCCTGGGCCATCCGGGAGACCCTCGACCTGCTGCTCCGTGTCTTCCCGGTCCGCACGTGCTCGGCCGGCGTCTTCAAGCGCGCCCAGCAGACGGGGCGCCCGTGCCTGCTCGGGTACATCGACAAGTGCTCGGCCCCCTGCGTCGGACGGATCTCCCCCGAGGACCACCACGCGCTCGCGGAGGACTTCTGCGACTTCATGGCCGGTGACACCGCCAAGTTCATCCGTCGCGTCGAGGCCAAGATGAAGGAGGCCGCCGCGGCGATGGAGTACGAGCAGGCGGCGCGGCTGCGTGACGACATCCTGGCCCTCGAGCGGGCCATGGAGAAGAACGCCGTGGTGCTGGGCGACGCGACGGACGCGGACATCTTCGCGCTCGCGGGGGACGAGCTCGAGGCCGCGGTCCAGGTCTTCCACGTCCGTGGCGGCCGCATCCGTGGCCAGCGGGGATGGATCGTCGAGAAGGTCGAGGACGTGACCGACGCGGAGCTCGTCGAGCACCTCCTCCAGCAGGTCTACGGCTCGGTCGACGAGGCGCTGGGCGACTCCTCGTCCCCCTCGTCGAGCGTCGTCCCCCGGGAGGTGCTGGTGCCGGTCCTTCCGCCCGACACCGAGCAGGTCGTGGCGTGGCTCACGGGTCTGCGCGGGGCGAAGGTCGACGTCCGCGTGCCTCAGCGGGGGGACAAGCGAGAGCTCGCGGCGACGGTGCACAAGAACGCCGAGCACGCCCTCGCGCTGCACCGCACCCGTCGCGCGGGCGACCTCACGACCCGCAGCCAGGCCCTGCGCGAGATCCAGGAGGCGCTGGGCCTGGAGACCGCGCCGCTGCGCATCGAGTGCTACGACGTGTCCACGACGCAGGGCACGCACCAGGTCGCGTCCATGGTGGTCTTCGAGGACGGGCTCGCGCGCAAGAGCGAGTACCGCCACTTCGCGATCCGTGGGCCGGAGGGGCTGGGGGCGCGCGACGACACCGCGGCCATGCACGAGGTCATCACCCGTCGGTTCAAGCGGTACCTCGCGGACCGCTCGCAGGCGACGGACGTCGAGATGGACCTGGGGGCGGACGACGACACGGCACACGACGCCGACGCGGTCGCCGCGGGGTACGTACCCCGGTCGGGCGAGGTGGGCGCCGACGCCCCGGCAGGTCGCGCGGCACGCTTCGCCTACCCGCCCAACCTCGTCGTCGTCGACGGCGGGCCTCCCCAGGTCGCGGCGGCCGCCCGGGCGCTCGCCGAGCTCGGGATCGACGACGTCGCGCTGTGCGGGCTCGCGAAGAGGCTCGAGGAGGTCTGGCTGCCGGGGGAGGACTACCCCGTGATCCTGCAGCGCAGCTCCGAGGGGCTCTACCTGCTCCAGCGCGTCCGTGACGAGGCGCACCGGTTCGCGATCTCCTACCACCGCAAGAAGCGCGGCAAGGCCATGACCGCCTCCGCCCTGGACGACGTCCCCGGGCTCGGGCCGGCACGCAAGAAGGCGCTGCTGACCCACTTCGGTTCGCTCAAGCGTCTGCGTGCGGCGTCGGCCGAGGAGATCGCGACGGTCCCCGGGATGGGGGCGGCGACCGCGGCCGCGGTCGTGGCGGCGCTGCGGCCGGCCTCGTCGCAGGCGACCGGCAGCGCAGGAGCCGGCGAGCCGTCGGCCTCCGCGCCGGGGGAGGCCCCGCCCGTCGGCGCGGCACCTGCCCCGTCCACGCCCGACGGCGCCGCGCCCCGTGAGCCCGACGCGTCCGCACCGCGCACCGGCGGGACGGGCACGTCCGACGCCCTCCCGCCCGAGGGGCGCGACGCCGTCGGGCAGGGCGGTGGCAGCGCCGCGGCGGACACGCCCGGCGCGGCCGCCGGGCCCGGGGCTCCGTGAGCGGCTGGCATGCTGGTGACATGAGCTCCGAACCCGCCCCGACGACCGTCCCCCAGGGCATCCCCGTGATCGAGGCGGCCACGCCCGCCCCCGAGCGGTCCGACGCCGAGGTCCTCGTGATCACCGGGATGTCCGGCGCCGGACGCAGCCGGGCCGCCGCGGTGCTCGAGGACCTCGACTGGTACGTCGTGGACAACATGCCCCCGCGCATGCTCGTGCCCCTCGTCGACATGATGACCCGCGCCGGGTCCAGCGTGCAGCGGATCGCCGCCGTCGTCGACGTGCGCGGCGGAGGGTTCTTCACCGACCTCCTCGACGTGCTCAAGCACCTGAGGGACGCCGGGGTCTTCTACCGCATCCTGTTCCTCGACGCGTCCGACGAGGTCCTCGTGCGCCGGTACGAGCAGGTGCGGCGCCCGCACCCGCTGCAGGGAGACGGGCGCATCCTGGACGGCATCGCCGAGGAGCGACGCCTCGTCTCGAGCGTCGAGGAGCGTGCGGACGTCGTGATCGACACCTCGGAGCTCAACGTCCACGACCTCGCCCGCGAGGTCCGCGCGGCCGTGGCCGAAGGAACTCCGGAGACGCTGCGGATCAACGTGGTCTCGTTCGGGTTCAAGTACGGCATCCCGCTCGACGCCGACCACGTCGTCGACATGCGGTTCCTCGCCAACCCGTACTGGATCACCGAGCTGCGGCACCTCACGGGCCGGGACGAACCCGTGCGCGACTACGTCCTCGCCCGCCCCGGCGCCCTCGAGTTCGTCGACCGGTACGTGAGCGCGCTCGAGCCGGTCCTCGCGGGGTACCTCGCCGAGGAGAAGCGCTACGTGACCATCGCCGTGGGCTGCACCGGGGGCAAGCACCGCTCGGTCGCGATCTCGGAGGTGCTCGCGCAACGGCTGAGAGCTCTCGGCCAGCGCGTCACCGTCACTGCCCGCGACCTCGGCAAGGAGTAGCCCGTGCCACTCGTCAACCCGGCGGTCGTGGCCCTCGGCGGCGGGCACGGCCTGTCCGCGACGCTCTCGGCCCTGCGGCTCATGTCCGACCGCATCACGGCCGTGGTGACCGTCGCCGACGACGGCGGGTCCTCCGGGCGCCTGCGGGCCGAGCTCGGCGTCCTGCCCCCCGGAGACCTCCGGATGGCGCTCGCGGCCCTGTGCGACGACTCCGAGTGGGGACGGACGTGGAGCTCGGTCCTGCAGCACAGGTTCTCCTCGAGCGGCGACCTCGACCAGCACGCGGTCGGCAACCTCCTGATCGTCGCGCTGTGGGAGCTGCTGGACGACCCGGTCGCGGGGCTGGACTGGGTCGGCAAGCTGCTCGGGGCCCGGGGGCGGGTCCTTCCCATGGCCGCGGTCCCGCTCGGCATCGAGGCCGACGTCCGGACGGGGGACGGGCTCGCCACGATCGTGGGGCAGAGCCAGGTCGCCCTGACCCACGAGCGGATCGAGCAGCTCCGGCTCGTGCCGCCCGACCCGCCCGCCTGCCCCGAGGCCGTGGAGGCGGTGATGGCGGCCGACTGGGTCGTCCTGGGGCCGGGGTCCTGGTACTCCTCGGTCATGCCGCACCTGCTCGTGCCCGAGCTGGCGCGCGCGCTGCACGACACCTCGGCCCGGCGCTGCGTCGTCCTGAACCTCTCGAACACCTCGGGGGAGACGTTCGGCCTGACCGCGACCGACCACCTCGAGGCGCTGCACAAGCACGCGCCCGACCTGCGTATCGACGCGGTGATCGCGGACCCCAGCGCGGCGGAGGACATCGGGCTCCTCGTCGACGAGTCGGCGAGGACAGGGGCGCGCCTGCTGCTGCGCCAGGTGGGGCGCTCGGACGGGACCCCGCAGCACGACGCGCTGCGCCTCGCCGCCGCCCTGCGCGACGTCTTCGACGGCTTCCTGGGGGACGTGGGGACCTCGGCGCGCTGAGCGGGAGCCGACCAGCCCGGGATCGGCCTGCACCCACCTGCACCGGTCACCGACGGACAGCCTTGCCCGCCCCGGCGCGAGGACACCGCACGGTCCCCGGCGCCCTATGCGGGCGCGTGAACGGTCAGCCGCACCAGCGGCTCGTGCCCCGCGTCGGGACGTCCCTCGTGGCAGAAGGCGGTCACGATCGTTGCTCGTTGATGGGAGGATGTCGCCATGGCGTTGACGGCACAGGTGAAGGACGAGCTCGCGCGACTCAAGGTGGACAAGACCTCCTGCCGCAAGGCGGAGGTCTCGGCCATGCTCCGGTTCTCGGGAGGGCTGCACATCATCTCGGGGCGCATCGTGATCGAGGCGGAGCTCGACACGGCGATCGCGGCCCGACGGCTCCGGCAGACGATCAGCGACGTGTACGGGCACACGAGCGAGCTGATCGTGGTGTCGGCGGGGGGGCTGCGACGCGGCAGCCGCTACGTCGTGCGGGTCGTCAAGGACGGTGAGTCCCTGGCCCGGCAGACGGGCCTGCTCGACAACCGTGGACGGCCCGTGCGCGGGCTGCCGCCGCAGGTGGTCTCGGCGGGCGTCGGCGAGGCCGAGGCGGCGTGGCGTGGTGCGTTCCTCGCGCACGGCTCGCTGACCGAGCCGGGCCGCTCCTCGGCGCTCGAGGTGACGTGCCCCGGACCCGAGGCCGCGCTCGCGCTCGTCGGTGCCGCCCGGCGCCTGGGGATCTCCGCGAAGGCTCGCGAGGTGCGGGGGGTCGACCGGGTCGTGATCCGGGACGGCGAGGCGATCAGCGCGATGCTGACCCGGCTCGGGGCCCACGAGACCGTCGTGGTCTGGGAGGAGCGTCGCCAGCGCCGCGAGGTGCGCGGCACCGCGAACCGGCTCGCGAACTTCGACGACGCGAACCTGCGCCGTTCGGCTCGTGCTGCGGTCGCCGCGGGCGCCCGTGTCGAGCGCGCGTTCGAGATCCTCGGCCCGGACCTCCCGGACCACCTCCGTGAGGCCGGCGAGCTGCGGCTCGCGCACAAGCAGGCCTCGCTCGAGGAGCTGGGACAGCTCGCCGAGCCGCCGCTGACCAAGGACGCCGTGGCGGGTCGTATCCGCCGGCTGCTGTCGACCGCGGACAAGCGCGCGGCCGAGCTCGGCATCCCGGACACCGAGGCGGGCCTGAGCCCGGACCTGCTCGACGTCTGACCCGTCCCACCGGCCACCTGCGAAGGGGGCGCGCGCCCGGCGGGCACGCGCCCCCTTCGCCGTGTCGTGGGCAGGGCTCGTGGGGTGCGGGCGGGGCGGCCCGGGGGGGCCCGGCGCGTCCGGGGGCCTTGCCGCGCGGCCCTGTGGGAGCGCTTGCGTGCTCCGACCCCGACCCCTCCCGCGACAGCCCGGCAGGGGGCCCGGTGTGACCGCCGTCTCTGACCTCGGTCACATCCCACGGTGCGTTCCCGGTCGTCTCAGATCCGTGTCCAGGTCACGTGATGGGGGGCTTCGGGTATAGGATCGGGGATGTCAGGTGACAAAGACGTGCTCCTTCACTGAGGTCTTCGGGACCCTGTTGAGCCGCAGCTGTCGCTGTGGCCCTGCGAGATTCCCGGAGTCCACGCCGCGAGGCATCGGTGGGGGAGTGCTTCGCCGTTACCACCTACGTACGCCGTAGTACGTGATCGTTCGGCATCAACCGTGTGCGTCGGAAACACCGGCGCGCCCTGAGGAGGGCATTGTGACCATCCGCGTCGGTATCAACGGCTTCGGTCGTATCGGACGTAACTTCTTCCGCGCCATCATCGCGTCGGGGGCGGACATCGAGATCGTGGGTGTCAACGACCTCACGGACAACAAGACGCTCGCGCACCTGCTGAAGTACGACACCGTCCTGGGTCGTTTCCCGCTGAGCGTCGACTTCGACGAGAACAACATCATCGTCGACGGCAAGGCCATCCGCGCCCTCGAGGAGCGCGACCCCGCGAAGCTCCCCTGGGGCGAGCTGGGCGCTGACATCGTCATCGAGTCGACCGGCTTCTTCACCGACGCGACCAAGGCGAAGGCTCACATCGAGGCCGGCGCCAAGAAGGTCATCATCTCCGCTCCGGCGAAGAACGAGGACGGCACCTTCGTCGTCGGCGTGAACCACGAGCAGTACGACCCCGCGACGCAGCACATCATCTCCAACGCGTCGTGCACCACGAACTGCCTCGCCCCGATGGCCAAGGCCCTCAACGACGCGATCGGCATCGAGCGTGGCCTCATGACCACGATCCACGCGTACACGGGTGACCAGAACCTGCAGGACGGCCCCCACAAGGACCTGCGTCGTGCCCGTGCGGCCGCGCAGAACATCGTCCCCACCTCGACCGGTGCGGCCAAGGCCGTCGCCCTCGTGCTCCCCGAGCTCAAGGGCAAGCTCGACGGCTTCGCGATGCGCGTCCCCGTCATCACGGGTTCGGCCACGGACCTCACCTTCACCGCCTCGAAGACCGTCACGGTCGAGGAGGTCAACGCTGCGGTCAAGGCTGCTGCCGAGGGCCCGCTCAAGGGCGTCCTCAAGTACGTCGACGACGACATCGTCTCCTCGGACATCGTCACGGACCCGCACACCTCGATCTTCGACTCGAAGCTCACCAAGGTGAGCGGCGACCTGGTCAAGGTCGTCGCGTGGTACGACAACGAGTGGGGCTACTCCAGCTCGCTCGTCTCGCTCACGCAGTACGTGGGTGCTCGTCTCTGATCTCCGTCCCTGCGACGTGAGGTGAATTCTGCGTCCGCGTGCGTGGCCGGCCCGATTGGCCGCCCATGCACGCGGACGCAGTCATGTGTGACGTGACCTGTTTCGACCTGTTCAGACCAGGAGTGTGCTCATGAAGACCATCGACTCCCTCGGCGACCTGCGCGGCAAGCGCGTGCTCGTCCGTTCGGACTTCAACGTCCCCCTCGACGGGACGACCATCACGGACGACGGCCGTATCCGCGCCGCGCTCCCCACGCTCAAGCGGCTGACCGACGCCGGTGCGAAGGTCGTCGTGACCGCGCACCTCGGTCGCCCCAAGGGTGAGCCCGACGCCAAGTACTCCCTCGCCCCCGTCGCGGCCCGCCTGGGCGAGCTGCTCGGCGCCCCCGTGACGCTCGCGCAGGACACCGTCGGCGAGTCCGCCAAGGCCACGGTCGCCGCGCTGGGCGACGGCGAGGTCGCGCTGCTCGAGAACATCCGCTTCGACCCCCGCGAGACCTCGAAGGTCGACGCCGAGCGCGAGTCGCTCGCCGCCGACCTCGCCTCGCTCGCCGACGCGTACGTCTCGGACGGCTTCGGCGTCGTGCACCGCAAGCAGGCCTCGGTCTACGACATCGCCAAGGTGCTGCCGTCCGCCGTGGGCGAGCT
The DNA here is from genome assembly GCF_015142735.1 of Oerskovia douganii. Taxonomy (GTDB): domain Bacteria; phylum Actinomycetota; class Actinomycetes; order Actinomycetales; family Cellulomonadaceae; genus Oerskovia; species Oerskovia douganii. The sequence continues at coordinate 93,097 of NZ_JACSPN010000009.1, read as the reverse complement.
GGTGCTCAAGGAGGTCGACTCCCTCAAGAAGGCGACCGAGGACCCCGCGCGCCCCTACGTCGTCGTGCTCGGTGGCTCGAAGGTCTCCGACAAGCTGGGCGTCATCGCCAACCTGCTGACCAAGGCGGACCGCCTGCTCATCGGTGGCGGCATGGTCTTCACGTTCCTCGCGGCCAAGGGCTACTCGGTGGGCAACTCGCTCCTCGAGACGGACCAGATCGACACCGTGAAGGGCTACCTCGCGGACGCCGAGAAGGCGGGCGTCGAGATCGTCCTGCCGACCGACATCCTCGCGGCCGACTCGTTCGCCGCCGACGCGCCCTACGAGGTCGTGCCCGCGGACGCGATCCCGGACGGCAAGATCGGCCTGGACATCGGCCCCGAGTCGCAGAAGCTGTTCGCGAGCAAGATCGTCGACGCCAAGACGGTCGTCTGGAACGGCCCCGCAGGCGTGTTCGAGTTCGAGGCGTTCTCCGGTGGCACCCGTGCTGTCGCGCAGGCCCTGGTCGACGCGACCGCGAACGGCGCGTTCACGATCGTCGGCGGCGGCGACTCCGCTGCGGCCGTGCGCATCCTCGGCTTCGACGAGGCCGGCTTCAGCCACATCTCGACCGGTGGCGGCGCGAGCCTGGAGTTCCTCGAGGGCAAGTCCCTCCCGGGGCTCGCGGTCCTCGAGGCCTGACCCCCACCCCCGCAGCCTCACGGCTCACAGAAGGTAGACACCATGACTGATGCACGTACCCCGCTCATCGCGGGCAACTGGAAGATGAACCTGGACCACCAGGAGGCCATCCACACGGTCCAGAAGCTCGCCTGGGCCCTCAAGGACGCCAAGCACGACTTCTCGGCGGTCGAGGTCACGGTGCTCGCACCGTACACGGACCTGCGCAGCGTGCAGACGCTCGTCGACGCCGACAAGCTCGAGCTGACGTACGGCGCGCAGGACGTCTCGCAGCACGTCTCGGGTGCCTACACGGGTGAGATCTCGCCCGTGTTCCTGAGCAAGCTGGGCGTGACCTACGTCGCGATCGGGCACTCGGAGCGCCGCCAGTACCACGGCGAGGACGACGCGCTCGTCAATGCCAAGTCGAAGGCCGCCCTGGCCCACGGCCTGATCCCGATCATCTGCGTCGGCGAGGCGCTCGAGGTCCGCAAGGCCGGTGAGCAGGTGTCCTACACGCTCGCGCAGGTCGACGGCGCCCTCGAGGGTCTCTCGGCCGAGGACGCCGCCAAGGTCGTCATCGCGTACGAGCCCGTCTGGGCCATCGGCACGGGCGAGGTCGCCACGCCGCAGGACGCGCAGGAGGTCGCCGGCGCGATCCGTGCCCGTCTCGCGGAGCTGTACTCCGCCGAGGTGGCGGACGCCGTCCGCGTCCTCTACGGCGGTTCGGTCAAGTCGTCGTCGATCGCCGAGCTCATGAAGGAGCAGGACGTCGACGGCGCACTGGTCGGCGGCGCGAGCCTCGACCCGGAGGAGTTCGCGAAGATCGCGCGCTTCCAGTCGCACCAGACCGGGGCCTGATCCCCGCCGCTGCCGGGTCGTGCCACGCGGCGCGCCCCGGCAGCGTCGCCTCCGCGCACCGCGGAGGACTCTCCTCGCGGTAGCCCGACACGCACGGTGACCTGTCCGCCAGCATCGACCACCCGGTGGATCGGTTCGTCGGATCGGCCCCGCGTCGCCTACCCTTGTCCTCGGTGCCGCACCTGCGCCTCGCAGGTCGGTCCAGGACAACCGTGCGGTCCGCTCTCGACTTCTCGACGTGGACCCAGAGCCAAGGACGTACTCGTGGACGCGCTGCGCATCATTCTCCAGATCCTGCTGGTCATCACCAGCGGCTTCTTGACCCTCCTCGTGCTGATGCACAAGGGCAAGGGCGGCGGCCTGTCCGACATGTTCGGTGGCGGCATCTCGAGCAGCGCAGGCAGCTCGGGGGTGGCCGAGCGGAACCTCAACCGCATCACCATCACGTTCGCGATCACGTGGACCGTCGTGATCGTCCTCCTGGGGCTCATCCAGAAGGTCAGCTGACCCTGCGCCGCACCGGCGGCACGGGGTAGGGAACCGTTCCGGGACGCGGACGGTCGTGAGTCAGGGGAGTGAAGTCGTGGCTGGTGGCAGTGCTATCAAGGGGTCTCGCGTCGGTGCGGGCCCGCTGGGGGAGACGGAGCGGGGCGACATCGCACCGCGTGTCTGGGTCGCCTACTGGTGCGCCAACGGTCACGAGACCCGGCCCAGCTTCTCGTCCGAGGCGGAGATCGTCACGCCCGAGACCTGGGACTGCCCGCGCTGCGGTCTGCCCGCGGGCCTCGACCCGGCGAACCCGCCCAGCGCGCTGCGCAACGAGCCGTACAAGACGCACCTCGCGTACGTGAAGGAGCGCCGGAGCGACGAGGACGGGGTCGCGCTGCTCGAGGAGGCGCTCGCCGCGCTCCGAGCACGCCGCGGCCGCTAGGCCCCTCACCACACGTCGTCACCGTCCCGCCCGGGCAGGGCAGGACACACCGCACAGCGGGGCCCGTCCATGTCGGACGGGCCCCGCTGTGCTGCATCCTGCGAGCTCTCCCGGGCGCTCCGGTGCTCCCGGGAGCGACCTGGGCCGGCGGACGGGCTGCCGCCGGCCCGTCCGGTCAGGACACGCGGCCGCTCGCTGCGAGGTCGACGAGCCACAGCGTGCGCTGCGTCCCGAGCGCCCCGGCCGCCGGGGTCGTGGTCACGGGGTCACCGGCGAGGGCCGAGGCCACCGCAGGGGCCTTCTCCGCGCCCGCGGCGACGACCCAGACCTCCTGGGCCGCCTGGATCGCGGAGAACGTCAGCGAGACGCGCTCCGGCGGCGGCTTGGGGGAGTCGTGCACCCCGGTCGTCGTCCCCTGCGCGTCGAGCCCCGCGTTCCCGGGGAACAGCGACGCGACGTGTCCGTCCGGGCCCATGCCCAGCAGGAGGACGTCGAACGCGAGGTGCGTGGCGCCGTCGGGCGTGAAGCGCGAGATCTCGTCCGCGTACAGCGCGGCCGACTCCTCGGGGGTCCCGACGCCGTCACCCGGCGCGGGCACGACGTGCACGTTCTCCGGGGGCAGGGTCGGCAGGTGGTCGAGCAGGGCCTCGCGCGCCTGCGTCTCGTTGCGCTCGGGGTCACCCGTGGGCAGGAACCGCTCGTCGCCCCACCACAGGTGGACGCCCGTCCAGTCGACGGCGTCGCGCACCGGGTGCGCGGCCACGGCCGCGAGCGAACGGATGCCGACCGTCCCGCCCGTGAGGACCACGTGGACCGGGGTGCGCACGGACTGGATGTCGAGGACGCGGGTCAGGAGCCGGGCCGCGACGGCCTCGGCGAGCACGCCCGCGTCCGGGTGCACGACGACGAGCCGTGGCCCGTGCGACGGGGACGCAGCCCCGGAGCCGGCCGTCATTCGCCGATCCTTGCCAGGCCCTTGGTGAGGACCTCGCCGTAGACCTCGTCGGGGTCCAGCCGGCGCAGCTCCTCGGTGAGGCACTCCTCGAGCTGGCGCAGGGGCAGCGAGAGGCAGCGGTCCGGCTGCCCGGGCTGGGTCAGCGTCACGATGCGCCCGTCGGGGCGGGACAGCACCACGGGCCCGCCCTTGCGCTCGAGCGTCACCTTGGTGATGCCCTCGACGCCACGGCGGCGGACGAGCCGGACCGGGCACCGGAGCTGCTGGGCGAGCCATGCCGCGAGGATGTCGACCGAGGGGTGGTGCTCCTCGCCCTCGACCTCGACCGCGGTCACCGACTCGTACGGCGGCTGGTCGAGCGCGGCCGCGATGAGGCCGCGCCACAGGGTCACGCGGGTCCATGCGAGGTCCGTGTCGCCCGGGTGGTGGCTCTTGCTCAGGCGCTGGAGCGTCTGGAGCGACTTGCCGGCGTTGACCGCGTCCGTGATGCGGCGGTGGGCCATCTGGCCGACCGGGTCCGCCGACGGGTTGTCAGGCGTCTCGCGGGGCCACCAGGCCACGATCGGGGCGTCCGGGAGCAGGAGCGGCATCACCAGGGTGTCGGTGTGCGCGACCAGCGGACCCGAGGGACGCAGGATGATGACCTCGCTGGCCCCCGCGTCGCCCCCGATGCGGATCTGGGCGTCGAGCCGGGCCGTCGTTCGCTTGTTGGCGGGCGCGACGACCACGACGCGGCAGGGGTGCTCGCGCGAGGCGCCGTTGGCCGCGGCGACCGCGTCCTCGACGTCGGCCTCCTCGGCCAGGACGACGAGGGTCAGGACGCGACCGAGGGCCACGGCACCACCCTCGTCGCGCAGCTTCACGAGGCGCTTGTTGACCGCATTGGTCGTCGTCTCGGGGAGATCGATGATCATGAGGTGGGGCTCCAGTTCGAGGTCCGGCCGGGGTTCCGGGGCAGGCGGGAGATCGGTGCGGTCACGGGCGTCGCCAGGTGCGGCCGTCGCGGGCCATCATCTCGTCGGCCGACTCCGGACCCCAGGTGCCCGAGCGGTAGGGGTCGGGCGCGCCCTTGGACTCCCAGAACGCCGTGATCGGGTCGAGGATCTTCCAGGAGAGCTCGACCTCCTCGTGGCTCGGGAAGAGCGGCGGGTCACCCAGCAGGACGTCGAGGATGAGCCGCTCGTAGGCCTCGGGGGAGGACTCGGTGAACGCGTGGCCGTAGCCGAAGTCCATCGTCACGTCGCGGACCTCCATGGCGGTCCCGGGCACCTTGGCACCGAAGCGGATCGTCACCCCCTCGTCGGGCTGGACCCGGATCACGAGCGCGTTCTTGCCCAGCTCGGACGTCGCGGAGGACTCGAACGGCAGGTGCGGGGCCGACTTGAAGACGACAGCGATCTCCGTCACGCGGCGTCCCAGGCGCTTGCCCGTGCGCAGGTAGAACGGGACCCCGGCCCAACGACGGTTGTCGATGTCGACGCGGATCGCGGCGAACGTCTCGGTCGTGGACTCGGGCGAGATGCCGTCCTCCTCGAGGTACCCGACGACCTCCTCGCCACCCTGCCACCCGGCCGAGTACTGGCCGCGCGAGGTGTGGCGGCCCAGGTCGCGCGGGAGCCGCACGGCCGAGAGGACCTTGAGCTTCTCGGCGCGCAGCGACTCGGCGTCGAACGAGACGGGCTCCTCCATCGCGGTCAGCGCGAGGAGCTGGATGAGGTGGTTCTGGATGACGTCGCGGGCGGCGCCGATCCCGTCGTAGTACCCGGCGCGGCCACCGATGCCGATGTCCTCGGCCATGGTGATCTGGACGTGGTCGACGTAGTGCGCGTTCCAGATGGGCTCGTAGAGCTGGTTGGCGAACCGCAGCGCCAGCATGTTCTGGACGGTCTCCTTGCCCAGGTAGTGGTCGATGCGGAAGACCGAGTCCGGCGAGAAGACCTTGGAGACGACGTCGTTGAGCTCGCGCGCGCTGGTCAGGTCGTGGCCGAACGGCTTCTCGATGACCACGCGGCGCCAGGCGTCCTCGCCCGAGCGCGAGAGCCCGGAGCGCGAGAGCTGCTCGCAGACCAGGGGGAACGCGCTGGGCGGGACCGAGAGGTAGAACGCGTGGTTGCCGCCCGTGCCGCGCTCCTTGTCGAGCTCCTCGACGGTGGTGCGCAGGCGCTCGAACGCCTGCTCGTCGTCGAACTCGCCCTGGACGAACCGGATGCCCTCGGCGAGCTGCTTCCAGGTCGCCTCGCGGAACGGCGTGCGCGCGTACTGCTCGACGGCGTCGCGCACCACCTTGGCGAAGTCCTGGTCGGCCCAGTCGCGGCGCGCGAACCCCGTGAGTGCGAAGCCGGGCGGGAGCAGACCGCGGTTGGCGAGGTCGTACACGGCGGGCATGAGCTTCTTGCGGGCGAGGTCGCCCGTGACGCCGAAGATCACGAGGCCGCTGGGCCCGGCGATGCGGGGGAGTCGAAGGTCACGCGGGTCGCGCAGCGGGTTGTGCTCTGCGCTGATCTTTGCCGGTCTCAACTGATGTCACCGTTCTCGTCGGCGGGGGATGGGATGGTCGGGCGGCCCGTCCGGCGGACCGGGACAGAGCCTAGGTGGTGGTCGTGGGTGACCACGGAGGCGTCCAGGTCCGCGGACGCCGGTGCGGCGCCGTGCGGTGCGCCGGTCGCGCGGGAGGAGGTCACGGTGCGCCGTCGCCCGCGCGGGCGAGACCGGCGGCGACGGTGCTGAGCAGCTCGGTCCAGCTGGCCTCGAACTTCTGGACGCCCTCCGCCTCGAGGTGCTCGGTGACCTGGTCGAGGGAGACCCCGAACGACTCGATGGCCTCCAGGGTCGAGCGCGAGGCGGTGTAGGTGTCCGCGACGGTGTCGCCGAGCACGACACCGTGGTCCGCGAACGCGTCGAGCGTGGCCTGCGGCATGGTGTTCACCACACCGGGAGCGATCAGCTCGTCGACGTACATGGTGTCGCGGTAGTCCGGGTTCTTGACGCCCGTCGAGGCCCACAGGGGCCGCTGCGGGTGGGCGCCCGCGGACTCCAGCGCGCGCCACCGGTCGGTCTGGACGAGCTGCTCGTAGGCCTCGTACGCGAGCCGCGCGTTGGCGATCGCGGCGCGGCCGCGCTGTTCCAGGGCCTCGGGGGTCCCGATCGCGGTCAGGGCGGGGTCGACCGCCGAGTCCACGCGCGAGACGAAGAACGAGGCGACCGAGGCGATGCGCGTCACGTCGTGGCCGGAGTCGCGGGCCTGCTCGAGCCCCGCGAGGAAGGCGTCCATGACCTGGCGGTAGCGGGCCAGGGAGAAGATGAGCGTCACGTTGACGCTGATGCCCTGGGCCAGGGTGCGCTCGATCGCGTCGAGGCCCTCGACCGTGGCGGGGATCTTGATGAGGACGTTGGGACGGTCGACCGTCCGCCACAGGCGGACAGCGGTCTCGACCGTGCGGTCGGCGTCGCGGGCCAGGCGCGGGTCGACCTCGATCGAGACGCGGCCGTCCACCCCGTCTGTCGCGTCGTAGACCGGCCGCAGGACGTCGGCCGCCTCGCGGACGTCGTCCGTGGTGATCCGTTCGACCGCTGCCTCGACGTCGGTCCCGGCGGCGGCCAGCTCGGCGAGCTGTGCGTCGTAGGCGTCGCCCGCCGCGAGGGCGCTCGCGAAGATCGTGGGGTTGGTCGTGACACCGACGACCGCCCGCGAGGAGATCAGCTCGGCGAGCCCTCCGCCGCGCAGGCGTTCACGGGAGAGGTCGTCCAACCAGATGGAGACTCCCGCCTCCGACAGCTCACGGACGGGTGCTGGCGCAGTGCTGTGCTGGACGGACATGGCTCTCCCTCTCGTCGTCTGGCGGCCGTCCTCACGGACGGTCCAGGAGGGGGCGGGCGATGACCGCCCCCTCCTGGAATCTACGGATGGTCAGAGCTGGTCGCCAGTGCCACCGACCGAGGGGACGGGAGCGCCACCGGGGGCCGCACCCGTGCGGGCCGCCTCGATCGACTCCTTCGCGGCGGCCGCGACGGCCTCGGACGTGATCCCGAACTCGCGGTAGAGGATCTTGTAGTCCGCCGACGCCCCGTAGTGCTCGAGGCTCACGGAGCGGCCGGCGTCGCCGACCAGGTCCCGCCAGCCCTGGGCGATGCCCGCCTCGACCGAGACGCGTGCCTTGACGGCCGCCGGGAGCACGCTCTCGCGGTACTCGGGGCTCTGCGCGTCGAACCACTCGCGGCTCGGCAGGGAGACCACGCGGGCCGCGATGCCGTCGGCGGCGAGCTGCTCGCGCGCCTCGACCGCGAGCTGGACCTCGGAGCCCGTGCCGATGAGGATCACGTCGGGCGTGCCCTCGGTGTCGAGCAGCACGTAGCCGCCCCGGGCGGTGCCCGACGCGTCGGCGAAGCCGTCCGTGCCGCGGGGGAACGTCGGGACGTTCTGGCGGGTCAGGATGAGGCCGGCCGGGCGGTCGGTGTGCTCGAGGATCGTGCGCCAGGCCCAGGCGGTCTCGTTGGCGTCGGCCGGGCGGACGACGTCGAGGCCGGGGATGGCGCGCAGCGCGGCGAAGTGCTCGATGGGCTGGTGCGTGGGGCCGTCCTCGCCCAGGCCGATCGAGTCGTGCGTCCAGACGAACGTGGACGGGATCTCCATGAGGGCCGCGAGGCGGACCGCGGGGCGCATGTAGTCGGAGAACGTGAGGAACGTGCCGCCGTAGGCGCGGGTACCGCCGTGCAGGACGATCCCGTTGAGGATCGAGCCCATGGCGTGCTCACGGATGCCGAAGTGCAGCGTGCGGCCGTACTCGTGCCCGGGGAACTTCTTGGTCGCGTGCTCGGCCGGGACGAACGAGGGCTCGCCGTCCATGGTCGTGTTGTTCGAGCCGGCGAGGTCGGCAGAGCCGCCCCAGAGCTCGGGCAGCGTGTCGGCCAGGGCCGAGAGGACCTTGCCGGAGGCGGCGCGCGTCGCGACGTCCTTGCCCGCCTCGAACGTCGGCAGGGACTCGGTCCAGCCGGCGGGCAGCTCGCGGGCCTCGAGGCGCTGCAGGAGCGCGTGGCCGGAGGGGTTGGCGACCTTCCACGCCTCGAACGCGGTGTTCCAGCGCTCGCGCAGCTCGGCGCCGCGCTCGCCCACGGCGCGCGTGTACTCGAGGACCTCGCTGGGGACGTCGAACGACGTGTCGGGGTCGAGGCCGAGCTCGATCTTGAGGCCGCGGATCTCGTCCGCACCCATCGCGGAGCCGTGGATGCCGCCGGTGTTCTGCTTGGTGGGCGAGGGCCAGCCGATGATCGTGCGCAGCGCGATGATCGAGGGCTTGCCGGTCTCGGCCTGCGCCGCGGCGACCGCGGCGGCGAGCTCGTCGACGTTCTCGGCGTAGCCCGTGCCGCCCTGGGTCCAGTCGACCTTCTGGGTGTGCCAGCCGTACGCCTCGTAGCGCGCGAGGACGTCCTCGGTGAAGGCGATGTCCGTGTCGTCCTCGATCGAGATCTTGTTGTCGTCCCAGATCACGATGAGGTTGCCGAGCTGCTGGTGGCCCGCGAGCGAGGAGGCCTCGGAGGTCACGCCCTCCTGCAGGTCGCCGTCGGAGGCGATGACGTACACGTGGTGGTCGAACGGGCTCTCGCCGGGCGCCGCCGACGGGTCGAGCAGGCCGCGCTCGCGGCGGGCCGCCATGGCCATGCCGACCGAGGACGCGAGGCCCTGGCCGAGGGGGCCCGTGGTGATCTCGACGCCGTTGGTGTGCTTGTACTCGGGGTGGCCCGGGGTCTTGGAGCCCCAGGTGCGCAGCGCCTCGATGTCCTCGATCTCCAGGCCGTAGCCGGCGAGGAAGAGCTGGAGGTAGATCGTGAGCGAGGAGTGGCCCGCGGAGAGCACGAACCGGTCGCGGCCGACCCAGTGCGAGTCCGCCGGGTCGTGGCGCATGACCTTCTGGAAGAGCAGGTACGCAGCGGGGGCGAGCGAGATCGCGGTCCCCGGGTGGCCGTTGCCGACCTTCTCGACGGCGTCGGCCGCCAGGGCCTTGATGGTCTTGACAGCCTGGTCGTCCAGAGGGGACCACTCGAGGGGCTGGTTGGCAGGAACGAACACGTTTACCGGACCTCTTTCCCGTCCGGAGTCTGCGCCCCGGATCATCGTCGACACAACAAGGATCAACCGTTGAACTATTCCGTCGCACACGCCCGGTCGCTCACAGGTGGAGCCGGGGCCGAGCGGGCGGCCGGCCGGTCCGGACGGTGGTCACCACGAAGGCAGGACGCCACGCGGGCCACCAGGGCACCAGGCCGTCGGTTGCTCGACCCAGCCTATACGCGGACCCCCGGAGGGCGTCCCGCCCCGACCACGGGGTGGATCGCGGTCCGATCTCACACTTTTGCCCGACGGCCCAGGGCGGCGGCACCAGAGGGGGAGACGTAACATAAGACGGACGTCCAGCGGGTCGGTGCCGACACGCCCCGGCTGCCGGACGACGCCCCCCGCTTTCCTCGCCAGAACGGAACACCGAAGCGCGTGCACACCACGAGCCAGGCACCGATCGACGAGACGGGTCATCCGTCTCGTCCTGCCGCGACCGCCCAGGTCGCCGGACAGCCCCGTGTCACCGCGGACGGCAGCGCCGTCGCGGGGATCCGGAGCACGATCGGTGCATACATCGCCCTGACGAAGCCGCGCATCATCGAGCTCCTGCTCGTGACCACGCTGCCCACCATGATCCTCGCCCAGGGCGGCTTCCCGGACTTCTGGCTGGTCGTCAAGACGCTGGTCGGCGGCACGCTGGCCGCCGCGTCGGCCAACGTCTTCAACTGCTACATCGACCGTGACATCGACGAGCTCATGAACCGCACCAAGCGTCGACCGCTCGTGACGGGGGAGATCTCCCCGCGGGCCGCGCTGGTCTTCGCGACGGTCCTGGGCGTCGTGGCGCTCGTCTGGTTCGCGCGGCTCGTCAACGCCCCCTCGGCGTGGCTCACGTTCGCCGCCATCGCGATCTACGTCGTCGGCTACACCATGATCCTCAAGCGGCGCACGCCGCAGAACATCGTGTGGGGCGGCATCGCGGGCTGCATGCCGGTCTTCATCGGCTGGTCGGCCGTCACGGAGTCGCTGAGCTGGTCCGCGGTCGCGCTGTTCCTCGTGATCTTCTTCTGGACGCCGCCGCACTACTGGCCGCTGTCGATCAAGTTCAAGAAGGACTACGCGAACGCGGGCGTCCCGATGCTCCCGGTCGTCGCCGACAACCGCAAGGTCGCGCGCGAGATGATCGCCTACACGGTCGCGATGATCGCCTCGTCGCTCGCCCTGTGGTGGCTCGCGCCCATGACGTGGGTCTACGGCGTCGTCGCGATCGGTCTGGGCGCCTGGTTCCTCGCGCTGTGCATCCTGATGCTGCGCCGCGCGAACGACCCGACCAAGGGCAAGCTCGGGGCCATGAAGGTGTTCCACGCCTCGATCACCTACCTGACCCTCCTGTTCGTCGCCGTCGCGGTCGACGTGTTCCTCCCCTTCTGACGGTCGGCCCGGGAACCACGGGATGATCGTTCGACCTGCAGCCGGTGCGCGATGACGCGCGCCGCTGCGGAGGAGTCCGCGCTCGCCGTCGGGCCTGAGCCTGCTCCCGCGGGGGAGGCCCCGCCGCTGCCCGCAGCCCTCGACCGTGCGGTGCGCGAGTACCTCGCCCACCTGACGGTCGAGCGCGGGCTGTCCCCGAACACGGTCGCGGCGTACCGTCGCGACCTCGCGCGGTACGCCGCGTACCTCGCGACGCGGGGCCGCACGGAACCCGCGGACGTCGTCCCGGCCGACGTCACGGACTACGTCACCACGGTCCGCACGGGGGCCGACGGCGCCGCGCTCCTCTCGCCGTCGTCGACGGCCCGGTCCGTGGCCGCGGTGCGCGGGTGGCACCGCTTCTGCGCGCTCGAGGGGCACACCGGCACCGACCCGTCGGCCGAGGTGCGCCCGCCCGCGCAGGGCAGACGCCTGCCCAAGGCGATCTCCGCGGAGGAGGTCGAGGCCATCCTCGAGGCCGCCGGTGCGGGGGAGGGCCCGGGGCCGCTGCGGGACCGCGCGCTGCTCGAGCTCGTGTACTCCACGGGTGCCCGCATCTCCGAGGCCGTGAGCCTCGACGTCGACGACCTGGACCTCGGCACGGGGGCCGTGCGCCTGTTCGGGAAGGGGGCCAAGGAGCGCGTCGTGCCCGTCGGGTCGTACGCGGTGCGGGCCCTGGACGCCTACCTGGTGCGGGGGCGGCCCGCGCTGTCCGCCACGGGCCGCGGCACCCCGGCCGTGTTCCTCAACACCCGCGGCGCTCGCCTGAGCCGCCAGAGCGCGTGGGCGGTCCTGCGCACCGCGGCGGAGCGTGCGGGGCTCGAGCACCCCGAGCGCATCTCTCCCCACACGCTGCGGCACTCGTTCGCGACCCACCTGCTCGCGGGCGGTGCCGACGTGCGCGTGGTCCAGGAGCTGCTCGGGCACGCCTCGGTGACGACGACCCAGATCTACACCCTCGTGACGCGGGAGTCGCTGCGCGAGGTCTACGCGTCGGCGCACCCGCGCGCCCTGGGCTGACGGTGCGGGTTCGCGCCACTCCGGCGCGTGCTCGCGTCGCACGCGGGCCCCTGAGGTAGCGTGGCGGACGTGAGCAGCCAGGCCCCGAGCGAGATCCAGGACGCCGCCGGACCGTTCGACGCACGCGTCGACACGGTGGCGGGCGCCGTCGACGGCGGTGCGGACGTCGCACCCGACAGCACCCCCCGGGTCGATCCCGTCGGCCGCGAGATCCCCGACTTCCCCGTGCCGGCCGTGCTCGCCACGCACGGTCCCGGGCGCATCATCGCGATGTGCAACCAGAAGGGCGGGGTCGGCAAGACGACCACGACCATCAACCTGGGCGCGACGCTCGCCGAGTACGGGCGCAAGGTCCTGCTGGTCGACTTCGACCCGCAGGGCGCCGCGTCGGTGGGCCTGGGCGTCAACCCGCACGACCTCGACCGCACGGTCTACAACCTCCTCATGGAGCGTGGCGCGGACATCCGCGAGGTCATCGTGCCCACGGCCGTCGAGAACCTCGACGTGCTGCCCGCCAACATCGACCTGTCCGCGGCAGAGGTCCAGCTCGTGGGAGAGGTCGCGCGCGAGTCCGTGCTGGCGCGGGTCCTGCGGCCCGTGCAGGACGAGTACGACGTGATCCTCGTGGACTGCCAGCCCTCCCTGGGCCTGCTGACCGTCAACGCCCTCACGGCCGCGCACGGCGTCCTCATCCCGCTCGAGTGCGAGTTCTTCGCGCTGCGCGGCGTCGCCCTGCTGGTCGAGACCATCGAGAAGGTGCGCGACCGCCTCAACCCGCGCCTCGAGGTCGACGGCATCCTCGCGACCATGTTCGACTCGCGCACCCTGCACTCGCGCGAGGTCGTGGCGCGCGTGCACGAGGCCTTCGGCGACAAGCTCCTGCACACCGTGATCGGGCGCACCGTGAAGTTCCCCGACGCGTCGGTCGCGGCCGAGCCCATCACGGTCTACGCCCCCTCCCACCCGGGCGCGACGGCCTACCGTCAGCTCGCCCGCGAGCTGGTCGCCCGTGGCGACGCTGCCTGAGACCGCACCGGCGTCCGCCCGGGCGGACGCCACGCAGGACCAGCAGCCCGCCCCACCGTCGACCGCCTCCGCGGAGGCCCCCGCGCCGGCCGTCCCCTCGACCGACCGGAACGGCAACCCCGCGTTCGAGGTGCACCTCGAGAACTTCTCGGGCCCCTTCGACCTGCTGCTCTCGCTCATCGCGAAGCACAAGCTCGACATCACGGAGATCGCGCTCTCGCAGGTCACGGACGAGTTCATCGCGTACATCCGCACGGCCGAGCGCCTCGCACGCGAGGCCGAGGAGGCGGCGCGGGCCGAGCCGTCGGGCACGGTGCCCGACGGCGCCGCTCGTCCCGGGCGTTCGCGTCGCCCCGTCCCCGGGCGCGGCGGGCACCCCGGCTGGGACCTGGGCACCGCGAGCGAGTTCCTGCTCGTCGCCGCGACCCTGCTCGACCTCAAGGCCGCCAGGCTGCTGCCCACGGGCGACGTCGAGAGCGCCGAGGACCTCGAGCTGCTCGAGGCCCGCGACCTGCTGTTCGCCCGGCTCCTGCAGTACCGCGCCTACAAGCAGGTCTCCGCGGTCATCGCGGACCGGCTCGCGACCGAGGGGCGCCGCTTCCCGCGCATCGTGCAGCTCGAACCTCACCTCGCGGCCCTGCTGCCCGAGCTCGTGTGGAAGCTCGGCCCCGACCAGCTCGCGGCCATGGCGGCCAAGGCCCTCGAGCCCAAGGCGCCCCCGCCCGGGGTGTCGCTGACACACCTGCACGCGCCCGCGGTGAGCGTGCGCGAGCAGGCGAGCATCGTCGTCGGGCTGCTGCGCCGCGAGGGAGCCGCGTCCTTCCGCGTGCTCGTCGCCGACGCGGGCGAGACGATCGTCGTGGTCGCGCGCTTCCTCGCGCTGCTCGAGCTCTTCCGTGAGGGGCTCGTCGCGTTCGAGCAGGTCGAGGCGCTCGGTGAGCTCACGGTCCGCTGGACGGGCGCCGACGACGAGGGGGACGGCGCGCTGGACGCGCTCGCGGCCGTGGGCGAGGAGTTCGACGACGGCGACGTGCTCGTGGGCGACGACGACGTGGAGGTCGCTGCGGACCGCGCGGCCTTGGCTGCCGCGGACGGCGGCGGCGAGATGGCGGACGGCACGGTGCGCACCGCCGACGAGACGCACGCAGGAACGGGGAGAGCATGACGCAGGACACGGTCGGGACGAGCACCACGAGCACCGGCGACGGCGGTGGTGCGCAGGGGAGCGCGCCCGGCGCCGTCCCCCGCGAGACCGACGCCCCGGACGTGACGTTCAGCGCCGAGCACCTGCCGGGCGGGGCGCTCGCGGCCCTCGAGGCCGTCCTCATGGTCGCCGACGAGCCCATCCCGGCCGTCCAGCTCGCCACTGCGCTCGGACTGCCGCAGCGCGAGGTCGAGGACCTGCTCGGCGAGCTGGCCGCGGAGTACCGCGGCGAGCTCGGCGGCAGGCCCCGCGGTTTCGACCTGCGCCAGGCCGGCGGAGGATGGCGCATCTACTCGGCGCCGGTGTTCGCCGACGTCGTCGGACGGTTCCTCCTGGAGGGCCAGAGCGCGCGCCTGACGCAGGCCGCTTTGGAGACCCTCGCGGTCGTCGCGTACCGTCAACCGGTCACGCGCGGCCAGATCTCGGCCGTGCGCGGCGTGAACGTGGACGGCGTCGTACGGACGCTGACGACCCGCGGGCTCGTCGCGGAGGTCGGTCAGGATCCCTCGACGGGTGCGGTCCTGTACGGAACCACGGGATACTTCTTGGAGCGCATGGGCTTCTCGTCGCTCGACGAGCTCCCCGCCCTCGCGCCTCACCTGCCGGACGTCGACTCGATCGTCGACGCCGCAGACCGCACACTCGGAGCGTCCGGGGGCGGGAGCGACCGCGCGCAGCCGCGGCCGCCGGCCCTGCCCGACGACGCTCGACCCAGCACGAACGACGAAGGAACATCATGAGCAGCGCACGCGAGGGTGGCCGTCCGGCCGCCCGAGGACAGCGGTCCGAGAACACCTCGGGCACGGGTCGACCGGGCAGTGGTCGCGCGGGCGGTGGGCGGTCGGCAGGTCAGCGCTCCGCGGCCCCCCGCTCCGGTGCGGGACGCGGGTGGGCGGGCGACCCCCAGGCGGGCAAGAGCAACCCGCCGCGTCGCCGCGCGACCCCCCAGGGCCCCCAGCGTGACGTCCACGTCGCCGACGGCGTCCGCCTCCAGAAGGTCCTCGCGACCGCAGGCCTGGGCTCGCGCCGCGCGTGCGAGGACCTGATCGCCGCAGGCCGTGTCGAGGTCGACGGCGTCGTGGTGCGCGAGCTCGGTGTGCGCGTCGACCCCGAGAAGGCCGTCATCCACGTCGACGGCATGCGGGTCCAGCTCGACCAGTCCCTCGTGACGATCGCGCTCAACAAGCCGCTCGGCGTCGTGTCCACGATGCACGACCCCGAGGGGCGCCCCGCGCTCACGCAGTTCGTCGCGACGCGCCCCGAGCGCCTCTTCCACGTCGGGCGCCTCGACGCCGACAGCGAGGGGCTGCTGCTCCTGACGAACGACGGCGAGCTCGCCAACCGCCTGACGCACCCCAAGTACGAGGTCTCCAAGACCTACCTCGTGACCGTCGAGGGCCGCGTCGCGGGCAACGTCGCCAACAGGCTCCTCCACGGCGTCGAGCTCGAGGACGGCCCCGCCAAGGTGGACCGCTACCGCGTCGTCGACACGACCCCCCAGGCCAGCATGGTCGAGGTCGTGCTCCACGAGGGGCGTCACCGCATCGTCCGCCGCATGTTCGAGGAGATCGGCCACCCCGTGACCCGCCTCGTGCGCACCCGCATCGGCTCGATCCACCTGGGCAACCTGCGCCCGGGCGCGACCCGCGTCCTGGGCCGTACCGAGCTCGGCACGCTCATGGCCGAGGTCGGGCTCTAGCCCGTCCCGGGGCCCCCGGGGGGGCGGACGACCTGCTCGCGGAGCTCCGCGACGGTCTT
>NZ_JACSPN010000009.1:0-77149 GCF_015142735.1 Oerskovia douganii | reverse complement strand
GCCCCGGGAGGCGCGTCCGCGCGATCCCGGGGCGACGCCCGGCACCGTCCGTTCCTCCCGTACGAAGGAGTACCACCCATGCCCGTCCGGGCCATCCGGGGCGCCACGCAGCTCGACGTCGACGAGCGCGAGCACCTCTTCGAGCGCACGCGCGAGCTCGTCCAGGCCGTCCTCGACGCCAACGAGATCGACACCGCGTCGCTCATCTCGATCTTCTTCACCTGCACGCCCGACCTCGTCGCCGACTTCCCGGCCGCGGCCGCGCGCGAGATGGGGCTCGGCGACGTGCCCCTGATGTGCGCGGTCGAGATCGGTGTGCCCGGCGCGCTGCCCCGCGTGGTGCGCCTCATGGCGCACGCCGAGCTCGACACCCCGCGGTCCGACGTCCAGCACGTGTACCTGCACGGGGCGACGTCGCTGCGCAAGGACCTGGCCCAGTGAGCGCGGGAGCGCGCCAGGGCGCGCCCGGGCTGGTCGTCGCGATCGACGGGCCCTCCGGCTCCGGGAAGTCGAGCGTCTCGCGCGCCGTCGCGCGCCGCCTCGGCACGGCGTACCTCGACACGGGTGCCATGTACCGCGCCGCCACGTGGTGGTGCCTCGAGGAGGGCGTCGACCTCACCGACCAGGCCGCCGTCGCCGCGGCCGTCGACGTCATGCCGCTCGTCATGGGGATCGACCCCGCCGCGCCCACCGTGCACGTCGACGGCACCGACGTCGGCGAGGCCATCCGCACGACCGAGATCTCCACGGCCGTGAGCGCGGTCGCGACGAACCTCGCGGTCCGCGCCGAGCTGCGCCGCCTCCAGCGCGTCATTATCGCGGCAGAGTCGTCGGCCGCAGCCGCCGACGCGTCGTTCTCCGGCGGGCGCGGCATCGTCGCCGAGGGGCGCGACATCACGACCGTCGTCGCCCCCGACGCCGACGTCCGCATCCTCCTGACCGCGAGCGAGGAGGCCCGCCTGGCGCGCCGCTCGCTCGAGGTCCACGGCGCGGCCGACGCGGCCGCGGTCGAGGCCACCAAGGACCAGGTCCTGCGCCGCGACCGCGACGACTCGACCGTCTCCCAGTTCCACGTCGCGGCCGACGGTGTCGTCACGGTCGACTCGTCCGACCTGGACTTCGAGCAGACCGTCCAGGCCGTGCTCGACGTCGTCGAGCAGGTCATGGCCACCACGACGACGCACGACGCCACGGGGGGCGAGGGGACCGCTCGGTGAGCACCCTGCACGTCCCCTCTCCCGCCGGGCCCGCCTGGTCCCGGTGGGTGGGGCGCTTCCTCGCGCACGTGGTCTGGGACACGCGGGTGGTCGGGGCGGACCTCGTCCCGGCCACCGGACCCGTGCTCCTGGCCGCCAACCACACGGGACTCGTCGACGGACCCCTGGTGCTGGGCGTCGCGCCCCGGCCCCTGCACGTCCTCGTCAAGGAGGAGATGTTCGTCGGGCCCGTCGGGTGGATCCTGCGCGCGGCCGGGCAGATCCCCGTCGACCGGCGCGGGGGACGCGCCGCGCTCGTCACGGCGCTCGCGGTCCTGCGCCGCGACGGGGGAGTGGGGGTGTTCCCGGAGGGCAACCGCGGCCGCGGCGACGCGACGTCCGCACGCGCCGGCGTCGCCTGGCTCGCGCTCAACGGGCCCGCCGTCGTGGTCCCCGTCGCGGTGCTCGGCACGCGCCGCACGGGCGACGGCCTCAACCGCGTCCCCGGGTTCCGTCGACGCCTCTACGTCGAGTTCGGCGCGCCGCTGCTCGTCGAGAAGCCCGCCGGCGTCCGCGGCAAGGCCGCCCTCGACGCCGCCAACGAGCAGATCCGGACCGCGCTCGCCACGCTCGTGACCGGTGCCGTGGACCGCTCGGGGATCGCCCTGCCCGTCGACGGACCCGAGCGCACCCTCCCCGGGGGACGTCCCGGCGAGTGACGTCGTGCACTCCGGGCGTGTCGCTCGGGGATCTCGTTCGGAGAACTGCCGTGTTGCTGGGAGAATGGTCGCCATGACCACACCCGACCACGCACAGCCCGATGCCCAGGCATCCCTCGACGAGGTGTCGCAGACCCCCGGTGAGACGATCGACCAGGCGAGCGACGTCGTCGGGCAGCCTGAAGACTCCATCGATCCCTTCGTCCCCGTCGAGGGCGACGAGCAGGACGACGAGAGCCGCGAGCGCGCCCTGCGCGCAGGCCTCGCCGACTACGAGCTCGCCGACGAGGACATGGCGCTCCTGTCCGGCGAGTACGACCAGGACGGGGACCTCGAGCCCGAGGCGCCGCTGCCGGTCCTCGCGATCGTCGGCCGCCCCAACGTGGGCAAGTCCACGCTCGTCAACCGCATCCTCGGTCGCCGCGAGGCCGTGACCGAGGACAAGCCCGGCGTCACGCGCGACCGCGTCTCCTACCCGGCCGAGTGGGCCGGACGCCAGTTCACGCTCGTCGACACCG
This sequence comes from Oerskovia douganii, assembly GCF_015142735.1. GTDB lineage: Bacteria > Actinomycetota > Actinomycetes > Actinomycetales > Cellulomonadaceae > Oerskovia > Oerskovia douganii. The sequence goes on along the minus strand of NZ_JACSPN010000009.1, from coordinate 74,716 downwards.
GTGGCTGGGAGGTCGACGTCGCCGGCATCGAGGCGCGCGTCGCCGAGCAGGCCGAGGTCGCGATCGCGCTCTCGGACGCCGTCGTGTTCGTCGTCGACGCGACCGTGGGCCCCACGGCCACCGACGAGCGCGTCGTCAAGCTGCTCCGCAAGTCCGGCAAGCCCGTCGTGCTGTGCGCCAACAAGGTCGACGGCGCGCGCGGCGAGGCCGACGCGACCGAGCTCTGGAGCCTGGGCCTCGGCGAGCCGCACCCCGTCTCCGCCCTGCACGGGCGCGGCACCGGTGACCTGCTCGACGCCGCCATGAAGGCCCTGCCGCTCGTGTCCGAGCACGCCGTCGTCCTGCCGTCCGGCCCGCGCCGGGTCGCGCTCGTCGGCCGCCCCAACGTCGGCAAGTCCTCCCTCCTGAACAAGGTCGCGGGCTCCGACCGCGTCGTCGTCGACTCCGTCGCCGGCACCACGCGTGACCCCGTCGACGAGCTCGTGCTCCTCAAGGGCATCCCGTGGTGGTTCGTCGACACCGCAGGCATCCGCCGCCGCGTGCACCAGACCAAGGGCGCCGACTTCTACGCCTCCCTGCGCACCCAGGCCGCGATCGAGAAGGCCGAGGTCGCCGTCGTGCTCGTCGACGCCTCCGTCCCGCTCACCGAGCAGGACACGCGCGTCATCTCCCAGGTCGTCGACGCCGGGCGTGCCCTCGTCATCGCCTACAACAAGTGGGACCTCATGGACGAGGACCGCCGCCCCTTCCTGGAGCGCGAGATCGAGAAGGACCTCGTGCAGATCCAGTGGGCGCCGCGCGTCAACGTCTCGGCCCGCACCGGCTGGCACACCGACCGCCTCGTGCCCGCTCTCGAGCGCTCGCTCGAGTCCTGGGACAAGCGCATCCCCACCGGGCGCCTCAACGCGTTCCTGGGCGAGCTCGTCGCGGCGCACCCGCACCCGCTGCGCGGCGGCAAGCAGCCCCGCATCCTGTTCGCGACCCAGGCGTCCACGCGCCCGCCGCGCTTCGTGATCTTCGCGACCGGCTTCCTCGAGGCCGGCTACCGCCGCTTCATCGAGCGTCGCCTGCGCGAGACCTTCGGTTTCGAGGGCACGCCCATCGAGATCTCGGTGCGCGTGCGCGAGAAGCGCAAGCGCTGACGGACGCCCGGCGGGCCCTGCAGGGGCTCCTGCGGGGCGTGTGAGGTGCCTAGAGACACGGGAGGGCCGTGCGTGCCGGAGAGGCGCGTGCGGCCCTCCTGGGCGTCTCCGGCCCTGTGCCGAGCAGGTAGCCGTGGTCCGAGACCGTGGGACGGCGCACCACGACCCCCTGCTCGGCTGACCCTGACCGCCTACCCGGCGCCGAGGCGAGGCTGGGACCCGCCTCGACCCGCCCTGAAGGGCGGCCGGATCCGGCCTGTGAGCGCGTGACCTGTGCCACTCACCAGCGACGATGCACGGACACCGCCCAAAGTGGGGTATTGTTTCTCTCGGCCCTGAAGGGCTGGTGAAGCCCCCCGGGGCTCACGGGCTGTGGCGCAGCTTGGTAGCGCACTTGACTGGGGGTCAAGGGGTCGCAGGTTCAAATCCTGTCAGCCCGACCAAAAGCCCAGGTCAGGAGGTGTTTTTCATCCTCCCGACCTGGGCTTCGTCGTTGGAAGCCTCCACAAGTGGCACGTGGCGTCACGTCACGGCAGTGCAAGGGCGTCGGCGACGTCTCCACAAACCTGGACTCTGCGGCTCTCGGCAGCGGTGCGGCATCCAGTGCGAGGCCGACGGTCCCCGCGCTCGCCTGTGGCAACACGCCGTGAGGGGAGCCATTGGGCCGCCGCATAGAGACGGCATGACCCGCAACCACCGTTTGTTCACCGTGAGCGATCTCGCCACCCACCATGGCTCGTCCCGCCATGTCAGCCACCCCTTCCACGCATCCAGCGCCAGTCCGTGTGATCTACGTGGCGGTAGCAGGTTGCGGTACCGGCAGGACGATGGCCAGACGGGGCCTACTTGGTCACGATGGAGCCCACATTCGTTTCGATGTCTGGCGGCGATCGACCGCTGGACCTGACCCGGCGGTCGTCATGATGCGTAATGGTGGAAGACCTCAGCGTTTGCCCGGCACGCACGGTGCCCTGGTCCCGAAGAAGACCGCGACCGGGCGCTGGAGGGTCGATGCCCGTGGAAGCGATAGCGACGGGAGAGAGCATCGCATCCAGGTCACCGAAGACTCGCCCGCCGCCGCGATCACTGCGTGGGCGAGGAAGTTCTACTCCAACAGCGGACGCGCGGACAGCGTCACAGACCTGACTGCGAACACATTGTTCGAGACGGTGGCCCGCCTGTGGGTCACCTTGCGCATGGAGGAGGCTCACGCCCCTGGTGGACGGGTGCGGGTTCAGACAGTGGAGCAGGACCTACGGCTGCTGCGTGTCGACGTGGTACCCGTCATCGGGCAACTCAGGTTGCGTGACCTGACCACTCCGCTGCTGGAACAGTGGTTGGCGTCCATCCGTGGTGCCGACGGTGCGGAACATTCCCTGAATGACAAGCGCCGCAAGTGCAGGTCCCTCGTCAAGCGGATCCTGGACTACGCGATCCGCATGGGTGCGATCGAGGGTGTGAACGTTGCCGAGCGAACCACTGAGGTGTTCTCACCAGCCCGTGTGGCGTGTCGGGCTTGAACATGGGTGCCGTGCCTGTCACTGTGCTCCCGACGATGAAGTCACCATGTCAGGGGGCATCGCACGCGTGGCTCGACGATTGCTGGTAGCGCTCCAATTCTCGCTCGTGCTTTCGGGCTGCTCCTTGGCGGGGTCGGGAGAACCAAGCCCCTCGCCCACCTCCATCGTGGTCGAGACCATCGCTGACTCGAGCACGATCGAGCCACCGCTGCAAGGAGCCACGTATGCGCTGCTGGACGAGACGGTCAGCCCTGCGCGCCTGACGCTGACCGGGTGGGGCAGCGCTGGCTGCATTCCCGTGCCGGACTCCGTGACGTGGGACGACCCGTCGACCATAGAGGTGACGACATTCGCTGCCAAGAGCTCGCTGTGCTCAGCGATCTACGCACCGATCAGCCAGGTCATCGAGCTTCCGACCGGGCACAGCATCGGTGATGTCACGACCGTCAACATCGACGGCGAATCCATGTGGTTCACACTCAAAGGAGAGCAATGACGTGTTCTCACCAGGGCTGACGGTGTGATGGCGCGCTGACCAGCAGGTTCGGTGTCCGGGAAGCTTTGTGGGCGGACCCCGGGCGTCAGGATGTAAGTCGCCAAACACACAACCGCGACATCCTGGGGTCCCGTTTGATCACCTATCGTGCCAGCCTCGACGTGCCCGCTCACACCCTGAGGGTCGTCACCCGGTGGATCGGCGCCCACCGCCGCGCCCACGACGTGCGCCCCAAGCAACGGGTCGCGACCGCCCGCACGCAGGCGATCTTGGTGCTGCGCTGGTTCAAGGACGCCACACGGATACGACAGCTCGCGATCGACGCAGGGATCTCGCTCGCGACCGGCTACCGGTACCTGCACGAGGCCATCGACGTGATCGCAGCCCACGCCCCGAGCCTGCACGAGGTCCTCGCCATCGCGAAACAAGAGGACTGGCCGTTCGTGTGCCTGGACGGCACCCTGGTCCCGATCGCCCAGCTGCACGGGCCCCGCAACCCGACCGGCGCCGACTCGTGGTACTCGGGCAAGCACCACCGCCACGGCGGGAACGTCCAGGTCGTGTGCGACCCGACCGGGTACCCCGTGTGGGTCTCGCCCGTGTGCCCGGGCTCGACCCACGACATCACCGCAGCCCGCACCCACGTCCTGCCCGCTCTCTACCCGGCCGCCGCGGCCGGCATCGTGACCCTGACCGACAAGGGCTATCAAGGCGCAGGGATCGGGATCTGGCACCCCCACCGCCTGAGGGCCGACGCGCACGTCGACGACGTCACCCGCAACAAGCTCCTCACCAGCCTGCGCGCCGTCGCCGAACGCGGCAACGCCCTGATCAAGAACACCTGGCGAGCCCTACGCCTGATCACCCTCGACCCCGCCCGCATCACCGAGATCACCGCCGCAGCCCTCGTCCTACTCCACCTTCAACGAGGAAGCAGGTGACACCACCGCTGGTGAGAACACCACACTGTCCCACCCAAGAGAAGGAGCCAGCCCCGGGCGTTGTCCACGGACGAGATCCACGCTCTGCGGGACGCCGCGCGCCGATGGCGTGCTGACTCGGCGAGGCGTCTCGGGCCCGCCCCGTCCCTCAATCTGGCCGTGCTGGTCGATCTGCTCCTTGGATCCGGGATGCGAATCGGGGAGGCACTCGCATTGCGGTGGGGGAACGTGCACCTTGCGACAGGGGCGACGCGGAACAGGCGCGCAACCTCGGCCGGTGTGAGCAACTCGGGTGTCTGGCTGGGCTGGTGAACCCTTGTGTTTCCGGTTCTCCACCGGCAACGCCAACACGGCTGGCCGCGCGCCACGAGAGACCTCGTCGACGACGCAGGAGTCCTCGCCGCGATCGGAGCGGTCTTTTGACCTCCACCTTGAAGCCTTTCCTCGCGTTCCAGAAGTGGCCAGTCCAGGAAGAGTCTGCAACCGTGAATAACACAGCCCACGGCAAAGGAGATGCTGATGGTTACGCAGGGTGACATCTCGATCGTTCTGGCAAAGGTGCGGATGCACCGCGAGAGGCCAGATTCGTGGCCGATCAGATCGGCGCACTCGGGTACGAGGTCACGACCGGTGCCACGCAGAGAGGCGTCGGCGGCCTGCTCCGGAACGGTGCCGGACACCACGACCAGCACGAACATCACGACGCGGCTCCGGTCAACCACATGCTCGGCCACGACCCGCACGCCCCGTGCCTGCTCGCGGCGGCCGAGGTGCTGGCGAGCGACAAGGTGAGTTGGTCCGGGACGCTCATCCTCGTCTTTCAGCTGCGTAGGACCGTGGGGCACGCGACGCGAACGACTCCTCGCGGCGCGCTCAGGTTCTACCCCCTCGTTCGGAAGTGGCGCGCCCTCGCTCGTCGCAGCAGCCCGGAGCTGTTGCTGTCGTGTGAGGCGTCCGCACCGCTCCCTACAGCCTGAGTTCCTGGCAGGCCTCGGTCCGCGTTCTTGGCGGGCCTCGACGCATCCGCAACCCCGGATCGGTGGTTGCCCGTCGCCCGGCGAGTTCTCACACGAGCTGGCCTATGAGCCCGATGGCGGCGTTTCAACGGCATGCGGCGGTCACCACGGTGCCGCCGACTACCGTCCGACGAAAGGTAATGAACATGTCTGGATCAGCCCGAGGTGCAGAGTCCGAGGAGCGCGACGTCGTCGCGCTCAACCCACTGTTCGCCCGCCCCGGCGAGGCGACCGAGCTCCCCCGCAACGTCCTGCCGTCCGGAGAGTCGCTTCCCGAGACGGCCTACCAGATCGTCCATGACGAGGCGATGCTCGATGGCAACGCCCGCCTGAACCTCGCGACGTTTGTCGGCACGTGGATGGACCCGTACGCCCAGCGGCTGTACGTGGAGACGGCCGACAAGAACATGATCGACAAGGACGAGTACCCGGCCACGGCCGCGATCGAGACCCGGTGCTGGAAGATCCTCGGCGACCTGTGGAACGCGCCGGACCCGGCGAGGACGATCGGGACCTCGACCATCGGGTCGTCGGAGGCCGCCATGCTGGGCGGGCTCGCGCTCAAGCGGCGCTGGCAGCACGCGCGCCGGGCCGCGGGGAAGTCGACCGAGAAGCCCAACCTCGTGCTGTCGAGCGCGGTCCAGGTCTGCTGGGAGAAGTTCTGCAACTACTGGGACGTCGAGGCCCGCTACGTCCCCATCTCGCTCGAGCACAAGGTGCTCGACGGGTTCGAGCTCGAGAAGTACGTGGACGAGAACACGATCGGGGTCGTCGCGATCCTCGGGGTCACGTACACCGGGATGTACGAGCCCGTCACCGAGATCGCGGCGGCGCTCGACCGGATCCAGGAGTCGACGGGTCTGGACGTCCCCATCCACGTGGACGGGGCCTCGGGCGCGATGATCGCGCCGTTCCTCCAGCCGGACCTCGAGTGGGACTTCCGCGTCCCGCGCGTCGCGTCGATCAACACCTCGGGGCACAAGTACGGGCTCGTCTACCCGGGGCTCGGCTGGGTCGTCTGGCGCGACCTGGAGTCGCTCCCCGAGGACCTGATCTTCCGCGTCAGCTACCTCGGCGGCGACATGCCGACGTTCGCCCTCAACTTCTCGCGCCCGGGTGCGCAGGTGCTGCTCCAGTACTACCTGTTCCTGCGCCTCGGGTTCGAGGGCTACCGCAAGGTGCAGCAGGCCTCGCAGGACGTCGCACTCTACCTCTCGGGCGAGATCGCGAAGATGCCGCAGTTCGACCTGTGGAACGACGGGAGCGACATCCCCGTCTTCGCCTGGAGCGTCGCCGAGGGGCACGGCAAGAACTGGAACCTCTACCACCTCTCGGACCGGCTGCGGCTCAAGGGGTGGCTGGTCCCGGCCTATCCCATGCCCGCGGACCTCGAGACGCTCACGGTCCAGCGCATCGTCGTGCGCAACGGCCTGAGCATGGACCTCGCGTACGCCCTGATCGACGACCTGCGCACCGAGGTGGACTACCTCGAAGCACTGTCGGGGCCGATGCCCGTCGAGGGACAGCACCCAGGGTTCCACCACTGAGGGGGCGTCATGACCACGAACCAGCCGGGTGACCGTACCCGGTCGGAGGAGGCCGTCCGCGGTCCCTTCGTCCGGGCTGACGGAACCCACGCACCGGGTCCTGAGCACGTCGCTCCGCACCCGTACGGCAAGGACCCGCAGCACACCGGGCCCGCCATCGGCGCGCCGGCCGCGACCGCGACGGCCTTCCTGTCGGTGTTCCAGCTCGCGATGCTCACGGTCGTCACCGTGGCGTCGCTGCGCTCGCTCCCCGCCATGGGGGCCTACGGCCTCGGGTCGATCACCCTTTTCGTCATCCCCGCGATCGTGTTCCTCGTGCCGACGGCCCTCGTGGCCGCGGAGTTGGCCACAGGGTGGAAGGGGGGCGTGTACACCTGGGTCCGGGAGGCCTTCGGCAACCGGCTGGGCTTCACGGCCATCTGGCTCCAGTGGATCCAGAACGTGGTCTGGTACCCGACGCAGATCGCCTTCATCGCAGCGAGCCTGTCGTTCGTGATCGGGAACCAGGGGCTGGCGAGCAACGGCCTGTACACCGCGGTCGTGATCCTCGTCCTGTACTGGGGGTCGACGCTCATCACGCTCAAGGGCGGCAACCTGTTCGCCAAGGTGGGGTCGTGGAGCGGCATCCTGGGGACTCTGTTCCCTGCCGTCCTGCTGATCGTGCTCGGTGCGATCTGGCTTGCGACCGGGGAGAAGTCGGAGACCTCGCTGGAGGCGTCCGCCGTCATCCCGCCGTGGACCGGGATCGCGTCGATCGTCCTCGTGGTCTCCAACGTTCTCGCGTACGCGGGGATGGAGGTCAACGCCGTCCACGCGAACGACCTGAAGAATCCCGGGAAGGGGTTTCCCAAGTCGATCGCGATCGCGACGTTCCTCATTCTGCTCGTCTTCATCCTCCCCACGATCGCCATGGCGGTCGCGGTGCCCAAGAAGGAGCTGGGGCTGACCAACGGCATCAATCTCGCGTTTGAGGTCTTCTTCGACAAGTGGAACATGCCGTGGGCGGTCACCGCGATCTCGGCGCTCATCGCGCTGGGAGCGTTCGCGTCCGTCGTCACCTGGATCGCCGGTCCGTCGCGTGGCTTGCTGGCCGCGGCCCGGACGGGCCTGCTGCCCCCCTCGCTCCAGAAGCGCAACAAGGCAGGTGTGCAGGTGGGCATTCTCGGGGTCCAGGGGATCGTGGTGTCGGTCCTGGCCCTGCTGTTCATCGTCATCCCGAACATCAACACGGCGTTCATCGCGCTCATCGACATGGCGGCTGCGCTCTACCTGATCATGTACATGCTGATGTTCGCCGCGGCGATCAGGCTGCGACGTTCCAAGCCGGACGTGGTGCGCACCTACCGGACACCCGCGATGAAGTTCGTCGCGGGTCTGGGGTTCGTCGCCTGCGCCACGGCCTTCGTGCTGGCCTTCGTGCCGCCCGAGGGTTTCACGGGGGTCCCGCCCGCCGCCTACCCCTTCGTGGTGGCCGCCGTAGTAGTGGTCCTCGGTGGTCCGCCGCTGCTCTTCTACGCCATGCGCAAACCGTCCTGGGACCAACGGACCGCGGCCGAACACGAAACAGCAGCCGAGGGTGTCCTCGTGAACCCGCCACCTGCGCAAGGGGCAGCGAGCCCGCCACCTTCGCAGTCGACAGAACTGCACTAGCCGCTCCTCGAAGGTGCCGAGCTGACCGACATGCGCGGGCTTGAACAGGCCGATCTTGGGCTCGATGACTATGTAGCGCAGCGACTCTACGTCCAGGTGTCGTTGTTGGTCGTGGGAAACGCTGTGTACGCGTCGTGGGCCAGGTCATGCAGCAGCTGGGACCAGTTCAGCAGGAGCCCCAGCTCGATTGTCGTTTCGTAGAGCAACGTCTACGCCTCGTCGATGGAGCACCCACACAGGTACGCATCTCGCGCCAGCTCATCAGAGATTGACATCCCACACGGTCGCGGTGGGTGCCGGTCACGCCCTGGTCGACATAGACCCGGCGGGTCGGCACCCACCGCCTCGAGCGCTTTGGTGCTGGGCAGTGAGTTCTTGCTCTGCGGTCGAGCAGCGCGCGTACCCGATGAGCGTCGCAGTCATGGCCCGGATGTCGCAGATAGGCAGCCTTCACCGGGCACAATTGCGGGCGGGTCTACCGGGCACCTTCAATCGGTGGAACCGGTTCCCGCCGCGCCGTCGGCGATGAGCCCGGTGGCCCCGACGACTCCCAGGACAACGGGGATGCGGCGCTCGCGGGCGACGATCGCCGCGTGGGACAGCACGCCGCCGACGTCCGTGACCACGCCTGCGGCGATGCGCAGCAGGGGAGTCCAGGCGGGGTCCGTGAACGGGCAGACCAGGATGTCGCCCGGCCGGACGCGCGAGAAGTCGCCCGGCCCGCGCACGATCCGGGCCGGTCCGGTGGCGACGCCGGAGCTTCCTGCGGTGCCGCGCAGGGCTCCGGGCGGTGCGCCCGTGCCCGGTGGACCGGACGGGGGCGAGGCCGTGACCGGGCGAGCCTGGAGGATCCAGGGTCGTCCCTCGACGCTCGCCCACTCGACGTCCTGCGGCCCGCCGAGCAGGTCCGCGACCCGCTGCCCGAGGCGCGCGAGCCCGACGGCGGTCGCGTCGTCGAGCGTCGAGGCTCCCCGCTCGTGCGGGGGGACGTCGCGCGCGACGAGCCGCCCGCCCGCCCGGTCGAGACGCGTCGCCTTGTCGCCGACCGCACGGACGACCGCCCCGTCCGGCGCCACGCGGTACCTGTCCGGGCTGACCGACCCGCCCACCACGCTGGGGCCGAGCCCCCAGGACGCCTCGATCTCCGTCGCCGCACCTGCGGTGGCGGGCGTGAACAGCACGCCAGCGACGTCGGCGTCCACGAGGCGCTGCACGAGCACGGCCATGGCGGGCTCGTGGGTGGGGACTGGCAGCCCGGTCGCGGCAGCTCCTCCCGGGCCGTCCGCCGGGGTCCCCCTGTCCGGGGCGTCGTGGCTCGCCGGAGCGGTGCGGCCGTTGCGGTACGCGGTCGCCCGGGGCGAGTGCAGCGAGGCCCAGCAGGTGCGCACGGCGTGCGCGACGTCGTCGGGACCGTGCACGGCGAGGACCGACTCGTGCTGGCCCGCCGCCGAGGCCTCGGCCGTGTCCTCGCCCGCGGCCGAGGACCGCACCGCGACCGCCGGCGAGCCGAGGGAGCGCAGGGCGCGGTCGAGCGCGTCGCGCAGGGCGTCGTCGGGAGGTGTCTCCCGGTAGGCGTCGAACGGTACGACGAACCCGTCCGGAACAGGCAGACCGCCGCGCAGGAGCACGCCGAGCGCGGTGGCCTTGCCCCCGCACGTCTCGCGCGCGGCCTTCGCCAGGGGAACGAGCACCTCGACCGCCTTCAATAGAACGTTGACAACGATTCGTTGATTGTGCAGGATCGTCGCATGCCCCGCAAGGACGAGGCCGCGCAGGCGGCCCACCACGACGAGTCGCCCCGGGCCGCCCATGCCGCTGCGAGCGCCGACCACGACCAGGCGCGCCGCGAGCAGGAAGCGCGCCGGCGCCTGCTCGCGCAGGGCGCGGAAGCGCTCGACCCCCGTCCGTGGCAGCCCGCGAGCGTGCCGCCGTCCGCCGGGGACCTCGCGCGGTTCGCGCTCTGGAGGTCCGCCGACCTGCCCCCCGACGACCTGCTCGGCGCGCTCGCGCTGCTGCCCGCCGCGCGCGCAGAGGTCGACGGGCTCGAGGCCGGCCTGCTGTTCACGGCCCGCGGCGCAGGCCTGACCTGGGCGCAGATCGCGGACGCCATGGGGTTCAACTCGCCGCAGGCCTGCCAGCAGCATTTCCAGCGCCTCACCTCCAGGACGGACGGGCGCCCGTGAACCCCTCGTCCACCGATGTGCTCGTCCTGCACGCCGTGCGCGTCACCGGGTTCGCCGACGTCCCTACGCTCGCCACCCGCTTCTGTCTGGACCCTGCCGGCACGGACGAGCTCCTGGGCGACTTCGAGGCCTACGGGTGGGTGCAGCGTTCCGCGTTCGCGGACCTCGGGGGGTGGTCGCTGACGCAGGCGGGACGCGTCGAGAACGAGCGTCGGCTCGCCGCCGAGCTCGCCTCCACGGGGCGCGGGGCGGAAGTCCGGGCGGTGCACCGCGAGTTCCTCCCGCTCAACGCCCGGCTCCGGCAGGCCTGCACCGACTGGCAGCTGCGCCCCGCCGCCGGGAGCAAGCTCACCCCCAACGACCACGCCGACCCCGCGTGGGACACCGCGGTCCTCGAGTCGCTCGCGACGGTCGACGACGCCCTGGGGCCGCTCGTGCACCGGCTGAGCAGCGTCCTCGCACGCTTCGAGGGGTACGACGTCCGCTTCGCTCACGCCCTCGACCGCGCTCGCGCGGGGGACGGGACGTGGATCGACGGCTCAGACGTCGACTCGTGCCACCGCGTGTGGTTCGAGCTGCACGAGGACCTCGTCGCGACGCTCGGGATCGACCGCGGCCACCCGGTCTGAACCCGGGTCCGGCCACCGTCCGGCGCCCCGCAGCCGGCCCCGCGTCCGCCCCCTCTGCCAGGGGCCGTTCACCGGGCGCCGACCGGCCGGGAGCGCTACCGTCCCGGTATGTCGGTCGTGTCAGGTCTGGGGCAAGTGCGCCGAACGGTCGCGTACGTCCTCGCAGGAGCCGTGGCGCTCCTGTCCACCGGCTGCAGCCCGGGCCCGGGAGCCGACGACGCCGTCGGGGCGGCGCGGGCCTTCTTCGCCGCGGTGAGCGCGCACGACGCCGAGGGTGCGTGCGCGCTGCTCGCCCCGGCCACGCGCGAGTCGTTCGAGCAGGACGCGGTGTCGCCGTGCGAGCAGGCGCTGCTCGACGGCGAGGTGGGCCTCGTGCTGGCCCCCGTGACCCAGCGCGTCGAGGAGGCCGACGGTCGCGGCGACTCGTCCGTCACGGTCGCGGGCCGCCAGGCCCAGGTCCTCCTGGGTGGCGAGGTCACCTTCCTCGCGGCGTCCGGCGGCACGTGGCTCGTCACCGCGACGGCCTGCGTCGCGCGACCCGAGCGGCCGTACGACTGCCTCCTGGAGGGGGACTGAGGTGCGCGGCGTCTTCCTCGGGCTCCTGGGCGGCGTCCTCGTCTCCCTCGCGTGCTTCCTCGCGGTGGGGCTGCTGCAGCGGTGAGCGCGCGGACGCCCGCAGCGCTGCGGGACAACGGGCTCACGCTCCTGTTCGTCGCGATCTTCGTGCTCGCGCTCGCCGGTCAGGCGGTGTTCGGTGTCGCGCTGTACAACCAGGAGCAGGTCTCGGCGGGCCTCGACCCGATCACGCTCGCCCAGTACGTCACGACGTCGGCGTTCGCGGTCGACGTGACCGAGAACTGGCAGTCGGAGTTCCTGCAGTTCCTCCTCTACGTCCTGGCGACCGTGTGGTTCGTCCAGCGGGGGTCCCCGGAGTCCAAGCCGCTCGGCCGGGCGGGTCGCGAGTCCGACGAGGACCAGCACGTCGCGGAGTTCTCGACACCGCAGTCCCCGTCGTGGGCCCGCGTCCGGGGATGGCGGCTCGCGCTGTACTCGCGGTCGCTCAGCCTCGTCATGGGGTCGATCTTCGCGCTGAGCTGGCTCGCGCAGTCCGTCGCGGGCTCGGTCACCTACAACGAGGCGGCGATGCGGGACCTCCAGGACCCGGTCACGTGGACGGAGTACCTGACCCTGCCCGACTTCTGGGGCAGGACGCTGCAGAACTGGCAGTCCGAGTTCCTCGCGGTCGCCTGCATGGTGGCGTTCTCGATCTACCTGCGCGAGCGCGGGTCGCCCGAGTCCAAGCCCGTGGGTGCCGCGCACACGGCCACGGGCGTCGAGGGGGGAGCGTGACCCGCCTCACGACCCCTCGCGCTGCGAGCGCCGACCACCGGGGCCACGATGGGAGGAGCGCAAGGCGCTGAAGGACCGAGCACCGAGGAGGAATACATGGCTGTCCGCAAGGAGCTGCCCGAGTACACCGTCCCGTCGCTGACCCTGAAGGAGGGGGGCAAGGTCGCCGAGATCCTGCAGAAGCGTCTGCACGCGCTCAACGACCTGGCACTCACCCTCAAGCACATCCACTGGAACGTCGTGGGACCGCACTTCATCGCGGTCCACGAGATGATCGACCCGCAGGTCGACGCGGTCCGTGGCATGGTCGACGCCACGGCCGAGCGCATCGCCACCCTGGGCGTCCCGCCTCGCGGTACCCCGGGCGCGATCGTCGCCGAGCGCACGTGGGAGGACTACAGCCTGGGGCGCGCCTCGACCATCGCCCACCTGGGTGCCCTCGACGAGGTCTACCAGGGCGTCATCGCCGACCATCGCAAGGCGGCCGCGGACACCGAGGAGCTCGACACCGTGACCAACGACCTCCTGGTCGGTCACCTGCACGACCTCGAGCTGTTCCACTGGTTCGTCCGCGCCCACCTCGAGTCCTCGGGCGGTGAGCTCTCGACCACGGGCGCCACGACCGAGACCGGTGCGGCCCGCAAGGCGGAGTCGGCGGCCAAGAAGGAAGCCTGACCGACCCACGAGGCCCCTCTGCCTGCACGGCAGAGGGGCCTCGTGCTGCCCCGTGCCCGACGGCGGCGCGCACCTCCGGTGACCGGGTCCCGGCCGCGCGGGCCGCCCGGGAGGCGCTGTCGGGGGGGGGATCAGGTGAGCGACAGGGCACCGGGCTCGAGGACCACGAGCTGCTGCGTCGCGCGGGTCATGGCGACGTAGCGGTCCACGGCCCCCTCGACGCCCTCGCCGAACGCCGCGGGGCGCACCAGGACCACGAGGTCGAACTCGAGCCCCTTGACGAGCTCCGGTGCCAGCGACCGCACGCGGTCCGTCGCCTCGAACGTCGGGTCGCCCACGACGCACGCGACGCCCGGGTGCCCGGCGAGCCACCGGTCGAGGACCGCGCCCAGGTCCTCGGGCGCGCCACGCAGCACGGGCGCGTGAGCGCTGCGGACCGACGTCGGGACGTTGGCGTCCGGCAGCACCTCCCGGATCACGGGCTCGGCGGCGGCCATGACCTCCTGCGGCGTGCGGTAGTTGATCGTCAACGACGCCACGTCGACGCGTGCGAGGCCCACGCGCCCGAGCCTCTCTCGCCACGACTCGGCGAACCCGTGCCGCGCCTGCGCGCGGTCGCCGACGACCGTGAGGCTGCGCGAGGGGCAGCGCAGCAGCAGCATCTGCCACTCGGCGTCGGTGAGCTCCTGCGCCTCGTCCACGACCACGTGCGCGAACGGCCCCGCGAGGGGGTCCTTCACGGCCTCCGTCGGCCCGGGATCGTCGACCAGGGCGTCCTGCAGGTCCTGTCCCCGCAGCATCGACATGACCTGCAGCTCGGAGTCGTCGGCCGCGACCAGGTGGTCGACGACCCGGTCCATCTCCGCACGCTCGGCCGCTGCAGCCGCCTGCCGCCGGCGGCGCCGCCGGGAGGCCTCGGGGTCGCCGAGGCGTTGCCGGGCGGCGTCCAGGAGAGGCAGGTCGGAGACCGTCCACGCCTGCGGCTCGGCGCGCTGCAACGCCCGCACCTCGTCGGGCGCGAGCCAGGGAGCGCACATCCGCAGGTAGGCGGGCACATCCCACAGGTCCCCGACGAGGTCGGTCGGCTCGATCAGCGGCCACGCCGCGTTGAGCGCCTGGGCCAGGTCGTGGTGCGTCTCGAGCGACCGGCGCACGAGCCCCCGGGGAACCTGGTCGTCCCGGTCCTCGTCGGGGACGCCGTCGCCGCCGAGCTTGTCCAGCAGGATCGTCACCATGGCCTCCCAGATCACGTCGCGGGCCTCGTTGTGCGGCGTGCCGGGGTCGGGGGAGGCGAAGGCGTCGGCCCAGTCCTCGGGGCCGAGCCACAGGTCGACCCACGGGGTCTCGACCGTCGTGCCCGTCCTGGGCGGCCTCTCGTACAGCCGCACGGCCGGCTCGATCGCCCCCACCATGCGGGCCGAGGACTTCAGGGCGGCGACGACGGGGTCCGCCTCGACCGTTGCCTGCGCCCCTTCGGGGACGAGGTCGCGCAGCGTGCACGTCCGCACGCCCTCCTCGCCCAGGCTCGGCAGGACGTCCGCGACGTAGTCCAGGTACGGCTGGTGCGGCCCGACGACGAGCACCCCGCCGTGGTGGCTCCCCAGGTGCGGGTCCGAGTAGAGCAGGTAGGCCGCGCGGTGCAGCGCCACCACGGTCTTGCCCGTCCCCGGGCCGCCGTCGACCACGAGCGTCCCGTCGGAGCCCGCACGGATGATCGCGTCCTGGTCCGCCTGGATGGTGCCCAGCACGTCGCGCATCCTCGCGGACCGTTCGCTGCCCAGGCTCGCGATGAAGGCCGACTGGTCGTCCAGGGAGGCGGGGGAGACCAGGGAGAGGGCGCCCGAGGCACCGTCGGCGCCTGCACCGCTCCCCGGTGCCGGGGCGCCGGTCGTGAAGACCTCGTCCCAGTAGTCGCTGACGCGGCCCCGGGTCCAGCGGTAGCGGCGCCGGCTCGAGAGCCCCAGGGGCTGGGCGGTCGTCGCGCCGAAGAACGGGGCGGCGGTCGGGGAGCGCCAGTCCACCAGCAGGCGGCGCCCCGCGTGGTCCGTGAGTCCCAGGCGACCCACGTAGACGGGGTCGGAGCCGTCGGTGCCGACCATGCGGCCCAGGCACAGGTCGACGCCGTAGCGGCGCAGCGTGTGCAGGCGGGAGGACAGGCGGTGGATCTCCTGGTCCCGTTCCAGGGCGAGCGTCCCGCTGCCGCCGGGCGACCTGCGGGCCGCGTCGAGGCGGGCGGACACGTCCCTGGTCGCGTCGTCGATGCACTGCGCGACGGCCGCGAGGTGCTCCTCGTCCCGCGCGACCAGCGCAGGGCTCGCCTTGGCGGACAGGTGCGGCGGGAGGGCGAACACGCTCGTGCTGGAGGTGGGCGGGGAGGTGGTCATGGCGGTGGCTCGTTCCGTCGTGCGGGGCTGGCCGACCATCGTGCGCCACGACGGGGGCCTTGCCGCAAGACCCCCTGTGCGCTGTAGATTGACAGTGGCGAGAGGTTCGACGAACCGCTCGCCACTGCTGTGCCGGGAGCCGGCGTGCCGGAAGCAGCCGCCGTGCCTGCGCCGTGCCCGGCCCCTCAGGCTCCGACGTACTCCGCGAGGTGCTGGCCCGTGAGCGTCGAGCGGGCCGCGACGAGGTCGGCGGGCGTGCCCTCGAAGACGATGCGACCTCCGTCGTGCCCTGCGCCGGGGCCCAGGTCGATGATCCAGTCGGCGTGCGCCATGACGGCCTGGTGGTGCTCGATCACGATGACCGACCGCCCGGCCTCGACGAGCCGGTCGAGGAGCCCGAGGAGCTGGGCGACATCGGCCAGGTGCAGACCGGTGGTCGGCTCGTCGAGGACGTAGACGTCGCCCTTGGCGCCCATCTGCGTCGCGAGCTTGATGCGCTGGCGCTCGCCGCCGGACAGCGTCGTGAGGGGCTGGCCCAGGCTCAGGTACCCGAGCCCGACGTCGACCAGCCGGCTCAGGATCGAGTGGGCCGCGGGGATGCGCCCGTCACCCTCGGCGAAGAACTTCTCCGCGTCCGTCACCGACATCGCGAGCACCTCGGCGATGTTGCGCCCGCCGAGCGTGTACTCGAGCACGGCGGCCTGGAACCGCTTGCCGCCGCACTCCTCGCACGTGGTCTCGACCGTGGCCATGACACCCAGGTCCGTGTAGATCACGCCCGCGCCGTTGCACACCGGGCACGCGCCCTCGGAGTTCGCGCTGAAGAGCGCGGGCTTGACCCCGTTGGCCTTGGCGAACGCCTTGCGGATCGGGTCGAGCAGCCCCGTGTACGTCGCGGGGTTGCTGCGCCGGGACCCACGGATCGCGCCCTGGTCGATCACGACGACACCCTCGCGGTCCGCGACCGAGCCGTGGATCAGCGAGCTCTTCCCCGACCCGGCGACGCCCGTGACGACGCACAGCACGCCGAGCGGGACGTCGACGTCGACGTCCTGCAGGTTGTGCTCGGTCGCGCCGCGGATCTCGAGCCTGCCGCTCGGGGGCCGCACGGCGTCCTTGAGGGTGGCCCGGTCGTCGAGGTGGCGGCCGGTCACGGTGTCGGACGCGCGCAGGCCGTCGAGCGTGCCCTGGAACACGACCTGGCCGCCTGCGGTACCGGCCCCGGGGCCGAGGTCGACCACGTGGTCCGCGATCGCGATGGCCTCGGGCTTGTGCTCGACCACGAGCACCGTGTTGCCCTTGTCGCGCAGCTGGAGCAGGAGGGCGTTCATGCGCTGGATGTCGTGGGGGTGCAGGCCGATCGTCGGTTCGTCGAACACGTAGGTGACGTCGGTGAGCGAGGAGCCGAGGTGGCGGATCATCTTGGTGCGCTGGGCCTCGCCGCCGGACAGCGTCCCCGACGGGCGGTCGAGCGAGAGGTACCCCAGCCCGATCTCGGCGAACGAGTCGAGCAGGTGCTGGAGGCCAGTGAGCAGGGGAGCCATGGAGGGCTCGTCGAGCCCGCGGACCCACTCCGCGAGGTCCGTGATCTGCATCCTGCAGGCGTCGGCGATGCTCGTGCCCGCGATCGTGGACGAGCGGGCCTCGGGGCTCAGGCGGGTCCCGTCGCACTCGGGGCACGTCTGGAACGTCACGGCCCTCTCGACGAACGCCCGGATGTGGGGCTGCATCGCGTCGACGTCCTTGGACAGGAAGGACTTCTGGATCTTGGGCACGAGCCCCTCGAACGTGACGTTGATGCCGTCGACCTTGATCTTGGTCGGTTCCTTGTACAGGAGGTCGTGCAGCTCGCGCTTCGTGAAGTCCTTGATCGGCTTGGTGGGGTCGAAGAACCCGGAGCCGCGGTAGATGCGCCCGTACCAGCCGTCCATGGTGTACCCGGGGATGGTGAGCGCTCCCTCCTCGAGCGACCTGGTGTCGTCGTAGAGGGCGGTCAGGTCGAAGTCGGTCACGTTGCCCATGCCCTCGCACCGCGGGCACATGCCGCCGAGCTGGTGGAACGTCGCCTTCTCGGCCTGGGTCCTGCCGCCCCGCTCGATCGTGATCGCGCCGCTCCCGGAGACCGAGGGCACGTTGAACGAGTACGCCTGGGGTGAGCCGATCTGCGGCTGCCCGAGCCGGCTGAACAGGATCCGCAGCATCGCGTTGGCGTCCGTGACCGTCCCGACCGTCGAGCGCGGGTTGGCTCCCATGCGCTCCTGGTCGACGATGATGGCCGTCGTCAGGCCCTCCAGGTGGTCGACCTCGGGGCGGGCCAGCGAGGGCATGAAGCCCTGCACGAACGCGCTGTACGTCTCGTTGATCATGCGCTGGGACTCCGCGGCGATGGTGCCGAACACGAGCGAGCTCTTGCCCGAGCCCGAGACGCCCGTGAAGACCGTGAGCCGGCGCTTGGGGATCTCGACGCTGACGTCCTTGAGGTTGTTCTCGCGTGCCCCCTGCACGCGGATCATGTCGTGGCTGTCGGCGAGGGGCAGTGCGGACGACGGCTCGCCCGTCCTCGTGGCCGTGCTCATGGGCTCTCCATCTGTCGGGTCGGGGCGGCGCGTGGCCCCTGGCTCTGCCGGGCGGTCGTGGTGCGTCCAGCCTAGGTCGCGTCACCGACACGCGGCAGGGGCAGGAACGGGGATCGGTCCGTCCGCCTTCGCGTCTCAGCCCGACGGCGTCACGTCCGCGACGTCGTCGGCGACCGGTCCGGGCGGGGGCACGGGGGCGGCGACGGCGGTCCGCCGGGTGGGCCACCAGAAGGCCCGGCCCTCGAGCGCCGCCAGCGCGGGCACGAGCAGGGGCGCCATGAGGAACGCGGCGGCCACGATCCCGACCGCTACCCCGAAGCCGAGCTGGGCCAGGTTCGCGATGCCCGTGAGCATGAGCGAGGCGAACGTGCAGGCGAGGATGATCCCGGCCGCGGCTGCGGTCGGTGCGTCCTGGGTGATCGCGACGCGGGCGGCCTCCCGCGGGGTCGCGCCGGCGCGGTACTCCTCGTGCATGCGCGCGGCGATCAGGATGTTGTAGTCGGTGCCGATCGCGACGACGAACAGGTACAGCACGATCGGGATCGAGAAGTCGATGCCCGCGTAGCCCAGCGCGTGCAGGTACAGCAGGACGACCGCTCCCAGCGTCGCGGTGAAGGTCAGGGCGACGCACACGAGCAGGCTGACGGCGCCGAGCACCGCGGTCAGGAGCAGCCCGAGGATGACGACGATGATGACGGCGGCGACGGGGAACACGCGTCCGGTGTCGGCGCGGAGCTGGTCGCGCACGTCGACGAACGCGGAGGTCTGGCCACCGACGTACACCTCGGCCCCGGGGACCGACCCGTGCGCGGCGTCGCGCAACGGCCCCTCGACCGTGGCCATCGCGGCGTCGGAGTAGGGGTCGTCCGCGAGCACCACGGTCAGCAGTGCCGTCGTCCCGTCGGTCGTCGTGGTGGGCGGGGCGACCGACGTGACGCCGGGGACCGCCGCGAGGTCGGTCGCGAGCGCGGTGAGCGAGGCCGGGTCGAGCGGCGCCGTCCCCACGACGTAGACCTGCGTGGGGCTCAGCGCGCCCGCGGGGAACGACGCGTCGAGCGTGGAGTAGGCCTGGCGCGACGCGGTGTCGGCCGGGAGCTCGTCGAGCGTGTCGTAGGTCGCCTGGTACCCCGAGGCGAACAGCGTGAGGACCACGAGCCCGGCACCGACGGCGAGCGCCGGCACGGCCGGGCGACGGGCCGTGAACGAGCCCACGGCCGCGAACGGGCTGCGTCGGGGGTCGTGGCCGGGCCCGAGGGGCCAGAACAGGGCGCGGCCGAGCAGCACGAACACCGCGGGGATCAGGGTCAGCGCCGTCACGAGCATGACGGCCACGGCCACGATCAGTCCGGGTGCCAGGGTGCTCAGCGACTCGAGCTGCGCGAAGAGCAGCGCGGCGAACGCGCCGATCACGGTCAGGGCCGAGGACGCGACGACCCGCCCCACGGTGCTCACCGAGGCGTGGAGCGCCGCGCGGTGGTCCTCGCCCCGGCGCAGGTGCTCGCGGTAGCGGAACAGCACGAACACGATGTAGTCCGTGCCGATCCCGAACAGCACCACGACGAGGATCGGCTGCAGGGTGTCGCTCACCTGGAAGTCGAGCAGGTCGGCGAGCCACGCCGTGAGGCCCGTGACGACGGAGAGCACGACGCCGATCACGAGGATGGGGACGACCGCGATCACCGGGCTGCGGAACACCAGGCCGAGCAGCACCACGATGAGCAGGACGGTCGCGATGGTGATGGTCCGCTCGGCGCTCGCGTAGGCCGTGGTGGTGTCGACCTGGATCGCGGCGTTGCCCGTGAGCGCACCGGTCAGGTCGGTGCCCGCGAGGGCGGCGTCGGTCGCGGTCCGCAGTGCGGCCACGGCGTCGTCGACGGCCTCGTCGCCGGGCTGGCCGTCGAACGCGACGGACAGGGCGGCGGTCAGGCCGTCCTGGGAGAAGGACTGCGGCGTCTCCTGCACCGAGACGACCCCGGGCACCGCGTCCCCCTGCAGGGTGGTCACGAGTCCCGCGACCGTCGTCTGGTCGTCCGGGGTGAGGGCCGCGCCGTCGGTCCGGACGACCACGAGGCTGCCCGTCGCCCCCGACTGCGCGGGGAAGCTCTCGTCCCCCGTGTCCTGGGCCTTGACCGACTCGAAGGACGCCGGCAGGAACGACTGCTGGTCGCCCGTCGTGTAGTCGTCGAGGCTCGGCGAGAAGACGACGACGGCGGCCGCGAGGAGCACCCAGACGCTGATCACGCGCCACGGGTGCGCGATCACCGTGCGAGCGATGCTGGCGAACATCGGTGCGCCTTCCTCGGCGACGTCCCGGGACCACGACCCCTCCAGCGTGGCACCGGCGCCGGGGCGCGACAACCGGGGGCATGACCGGCCGACCACAACCGGCCGGTCGGACCCCTCAGGCGCTCGCGGGCTCGTCGAGGAGCGCCGTGCGGATCGCCTCGACCCCGACCTGCACCTCGGTGAAGCTCGTCGACAGGGGCGAGAGCCCGAGCCGCAGGCCGTCGGGCCGCCGGAAGTCCGGGACGACGCCCTGCGCCCACAGCCGCCGCAGGACCTGCTCGAACGCCGCGTGGTCGATCGTCACGTGGCTGCCGCGCCGCGCGGGGTCGCGAGGTGAGGCGACGCGGACCCCGAGCGGGACGAGCAGCTCGTCGACGAGGTCCAGGGCGAACCCCGTCAGTCGCACGGACTTGGCCCGGACGGCGTCGATGCCGGCCTCCGCGAGCAGGTCGAGCATGTCCTGCATCGCGAGCATCCCGACGACGGCGGGCGTCCCGCTGAGGAACCGCCGCACGCCCTCGTGCGGCGCGTACGCGGGTCCCATCTCGAAGGGGGCGTCGCTGCCCATCCAGCCCTGGATGGGCTGGGTCATGGTCGCCTGGAGGCCTGCGCGCACGTACCCGAACGCGGGCGACCCGGGACCGCCGTTCAGGTACTTGTAGGTGCAGCCCGCCGCGAGGTCCACGCCCCAGGCGTCGAGCTCGACCGGGACGGCCCCCGCCGAGTGGCACAGGTCCCACAGCACGAGCGCCCCCGCGTCGTGGGCGACGCGCGTGATCACGTCGGCGTCGGCGAGGTGCCCGGACCGGTAGGCGACGTGGCTCAGGACCACGAGCGCCGTCCCCGGCCCGACGACGCCCGCGACCTGGGCGGGGGTCAC
Organism: Oerskovia douganii; assembly: GCF_015142735.1. GTDB lineage: Bacteria > Actinomycetota > Actinomycetes > Actinomycetales > Cellulomonadaceae > Oerskovia > Oerskovia douganii. The sequence continues at coordinate 53,441 of NZ_JACSPN010000009.1, read as the reverse complement.
GCCCGCGTCGGGCTCCGGGGAGAGCCAGCGCAGGGTCGCGCCCCGCTCCGCCGCGATGCCCTGGAGCACGAACCGGTCCGTGGGGAAGTTCCCCGTGTCGACCACGATCTCGGTGCGGTCCGGGCGCGCGTCGAGGGCCGCGCGCACGAGCTTGTAGAGGATCACGGTCGTCGAGTCGCCCACGAACGTCTGGCCCGGCGCCGCGCCGAGCACGGTCGCCCCGATCCGGTCGCCGACCGTGAGCGGCAGGCCGTACCAGGACTCGTCCCAGCCGCGGATCAGGCGCGCGCCCCAGTGCTCGGTCGCGAAGCGTGCGAGGCGCTCGGCGCTCGCTCGCGTGGGCCGGCCGAGGGAGTTGCCGTCGAGGTAGGCGACCACGTCCTCGGAGGGCACGAACTCCTCGCGGAACCGGGCGAGCGGGTCGGCCCGGTCGAGGGTGGCCGCGCGCTCGGCGGGCGAGCCGGTGGAGGTGGTCGGGGACGCGCCGGGCGAGCTGGTCACGAGAGGTCCTCACTGTGGGTGGGCGGGGTGGGGCGCGGGCGGCCGTGCAGGTCGTGGGGCGTGAGGACACGGGCACCGGCGAACCAGGCGGCGAGCTCCTCGGGGGAGGCCCCGGGCCCGGGGCGGGGGCCGGGCAGGTGCGTGAGCGCGGCGGTCGCCGGACCCGACGTCAGCGCACGCAGCAGCGCGTCCTGGGTGAGCCCCACCGCCAGGAGCGCGCGCAGCTCGCGCGCGTCGATCCCGGCGGGCAGCGGACCGTTGCCCTGGTCCGTGCCGTAGACGACGGTCCCGCCGGCAGCGACGAAGCGCGTCAGGTTGTCGAGCGCCACGGCGTGCTGGTCCGTGGGCTCGCCCCAGCCGTGGACGTCGAGCGTGCTGACCCACGTCTGACCCCTTGCCATGGCCGCGACGAGGTCGTCGGTCAGGCGCTCGCTGAACGGTGCGTGGGCGAGCCGGTCCACGCCCGCCACGAGCGCGCGCCGGGCCTGGCCCGCGCCCTCGGTGTGCGCGACCACGGGTCGGCCCCGCTCGTGGGCGCGACCGACGAGCGCGCGCAGGGTCGCGTCGTCGGGCACGGGGCCCGCCCCGGCGTGCAGGGCGACCTTGACGAAGCTGGCCCCGGCCGCGACCTGACGGTCGACCGCGGCCACGGCACGGCCCGCGTCGGCGACCTCCACGACCGAGCCGCGCGGGGCCCACGAGCGGTCGGAGGGGTAGCCCCCGGGAGCCGTGAGGAAGGCACCGGCGAAGCGGACCTCGGGCAGCCCGGGCGCACCGGGGCGGGGGACGGACCGGGCCGCGCGGGCCGCCAGCGCGGCCAGTGCCACGGGGTCACCGCCCAGGTCGTCGACCGCCGCGAGGCCGCCCCGGGACAGGGCCACGGCGTCGACCAGCCCCAGGTGCACGTGCGCGTCACGGAAGCCGGGCAGCAGGGCGCCCGCCAGGTGACGGGTCGGTGCGGGGTCGGCACCCGACGCGGGCCGGAAGCCGTCCGGGGTGGCGACGAGCGCCGTCGGGCCGGACCACCCCGTGCCCCGCTCCCACCGCGCGTCGACCGTGACGGTCACCGCGCGGGCGGGCGCGACGCCGCTCACGCCCGCCCGATCTCGGTGCGCACCGCGAACAGCTCGGGGAAGAAGGTCAGGTCGAGGGCCCGCTCCAGGAAGCCCACGCCGCTCGAACCGCCCGTGCCGCGCTTGGTCCCGATGATGCGCAGCACGGTCTTCATGTGACGGAAGCGCCACAGCTGGAAGTTGTCCTCGAGGTCGACGAGCTCCTCGCAGCTCTCGTACGCGAGCCAGTTCCCCTCCGGGTCCTCGTAGATCGCGCGGATGGTCCCGACCACGTCCTCGTCGAGCGTGTACCCCTGCGTCACGTCGCGCTCCAGGACGCGGACGGGCACGTCGTGGCCGTGGCGCGCGAGGTAGCGCAGGAACTCGTCGTAGACGCTCGGCTCGTGCAGCAGACGGTCGAGCCCGGCACGCGCCGCGGGCTCGGCGTCGAACACCGACAGCATGCGCGCGTTCTTGTTGCCCAGCAGGAACTCGACCGCGCGGTACTGCCAGGACTGGAACCCCGACGCGTGCCCCAGGAAGCCCCGGAACTGCGCGTACTCGCTCGGGGTCAGCGTCGCCAGGACCGACCACTGCTCGGTGAGGGTGCGCTGGACGTGCTTGACCCGCGCGATGCGCTTGAGCGCGGACTGCAGGTCGTCGGCCGCGATGAGCGCGCGCGCCGAGACCAGCTCGTGCAGGACCAGCTTGAGCCACAGCTCGGTCGTCTGGTGCTGGACGATGAAGAGCATCTCGTCGTGGTGCGCGGGCTCGCTGACCGGGACCTGTGCGTCCAGGAGCGCGTCGAGACGCAGGTACGAGCCGTACGTCATGCGGTCGCGCAGATCGGTCACGATGTCTGGCTCGAGCGGGCGCTCGGCGCCCGGCGACGGCGTTGTCATCTCCCGAGAGTAGGGCTCGCGCGCGCCGGGCGTCAGGGTTTCGCGGGCCGCGGGCGCCCGACGTAGGGTCTCCCGGTGACGGACGAGACCACTGGGCGAGCGACGAGCATCGACGTCGGGATGCTCGACGACCTCGCGGGGGACCCGCCCGCGCGCCGCGACCTGCTGCGAGCGCTGCGCGGCGTCACGGGCGCTCCCGGGCAGGACCGGTTCTCCGCGTCCGCCCCCAGCATCCTCACGCTCGCCGAGGCGGACCCCGCACGCCACGTGCTCGTCGTCCGGCACGACGGCGACGTCGCGGGCCTCGGGGTCCTGCACCCGGGCGGCGCGAACGACCGGATGCTCGCCCTGCTCGACGGCGCCCGCCCCCAGGACGTCGTCCTGTTCCGCGGGTTCCTCGTGGACCACCGCCACCAGGGGGTCGGCGTCGGGACCGCGGTCGCGGCCGCGCTCCCGGGCCTCGTGGCGGCACTGGCCAGGCGGACCGGTCGCGAGGCGTTCGCCCTGGTCGTCCTCGTCGTCGACGCGGAGAACGCCGCCGGCCTGCGCGCCTACACCCGCGCCGGGTTCGCGGCCCGCGGCACGTACGTCGACGAGGACGGGCACACGCAGACCGTCATGGCGCTCGCGGCCTCCTGAGCGCGCCCTGAGCACACCTGCGCGGTGGGATCGCTCCCTCGCCCAGCGCGCGCCGCGGAGCGAGTCCGGGACGCGCGTCCTACAGTGCAGCCCAGGACCGGGCGGTACCGCGACGGCGACGGGAGCTGCGGATGGCACGCGTAGTGGTGACAGGCCTCGGGGCCGTGACCCCGCTCGCGACGACCGCGCCCGCGACCTGGGCCGCGCTCGTGCGGGGCGACCAGGGTGTCCGCGCGGTCGCGGACGACTGGGCGCGCGACCTCCCGGTGCGCATCGCCGCCCGGGTCGACGACACGTTCGCGGACGGGCTCGGGGTCCGGGTGCTGCGCCGGACCGACCGGGCCGAGCAGCTCGCGCTCGTCGCGGGCCGGGAGGCGTGGGACGACGCGGGACGCCCCGAGGTCGACCCGGAACGGCTCGCCGTCGTGGTCGGCTCGGCGAACGGCGGGATCGCGTCGACCCTCGCGCAGAGCCGCCTGCTGGACACGCAGGGCTACCGCCACGTCTCCCCGCACGCCGTGACCATGCTCATGGCCAACGGCCCCGCGGCATGGCTCTCGATCGAGCTGGGGGCCAAGGCGGGGGCCCGCGCCCCGATCAGCGCGTGCGCGGCGGGCAGCGAGGCGATCATCACGGGACGCGAGATGATCCTGGCGGGAGCCGCCGACGTCGTGGTGTGCGGGGGAGTCGAGGCCGGTGTCGAGGCGTTCTCCCTCGCCGCCTTCGCCCGGGCACGGGCCATGTCGACGCGCAACGACGAGCCCGCGCGCGCCTCGCGGCCGTTCGACCTGGCCCGCGACGGGTTCGTGATGGGCGAGGGGGCCGCGCTCGTCGTCCTGGAGAGCGAGGAGCACGCCCGCGCGCGGGGTGCACGGGTCCTCGGCGCCGTGGCCGGGGCCGCGCTCACGTCGGACGCCTACGACATCGTGGGCGGCGACCCGGTGAACCAGGCGCGCACGATCACGCTCGCGCTGCGCTCGGCGAGGCTGGACCCCGGCGACCTGGGGCTCGTGCACGCGCACGCCACGTCGACCCCGGTCGGCGACCGCAACGAGGCCGACGCGCTGCGGGCGGCCCTGCCCGACCCCCCTCCGGTCACCTCGACCAAGGGGGCGACCGGCCACCTGCTGGGCGCGTCCGGCTCGCTCGGCGTCGTCGTCGCGCTGCAGGCCCTGCGCCACGGCGTCGTGCCGCCCACGCTCAACCTCGACGAGCTGGACCCCACGATCGGCCTCGACGTGGTGCGAGGCTCCGCCCGCCCCACCGCTGCTCGCCACGCCCTCGTCGACGCGTTCGGGTTCGGCGGGCACAGCGCGAGCATCGTCGTCTCGCGCGACTGAGCCGGCGGGCGGCAGGGCTCGTGCCGCGGTGGCCGCGTGGCGCACGAGGCTCCCCGGCCCCTCCGGGCCTTGCCCCGCACGTGCGGGCTGTGCGGGGCAGTGCGGGCAGTGCGGGGGTGGGGCGACGCGGACCTACGCGTCGACGAGCCGGGCGGCGACCGCACCTCCCGCGGCGGCGTCGAGGTCGAGGCGGACCCCGGTGGTCCGGGCGTCGGGGAGCGAACGGACGCGGTCGAGCTCGCGGCTGACGGCCCTCGCGGCCCGGGGGTCCGGCCCGACCAGGGGCAGCCGGACTCGTGGGCTCCCGATGCGCCCGAGCGCGTGGAGCACGAGCTTGGTGGCGACCGCGGGCGGCATGAACGTGTTGAGGGCCCGGGCGAGCGGCTCGATGCGCTGATGGACGCCCGTCGCCGCGCGGAGCTCCCCGGCCGCGACGGCGTCGAGCAGCTTCCGGTACGAGCCCGGCGCGACGTTGGCGCTCACGCCGACGATGCCCGCACCGTCGATCGCGAGGGTGGGGAGCGCCGCCGCGTCGGACCCGGCGAAGTAGAGCAGGTCGCCGCTGCCGATGAGGTGCGCCGCCCTCGCGAGGTCGCCGTCGGCGTCCTTCACGGCGCAGACGTTCGGATGCCTCGCGGCCGACAGGAGGGTCGCGAGCTCGAACCCGGTACCGGTGCGGGCCGGCACGTCGTAGAGCATGACGGGCAGGTCGGTCGCGTCGGCGACGGCGCGGACGTGGGCCAGGACGCCCTCCTGGCCCGGGCGCACGTACGCGGGAGACGCGACCAGGAGGCCGTCCGCGCCGGCCGCCTCGCACGCCAGGTGGTGCGAGATCGTGTGGGCGGTGTCGCTCGACCCCCCTCCGGCGACCACGGTCGCGCGCCCGGCCGCCACCTCGCGGGCGGTCTGCACGAGCCGGATCTTCTCCCGGTCGGTCAGGGTGCTGGACTCTCCCGTCGTGCCCGCGACCACGACGCCGTCGGCCCCTCCGGTGACGACGGCGTCGACGAGGCGCTCGACATCGGTCCACGCCACCTCGCCGTCGGGCGTGAAAGGGGTGACGAGAGCGACGAGGAGCTGACCGAAGGGGTTCTGCTGAACAGGCATGCGTCCACGCTAGGGCGACCCGAACGCCCAGGTCTGTCCGAGAACCGTCAAGATCGCGGCGGTGCCCGTCCGGGTTCCGTCAAGACGCGCGACGCCGCGCGGGCGCCGGCCGTAGACCGGGACCATGACCTTGACATCGATCCTTCCCACGCTCCGTGCGAGCATCCCCGACCCGATCGCCACCGACCGTTGGCCCGTGGGCACCCGGGCGACCGTGACGGACGTCCTGGTGGCGGGCGTCTCGCTGGCCCACCTGGCAGCGCTGTGCCGCACCCCGTGCGTGCACGTCGCAGACGTCGCCGCACCGGCGCCCGGGCGTCCCGGCGACCCCGCGGGGACGGTCGTGGTGACCTCCGTGACCGCGGTCCACGACGTCGGCACCGGCCTGCCCTGGCTGACCCTCGACGCCGACGTGCCGGCCGGTTCCGCGTCGTGGTCCGAGGTGCGGCTCGTCGGGCGAGCCTCGACGGCCCGCCACGCGCTCGCGAGGCTCCGGGGCGGCGGGCACGAGACGCTCACGCTCCCGTCCGACGTCCGCGCGGGCGACCTGCTGGCGGTCCCGTGCCGTGGTCTGCTCGCGTTGCGAGACGTCCGTGTCGCGCGGACCGCGACCGACGCCGCCCCCGAGGGGAGCCTGGTGTGACTCTCCTGCACACGATCCTCTCGAGCCGCGTCGCGGCGCTGCGGTCCGCCGAGACCCTCCTCTGGCCCGCCGGGACCCTGCTGACCCCGGAGGACGTCTTGGTCGCGGGGACCTCGCTGGCCGACCTCGGACGCACGGTCGGGACCCCGGCCCTCTGGTCCGACGGAGTCCCGGAGGCGCAGGGCGTCCCCGGGGCCCCTGGTCGTCGGGTCGTCCTCGTGGTCCAGGTCGAGGCCGTGGTCCCACCGCTGCACCGACCCAGCGAGGCATGGGTGGACGCCGAGCTCGAAGGATGCTCTGCGCTGCTGACCGCGGTGCGGCTGCTGGGGCGCGCGGGGTCTGCGCGCACCACGCGCTACCGGCTCCGACCGGACCGCGCGGACGCGCTGCCGGGCCTCGTGCGCCTCCCGGTCGACCTGCGCCGCCACGACCTGCTCGCGATCCCGTGCCTGGCGCCCGTCGCGCTCGAGGACGTCGCGCGCTGAGGCCCGCGTCGCCAGGACCCGCCCAGGTGCGTCCGGACGGACCTCCGGTGGTTTGGAGCGGCGCTCGCCGCTGCGGGGTGCGGCGAGCGCCGCACCGACGAGCTGTGCGAGGGTGACGGCGACGACGCGCTGGTCGAGGTCGGGGCGACGCACCCGGGTCGACGCGTCGAGGAGGAAGCGGCCGTGGACGGCCCCGGCATGCTCGATCAGCAGCTCGATCCGGTCGCCCGTGGGCAGACCCTCCCGGTCGACGTCGACGACGCGCCCACCGCTCGTCACGCTCCCGTCCGCATGCAGACGCGGGTGGGCCCCACCGGTCGCGGTGTCGAAACGGCACTCGTCGACGTCCAGCGCCTCGACGACCTGTCGCTGGACGTGGTTGATCAGGACCGACGGCGGGGTGTCGGCCGCGGCGACCAGGCGGGCCGATGACACGATCCCCGCGAGGAAGCCCACGCGACGGCTCGACCGCGCCTGCTGACGCCGGCCCCACAGGGCGATCTCGGTGACGGCCACGCCCACGAGCAGCAGCAGGACCGTGGTCTCGACGTCGGTCCGGTCGGTGATCGTGAGCCGGTGGTGCGGCTCGGTGAGGAAGTAGTCGAACCACACGCCGCTCGACAGGGCCGCCCCGATCCCCGCGGCCCTGCGCCCGGTGGCTGCCGCGCCCACGACCACGAGGACCAGGACCAGGGCGGCGTTGGTGTTCGCCACGTCCGCGCGGAACGGTGCGAGCACCGCGCACACGACGAAAGGTGCGACCAACGCCCCCGTCACCACCAGGACGGACCGGCGAGACCTCGTTCCCATCTCTCCATCAACCTGCCGCGGCGCGTCGAAGTCAAGGCGCCTTGACGGGATCCTGACGCGTGCCGGCCCGGGCGCAGGCCTTGGTCCCCTCACCTCCGGAGGCGCTCACCCCCGGCGTCCTCGCCTCGTGCCGCCGCGCCGCGGCTGCGGGCGCTGACCGCCGCGCGGTCCGGCGGTCGCGGGGGCCGACGTCGCGGGCCCACCGACGTCCTCACCTGCGCCCGTGCCGGTCAGGAGCCGCCCGACCACGAGCTGCTGGCCCAGCCCCCACAGCGAGGACGTGGCCCAGTACAGGACGACACCCACGGGGAAGCCCACGGACACGACCGCGGAGACCGCGGGGAGCACCAGCATGAGCACGCCCTGCTGCCGGGCCATCGGGTTCGTGGGGTCGGCAGGCGGGTTGCTGCGCGCGCTCAGCCGCTGGGTCAGGACCTGCGCGGCGTACATGACGACGATCAGGACCGCGGGCACCAGGACTCCGGCCAGTCCTCCCGCACCGCCCAGCGCCGCGGTCAGCGACCCGGACAGCGGCGCGCCGAGGAGCGCCGCGGCGTCGGCCTCGCGCACCAGGTCACCGGTCAGGGCCCCGACGGGCACCTGGCGCCCGATCCCCGAGAGCACCGAGTACAGCGCGAAGAGGACCGGCGCCTGCACGAGCACCGGCAGGCAGCCCGCGAGCGGGTTGGCCCCGGTGCGCGACATGAGCTCCTGCTGCTCGCGGCGGGCCGCGTCCCGGCTCGCAGGGTCCGTCTTCCCGCGGTACCTCTCCTGGATCCGGCGGATCTCGGGCGAGGCCGCACGCATCGCGCGCATGCCCCGGACCTGCACGACGACGAGCGGGACGAGCAGGACCTTGACGACCACGACCAGGCCCACGATCGCGAGGCCCCACGCGGCGCCCCCGGCGGGATCGAGACCGAGCGCGGTCAGCGCCGAGTGGAGATGGACGAGGGTCCAGGCCACCAGCAGCTCGAGCGGGTGGACGAGCGTGGACAGGGTACGGGTGAGGGCATCGACGACGGGCACGGCAGGACTCCTGCGGGTGGAGGGGAAGGGGAGCGCGAGGCTCCCGCGCCAGTTCCGCAGGGAAGTCCGGCAGGCCCCCGCCGTCGACGGCTCGGGACGTGCTGGTGGTTCAGGCGGCGCGCGGGAGCGAGGCCGCTCCCGGTGCTCGCGGCTGAGGGCGCCCGGGCGTCGTGGGGCTGTGCTGCCGCGCGGGGGCGGGCAGCGGCAGCGGCTCGGGGCCCACGGGCACCGCGAGCAGCAGCAGGACGGCGACCGCGACGCACGCGAGCGCGACGCCGAGCACCCCCGCGGTGGCCGCGAGGGTCGCGGCTCCGAGCAGGGACAGGACGCCGCCCAGGGACGTCGAGCCGAACGACTGCCCGACGGCGAGCGCCAGCACCAGCACGAGCGGCACCAGGGCGACGGCTCGCGCGGAGGAGGCGGACGTCAGGCGGTCGTAGCGCTCGCGCAGGGCATGTGCCGTCGTCATCCTCGCCACCTCCTGTCGTCCGTCCATGGTCCTCAGGTCCTTGCCCACGGTACCGGTCCACCGTGTCCGGTCAGCGTACCGCCCGTCGGTCGGGCGGCAGGGACAATGGCCCCGTGGACCTGGACCCGATCGCCCGCCTGCTCGCCTCCCCGCCCGACCTCCCGGTCCGCCACCACCTGGACGACCTCGTCGACGCGGTGCGCGCCCGGGGCGTCGCGGTCCTCCAGGCCCCGCCCGGCACGGGCAAGACGACCCTGGTCCCGCCGGCGCTCGCGGCCATGACCGCTTCCCCTGCGACGGGCACCCCGGCGGGCACGGGTCCAGCGCCGGCCGGCCCCGCGTCGCCCGGGCCGGCCCGTGCCGGTCGTGTGGTCGTGACCCAGCCCCGACGGATCGCGGCGCGGGCCGCGGCGCGCCGGCTCGCGCACCTGCTGGGCGAACCCGTCGGGCGCACGGTCGGGTTCTCGGTGCGTGGCGAGTCCCGCACCGGGCCCGAGACCCGCATCGAGGTCGTCACGACGGGCGTCCTGCTGCGTCGTCTGCAGCGCGACCCCGAGCTCGCGGGGGTGGCGGTCGTGGTGCTCGACGAGGTCCACGAGCGGCACCTCGACGCCGACCTGACCCTGGCCCTGCTCGTCGACGTCCGGGCGACCCTGCGCCCCGACCTGGCCGTCGTCGCGATGTCCGCGACGATCGAGGCCGAGCGCACCGCGAGCCTGCTGGGCGACGGGGCCCCCGCCCCGGTCGTGGTGGCCGACGGCAGCCTCTTCCCGGTGCGCGAGGTGTGGGCGCCGTCGCCCGGTCCGCGACTCGACGAGCGGGGCGTGCCGCGCGCGTTCCTCGACCACGTCGCGGCGACCACGCGACGGGCGCTGGCCGAGCAGCCCGGCGACGTCCTGGTGTTCGTGCCCGGCGCGGGCGAGGTCGACGGCGTCGCACGGCGGCTGGGCGGGGTCGACGCGGACGTGCGCCCCCTGCACGGGCGGCTGCCCGCGCGCGAGCAGGACCTGGCCCTGACGCCGGGCCCGCGTCGCCGGGTCGTGGTCTCGACGGCCGTCGCCGAGTCGTCGCTCACCGTGCCCGGGGTGCGGGTCGTCGTCGACGCGGGGCTGTCGCGCGAGCCACGCACCGACCACCGTCGAGGCCTCGCGGGGCTCGTGACGGTCCGCGTGAGCCGCGCGGCCGCCGAGCAGCGCGCCGGTCGTGCCGGGCGCGAGGGGCCCGGCGCGGTGTACCGGTGCTGGTCGCCCGGCGAGCACGCCCAGCTCGTCGCGCACCCGACCCCCGAGATCCTCACCGCGGACCTCGTCGCGTTCGCGCTCGAGCTCGCCTGCTGGGGGAGCCCCGACGGTGCGGGCCTCGCGCTGCTCGACCCGCCGCCCGCGGCCGCGATGGCGGTGGCCCGCGCGACGCTCGAGGCGCTCGGGGCCGTCCACCCCGACGGCACGGTGACCCCCCGGGGGCGTGAGATCGCTCGCGTCCCGGCCGACCCGCGGCTCGCGCGCGCCCTCCTGGACGCGAGCGACGTCGTCGGGCCGCGGCTCGCCGCCGAGGTGGTCGCCCTCCTGTCCGACGACGTGCGTGCGCCCGGGGCGGACCTGGTCGCCGCGCTGCGGGACGCCCGCCGCGGCGGCCCGGCGAGCGGGGCGTGGCGGGCGCAGGTCGAGCGTCTCCAGGGGCTCGTCCCGACGGCCGGACGGGGGCGCCGCGAGGACCTGAGCCTGGACCTGGCGGTCGGGCTCGTGGTCGCGCTCGCGCACCCCGACCGGGTCGCCCGTCGGCGGGCGAACGGCTCCACGTACCTCATGGCCTCGGGCACGGGGGCCGCCCTGCCGCCCGGGTCTCCCCTCGCGGGCTACGACTGGCTCGCCGTCGCGGACGCCGACCGCGGCGCCGGCCGCCGCGACGCGACCGTCCGGTCGGCCGCCCCGATCGACGAGGACCTCGCGTACGAGGCCGCGTCCGCGGCCCTGCGCGAGGACGAGACCGTCACGTGGACGGGCGGACGCGTCCAGGCACGGCGCACGACGCGCCTCGGCGCGATCGAGATCGCCTCGCAGCGGATCACCGACCCGCCCGCCGACCGGGTCGTCGCGGCGCTGCGCGACGGGCTCGAGCGCGACGGGCTCGACGTCCTGCCCTGGCGCGAGCCCGCCCGCGAGCTGCGGCACCGGCTCGCGTTCCTGCACCGTGCCCTGGGCGAGCCGTGGCCCGACGTCGGCGACGACGCGCTCCTCGCCGGCCTCGACACCTGGCTCGGACCCGACCTCGCCCGGGTCCGCACCGCGGCCGACCTCCAGCGCCTCGACCTGACCGGCGCCCTGCGGCGGCTGCTGCCCTGGCCCGCGGCCGGCCGGCTCGACGAGCTCGCGCCCGTGCGCGTCGACCTGCCCGGAGGGCGCGGTGCGCGCCTCGACTACACGGGGGACCAGCCCGTGCTCGCGGTCAAGGTCCAGGACGCGTTCGGGTGGCGCACCACGCCCCGCGTCGCCGACGGGCGCGTGCCGGTGCTGCTGCACCTGCTGTCCCCGGCCCGCCGACCCGCGGCGATCACCGCGGACCTCGAGTCGTTCTGGCGCACGGGGTACGCGCAGGTGCGCGCCGAGCTGCGCCGCCGCTACCCCAAGCACGACTGGCCGGAGGACCCGACGGCCTGACCTCCTGAGCACGCACCCCCGCGCACGCCCCGTGCACCGTGCGTCCTGCCCCGTGCGCGGCCTACCCTGGTCGGGAGCCGCGCCGGGGCCCGTATCGCCCGGGCGGGGGAGGAGCGCACCGTGGCACACCTGACCTGCACCGGCATCATGTCCCTCGACGGCTACGTCGCCGACGCCTCGGGCTCGTTCGGGTGGAGCGCCCCCGACGAGGAGGTGCACGCGTTCGTCGACGACCTCGAGCGCGACGTCGGCACCTTCCTCCTGGGCCGCCGCGTCTACGAGGTCATGCGGGTGTGGAATGACCCCGCCCTGCTCGAGGACGACTCGCCGGCCGTCCGTGACTACGCGCGCATCTGGCGTGCGACGGACAAGGTCGTGTACTCGACCACGCTCGACGACCCCGGCGCCCCGCGCACCCGGGTCGAGCGGTCGTTCGACCCGCAGGCCGCACGCTCTTTGGTCGACCGTGCCGAGCGTGAGGTCGGCATCGGCGGGCCGACCCTCGCCGCGCAGGCGCTCGCGGCCGGGATCGTCGACGAGCTGCGGATCCTCGTGCACCCGGTGCTCGTGGGCGGCGGGACGTCGTTCTTCCCAGCGGGCGTCCGGCTCGACCTCGAGCTGCTCGACGAGCGGCGCTTCACGGGCGGCGTCGTGTACTCCCGGTACTGGCTGCCTCGCTGAGGCCCTGAGGCCCTGAGGCCCTGAGGCCCTGCGGCGCGGCGCCCCGGGCCGGCGCCGGGCGGCGTGCGCCTGGTCACGTCGGGCGCCCTCGCCGGGCCGTGGTCCCGCAGCCTTTGAGAAGGTGGGGCCATGCGTGCACACCCCGACGTCCGGACCGAGCTCCCTCGCGACCTGGAGGACCTGCAGCACCGCATCGCGGGCATGGACACCCAGGAGGTGGTCGACGAGCTCGGGCGCCTGGGCGACCAGCGGCGTGCGGTCGCGTTCCGGCTGCTGCCCAAGGGGCGTGCGGTCGAGGTCTTCGAGGACCTCGACCCGGCGATCCAGGCCGAGCTCGTCGAGGCGCTGCGGTCCGAGGCGACCGCGGAGATCTTCGCGGCCCTCGACCCCGACGACCGGGCGTCGCTGCTCGACGAGCTGCCCGCGGGCGTCGCGGCCCGGCTCCTGGGCGGCCTGGGGCCCGACGAGCGGGCCCTGACGACCGCCCTGCTGGGGTATCCGGAGGACAGCGCGGGGCGACGCATGTCTCCCCGCGTGGCCTCGGTGCGGCGCGGCACGACGGTCTCGGGGGCGCTCGACGCGCTGCGCCGGGCGGGCGACGACGTCGAGACGATCTACACCGTGCCCGTGCTGGGTCCGGGGCGGGTCGTCGAGGGTGTGGTGTCGCTGCGGCGCCTGCTCGTGAGCGACCCGGGCGCGCTGGTCGAGGACGTCATGTCCCCGGCCGTGACCGTCGAGGCGACCGACGACCAGGAGCACGCGGCCAACGTGGTGCGCGACGGCGGGTACGTCGCGGTGCCCGTGGTCGACCACGAGCACCGCCTGCTGGGGGTCCTCACGGTCGACGACGCGATGCGCATCCTCGAGGCCGAGGACGACGAGGACTCGGCCCGGGTGGGCGGCTCGGAGCCGCTGCGCCGCCCGTACCTGACGGTGTCCGTCCTGGGGCTCGTGCGGGCTCGCGTGGTCTGGCTCCTGCTGCTGATCGTCGCGGCGAGCCTCACCGTGGGCGTGCAGAGCTACTTCGAGGCCGAGCTCGACGCGGTCGTCGCCCTCGCGCTGTTCATCCCGCTGCTCATCGGCACGGGCGGGAACGCGGGCTCGCAGGCCGCCACCACGGTGGTCCGCGCCCTGGCGGTGGGGGACATCCGTCGGGGTGACCTGCTGCGCGTGGTGGGTCGCGAGATGCTCACGGGCCTGCTGCTCGGGACGGTGCTCGCGGCGGTCGGCTTCGGTCCTGCGGCGTGGGTCGCGGGGGTGCAGATCGCGCAGGTCCTCGCGATCACGGTCGTGGGCGTGTGCCTGCTCGCCACGACGGTCGGGTCGAGCATCCCGATCCTGGCGCGCCGCGTCGGCATCGACCCGGCGATCGTCGCGGCCCCCTTCATCTCGACCTTCGTCGACACGCTGGGCCTGGTCATCTACTTCTCGGTCGCGAAGGTGGTCCTGGGCATCTGAGCAGCGCTCGGGGCGGCGCGACCGCGCGGACGGCCCTCAGTCCTGCGGTGGCCGCGCCCTGCGGACCTGCGCCGACCGGCGACGGGCGCCCACGACGCTGAGCGACATCGCGGCCAGGACCGCGAGGGCCGCGATCACCCAGCCGTAGGCGGGCACGGCGGGGAGCGCCTCGTCGGCGGGGGAGCTCGGGCCCGGGCTCGGCGTGGGGCCGGAGGCGCTGCCCGACGGCGCCGCGCCCCGCGCGTCCTGGGCGCGGTCCGCCGCGCTCACCTCGCGCGCCGCGGCGGCACGGTCGGCGTCGGTCGGCCCGGCGGGCGGTGCCTGCGCCTCGGGGGACGCCGGGGCGGGCGTGACCGGCGGTGCCGGGTCGAGGGCCAGCGCGGCCAGGGTCGCGGGACCCACGATCCCGTCCGGGTCGAGGCCCCGGGTCCTCTGGAACGCGATGACGGCGGCCGCGGTCGCGGGCCCGTAGGCGCCGTCGGCCTCGAGGACCTGGCCGTGCACCTGCAGGCGTTCCTGGAGCGTGCGGACGTCGGCGCCCGACGCACCGAGGACGAGGCCCGTGGGGGCACGGGGTGCGACCGCCGCACCGCTATCCGTGATGTCCCTTTCGCTCGCGCGACCCGTGCTCCCCGTGCCGTCGGCGCCCCCCTGTCCTCCCGCGCCTGCCGAGGACGTGTCGGGGGCGGCCTGCGCGGGCGGCGGCTGCGGGGCCGGTGCGGCGGCGCCCGGGTACGCCGCGAAGACCTCGGCGACGTACGCGCCCCCGGCGCCGTCGGTCGCGTACCCGACGCCCACCGACGTGAACGTCGGCGACAGGATGTTCGCCCGGTGCCCCGCAGACCCCATGAGGTTCGCGTGCAGCCCGGCGGGGGAGGGATCGGTGGACCAGGCCACGTTCTCGGCCCAGGCAGACCAGCCGCCCGGGATCCGGGCGCCCGTCGACGGGTTGTGGCTCAGGGAGCCGTCCGCGGCCATCTGCTCGGCCCAGGCCTGGGCGACGCCCGCGAGCCGGGAGTCCGGCGTGAGGGGACCCAGCCCCGCGGCCGAGCGGGCTCCGTTGACGAGCCCCGTCACGTCCCCGGCCCCCGCGGCGCGCGCCGGTGCGCTCGCGCCCAGCCCCACCGTGACGGTCAGTGCGGCGGTCGTGAGCGCGACGAGGAGCAAGGTCAGCCTGCGTGCACGCACGGGACCTCCCGGGTGATCGGGCGTGGACGGGTCGGATCCACTGTGACGTGCCCCGGCCGTTCGCGCGCGCGGGCGCCCTGGCCGCCCGGTGCCCCCGGCTCCGGCTCCGGCTCGCGGGTGCACCCGCCCCGGACGGGTGTGTGAGACCCTGGCGCCGTGCGCGAGACGACGAGGAGGTGGAGGAGCACCGTCAGGCAGGTGCTCCTGCTGCTCAACGAGGTGGACCCGTACGGCCTGGAGCCCGGCCTCCCCGAGGGGGCGCCCGAGGACGAGTACGAGTACGAGGCCGCCCCCATCGCCGTGCGGCTGTTCAAGGACGGCACCATCACCGCGGCCCAGGTCGACGCGATCTGGCTCCGGTGGTTCGGCGAGACCCTCACCGAGGCCCTCGGCCCGGCCCGGGTCGACCAGCTCGTGGCGCGGCTCGACAGGATCGTGGAGCCCACGACCGCGCCACCCGCACGACATGACGCCCCCCGGGGACGTGAGCGGCGCCGTCGGGCAGCACGCCGCCCCCTGACGCGCTCCTGATGCCGAGCGCGGCCCGCGCGGATACGTTCGCCCGGAGGCGCGCACCGCGCCCGCGGGCGAGAGGCAGGGCGCATGCCGACCAGCACCAGGACGACCACCCGGCGGCCGTGGCCCCTGTTCGCGTCCCTGCAGGGGTACCGCGGGGCATGGCTGCGCCGGGACGTCCTCGCGGGCCTGACCGTGTGGGCCGTGCTCGTGCCCGAGTCGCTCGCCTACGCGACGATCGCGGGCGTCTCCCCCGTCGTGGGCCTGTACGCCGCGGTCCCCTCGCTGGTCCTCTACGCGGCGTTCGGCAGCTCGCGCCACCTGGTCGTGGGGCCCATGTCCGCGACCGCGGCCCTGTCCGCGAGCGTCGTCGCGGCCTTCGCGCCCGGCGACGACGCGGCGTTCGTCGCGCTGACCACGGCCGTCGCGCTCGTGACCGGCGTGCTGTGCCTCGTCGCGGGGATCGCCCGCCTGGGGTTCCTGGCCTCGTTCGTTTCCGAACCCGTGCTCAAGGGCTTCATCGTGGGCCTGGCCCTGACGATCGTCATCGGGCAGGTGCCCGCGCTGCTGGGCGTCGACAAGGGCGAGGGGAACTTCTTCGAGGAGCTCTGGGCGATCCTCACCGAGCTCGGCACCGCGCACCCCCTGACCGTCGTCCTGGGGCTCGGATCGCTCGCCGCGGTGCTCGCGATCAAGCGCTGGCTGCCCAGGGTGCCCGGCTCGCTCGTCGTGGTCGGGGCCGGGATCGCCCTGGTCCTGCTGCTCGGGCTCGACGACGACGGCGTCGACGTCGTCGGCCCCATCCAGGCCGGTCTCCCCACGCTCGGCCTGCCGACCGGCGTCGACTGGACCACGTACACCGACCTGATCGGGCCCGCCGCGGGCGTCATGCTCGTGGGCTTCGCCGAGGCGCTGGGCGCCGCCAAGGCGTACGCGTCGCGCGAGGGCTACGACATCGACGCCGACCGCGAGCTCGTCGGCATGGGCGCCGCGAACCTCGGCTCGGGCCTCGCGTCCGGGATGGTCGTCAACGGCAGCCTGTCCAAGACCGCGGTCAACGGCGGAGCGGGGGCCCAGAGCCAGGTCTCGGGCCTCGTCGCGGCCGCCCTGACCCTCCTGACCCTGCTGTTCCTCACGCCCGTGTTCGAGTCCCTGCCCGAGGCCACCCTCGCGGCCGTCGTCATCGGGGCCGTGGTCGAGCTCGTCGACGTCGCGGCGCTGCGCCGCCTCTACCGCCTCGCGACCCCACGCAGCACGGCCCTGTACGGGGGCGCGGCCCGGCACGACTTCTGGGCGGCGCTCGCGGCCATGGTCGGCGTCCTGGTGTTCGACACCCTGCCCGGCCTGGTGCTCGGGATCGTGCTCTCGCTGTTCCTGCTCCTGGGGCGGGCCTCGCGCCCGCACGTGGCCGTGCTCGTGCGCAACCCGCACGGCGTGTGGGTCGACCGCGCGCGCCGCGTGGCCACGGGCAAGGACGGGGGCCAGGGCGTCGAGGGGGCGCTCGTGGTGCGCGTCGAGTCGGGCCTGTTCTTCGCCAACGCCGACACCGTGCGCGCGGCCGTCCGGCGCCTGGCCGCCGACGCGTCGCCCCGGGTCGTGGTCCTCGACGCGGAGACCGTGCCGTTCGTCGACGTCGAGGCCGCCGAGATGCTCGCCACGCTGCGCCGCGACCTGGACCGCACGGGCGCGCGGCTCGTGCTGGCCCGGGACGTGGGCCAGGTGCGCGACGTGCTGCGCGGCGCCGTCGGGCCCGACGACCTGCCCCCCACGTACCCCGACGTCGACACCGCCCTGCGCGACCTCCTGCCGACCGCTCCCGGGCGCGTCGGCCCGGCCCGGGCGGACGCGCCGCCCGCCTGAGGCCCGACGACGCCGCCCACCCCGCGCGGCCACCGCCGCCCTCGCGCGCGGTCCGCCGGGCCCGGCACTACGGTCGGGGTGACCGGCCCGCGGGCAGCCCGCAGCGCCGGGGACACGACGCCCCACCCGGGGCGCCGCACGACGGAAGGAAGTGCCGTGGGCCCAGCCATCGGTCAGTCCCTGCCCATCGCGGTCGGGGTCCTCATCAGCCCCATGCCGATCGTCGCGGTCGTGCTGATGCTCGTCAGCGCGAGGGCCAGGGCCAACGGCTTCGCGTTCCTGCTGGGGTGGATCGTGGGGATCGCGGCCCTCGGGACGATCGTGCTGCTCGTGGCCGGGGCCGCGACGCCCGCCGCGGGCGGGCCGCCGGCCTGGGCGAGCGTCGTGAAGATCCTCCTGGGCGTGCTCCTGCTGCTCCTCGCCGTCACGCAGTGGCGCGGGCGCCCGCGCGCGGGCACGACCCCCGCGACACCGAGGTGGATGACCGCGATCGACGCCTTCACGCCCGTCAAGGCGTTCGGCCTCGCCGTCCTGCTCGGTGCGGTCAACCCCAAGAACCTGCTCCTCGTCGTGTCCGGGGCCGCGGCCATCGCCGCCGCGACCTCCCAGACCGGTGAGCAGCTCGGGGCGCTCGCGGTGTTCGTCGTCGTGGCGAGCCTCGGCGTCGCCGCCCCCCTCGTGATCTACCTGTCGATGGGCGAGCGCGCGGCCACGCTCCTCGACGGGCTCAAGACCTGGATGACACGGAACAACGCCGTCATCATGGCCGTGCTGCTCGTGGTGCTCGGGGCCAAGATGGTCGGCGACGGGATCGCGGCGCTGTGAAGGGAGCGGAGGACATGACCGTGGACGACGCGACGGACAGGGGGACGGGACCCGGGCCGGGAGGCGACCGTCCCGGTCCCGGTCGGGTCGAGGAGGCCCTGGGGCTGCTGCGCTCGGGAGGGCACCGCGTGACCGAGGCCCGGCGCGCGGTCCTCGAGGTCCTCGCGACGGGGGAGGGGCACCCCAGCGCCGACGAGCTCTGCGCCCGGGTGCACGAACGCCACCCGGGCATCCACCGAGCGACCGTCTACCGCACGGTGGACCGGCTCACGACGCTGGGCGTGCTGACCCACGTGCACATCGGCGGCGGAGCCACCGCGTACCACCTCGCGGCGGGTTCCCCCGCCCGCGAGCACCTGCACGCGATCTGCGACGTGTGCGGTCGCATCATCGACCTGCCCGGCGACCTCCTGGACCCCGTCACCACGTGGCTCGCGACCGAGGCAGGCTTCACGCTGGCGCCCGCGCACGTCGCGCTGTCCGGCACGTGCGCGACGTGCCGGACCGCCTCCCACGTCCCGGACGGTCCGTGACCGCCCGGCCCCGCCTCGCCGATCCTGCGGAAAACCCTTGCCCTCGCCCCGGGGGACCCCGCTACTGTGGTGCTCGTCCGGTCAGGAGACCGGTCGCCGCACGGCCCAGCCCGGGCGGCACCCCTCCTGGCCCGTTCTCATGAGGTGCCGCCCCGGCGGCCCGCACGAGCTGACGCACACGAGACCGCGCCACGGTGGTAGCGCGGCGAGCCAGGCACATGAACCTGGCCACGACGGGGACCCGTGGTGTGCGTGGAGGTCCCAAGTCGCCCGGACTGCAGTCGGGCGGCACCCCTGGAGAGGCATGTGCCAAGGATGGCGACGGAACGCACCAGCGTCCCGTGGGCGGGTTCGATTCCCGCCCTCTCCGCAGACGACGTGGGCGGTCGCGGGGCCTGACGGCTCCGGGCCGCAGACAGGAGCCGGTCGATGAGCGAGGTCCTCATCTACAACCTGGGTGGCGGGCAGGTCCTCGGCCGCGTCTCGCTCGGACACGCGATCCGCATGCTGCACCGGCGCGTCGCGGCCGTGCGCGAAGCGGTCGAGGGAGAGACGTTCGGCCCGTACCAGCGTCCCGTCTCGGTCGAGCTCGTCCGCTACGTCCACACCCGCTGGGTCTACGAGCGCACGGGCCGCGTCCCCTACTCGCGCGCCGCGCTGCTGCGCCGCGACCGGCACCGGTGCGCGTACTGCGGTCAGCCCGCGACGACCATGGACCACGTCGTGCCCCGCTGCCAGGGCGGCGCGACGACCTGGCTCAACGCCGTCGCGGCGTGCGAGCCGTGCAACTCCGCCAAGGCCGGGCGCACGCCCCAGGAGGCGGGCATGACCCTGCGCTCGCGGCCGTTCGAGCCCGTGCTCGCCGACGTCTACCCGCACGGGAAGCGCTGAGCCTCAGCGCTGCGGGGAGTTCTCGACCCGGATCGTGCCGTCCTGCTCGAGGACGAGCCGGTGCGGGTCGCCGTCCGCGAGGTTCAGCGCGTGCTCGAGCGCGACCTGCGGGACCTCGAGGGCCCAGTCGGGCAGGTAGCGGTGCGTGCGCAGCGCCTGCAGGATGGGGCCGGGCGGGATGCGGCGGGACGTCAGGTCGGACACGAGCCCAGGATCGCACGGGCCCGGCCCGGTGGCGCGGTGCCCGGGTGCCCGGGGCCCGTCCTGCGGTCGGCCCCGGGGGCGGTGCCCGAGGGCCGGTGCAGGGTACTCGCTGGTTCTCCCGCTCGCAGCCGACTACGATGGGCCACCAAGGAGTCAGGAAGAGGCCCCTCGACACGCACGTGCTGAGAGCGAGCCCCCATGCCTACCGAACAGTCCCCCCGTCGACGCCGACGCGACCCGCTCGCCGAGGCGCTGAGCGTCGGGCGAGCCCATCCTGCCGGCCAGTACCGCGTCGACCTGCGGACCGGCGAGTGGTGGTGGTCCGAGGAGGTCTACCACCTGCACGGGCTGACCCCGGACGCCGCGGCGCCCAGCGCGGGCCTCCTGGCCTCCCACAAGCACCCCGACGACCGCGACACGGTCCTGCGCGAGCTCTCGGTCCTGCGCACGACGGGGCGCCCCTTCAGCTGCAGCCACCGGATCGTGGACGCCCGCGGCCGCACGAAGACCGTGACCGTCACGGGGCAGGGCCGGCGGGACGCCTCCGGGGCGGTCGTGGAGGTCATCGGCATGGTGATCGACACCTCGGCCGCGTACGAGGAGACGCTGCGGCGCGAGGTGACGCGCCAGGTCGCGGTCGGGCTCGAGGACCGCGCGGTCGTCGACCAGGCCAAGGGCGTCCTCATGGCCTCCCACGGGCTCGACCCGGACGGTGCGCTCGACCTGCTCGTCGTCCACGCGAGCGAGAGCAGCCGACGCCTGCCCGACGTGGCGCGCGAGCTGATCGGCGCCCTGGCGGCCGAGGGGGGCCTGGGGGAGGACGCCAAGGAGCGCGTCGAGGCCCGACTGGCGGCCCTCGAGCCGGGCAGCGTGACCCGCCTGGGAGGCGCACAGCTCTTCCGTCGCAAGGGCGCGCTCCCGGGCTGACCCGCCGGCCCCGCCGCCCCCCTCGCCGGGGTGACGGCGGGTGCCGGGGACAGCGACGGCGCCGGACGGCCGCGCTACGGGACCGGCAGCTCGCGCGTCTCGACGACCTGCAGCGCGAGGTCGAAGAGCTTGACGTTCGAGTCCTGCGAGACGCGGCTCAGGACCGAGAAGGCGCGCTGGGGGGAGAGCTGGTAGCGCTCCATGAGGATGCCCTGCGCCTGGCCGATCACGGTGCGGGTCTGCACGGCGCTCGTGAGCTGCTCCTCGGTGCGTGCCGCGGTCAGGGCGGCCGCAGCGACCGCGGCGAACGTCGAGACGATCGACAGCGCGGTCGCGGGGAAGGCGCCCGTGGAGCGGGAGTACAGGTTCAGCGCGCCGTGCGACGTCTCGCTCGTGAAGAGCTGGACGCATAGCATCGAGCGCACGCCGAGCTCCTCCTGGACCTGGTCGGCCCAGGTCTGCCAGCGGGGCTCGGCCGCGAGGTCGTTGGTGCGCACCAGGTCGGTCTCACGGATCGCGTCCAGGCACGGCCCCTGGTTCAGCGCGTACTGGAGCTCGTCGCCGCGCCGGGCCAGCGCGTGGGAAGCCGCGGGGGTCTCGATCCGGCCCTTGCGGGTCACGAGGGAGATCCCTGCGGCGTCGCACCCGTCGACCATCGCGACCGCGAGCTCGACGGTGCGGTCGAGAGTCTCCTGGAGGGACGGTTCCTCGGCCAGCGTCCGGGCCGCGGAGGCGATCGAGGACTCGATGGCGGTGGCCGGGGTCGCCCCGGTGCCGTACTCGGCGCTCGTGGGGACGTCGAGGGCGTCGTCCTTCGTCTGCTGCAGATCCTGCGTCATCGTGCGTTCCCGTTCGTGCTCGGGGTGGGCGGTCTCCGGCGCACGAGCGCGCCGTTCCTCCACCTGTCGGGGACAACGCTACGCGGTCCGTGGGCGCTGCGGGGCCGTGCGTGCCCGGTGGTGCGCGGGGTCGCAGGTCAGGCGTCCTGGAGGTCGTCGTCGCGGGCGCCCACCGTGACCTGGCCGCGCTCGATCGCGGTGACCAGGTCGGAGAGCCGGACGATGCCCACGAGCTCTGCCCCGACCATGACGGGCAGGCGCAGCAGGGCGTGGCGCTCCATGATCCGCACGGCTTCCCGGGCCGGGTCCTGCGGGCTCAGCACTACCAGGTCCTCGGTGCAGAGGTCTCCGACGGGGTGGTCGGTCGAGGCGTCGGCGGCCAGCGCCCGCACGATGCTGCGGTCGGTGAGGATGCCGACGACGTCGCCGTCGTCCAGCACGACCGCGTCCCCCGAGTCGTCGTCGACCATGGCACGGGCCGCCTGGGCCACGGTCGCGGTCTGCTCGACCGTGGAGAACGTCGTGGACATGAGCTGCGCGATCGTCGTCGGCATCGTCGCCTCCGTGTTCCTGCGAACTTCTTGCGAACTTCCTCCGAGCGAGGTCGAGCCGCTCCTCGACCCGGCCTCCAGACTAGCCCCGGACGGCGCGGGAGGCGGTCCGGGGAGAGCCCGGTCCGGACCGCCTCCCGGAGGCGTCGAGGAGGGGTACGGCTGTCAGAAGACGGGCTTGCCGCCCGTGACGCCCAGGACCGTGCCCGAGACGTAGCTCGCGTCGGACGGCGAGGCGAGGAACACGAACGCGGGCGCCACCTCGGCGGGCTGCCCGGCACGCCCCAGCGGGGTGTCGGTCCCGAACGCCTCGATCTTCTCGGGCGGCTGGGTCGCGGGCTGCAACGGGGTCCAGACGGGTCCCGGAGCCACGGCGTTGACCCGGATGCCGCGCACACCCACCTCGGCTGCCAGGTTGACCGTGAAGTTGTTGATCGCGGCCTTCGTCGAGGCGTAGTCCAGGAGGGACGTGGACGGCTGGTAGGCCTGGATCGAGGAGACGTTGATGATCGATCCCCCCTCGCCCAGGTGCTCGAGCGCGGTCTGCGTGACCCAGAACAGCGCGTACAGGTTGGTCTTGAGGACCTGGTCGAGGTCCTCGGTCGTCACGTCGGCGACGGACCCGCGCCGGGCCATCTGGAAGCCCGCGTTGTTCACGAGCACGTCCAGGCCGCCCAGCTGCTCGACGGCGCCGGTGACCGTCGCCCGCGAGGTCGCCTCCTCGCGCAGGTCCCCGGGCAGCAGCACGGCCGTGCGTCCCGCGTCGCGGACCCAGCGGGCGGTCTCCTCGGCGTCCTCCTGCTCCTGCGGCAGGTAGCCGATCGCGACGTCGGCGCCCTCGCGGGCGAACGCGATGGCGACCGCCCGCCCGATCCCGGAGTCGCCGCCCGTCACCAGGGCACGTAGACCCTCGAGCCGGCCCGACCCCCGGTAGGAGTGCTCCCCGTGGTCGGGCTGTGGGTCCATGGGGCTCGTGAGCCCAGGAGGCTCCTGCTGCTGCGCGGGGAAGGCGGGCTGCTGCTCGGCCATGTGGTTCTCCTTCTGACGGTCCGCCCGGGGACGGAGGTGGCGGTGGTGACGGCCCGGCGCGGAGGGGGTCCGGGACCGTCACGGGTCTCGTCCACGCTAGGTCGGCGCTCGCTGCCTCGCAGCGTGGGGCGCCGTGCCGCACCGTGGGCCCGCGTCCCGGTGGCAGGATGAGCACCTGCCGGTCACGACGGGGTGCCGGCCGGCGGAACGAGGTGGCACACGCATGACCCAGGACGACGGGCACCACGCCCGGCAGGACACCGGTCGCGACGTCGACGTGCTCGTGGTCGGCTCGGGCTTCGGCGGGTCGGTCGCGGCCCTGCGCCTCACGGAGAAGGGGTACCGGGTCGCGGTCCTCGAGGCCGGGCGCCGTTTCGCGGACGAGGACTTCGCCGCGACCTCCTGGCACCTGCGCGACTTCCTGTGGGCGCCGCGCCTGGGCTGCCTCGGCATCCAGCGCGTGCACCGCCTGCGCGACGTCCTGGTCCTGGCCGGTGCCGGGGTGGGCGGCGGCTCGCTCGTCTACGCCAACACCCTGTACGAGCCGCTCGACGCGTTCTACACCGACCCCTCGTGGGGTCACCTGGCCGACTGGAAGGCCGAGCTCGCGCCGTACTACGACCAGGCGCGGCGCATGCTCGGCGTCGTCACCTACGCGGGCCGCACGCCCGCCGACGAGGCCATGGCCCAGGTCGCCCGCGAGATGGGCGTGGGGGAAACGTTCACGCCCGCCCCCGTGGGCGTGCTCTTCGGTGCCCCGGGCGTCCCGGTGCCCGACCCGTTCTTCGGCGGTGCGGGGCCCGAGCGGCGCGGGTGCCTCGAGTGCGGGCAGTGCATGACCGGGTGCCGCCACGGCGCCAAGAACACCCTGGTCAAGAACTACCTGCACCTCGCCGAGGGTGGGGGCGCCACGATCCACCCCCTGACGACCGTGAACCGCATCGCCCCGCTGCCCGACGGGCGCTACGAGGTCACGGCCCGGCGCACGGACCGTCCCTTCGCCCGCCCGCACCGATGGACCGCCGAGCACGTCGTCCTCGCCGCAGGGGCCCACGGCACGCAACGGCTCCTGCACGCCCAGCGTGACGCGGGCACCCTCCCGCACCTCTCCGAGCGCCTGGGGATGCTCACGCGCACCAACTCCGAGGCGCTCCTGGGCGCGACGGCCGACCGGCGCCCCACCGGTGCCCCCGTCCCCGACTACACGCGCGGCGTCGCCATCACGTCCTCGTTCCACCCGGACGCCCACACGCACGTCGAACCCGTGCGCTACGGCCGCGGGTCCAACGCCATGGCCCTCCTGCAGACCGTCCTCGTCACTCCCCGGGGCGCTCGCGGCCCGTCCACGGGTGGCGCCCCGGGGGAGGTGCCCGACGGCGCCGCGCACCCAGGATCCTCGCCCTCGCCCCGGGGGTGGTTGCGCGAGCTGTGGGCCCAGCGTCGACGGCTGCCGGCCATGGTCGACCTGCGGGGCTGGTCCGAGCGGACCGTGATCGCCCTGGTCATGCAGAGCCACGACAACTCGCTGACGACGTACACGCGTCGGACGTGGACCGGGCGGCGTCGGATGACGTCGCGCCAGGGCCACGGCGCCCCGAACCCCGGCTGGATCCCCGCGGCGCACGAGGCCGCGAGGCGCTTGGCCCGGGTCATGGGCGGCTCGCCGGGCGGGAGCATCGGGGAACCCTTCGGGATGCCGCTCACCGCACACTTCCTGGGCGGGTGCGCGATCGGCGCGTCCTCGGCGGACGGGGTCGTGGACGCCTACCAGCGGGTGTTCGGGCACGAGGGCCTGCACGTGCTCGACGGGGCGGCGGTGAGCGCGAACCTGGGCGTCAACCCGTCGCTCACGATCACGGCGCAGGCCGAGCGGGCCCTGGCCCTGTGGCCGAACCGCGGCGAGGCCGACCAGCGGCCGCCGCTCGGCAGCGCCTACCGGCGGCTGGCCCCGGTGGCACCCCGTGCCCCGCGGGTCCCGGAGTCCGCCCCGGCGGCCCTGCGCCTTCCGGTGGTCCGGATCACCTCCGGGGAGAGGGAAGCGACGGGGCGTTGACCTCCGGCGAGGTGCCCTGGCCCCACGGGCGGGTGAGAAGTCGAACGCCTGTTCGAGGGATTCTGCCGCTCGACGGCTCGTATGTCGAACAGGTGTTCGAGTGGTCGCTCTCGGGGCGCCTTGAGGTGTCGAACACCTGTTCGATGCGATGCTCGTGGGAGGTCAGGCGCCGCCCGGCCCGTCGAGCTCGACGTCGACGACGAGCGCCCGGTGGTCCGACAACCCCGTGTCGACCGCCCGGCCCGGCGCGAGCGGCCGGACCTCGCCGTCCGCCAGCACGTGGTCGATCTGCAGCATCGGGTGAGCCACCGGGTACGACCGTGCGACCACCAGAGGGCTCCACCCCGTGACGATCGCCGGGGTCTCCGAGCGCAGGTTCAGGTCACCCAGCAGCACGAGCGGCCGCGGCGCGCCCTCCAGCCCCCGCGCCAGCCGCTCCAGCTGGTGCTCACCCCACCCGTCGAGGAAGCTCAGGTGCGTCGCGACCACGGTCAGGCGGCCCTGCGGCGTCGCGACCACCGCCACGACCGCGGTCCGCGGCTCGTCCCACCCCCACCGCAGACGCCGACCCCCAGCCCCTCGGGGCAGCGGCCGCCACCACGGGCGGCGCGGCAGCGGCAGCGTGCGCCACTCCAGCACCGGGAAACGCGACAGCAGCGCCACCCCGTACTGAGACCGCCCGCTCGCCCCCCACCGGTCCAGCGTCGGCGCGAAGCGCACGTCGACCGCACCCATGGCCTCTGCCGCCACCCGGGCGAGGTCGGCCCGCCCCGAACGGCGCTGGTTGCGGTCCACCTCCTGCAGCGCGAGGACGTCCGCGTCGAGGTCCGCCACCGCACGGGCGAAACGGTCCACGTCCACGACGTCGTCCGCCGTGGACCGACCGTGCAGGATGTTGAAGGTCGCAAGTCGCATCGCACCGATTCTGCCCCCACCCCGGGAGCGCCGCCCACCGTCGGGCCCGCGCCCTGCACCCCCGGCCACGCAGGCCTAGGCTCACGCCATGGCCAAGTACTTCGACGTGCACCCCGTCGACCCCCAGCCCCGCGCGATCGAC
The DNA here is from genome assembly GCF_015142735.1 of Oerskovia douganii. Taxonomy (GTDB): domain Bacteria; phylum Actinomycetota; class Actinomycetes; order Actinomycetales; family Cellulomonadaceae; genus Oerskovia; species Oerskovia douganii. The sequence continues at coordinate 27,195 of NZ_JACSPN010000009.1, read as the reverse complement.
CAGATCGTCACGCTCCTGCGCGACGACGCCCTCATCGCCTACCCCACCGACTCCTGCTACGCGCTCGGCGCCCGGATCGGCTCCCACAGCGCCACCCAGCGCATCCGCGACATCCGCCATCTCGGCGACAAGCACCACTTCACCCTCGTGTGCGCCGACTTCGCCCAGCTCGGGCAGCTCGTCAAGATCGACAACGCCGCCTTCCGCGCCATCAAGGCCTCCACCCCCGGCAGCTACACCTTCATCCTGCCCGCGACCGCAGAGGTCCCCCGACGCCTCGCGCACCCCAAGAAGAAGACCGTCGGCGTCCGCATCCCCGACCACGCCGTCACCCAGGCCATCCTGCGCGCCCTCGGCGAACCCCTGCTGTCCAGCACCCTCCTCCTGCCCGGCGAGGACGAACCCATGACCCAGGGCTGGGAGATCAAGGAAGCGCTCGACCACCAGGTCGACGCCGTCGTCGACTCCGGCGACTGCGGCACCGAACCCACCACCGTCGTCGACTTCTCCTCCGGCAGCGCCGAGGTCGTCCGCGTCGGCGCCGGCGACCCCACCCGCTTCGAGTAGCCCCACCCGTCCGGGCCGACCCCCTCAGGACCCCCCGGCCCCCTGCACCGGACCCGTCCCCGGACCCTTCCCCGGCCACCCGATGTCGATCTCCGGCAAGAACTCCCGCAGATCGAGCACCAGCGCCAGGTCCCGCAGCACCCGCACCGCATCCTCCTTGGTGACCAGGCTCGCGTCCGACTCGACGTGATCAGCCACCTGGGTGAGCAACGCCGTCGAGATCTTCACGCGATCCCGGTGCGAGACAGGCCCGCTCACCACGCCCGCCCCCGCACCCGTCCAGCCCCGCCCCCAGGAACGCACCCCAGCATCGTCATGCCGCCGAGCGTAGGGGCGCCGCACCGCACAGGTCCATGCCCCGTGACCGACACCCCACCGCCCGACCGGCACGACCAGCCCCACCCGCCCTAGCATCGACACCATGAGCAGCCAGGGCCTCACCCACTCCCAGCACAAGATGGCCGACGCCGGCGTCCACCGCACCGCGATCGACGTCTTCAGCCGCTTCTACGCACTCCTCGACAGCGGCGCCACCGGCACCGTCCCCGAGACGGACGTCCAACCCCTCACCGGCGTCACCCATCGCGACGACCTCACCGTCGCCCCCGACGACGCCAACGCCGCCCTCTCCCGCACCGTCCTCATCAAGCTCAACGGCGGCCTCGGCACCTCCATGGGCATGGACCGCGCCAAGTCCCTCCTGACCGTGCGCGACACCGACGACGGTGCACTCACCTTCCTCGACATCATCGCCCGCCAGACCCTCGCCGCCCGCTCCACGACCGGCGCGCCCCTCCCGCTGCTCTTCATGAACAGCTTCCGCACCCGCGACGACACGCTCGCGGCGCTCGCGGCCTACCCGGACCTCGCGGTCGACGGCCTGCCCCTGGACTTCCTGCAGAACCGCGAGCCCAAGCTGCGCGCGGACGACCTCGAGCCCGTGGAGTGGCCCGCGGACCCCGACCTCGAGTGGTGCCCGCCGGGCCACGGGGACCTCTACACGGCCCTGGTCACGTCGGGGGTGCTCCAGCAGCTCCTCGACGCGGGCTACCTGTACGCGAGCGTGTCCAACTCCGACAACCTCGGGGCGGCCCCGGACGCGGCGATGGCGGGCTGGTTCGCGGCGTCGGGAGCCCCGTTCGCGGCCGAGGTGGCTCGCCGGACCCCTGCGGACCGCAAGGGCGGCCACCTGGTGGTGCGGCGCTCGGACGGTCGGCTGGTGCTGCGCGAGACCGCGCAGACGCCGCAGGAGGACCTCGCCGCGGCGGGGGACATCGAGCGTCACCGGTACTTCAACACGAACAACCTGTGGCTCGACCTGCGGGCGCTGGCCGCCGAGCTCGACCGGACCGGGGGAGTCCTCGAGCTGCCGCTCATCGTCAACCCCAAGACGGTCGACCCGACCGACGCGTCGTCGACGCCCGTGATCCAGGTCGAGTCCGCGATGGGCGCGGCGATCGAGGTCTTCGAGGGCCCGACCGTCATCGAGGTCGACCGCAGCCGCTTCCTGCCGGTCAAGGCCACGAGCGACCTGCTCCTGCTGCGCTCCGACGTGTACGAGCTGGGGGAGGACTTCACGCTCGCGGCCCAGGTCGGGGCGCCGCTCGTCGACCTCGACAGCACGTACTACAAGCTCGTCGGGGACTTCGACGCGCGGTTCGGCCGGGGGGCGCCCTCGTTGCGGGGCGCGTCGGGGCTCACGGTGCGGGGCGACTGGACGTTCGGCCGGGGTGTGGTGGCCGAGGGGAGCGCGGTCCTGCAGGACGCGGGTGAGCCCTCGGCCGTCCCGGACGGCGCGCGCGTGGGGCCCGAGGGCATCGTCGGCACGGTCTGACGCGTGCCCTGCCGCGGACCGCTCGGCGTCGTCGCGCTCGGACCTTCTGGCGGCCCCCCAGGGCGCTGACACGCCCTGAGGGGCCGCGAGACGCCGTCGGGCAGTTGCTGGTGCCCGACGGCGCCGCGCGGCCGGGAAGGGGCCCTCGCCGGGCGCACGGAGGGTCTCAGGCGGGGACGTCGACGATGCGGCTGTCCCCCACCGCGGGGGAGAGGGTGCCGCTCGCCGCCGCCGCGCCGTCGGCGTCGAGCGCCCCGAGCCGTGCCGGCGGGACCAGGAGGCGGAAGACGGCGGACCCCGCGTAGTCGGTGCCCTCGAGGACCGCGCCGTGGGTCTGGCACCACTCGTGCAGGACGTTGCCCATCCGGCCTGCGTCCGCGTGCGGGACCTCGACCGTGACCTCGACCATGATCTCGCGGCGCAGCATCGGGGCCATGTCGAGGGTCTCGCTCACGGCGTTCGAGTAGGCCCGCACGAGCCCTCCCGCGCCGAGCAGGACCCCGCCGAAGTAGCGCGTGACGACCGCGACGACGTCGGTCACGTGACGGTGCCGCAGGACCTCGAGCATGGGGATGCCGGCCGTCCCCGACGGCTCGCCGTCGTCGCTCGACCGCTGCTGGTCGGCGTGCGTCCCCACGACGAGCGCCGTGCAGTGGTGCCGGGCGTCCCAGTGCTCCTTGCGGACGCGAGCGATCACCGCCTCGGCGTCCGCGACGGACGTGACGGGGTGCAGGAGCGTGATGAACCGCGACTTCTTGACCACGAGCTCGTGCTCGACGGGTCGGGCGACGGTCGAGGGGAGCGGCGCGCGCTCGGGGGAGAACGGGGCGGAGGACATCGTCGGCCAGCCTAGCCAACCTGGACTTGTGGTGGCGCAAGTCCAGGTTAGGGGGCATAACCTTGACGTGACGAGCGACAAGGAAGGGTTGTCATGACGGACGAAGGTGCCGGGAGGGCCGCTCCGGCGGGTGTCACGTGGCCGCCGCACGGTGCCGAGGTCAGGCCGTGGGCGTCGGCCTCGCGCGGTCCGCGCGAGGACCGCATGCTGCGTGAGATCACGGTGTCGTTGCCACCCCTGATCGCGGACCTCGCCTACGTCCCGTCGGCCGAGGAGGCCGCAGACATCGAGCGGGCCGCGGTCGACATCACCCGGCTCGACGCGGTCCACGGGCCCGTGCTCTCGTCGTTCGCGACGTTCCTGCTGCGCACCGAGGCGGTCGCCTCGTCGCGGATCGAGCGTCACGACGCGAGCCTGGCCGACCTGGCCAGGGCGACGATCGGCATGAAGGCAGGGAAGGACGCCCAGGTCACGGTCGCCGCCGCCCGGGCGGTGTCCCGGCTCGTCGATGCCGCGGGCAGCGCGGGGGTGATCGAGCTCGAGGACCTCCTGGCGGCTCACCGGACGCTCCTCAAGGACGACCCGCTCGACGGGCCCACCGCGGGCAGCCTCAGGACGGTGCAGAACTGGATCGGCGGGTCCGACTGGTCGCCACGCGGGGCGGTGCACGTGCCCCCGCCGCCCGAGCTCGTGCCCGGGTACATGGAGGACCTGATCGTCTTCCTGGGGCGCGAGGACCTCCCTGCCGTGGCGCAGGCGGCCATTGCGCACGCCCAGTTCGAGTCCATCCACCCGTTCACCGACGGCAACGGGCGGATCGGCCGCGCTCTGATCGGGGCCGTGTGGCGGCGGCGTGGGCTCGCCCCGACGCTGGTCGTCCCGGTCGCCTCGGCCATGCTGGCCGACACGGGGGAGTACTTCTCCCGCGTCAACGCCTACCGGGCCGGGCAGGTCGCACAGTTCGTGCGGTACCTGGCGACCAGCGCCTCGGCTGCTGCGCGCGAGGCCCGGATCTCCGCCGACAACCTCTCCGAGCTGCCGGCGGCGTGGCGGGGGGAGGTGCGCCCGCGGGCAGGTTCGGCGGCGGCGGCGATCCTGGACAGGTTGCTGGACCACCCGGTGCTCGACGGGGACCTCGCCCGGCAGGTCGCCGGGACCTCGTCGGCGGCCGCCTACGAGGCGCTCCACCGGCTGACCGAGGCAGGGGTGCTGTCGCAGCTCTCGACGTCCCAGCGGCACGGGGTGTGGGCGGCCACCGAGGTGCTGGGCGAGATCGACGACCTCACGCGTCGCCTGCGGGAAGGCTGATCGACGGAGGCGTCCGACGGCTCACCGTCGTCGCCTCTTGGAAATAGTGTGCCAAGCGGATAGGTTCGCTCCATGGTCACCGACGACACCGACTCACCGCAGGACGCCTCGACAGCCGAGGAGGCCCCGCAGGAGGAGGCCCATGCGCTCGCCCCGCGCTACCCCCGCCCACCGGTCACGCGCGACGAGGCCGAGTGGGTCTGGCGCGAGCTGTCGGTCGGAGCCATGCACGCTGCGACCAAGCCGGAGCTGGTGCGTCTGGCGGTCGTCGTCGGGCTGACGCGCGCGACCGGTGCCCGGTACTCGGATCTGCTGCGGTGCACTGTCGACTCGCTGGACCTCGGGCCCGTCGGCGCGCAGGTGGGGGAGGGGAGCGTCGTCGTCCAGCACGGCAAGCACAGGACGGTGCGCGTGCACCGCCTCGAGCCGGGCGTCGTCATGGTCCTGCGCCGCTGGCTGGACGTCCGGGAGGACCTCTGCGCCGAGCTCGAGGGCTCGGTACCGCGCGCGCTGCTCCTGACGGTCCACCACACGCACGACAACGGGGTGACCGTGGCGAGCGGCCTGCCCATCACCAAGCAGGGGCTGGTGCTGTCCTGGCGCAGGTTCGTGCAGCGCACCAACGCGCGCTACGGCGGGGTGCGCCCGCCGCTGCCGACGCGCTTCGAGCAGGTCCGCCGGGCCTGGCACGCGGACGTCACGGACGAGGCCGCGTCGCCCGGGTAGTGCCGCGAGGAGACGGCCCGACGGCGTCGCTCACCCTGTGGGCCCGGCCTGCGCGGGGGAGCGGGGAGGGGCGGGGGAGAGCTCCTGGAACACCGTGACCTGCAGCCCTGCGGGTGCCTCGAGCCGCGCGTTGAGCGAGTCCCACGGCGTGCGGACGGGTGCGGCGAGGAGGGTGGCGCCGCCGTCGACGAGGTCGGACGTGACCGACGCGGCGTCGGTGACCTCGAACGCGACGCGCAGCCGGGGGGCGACCTGCCGGCCCACCTCGACGTCGTCGATCATGCGTTTCTGCGCGGGGTTGGCGATCTCCAGGGTGGCGCGGCCGGCGTCGAGGATCGCGACCTCGGCGTCACCCTCGCCGCTGTACGCCTCGAGCTGGGGGAGGCCCAGCGTGTCGCGGTAGAAGGTGAGCGCCGCCTCGTAGTCCTCCGCCTCGACGACGAGACGGAGCTGCAGGACGGGGGGACGTGCGTCGGTGTCGGTCATGGGTCCACGGTAGCCAGAGATCGATCATCTGCTTCCGTTGTTCGAGGAATAAATAGTGTGCCAAGCGTCGAAACGACACCACACCAGTCAGTTGTCCGACTCGCCAGACAGCCCAGAAGGACAGGGGCGAGGGGAAAGGCCCCGGACCGAGGGGCCGGGGCCTTTCGTCGAGGGAGCTGATCGGACCTGAGACGTCAGCGAGGGCGCGCTCGGGGACCGCGGGCCGAAGGACCCGTCACGGCCACCAGGAGCGTGGGACCGTGAGAGCGACGAGTCCAGCCAGGGCGACGGCGGCCACGACCAGGAAGAGCCCGCTCCCGTCGAGCGTGGTCGCCGCGTACCCGACCAGGGCGAGGCCCTGGCTCGCGGCCTGGACCGCTCCCGCACGTCGCAGGTCCAGCAGGAGGACGGAGCGCTCGACGCGACCCGCTCGGGGGACGCGCGCGACCCACCAGGACGCTCGCAGCACGGTCTGCGCGAGAGGGAGGAGCAGGAAGACCACGGGCGAGAACGCCGTGTCCGCCCCGAGCATCGCGGCACCGCCGGCGAACAGGACGAGCTGGGGGACCGGGGTGTGCGGGCGGACGAGGACGACCACCGTCAGGAGCACGCCCACCACCACGCCGCCCACCGGAGACGGGACCAGGCCGTGCACCGCGAGGACGCCGAACAGGAACGTCGCAGCGGCCAGGACCACCCGCAGGTGCCTCCCCGAGAAGGTGGGCCCCGTGTCCACCTCGTTCGCAGGAGGGCCGTGGGGCTCGTCCGACCGGTCGACGGGCAGTGCGTTCATCGGGTCACCCCTCGCTGGCTGTGGCGTTGCCGTCGAGCGGCGAGCTCGAGGGCGGACCGTGCGCCGCCCGGCCCGGAGGACGCGGCGCTCCACCGGACCACCACGACCCCTTCCCGTCGGACGGCCTCGAGCCGCTGCTCGCGCTCGAGGCGGGTGATGCGCCAGGCCAGGGCGGCGCCGGGCTCGTCCCGGGGGACCTCCACGGTCGGCAGGATGTCGACCGCGACCACCGGGTGTCCTGTGGAGCGCCACGTCTGGGCGATCGTGGCGCTCTCGTCGTCGAGGAAGGTCGAGAACATGTACACGAGCGCGCCCGCAGGGATCTGCGGAGGACGCATGCGACGACTGGGCTCGCCCACGGGGTGCGCGAGCGCGAGCGCATGGACGATCCGCTGGAGCTGACGCTTGCCCGCGGCCGGCGGGAGAGGGCTGCGGACCCAGCCGAGGTCCTCGAAACCCACCCGGTCACCGCCGTCCAGCGCGGTCTGCGCGACCGAGGCTGCGGCATGGCGGGCGATGTCCAGCGACGTCGCCCGGTCCATCGGCAGCGGGCCACGTCCGCGCCAGGTCGTCACGTCCGGCCCCACCTCGTCGCGCGAGTCCAGCACCAGCACGACGGTCGCCTCTGCCGTCGCCTGGGTCCGCCGGACGTACAGCGTCTCGAGCCCGGGGGACCGGCGCGCCGTGGCGCGCCAGTCGATGCGGCGCAGCCGGTCACCGGGAGCGAACGGGTGGATGTCCCGGAGCTCGGTACCGTCCCCCAGCCGACGCGTCGTGTGCGGGCCGGTGAGCCCCGCGAGCTGTCGCGGCAGGGGGAGCAGGCCCAGGGGTCGTGCGGTGGGCAGCACGAGCGTCCCCGGCGCCTGGACCGCGTCCGGGACGGACTCGAAGGCGCCCTCCGGCCCCACCCCGACGTGGTCGACCCTGAACATGCGGTGCGGCCCCGTGCGTGCCGAGTGCGTCGTCAGGTCGAGCGTCCTGGTCCGGTCGACGAGGACCGTGACGTCCGCGTCCGCGTTCCCGGGGCTGGTGACGCGCAGACGGACCGGTGTGGCGTCGTCGGGCACGTCGAGGCGCAGCCGCGCCCGCAGCTCCCCCGGCCGCCGACCCGTGGCGTCCGTCGGGACGAACGTCGCGACGACGCCCTCGCCCCGTGGACGGGTCGTCCACCCCCAGGCCGCCCCGAGCAGGGCGGGTGCGCCGAGCACGGCGACGTCCGCGCGCCCGGCGAGGAGGCCGGTCGTGAGGAGCACCAGGCCCAGCACCACGCCGCCGGCCAGGCTCGTGGTCTGCTGCCAGCTCGTCAGGCGCCCGGTCGTGGCGAGCGAGGTCATCGCGTCGTGCTGGCGACCGCAGCGGGGCCGGGCACGCGGTCGAGGATGGCTCGGACGATGGCCTGCGGCTGCGCGTTCGACGCCCAGGCCGTGGGGGTCAGGGTGAGCCGGTGCGCGAGCACCGGGACGGCGACCCGCTTGACGTCCTCCGGCAGCACGTAGTCCCGGCCGTCGAGGGCTGCGACGGCACGCGCGAGCAGGACGAGGTTCTGCGACCCGCGGGGCGAGGCGCCGACCTCGAGCTGCGAGTCCGTGCGCGTCGCCGCGACCAGGTCCACGCAGTACGTGAGCACGTCCGGGTCGACGTCGGTCGCCTCGACCCCGGCCTGCATCGCGAGCACGGTCCGTGCGTCGACGACCTGACGGACGTCGGCCTGCTCCTGGCGACGGTCGAGACGACGGCGCAGGACCTCGCGCTCGTCGTCGCGGCCCGGGTACCCGACGCCGAGACGCACCATGAAGCGGTCAAGCTGCGCCTCGGGCAGCGGGTAGGTGCCCTCGTACTCGACCGGGTTCGACGTCGCGAGCACGTGGAACGGGCGCTGCAGCGGATACGTGCTGCCCTCGATCGAGACCTGCCGCTCGGCCATGGCCTCCAGGAGCGCGGACTGCGTCTTGGGCGCCGTGCGGTTGATCTCGTCCGCCAGGAAGACGCCCGTGAAGACGGGGCCCGGGCGGAACACGAACTCGGTCGTCGCCGGGTCGTAGACCGACGAGCCCGTGATGTCCGCGGGCAGCAGGTCCGGGGTGCACTGGAGTCGCGCGAAGTCCAGCCCCAGAGCGGTCGCGAGGCTGCGTGCGGCGAGCGTCTTGCCGAGCCCGGGCACGTCCTCGAAGAGCACGTGCCCGCCCGCGAGGATCGTGGCGAGCGCGAGCTCGAGCGAGTCGCGCATCCCGACGATGGCCGTGCCGACCTCGTCGAGGATGCGGCGGCCGTGCGCGGCCACCTCGGGGATGCTGAGCGCGGGGGCAGGGGAGTCCGTCATCGGGTTCGCCTCTCGGTGCGGGTGGCTACGGGGTGGGTACGTGGTGGCTGCTTGCGGGGGCGTCGGCCAGCGCCTCGACCGCGCTCACCCAGGTCCGCAGGACGTTGATGGTCGGCGGGCGGGTGTCGGACGTCATCTGCCGGTGCACCGTCGGACCGAGCCTCTCGGCGGCCGCCTCGGCCTGCGCGGGGTCGGTGCTGAACAGGTCGATGCCCTCGTCCGCGAGCGCCGTGGCCGCGAGCGCCCGGACGCGTCGGTGTGCGCGTTCGCTGACGCGTCCGTGGGAGCCGTGCATGGCCCAGGTGAGCTCGGAGAGGTCTCGGCGGGCGCCGTCGCGGTTGACGTCGGGGAGCGCGTGGTGCTCGGCGTCGTACCCGGGGTCGGTGCGTCGGTAGAGGACGAGGAGGACGAGTGCGCTGGTGGTGAGGGCGAGGGTGTGGGGCAGGTCGAGGCCGAGGAGGGCGAGGAGGAGCCCGGCCGTGCCGAGGAGCGCTGCGTGGGGGAGGAGCGTGCGGTCGGCGGTGATCCGGTGCTTCATGCCGTCGTTCCTCGCGTGTCCTGGGGGGTGCTGGTGTGGACGTCGTCGGGGAGGGGGTCGTCGTCGGGTGGGGTGAAGGCGATGGCGAGGCGTTCGAGGCAGTGGCGGGCGGTCTCGACGTCGTGGGGGGTGAGGTCGTGGGTGGTGAAGCGTGCGCGCTGGTAGAGGCCGAGGAGGGTGGTGACGGCGTCGGGGTCGGCGGGGGTGGCGTCGAGGACGGTCGTGGTGAACTCGGTGGGGGTCTGGGCGGGGTGCCTGCGGTGGCCGGTGTCCGCGGCGGCGTCCTCGAGCGCGATCCAGGCGGCGGTGACGGCGTCGCGGGGGGTGCCGGCGGTGTCGAGCAGGTGTCTGGCGTGCTTGACGCCTCGGCGGAGGGCGGGGAGCTGGACGTCGAGGGCGGGGATCGCGAGCGCGTCTCCTGCGGTGACGTGGTGGCGGGGGGTGCTGATCTCTGGGGGTTCGAGCCTGCGGCGGCGCAGGTAGACGATCGTGATGACGACGAGGGCGACGGCGACCACGAGGGCGAGGGCGGTCATGTACTGGCCGATGGTGAGGCCTGCGGCGCGGTCGTCGAGGCCTTCGCGGAGGAGCTCGACCTCCGGGGGGTGCTCGTCGACCGGGGGCGGGGGTGGTGGCGTGGAGGTGTCGGGTCCGCTGGAGAGCCACCCGGGGCGGTGGTAGGTCCAGCGGTTGCCTGCGGCGGCGCCGACGAGGACGAGAGCGATCAGGACGACGACACCCCCCAGTCGTGTCCGCTTGCTCATGCGGGTCGGTTCCTCTCGGCGTGGAGGCCTGCGGTGGCGGCGGCCAGGAAGGCGGCGGGGTCGTCGTCGAGCCCGCGGCCCATGGTGGACAGGCCGACGGGGGTGGTGCGCAGGGCGCTGAGGAGGGCGGCGTCGGCGTCGGCGTGGACGAGGCGGTGGCGCCCGTGGGGGGCGGCGAGCCGTGCGGCCTGCTCGGTGATGCGGGTGGTGAGGGTGGTCCCCCACCCGGGGAGGGCTTCGACGTCGGGGCTGGGGACGGGGACGACGACGTCGCTGGCCGCGAGCGCCACGCGGCCGTAGGCGGTCAGGGAGTGGTGGGAGATGCCGAGGTGGCGGTCGCGGGGGTCTGCGCCGGAGACGCGCAGGGAGGCGACGGGGAGGCCGCCGAGGGTGGCGGTGGCGTTGAGGGCTTCGCCGGCGGCGACGCCGGAGAAGCCCCAGCGGGTGCCGGTGCCGAGGTTGCCGGGGCCCTGGGTGACGATGGTGAGGTCTGCGCCGGTGACGTGGCGGGCGGCGAGGAGCCCGGTGTGGACGGTGACGGCCTCGTGGTCGCCGCCGTAGGCCTGGCCGACGGTGAGGCAGGTGTGGAGCCATCCTGCGTCGCGCAGGCCGGCGACGGTGCGGGAGAACGCGGCGGGCAGGGCGCCGCCGTCGGTCATGACGTAGGCGATGCGGGGGGCGGGGCGTCCGTCCTGGGCGGCGGCGAGGCGGGCGCCGGCGACGATGGCGGGCAGCGCGGAGTGGAGGTCGGCGACGACGACGGGCATGCCGTGGAGGTCGTCGGCGTCGCGCAGGGTGTCGTGGTGGGGGGACTCCTGCTCGTCGACGCCGAGGACGAGGGCTTGCAGGGGGGTGTAGCGGGCCTTGACGAGGTGGCCGGGGCCGGGCGCCGGGTCGGTGGGGAGCGCGTCGGGGAGGGCGACGACGAGGGCGTAGCCGCCGGTCCCGAGGCCGCGGGCGAGGGCGCTGACGTTGAGGAGGACCTGGTCGCCTTCCTGGGGGTCGCCGACGACCTGCGTGTAGGCGAGGGCGCGCACGGTGCGGGGGCGTTCCTCGGCGCCTGGGGCGGCCGTGGAGGGCAGGGGGTGGTCGAGCTCGACGGTCAGCTCCTGCGCGCCTTGCCAGGCTCGGCCGCGGGAGATCACCCTTGCTGTACGCCACGTCATCACACGGGTGAGGATAGCGTTCGTTAGCGTGGGTGCCGATGCCTGATCAGACGAGTCAACCAGTCAACCCTGCCGCGAGGCTTCTGAACCTCGTGATCGCCCTCGTGAACACGAGCGTGTCGATGACGAAGCAGCAGATCCGCACGAGCGTCGCGGGGTACGCCGACGCGCCGTCCCCGGAGGCGTTCGAGCGCATGTTCGAGCGCGACAAGGACTCGTTGCGCGACCTGGGGATACCGATCGTGACGGTCGACGCCGGGGGGCACAGCGACGACGTCGGGTACCGGATCGACCAGGACGCGTACGCGTTGCCTGCGGTGGACCTGACCCCGGCGGAGTTCGGGGTGCTGTCCCTGGCGGCGCAGTTCTGGCAGGACAAGACGTTGCGCACGGACATCTCGCGCGCCCTGACGAAGCTGCGGGCCGCGGGTGCGGGGGAGGTCGCGAACGACGCGGTCGCGGGGCTGGCTCCGCGGGTGCGGGCCGTGGGCGACGCGTACGGGCCGCTGCTCGACGCGATCGACGCCCTGCGGGTCGTGTCGTTCACGTACCGGGCGGCGTCGACGGGCGAGGTGCGGACGCGCACGGTCGAGCCGTGGCGGATCGCGGCCCGGCGGGGCGGCTGGTACCTGCTCGGGTTCGACCGCGAGCGCCTGGCGCCGCGTGCGTACCGGTTGAGCCGGATCGAGGGCAGGGTGCGGCTGCTGGGCCGCGGGGGGGCTTTCACGATCCCGGACGGGGTGGACGTGGACGCGTTGCTGGGGGCGCGGGCGGGCACGGAGCAGGAGGCGCGGCTGGCGATCGGGCCGGAGCGTGCCGAGGCGTTGCGGGCCCGTGGGCGCAGCGACGGCGACGGTGCGGGCGCGGGTCCGCGTGCGGACGGGCGGGACGTGGTGCACGTGACGTTCACGAACCCGCACGCGTTCGCGGACGAGATCGCGGGGTACGGCGACGCGGTCGTGGTGCTGAGCCCTGCGGAGCTGCGTGACGCCGTCGTGCGCCGTCTGTGGTCCGCGGCGGCTCTGGGGCGGCCGCCTGCCGCGGTGGCCGGTCAGGTCGGGTCCGACGAGCAGGGTTCGACGAGCACGGAGGAGCAGCGTGGCTGAGCGCGCGGACGACCGGTTGGTGCGGCTGCTGGGCATCGTGTCCTACCTGGACGGTGCGGGCGGGGTGCCCGTGGAGGAGCTCGCGGCCCGGTTCGGGGTGTCGACGCGCCAGATCGTGGAGGACGTCGACGCCCTGTGGGTGTCCGGCACCCCGGGGTACTGGCCGGACGACCTGATCGACTTCGACGCGGACTCCCTGGAGCGGGGCGTGGTACGGCTCACGGAGGCGCGCGGCATGACGCGTCCCCTGCGGCTGGGGACGCGGGAGGCGGTGGCGCTCATCGCGGCGCTGCGCGCCATGGGGGAGACCCCGGCGGTGCGCTCGGACCGGGCGCGGGCCGACGTCGTCGCGTCCGTCCTGGACAAGCTCACGGGCGCGACGGGCGAGGCCGCGGCGGCACTGGACGTGCGGCTGTCTCCCGACGGCGCCCCCGAGGTCGTGGCCGCGGTGTCGTCGGCGCTGGCGAACCGGCACCGGCTGCGCGTGCGGTACGTGACGAGCTCCGACGTCGTGTCCGAGCGCGAGATCGACCCCGTGGCCCTGCACACCCAGGACGCGTACTCCTACCTCCTCGCGTGGTGCCACCGGGCGCAGGGGCAGCGCACGTTCCGGCTCGACCGGCTCCTGGCCGCGACCGAGCTCGACGTGCCCGCGGGCGAGCACGACCTGCCGACCGAGGTCGACTTCACGCCCACGGGCGACGCACCGCTGGCGACGATCACGTTCGCGAGCCCGGCGCGCTGGGTCGCGGAGCAGGTCCCCGTCGAGAAGGTCCGCAACCTGCCCGACGGCGCGTTCGAGGTGTCCTTGCGCGTCACCAACCCGGTGTGGTTGCGCCGCCTGCTCCTCGAGCACGCCCGCCACGTCCTGGCGGTCACGCCCCAGGAGGTCGCCGACGACGTCGCGCAGGCCGCGAGCGCCGCCCTGGCCGCGTACGGGCACGAGTTCGGGGACCCGGCCCCGGGCGCGCCGTCCGCGAACTAGGCTGGACGGCATGTGGTTCACCATCTGGTCGGTCCTGGTCGTCGGCACGCTCGTCGGCGCGTTCTTCCTGGGGCGCGACCTGTGGCGCAAGGCGAAGGCGCTCCTGCGGCAGGTGTCGGAGGCGTCGGTCGTGATGGACCGGTTCGCGCAGCGGACCGACGAGATCACGGCGGCCCTGCAGGCTTCCCAGCCCAGCACGGCGCCCACCCTGTTCGACGACCCGGAGCCGCTGCGCGAGCGCGTGGAGGAGCTGCGGGAGCAGCGCGCCGAGCGTCGGGCGCTGCGCAGGACACGCAACCAGGAGACGTGGGTCCGGTGGCGCCGATTCAACGCGTAGGATCTGCGACAACAAGACTTGCGTCCGACTCCGAGGAGCCATCTCATGGGCATGCTGAAGCCCTGGCACATCATCGTCCTTCTTGTCGTCGTGCTGCTCCTGTTCGGGGCGAAGCGACTTCCTGACCTGGCGCGCAGCGTGGGCCAGTCGCTCAAGATCTTCAAGAGCGAGGTCAAGGACCTGCGCGACGACGACAAGCCCGCGGAGCCTGCCGTCAAGGATGACGACGCCCCCAAGGCCTGACCCGTGGCCGGTTCGAAGACGGCCAGGTCCCCCGAGGGGCGCATGCCCCTGCGTGAGCACCTGCTGGAGATCCGCAAGCGGCTCTTCCTGGTCTCGTGCGGGCTCGTCGTGGGTGCGATCGGCGGGTGGTTCCTGTACGAACCGCTGCTGGCCGCGCTCCAGGCTCCTCTCGAGGCGGCCGCGGCCGCGCAGGACAAGGTCATCAACCTGAACTACTCGGGCATGGCGACCGCGCTCGACATGAAGATCAAGGTCTCCTTGTTCCTCGGGGTCCTGGTGTCGTGCCCGTGGTGGCTCTACCAGCTCTGGGCGTTCATCACCCCGGGACTGACGCGCAAGGAGCGCCACTACGCCGTGGGGTTCCTCGGGGCGTCGGTGCCGCTCTTCCTGGGCGGGGTGTTCCTGGCGTGGTGGGTCCTGCCGCACGCGGTCGACATCCTGGCGTCGTTCCTTCCGGACGGGGCGTCCAACCTCACGGACGCCCAGGGGTACCTGAGCTTCGTGATGCGCCTGGTCCTGGCGTTCGGGCTCGCGTTCGTCCTGCCCGTGGTCCTGGTCGCGCTGAACTTCGCCGGCCTGCTGCGGGCGACGACCCTGCTCGCCGGGTGGCGCTGGGCCATCCTCGTGGCGTTCGTGTTCGCGGCCGTCATGACCCCGACGCCCGACGCGCTCACCATGATCTTCGTGGCCCTGCCCATCTGCTTCCTGTACTTCGCCGCCCTGGGGATCGCGATCCTGCGCGACCGCAGCACCGACAAGCGCCTGGCCGCCGCGCTCTCCGGTGCCTGAGCGGCCCGCACCCCGCCCTGCCCGCCTCGCCGTCGTCGTCAACCCGACGGCCGACCGCGGGCGGGGACGGGGGGACGGGCTGCGCACCCTCGCCCTCCTGCGGGAGGCCGGCCACGACGTCGTCGACCTCAGCGCCCCCAACGCACCCCTCGCGCTCGAGAACGCCCGCGACGCCGTGGCGGGCCGCGGCCCGGCCGGGCGGGTCGACGCGCTCGTCGTCGTCGGCGGCGACGGCATGGTCCACCTCGGCGTCAACGCCGTCGCCGGGACGCACGTCCCGCTGGGCGTCGTCGCGGCAGGCACCGGCAACGACTTCGCCTCGGCCCTCGACCTCCCCGTGCACGACGTGCCCGCCGCCGTCGGGCTCCTCACCACGGCCCTCGCCGCCCGCTCGGCGGGGACGGGCGGGGTGCGGGTCGTGGACGCCGCCCGCGCCGAACCCCTCGACACCGACCTCGCACCCCGCCCGGGGCGCGCACGCTGGTTCTGCGGCGTCCTGTCCGCGGGGCTCGACGCCGCCGTCAACGCCCACGCCAACGCCCTGACGTGGCCGCGCGGCGGCGCCAAGTACGTGCGCGCCGTCGCGAGCGAGCTCGCCCGCTTCCACCCCTACGGGTACCGCATCACCGCCGACCTCGCGCCCGGCGACGGGCCCGACGCCGCAGCGCACCCCTTCGTGTGGTCCTCGCCCGGGACCGTGGTCGCCGTCGCCAACGGCCACCGCTTCGGCGGCGGCGTGCAGATCGCCCCCGACGCCGCGATCGACGACGGCCTCCTCGACCTCGTCACCGCCGGACCCCTGACCCGCCTGGGCGCCGCCCGCGTCTTCCCCGGCATGTACCGGGGGAAGCACGTGCACCACCCCGCGGTCGACGTCCGCCAGGTCACGTCCGTCCTCCTGGAGGCGACCGACGCAGGACGCCCACCACCCCCGGCCTTCGCCGACGGGGAACGCATCTCCCGGCTGCCCGTGCGCGTGCGCGTCGTCCCCGGTGCGCTGCACGTCCTCGACGGACGCACCACCGCGCCGCGGGACTGACCCACCCGGTCGGGCGCGCAGCCCCGGGCACGCGCGGCCCGTGCGCGCCCGACGGCGAAAAGCCCCACGGACCGACACCCCCGGACCGTAGGGTGGTGGCATGACCGCAGCACCCCGCACCGCCGGCACCTCCGGAGACGACGACACCCACGGCCCGGCGAGCCCCGCGGAACGGTACGCGGCCTCACGCGCCCTCCAGGCCGCGTCCCGCACCCAGCTCGCCGCGTTCCGCGAGGTCGTCGGCTTCCCCTTCGACGACTTCCAGGTCCGCGCCTGCCAAGCCCTCGAGGAGGGCCGCGGCGTCCTCGTCGCCGCCCCCACGGGCGCCGGCAAGACCGTCGTGGGGGAGTTCGCCGTCCACCTCGCGCTCGCCGGCGGCCGCAAGGCCTTCTACACGACCCCCATCAAGGCCCTGTCGAACCAGAAGTACGCCGACCTCGTCCGCCGCCACGGCGCCGACCAGGTGGGCCTGCTCACGGGCGACACCTCCATCAACGGCGACGCCCCCGTCGTCGTCATGACGACCGAGGTCCTGCGCAACATGCTCTACGCGGGCTCGCGCGCCCTCGACGGCCTCGCGTTCGTCGTCATGGACGAGGTCCACTACCTCGCCGACCGCTTCCGCGGACCCGTCTGGGAAGAGGTCATCATCCACCTCGACGACGACGTCCAGCTCGTGTCCCTGTCCGCGACCGTGTCCAACGCCGAGGAGTTCGGCGACTGGCTCGAGATGGTCCGCGGCGACACCGCCGTCATCGTCAGCGAGCGCCGACCCGTCCCCCTGTGGCAGCACGTCCTCGTCGGCTCGCGCCACCGCGGCCCCCGCACCCCGGGCGAGGTCGTGCGCCCCGGCACCGGGGCGGACCTGATCGACCTGTACGCGGGGCACGTCGACCCGACCGACCCCGGGGTCAACCCGCCCATCAACCCCGACCTCCTCGCCGCGTTCCGCAGCGGCTCCCGCGACGGCGGGTACCCCGGGCGCGGCGGCCGGGGAGGTGACCGCGGCTATCGCGGACGCGGGGGCCGCGGCGGGCCGGGTGGGTACCGCGGCGGCGGGTCGGGGGACGGGGGCGGACGCCGCACCCCGCCGCGGTTCGCCGTGGTCGACGCCCTGGACGCCGACGGCCTGCTGCCCGCGATCTTCTTCATCTTCTCCCGCGCGGGGTGCGAGGCCGCCGTGACCCAGTGCCTGGCCGCGGGGCTGCGGCTGACGACGCCCGCGCAGGAGGCCGAGATCCGCGCGACCGTCGAGGAACGCAGCGCGACCCTGCCCGCCGAGGACCTCGACGTCCTGGGGTACTGGACGTGGAGCGAGTCCCTCGCGCGCGGCATCGCCGCCCACCACGCCGGGATGCTGCCCATCTTCAAGGAGATCGTCGAGGACCTGTTCAGCAGGGGACTGGTCAAGGTCGTGTTCGCGACCGAGACCCTCGCCCTCGGCATCAACATGCCCGCCCGCTCGGTCGTGCTCGAGAAGCTCGTGAAGTGGGACGGGACCTCGCACGTCGACATGACCCCGGGGGAGTACACCCAGCTCACGGGGCGCGCCGGACGGCGAGGCATCGACGTCGAGGGGCACGCCGTCGTCGTCGACCACCCCGGGCTCGACCCGGTCGCCCTCGCGGGACTCGCGTCCAAGCGCCTGTACCCCCTCAAGTCCTCGTTCCGGCCCACGTACAACATGGCCGTCAACCTCGTGGCGCAGGTCGGCCGCGAGCGCGCCCGCGACGTCCTGGAGACGTCGTTCGCCCAGTTCCAGGCCGACCGTGGCGTCGTGGGCCTGGCCAAGCAGGCCCAGGCGCACGCCGAGGCCCTCGAGGGGTACGCGCAGGCCATGACGTGCGACCGCGGCGACTTCAGCGAGTACGCCCGGCTGCGGCGCGCCATCGCGAACCGCGAGGCCGACCTGTCGAAGTCGGACCAGCGGGCCCGGCGCGCCCAGGTCGTGGCCGACTTCGAGAACCTGCGCGTGGGCGACGTCGTCGAGCTCCCCACGGGCCGGCGCGCCGGCTACGTCGTGGTGCTCGACCCGGGCAAGGACGGCGGCTTCGACGGCCCGCGCCCCACCGTGCTGACCGAGGACAAGCACGTCAAGAAGCTCACGGTCGCCGACGCCCCGTCAGGGATCCGCACCGTCGGCAAGGTCCGCATCCCCAAGACCTTCAACCCGCGCGTCCCCGCCGCCCGCCGCGACCTGGCCTCGTCGCTGCGCAACGCCCTCGGCGCGTTCGTCGACACCCCCGGCGCACCCGCCCACGGCAAGGCCCACCGGGTGCGCGCGGCCGCCGCCGACGACAAGGAGCTCAGCCGCCTGCGCGCCGCCCTGCGCGCCCACCCCTGCCACGACTGCCCCGACCGCGAGGACCACGCCCGCTGGGCCGAGCGCTGGGCCCGGCTCAAGAAGGAGCACGACGCCCTGGTGCGCCGCGTCGAGGGCCGCACCGGGTCGATCGCGCGCGTCTTCGACCGCATCTGCGACATCCTCACGGGCCTGGGCTACCTCGAGGTCGACCCGCACCCCGCGAGCGGTGGCGCACTCGAGGACACGCCCGCCGCTGGCCCGGGCACGACCGGGACAGCACCCGCCACGACCCGCCCCCGACCAGGACGGACGCCCGCCCCCGACGTCCGGGTGACCGACGCCGGCCAGTGGCTGCGCCGGCTCTACGCCGAGAACGACCTGCTGCTCGCCGAGTGCCTGCGCCGCGGCGTGTGGGACGACCTCGACCCGGCAGGGCTCGCCGCCGTCGTCTCGGCCCTCGTCTTCTCGGCGCGCCGCGAGGAGCCGGGCGAGCCCTACGTGCCCGGCGGCCCCCAGGGCAGGCTCGCACGGGCGCTCGACGCGACCGTCGTCGTGTGGTCCGAGGTCGACGACCTCGAGGAGGCCCACCACATCGACGCGACCGGCAGCCTCGACCTGGGGCTCGTCGCGGCCGTGCACCGGTGGGCGACCGGCCGCAGCCTCGACGCCGTCCTGCGGGGCTCCGAGCTCGCCGCGGGCGACTTCGTGCGCTGGTGCAAGCAGATCATCGACGTCCTCGACCAGCTCGCGACCGCGGCCCCCACCCCCGCGATGCGCAGGACCGCGGTCCGCGCCATCGAGGCCGTCCGCCGCGGCGTCGTGGCCTACTCGAGCGTGTGACCTTCGCGTCACGGGCGCCCGGCGCACCCCCGTGAAGGGGCGCACCGGGCGCACCGTGGCATATCGTGTGGTTTCGTGGCCTCCACCCTGTACCGCAACGGCGTCATCCACTCCTCGACCGACCCCTTCGCCGAGGCGATGCTGGTCGACGACGGGGTGATCACCTGGATCGGCGCGGACGACACCGCCGCCGGGCTCGCCGCGCGCGCCGACCGCGTCATCGACCTCGACGGCGCCCTCGTCGCCCCCGGCTTCGTCGACTCCCACGTCCACGTCCTCGAGACCGGCCTCGCCCTCGCAGGCGTCGACCTGTCCGCGAGCGCCGGCGTCACGTCCCTCGCGGGCGCCCTGGACGCGTTGCGCGCCGCGGCCGCGGCCCGCCCGGCCGCGGAGGCCGACGACGTCCTGCTCGCGTTCGGGTGGGACGAGCAGGAGTGGCCCGAGCACCGTGCCCCGACGCGCGCGGAGCTCGACGCGGCGTGCGGGGGAGCCCCCGTGTACGCGGCGAGGGTCGACGTGCACTCGGCGGTCGTCTCGACGTCCCTCGCGCAGCGTGCGGGCCTCGAAGGCCGGCAGGGCTGGACGGACAGCGGCTGGGTCACGCTCGACGCGCACCACGCCGCCCGGGACGCGGCGCGCGCCCTGAGCCCCGAGCGGCGCACCGCGCTGTACCGTGCGGCCCTGGACGCCGCGGCCCGGCGTGGCATCGTGTCGGTGCACGAGAACAGCGCCCCCTCGATCGACACGCGGGACGGCCTGCGCGAGCTCATCGCGCTCACGCGGGACCCCCAGGGTGCCCTGCCGCACCTGGTCGCCTACCGGGGCGAGCTGTGCGCCACGTCCGACGACGCGCGCGCCCTGCTCGCCGACCTGCCGGGCCTCACGGGCATCGCGGGGGACCTCAACGTCGACGGCTCGCTCGGTTCGCGCACCGCGGCCCTGCGGCACCCGTACTCCGACTGGACCGGCACCCCGGGGGAGGCCGGTCCTGACGGCCGCGGCAACCAGTACCTGAGCCCCGAGGAGGTCGCGGCGCACCTGTCCGCGGTCGCGGCGGCCGGCACGCAGGGCGGGTTCCACGTCATCGGTGACCGCGCCATGGACACGTTCCTCGTGGGGCTGCGCGCCGCCGCGGAGGCCGACGGCGCCGCCGCGCACCGCCGGGCGGGGCACCGAGTCGAGCACGCCCTGTTCGTCGACACCAACGCCCTGTCGACACTCCTGCTCTTCGGGGTGTCCCTGAGCATCCAGCCCGTGTTCGACGCCGCGTGGGGCGGCCCGGACGGCATGTACGCCTCTCGCCTGGGGCCCACACGCGTGGCCGGGCTGTCGCCGTTCGCGGACCTGGCGGGCGCGGGCGTCCCGCTCGCGTTCGGGTCCGACTCGCCCGTGACCGCGATGGACCCGTGGTCAGCGGTCCGGGCGGCGATGTCGCACGCCGACCCCGACCAGCGTATCTCCGCCCGTGCGGCGTTCCGTGCGCACACGCGCGGGGGCTGGCGCATCGCCGGGCTCGACCACACCGGCGCCGGTCAGCTGCGCGTCGGCGCCCCCGCGCACCTCGCGGTCTGGCGGGCCGAGCACCTCGCGGTGCAGGGCACGGGGACCGCGGTGTCCTCGTGGAGCACGGACGCCCGCGCGGGCACGCCCCTGCTGCCCGACCTCACGGACGACGCCCCCGACCCGACGTGCCTGCAGACGGTGCGCGACGGCGTCGTGCTGTACGACACGTTCGACTGAACGTCGTCACCGCCGCTCCCACCCCTCGTCCGCGCCCTCGTGCGTACAGGTCGCAGGACCGCGGCGGACGAGGGACCTTCGTCCCGGGTGTTCGGATTGACACCACACGGAGGGAAGGTAAGTTCGTTGACGTGTTCCGGCCGTCAGCGCCACAGGGGAACGAGCCACCATCTCACCGTTCGTCCTGCCGGTTCTGGCGCGCATCGGTTCGACCCGCGCGTTCAGTAGACAACACGGCTCCACCGGTGGCGGTGGGACGTGGTCCGAAGGACGCGCGGGTCGGCCCACATCCACCGGATCCATGGGCCGACCTGCAGGTACGTGGCGTACCCTGCACTGGTGTCGACCCGTGAGCCGAACCGCTGGCTGCTGATCCTTCTCGCCGTCGGTGGCGGCTTCCTCACCAACACCGCCTTCCCCGACCGCGGGTGGTGGCCCATGGCGTTCGCCGGGGTCGCTGCACTGTTCCTCGCCCTGCGGCGCGACGGCGCGTGGTGGAACGCTCTCGTCGGGCTCCTGTGGGGACTGGCGTTCTTCCTCCCGCACATCCAGTGGGCCCAGATCGCGACGGACACCGTGCCGTGGCTCGCGCTGAGCGTCCTGGAGGCCGCGTTCCTCGCGCTCTTCGGCGCGATGTGGACCTGGGTGCGGCGGCTGCCGTTCGTCGCCCGCAACCTCGCCTGGCAGGTCGTGACGTTCTCGGTCGTGTGGGTCGCGGTCGAGCAGTGGCGCTCGGAGTTCCCCTTCGGCGGGTTCCCCTGGGGGCGGCTCGCGTTCTCCCAGGTCGACTCCCTCCTGGGACGCACGGCCTGGCTTGGCGGCGGACTGCTCGTGTCGCTCCTGACGGCCGCGATCGGTGTCCTCGTCGCGGTGTTCCTCGTCGAGGCGCGCCGGGTCCGCACCCTGCCGGCCCTGTGCTCGCTCGGCACCGCCGCGGTCATCCTCGGGGTCGGCCTCGTCGTCCCGCTCGACGTGCGCCCCGAGACGGGCACGCTCACGGTCGGCGCGGTCCAGGGCAACGTCGGAGAGCCAGGCCTCGGCTCGTTCGCCAACCGCGGCGAGGTCCTGCAGAACCACGTCGACGGCACGCTCGCCCTGCTCGAGGAGGTCGAGCCCGGCGAGCTCGACGTCGTCCTGTGGCCGGAGAACGGGTCGGACCTCGACCCCCAGACCACACCGGACGTGGCCGCCGACATCGACGCGGCCGCGAGCGCCGTCGACGCCCCCGTCCTGGTCGGGGCGCAGGAGTTCCCCGAGACGGGCGGGCGCTACAACGTGTCCCTGCTGTGGGCCCCGGGGGAGGGCGTCATCGACCGGTACGCCAAGCAGCACCCGGCCCCGTTCGGCGAGTACATCCCCCTGCGCGACTTCGTGCGGATCTTCTCCGACCAGGTGGACCGGGTGACCACCGACATGATCGCGGGCGACGAGGTCGCCGTGATCGACCTGCCCTCCGAGCGGCTGGGGCGCGTCGTGCGGCTCGGCAACGTCATCTGCTTCGAGGTGGCGTACGAGGAGCTGATCCGGGACGCCGTCAACGAGGGCGCCGAGATGCTGGTCGTCCCGACGAACAACGCGTCGTTCGGGTACAGCGCCGAGTCCACGCAGCAGCTCGCGATGTCGCGCCTGCGGGCCATCGAGACCGGTCGCGCGACCGTGCAGATCTCGACCGTCGGCGTGAGCGGCGTCATCGCCCCCAACGGGGCGCTGCTCGAGAGCACCGAGCTGTTCACGGCCGACCAGATGATCGCGACGCTCCCGCTGCGCGACTCGCTGACCCCGGCCGTTCGCGCCGGGTACTGGCCGGGATGGATCGCCGGCGGGCTGACCGTCCTGTTCGTCGTGGGGGGAGTGGTGGCCCGGGTGCGACGGGCGCCGGCAGCGAGCGCCCCGGCCCGCAAGCAGGCCGCCAGCCGGCCGGTCGCCGGGAAGCGCCGCTAGCCCGCACGGCGGGCACGCAGCCGGCAGCGAGCGCGCCGCCCTCGACGTCCTGAGCCGGACCGTCGTCGACGTGGTGACGCGAGCCGACGGCGGGGGCGTCCTGCGCAGCGCACTATCCGGTCCGCGCACGACGAAGGGCCCGGAAGCTCCGAGGAGTTCCGGGCCCTTCGAGGCAGTCGGTCAGGCGCTGCGGCGCAGCTTGCCGGCACGCAGCAGGCCGAGGCGCTCGTCGAGGAGCTCCTCGAGCTCCTTGATCGTGCGGCGCTCGAGCAGCATGTCCCAGTGCGTACGGGCGGGCTTGCCGGCCTTGGGCTCGGGGCGCTCCGCGTCACGCAGGAGGGCCTCCTCGCCGCACCGACACTCCCACACCGCCGGGACCTCGGCCTCGGTCGAGAACGGCAGGATGATGGTGTGGCCGTTGGGGCAGTCGTAGTGCGCCTGGAAACGAGGGGCGAAGTCGACGCCCGCGTCGGACTCCATGCTCTTCGCACCGATGCTCATTCCACGTAGGGACCGGTCTGGCATGTCGTCCTCCAAGGGGTAGCGGCAGGGTTGTCTATGGGGGTCAACGTCCCGGCGGGAACGCATGTTCCGCAGGGGCGTGAAGGTCCGGTGAACGCAGGAGGCGCGCCAAACCCACCCGTCGAGGCTGCCCAGCAGACCACGCGCATCGGGGAGGACGCGCACACCCGCGAGACCACCGACCAGGTTTCCGGTTTTCGCAGGTCGGCGCAACTCCACACGCACGAACACGGGTGTGATGTTGCCCGAGGCAAGGCATGTGAGGCAGCGCGCCTCGACACGCAGCCGTGCGTCACCCGCTCGCTTGTCCAAGGTTACGGCATGATCCTTGGACAAGGAGGTGGCGCATGCACGGAACCGACAGCTCCCCGCTCGTTCCGGCGGCGGGCGGGCCCTGGCCCTCGATCTCGTTCGAGGAGCACCCGTGGCGACTCCACGCCGACTCACCCGTCTCTCGGCGCCAGCGTGAGCTGCACGCGGGGCCGTACAGGTCGGCGCTCGCCCCGGCGATCGCAGGCCGCGAGGTGCCGCTGCCCGCCGCCCTCGTCGCCGAGTGCGAGGACGCCGCCACCGAGGTCGCCCGCTTCGACGTCGAGATGGACACCCTCCTCGGCACCGGCGAGCTCGCCCCGCTGCGCAGCGTTCTGCTCCGCAGCGAGTCGGCAGCCTCCTCCCAGATCGAGAACCTGACCGTCGGGGCACGACAGCTCGCCCTGGCGGAGATCGGCGAGGACGCCTCCCGCAACGCCACGACCGTCGCAGGCAACGTCCACGCCATGCAGGCGGCGATCGACCTGGCGGACCGCCTCGACGGCGACGCGATCTTGGCCGTCCACCGTGCGCTCATGGGCGAGCGCGACGGCTCGGCCGGTCGGTGGAGGCAGGAGCAGGTCTGGATCGGGGGGACGTCCGCCGGCCCTCACCTGGCCGAGTACGTCGCGATCCATCACGAACGCATCCCGGCCGCGATCGACGACCTGGTCGCCTTCGCGCGCCGCACCGACCTCCCGGTGCTCGCCCACGCGGCCCTCACCCATGCGCAGTTCGAGACCATCCACCCCTTCACGGACGGCAACGGACGGTCGGGCAGGGCACTCATTCACGCGATGCTCCGCCACGCCGGGCTCACTCGCCGAGTCACCGTCCCGGTCTCCGCCGGGCTCCTCGTCGACACCGATGCCTACGTCGACGCCCTGACGGCCTACCGTCGCGGAGACGTCGTGCCCATCGTCCACCAGGTCAACGAGGCTGCGCTCGTCGCCGTCGGGAACGGCAGGGCACTGGCCGACGAGCTCTCGCAGGTGCGGAACGCCTGGACCGCACGGATCGACGCCCGTCGAGGCGCAGCCGCCTGGCGGGCGATCGACGTCGTCCTGGGGCAACCCGTCGTCTCGGTCTCGTTCCTCGCAGACGCGCTCGGGGTGAGCCTGCCCGCAGCGCAGGGCGCGATCGATCGCCTCGTCGACGCAGGCGCCCTGACGCCGACCGACCCGCGCCGACGACGAGGCCGGACCTGGCAGGCGACCGAGGTGCTGGCCGCCCTCGACGCGTTCGCGGCACGCGCTGGTCGGCGACGCGTCGCAGGATCCTGAGCCCCGGGGCGTCCTGTCCGGATCGTCGTCAATGCGCTGAATCGCGGTACCGTTCGTCCTGTGAGGAACCAGGCACACGACGCACGGCGGACGGGCGGTCATGGCGACCGTTGAGGCGTACGAGACCACGGCCGGACGGCGGTACATGGTCCGATTCCGTACCCCCGAGCGCAAGCAGACCAAGAAGCGCGGCTTCAAGACCAAGCGCAGCGCCGAGGCCTTCGCGTCCTCGCTCGAGGTGTCCATCCTGCGCGGGGAGTTCATCGACCCCACGGCCGCCCGCTCGACCGTGCACGAGCTCGGGGGAGCGTGGCTCCAGCGCCAGACCCACCTCAAGCCCTCCACGGCCCGCGCGATCGAGAGCTCGTGGCGCCTGCACGTCACGCCACGTTGGGGGAGCGTGCCCGTCGCGGAGATCCGGCGCACCGCGGTCCAGGCGTGGGTCTCCGACCTGAGCGCGACGTACAGCCCCACGACCGTCGCCCGCGCGCACGGCGCACTGGCATCGTTGCTCGACGACGCGGTCGACGACCGCCGCATCCTGACGAACCCCGCCCGCGGAGTCAACCTGCCGCGCAAGGTCCGTCGCGAGCACACCTACCTCGACCACCAGCAGGTCGCCGCGCTCGCCGCTGCCGCCGGGAGGCACGAGACCCTCGTCCTGGTCCTCGCGTACTGCGGCCTGCGATGGGGAGAGGCCGCGGGGCTGCGCGTCCGCGACCTCGACATGCTCCGACAGCGCATGCGCATCAACCAGAACGCCGTCGAGGTCGGCTCCGACATCGTGATCGGCACACCCAAGTCGCACGAGCGGCGCTCCGTCCCGTTCCCCGCCTTCCTGTCCCTGCGCCTCGCGGCGGCGTGCGAGGGCAAGGGGCGCGACGACGTCGTCTTCCACGGCGACCGCGGCACGTACCTCAAGCGCTCCAAGTCCGGCACGGGCTGGTTCTCGCGCGCGGCCCGCGAGGCGGGCATCGACGACCACCTCACCCCGCACGACCTCCGGCACAGCGCCGCGAGCCTCGCCGTGTCCGCGGGCGCGAACGTCAAGGCCGTCCAGCGCATGCTGGGACATGCCTCCGCGAGCATGACTCTGGACGTCTACGCGGACCTCTTCGAGAAGGATCTCGACGGCGTCGCGGTCGCCCTGGAGACGGCCCGGCTGCGCGCGGTCTCGCCCGGCTAGTGCCCAGGGTGTGCCCACGGACCTCCGAAGGGGGCGCGGTCGGCGGCTCAGAACGTTGAGTTTCCAGGGGAAACCGGGGGAGACCGGCTGCTCGCCCCGTGGGTCTAGCACTCACGGGGCAGGCCGCAGACGAGGGCGAAACGGTCATCGCCGACAATCCTCGAACGAGCCGCGAGTCACCCGAAACGACAGAGTCCTCCCGAGGCGTTCGACGCTCTCAACGCTTCCTGGGGAAGTCTGTCGATATCAAGAGACTTTGGGTGCAGCGCACCCCCGACGACCGATCACGGAACCCGACCCACGGCCCGATACGTCGGGGCCCGGGCCGCGCACGGACGGCGCGCACCGAGCGCTCTGTCCGTGTCGCTCGATAGGGTCGGAGCGACGACGTGCGGGCACACGAGCCCCGTCGACGACGAGGGAGGTACGTGGTGAGCGCCAGGCCAGGTCCGATGGATGTCACCTTCACCGCACCGATCGGCGTGACGGTGCGCGACGACGTGTGGTCGTGCGTCGAGATTCCCGACTCGCTCGAGCTGCTGGGAACGGGCAAGGCCGTGCGGGTCGTCGCGACCGTGGACGACCACCCCCTCAGGGCCGGGCTGATGCCGACAGGGTCCGGCGGGCACATGCTCTCGATCAGCGCCAAGCTCCGCACACAGCTCGGCAAGGGCATCGGGGACACCGTGACCGTCCACCTGTCCGAACGATTGACCTGAGAGGCGTTCTCACCAGGCGCGGTGATGTGATCGGCGCGACGGCGCGCTGACCTGCAGGTTCGTTCGGTCGTGAGTTTGGCAGCAGCAGGGTCCCAGGACCAGGATGCAAGTCGCCAAACGCACAAACTGGACGACTGGGACCCTGCTTGATCACTTATGGTGCCACCCTCGACGTGCCCGCCCACACCCTGACGGTCGTGACCCGATGGATCGCGGCCCATCGCCGCGCCCGCGACATCCGTCCCTGGCAGCGCGCCGCGACCGCGCGCACCCAAGCACTGCTCGTGCTGCGCTGGTTCAAGGACGCGACCCGCGTGCACCTGCTCGCTCGGGACGCGGGCATCTCGCTGGCGACGGCCTACCGGTACCTGCACGAGGCGATCGACGTCGTCGCCGACAAGGCACCCGACCTGCACGACGTCCTGGCCACCGCCCGCACCGAGCAGTGGCCGTTCGTGGCCCTGGACGGCACGCTCGTGCCGATCGCGCAGCTGCACGGACCGCGCAACCC
>NZ_JACSPN010000008.1:116798-139951 GCF_015142735.1 Oerskovia douganii | reverse complement strand
ACACCCAACGTCGCCACCAAGCCCTCGGCGGGCAACCCCCGATCAGCCGGCTGTAACCAACCTCCTGGCCGGGTACAGCTAGGGCGGCCAGCCGCTCGGCGGCGTGAGCCGCCAGAGCGACCAGACCCACCACGCCTGCCCCGCCACGCCGGCCGCCAGACAGCCCCAGAACCACCACCTCGACCGGGTCCACCCGAGGGTGACTGCCCCGAGCGGGAAGGCCAGCAGCAGGAACCTGACGATGCTCGTCCACGGCTCGATCACGGCGACCAGGTAGCCCAGGTACGCCAGGGGCCAGGCCTGGAGCTCGGGGCCCAGGCGCCGGGCCACGGGGCTCAGGCCGACGGCCGCCACGGCCGCCAGGACCAGCACCAGGACCCACGGCCCGACCGTCCCGAAGAGCGCTCGCGAGACGTCGACCCACGGCAGGAACGGCACCACGGGCCCGGTCCCCCGCCAGGCGCCCTGGGTGAGGAGGTACGCGTCGGTGCGCCCCGTGGCGATCCCGCACAGGACCTGCCAGACCAGGCCGCTCAGCGCGGCCACCACGAACAGCCCTCCGACCCGGGCGACCTCGCGCCACGGCACGCGCGTCCGCGGCAGGACCGGTGGCCCGCCCGAGGGCTCGACGCCCGTCGCCCGTCCCCCTCCCGCCGCAGCGACCGGGGCGGACGGGGCGGCCGTGCCGCGCTCGCGCCTCCACTCCCGGTACCGCACGACCGCGTGCCACGCCACGACCACGGCCAGCGGCAGCGCGACCGCGCGCGTGAACCCGAGCAGCAGGATCACGAGGCCGGCCCACTCGTAGCGCCGCGCCCAGAGCAGGTACAGGGCTCCCGCGACCAGCAGCAGCGCGAGCGCCTCGGTGTAGGCGACCTGCAGGACGACCGACGACGGGAAGGCGCTCACGAGCGCGACCGTCGCGAGCGGCAGGCCGGGGCGCCGCTCGACGGCCAGGTGCCCTGCCCGCTCGACCAGGCGGTAGATGACGAGCATGGCCCCGGCGCCGCACAGCAGGGCGACCGTGGGAGCCACGACGTCCCATCCCAGTCCCGTGACCTGCTGCACCGCGCGGACGAGGAACGGGAAGAGGGGGTAGAACGCCCAGACGTTCTGCTGCACGTTCCCGTCGGCGTCGACGGGCAGCTCGGACGGGTACCCGTGGTCCGCGATCTGCTGGTACCACGAGGCGTCCCACATCCGCCCGGTCCACGCGGTGTACGACGGCGCCGCGTCCGTCCAGAGGTTGGCCTCCTGCCAGCGCGAGACGACCACGAGGACCAGCGCGGTCACGAGCCTCGCCACCGCGTAGACCGCCAGGACCTGGACCGCCCACGGCCACCGTCGAGGGGCGAGCACCGCGGGTCGGCGCCGGGAGCCGACCGCCGCCGACGGCGCCGTCCCGGTCTCCTCGGCGCGACGTCCGAGGGCCTTCCCGGACCCGCCGGCCTCGTCCCCCGCGCTCATGCGAGGCCGCGCAGCGCGCGGGCCGGCGGTGCGTCTCCTCGGATCGCCGCGACGGTCTCCAGGACCCTGCGCGTCGCGGCGACGTCGTGGGCGCGGAAGACGCGGGCTCCGAGCCACGCGGCGACCGCGGTGGCCGCGAGCGTCCCCTCGAGCCGCTCGTCGACGGGCAGGTCGAGCGTCTCACCGACGAAGTCCTTGCGCGAGAACGCCATGAGCAGCGGGAATCCGAGGCCCGCGAGCGCCTGCGTGCGCCGCACGAGGTGCAGGGAGTGCCAGGTGTTCTTGCCGAAGTCGTGGGTCGGGTCGACGAGCACCGACGCCGCGGGCACGCCGCACGCGACGGCTCGGGCGGCGGCCGTCGCCAGGGTCGTCACGACGTCCTGCACGACGGCGTCGCGCGGGTCCCGCGGTGGGGTCCCGGCCGCGCCGAGGTCCCCGCCCCGGGCGCCGCTCGCCGCGGAGGGGTAGGCGACGCGGTACGGGTCGGTGCGTGGCACGGCGCCTCCCGTGTGCGAGCACACGACGCCCACGCCCATCTCGCCCGCGACCTCGACCAGCCGCGGGTCGTGCCCCGCCCAGGTGTCGTTGATGAGGTCCGCCCCGGCGAGCGCGGCCTCGCGGGCGACGTCGGCCCGCCAGGTGTCGACGCTCACGAGCAGGTCGGGGAACTCCGCACGGACCCGTTCCACGAAGGGCACGACGCGGCGGATCTCCTCCGCGGGGGTGACCTCCGGTCCCGTCCCGGCGCGCACCCCCCCGACGTCGACGATCGCGGCGCCCTCCGACCATGCGCGCGCGACGGCATCGAGCGCGGCGTCGTCGTCGAGCTGGCGGGCCGGGGCGTAGAACGAGTCCGTCGTGCGGTTGACGATCGCCATGACCACGGGACGCTCAGCTCGCCCCGGCGCGGACTCGTCGACCCCGACCGCGCGCCCGCGCAGCACGAGCGGTGCGCTCTGCGCGGGCACCCCGGCGTCGGGCGTCTCGGGGACGGGTGAGGGGGCCCCGGTCTCCCGGTCCCCCTCCTCCCGCTGGGCGGGGTGGCTCACCGGTCGCCGGACGCCCGCCGCTGCGCGACCTCGGTGTCCACGACGGCCTCGAGCTCTTCCGCACGGAGCTGTTCGCCCCGCTCGCAGACGTACTCGACGGCGTCCGCGGGGTCGTCGGTCAGGTACAGCAGGTCGAGGTCGTGCGGGCTGATCATGCCGCGACCGGCGACGGTCGTCCGGGCCCAGTCGATGAGGCCCTGCCAGTACTCGGTGTCGACGAGCGCGATGGGGAACTCGGTGACCTTGTGCGTCTGGACCAGGGTCAGCGCCTCGAAGAGCTCGTCGAACGTGCCGAACCCGCCCGGGAGGACCACGAAGCCCTGCGCGTACTTGACGAACATGGTCTTGCGGGCGAAGAAGTACCGGAAGTTCACGCCGAGGTTGACGTACTTGTTCATGCCCTGCTCGAACGGCAGCTCGATCCCGAGGCCGACGGACAGGCCGCCCGCCTCGTTGGCCCCCTTGTTGGCGGCCTCCATCACGCCGGGGCCGCCGCCCGTGATGACGGCGAGGTCACGCTCCGCGAGGAGCCGCCCGACCTGCTCCGCGAGCGCGTAGTCCGGGTGGTCCGCGGGCGTGCGCGCCGACCCGAAGACCGACACCGCGGGGCCGACCTCGGCGAGCGCGCCGAAACCCTCGACGAACTCGCTCTGGATCCGCATGACGCGCCACGGGTCGCTGTGGACCCAGTCGGCGCTGCCCGCGGTGTCGAGCAGGCGCTGGTCGGTGGTCTGCTTCGGGATCTGCTTGCCCCGCAGCAGCACCGGCCCCTTGCGGTAGCCCGTGCCTGCCTGGGGAACTCCGTCGTCGCTCATGCTTCCGAGCCTAAGCGTTCCCGGGACCCGTGGCGGGGACGATCAGCGGGTGAGCCACGCGCGCAGCGCGTCGTGGCACAGCGCGAGGTGACCGACCGGGCACCGCTCGTCGTCCTTGTGCGCGAGCACGGGGTCGCCGGGACCGAAGTTCACGGCCGGGATCCCCATCTCGGCGAAGCGTGCGACGTCGGTCCAGCCGTACTTGGGCGCGGGTGCCCCACCCGTGAGGGCCAGCACGGTCGCGGCGAAGTCCGCCGCGGACGGGTCGTCGAGCCCGGGGCGCGCCCCCGGCGCGGCGTCCGTGACGACCACCTCGAAACCGGAGAAGAGGTCGCGGACGTGCGCCTCGGCGTCGGGCAGCGAGCGCGAGGGCGCGAACCGGTAGTTGACCGTGACCACGCACTCGTCCGGGATGACGTTCCCCGCGATGCCGCCACGGATGCCGACCGCGTTCATGCCCTCGCGGTAGACGAGGCCCTCGACCTCGATCGACGCGGGCTCGTAGGCCGCGAGGCGGTCGAGCACGACCGACGCCGAGTGGATCGCGTTGGAGCCCATCCAGGCGCGTGCCGAGTGGGCCGTGACCCCGGGGACGCGGACCTCGACCCGCAGGGTCCCGTTGCAGCCGCCCTCGATCCCCGCGGCCGTGGGCTCGCCGAGGATCGCGAAGTCGCCCTGGAGGAGCTCGGGGTGGTTGCGCGCGAGGCGTCCCAGGCCGTTGAGGTCGGACGCGACCTCCTCGAGGTCGTAGAAGACCCAGGTCACGTCCTGGTTGGGCGCCGTGAGCGAGGCCGCGAGCGCGAGCTGGATCGCGACACCGCCCTTCATGTCGACCGTCCCACGCCCCCAGACCTCGGCCTGCGCGCCCTCGCCGACCACACGGGTGGGGAGGTTCGGCGGGTCGGTGAGCGGCACCGTGTCGATGTGCCCGGCGATCACGACCCGGCGCGAGCGCCCGAGGTGCGTGCGGGCGACGACCGCGTTGCCGTCGCGCGAGACGTCGAGGTGCGCGAGCGGTCGCAGCGCCGCCTCGATCGCGTCGGCCAGGGCCTTCTCGTCCCCGCTCACGGACGGCACGTCGCACACCGCGCGGAAGAGCGCGGTCAGGTCACCGTCGAGGTCGAGCCGGGTCGCCGGGGCCGACGTCGACGGCGCACTCTGGTCGGAGGTCAGGTCGGGAGTCTCGTCGCTGGTCACACGCAGACCCTACCCGGACAGTTCACCGCCCGGACGGGAGTGACGGATAGGGTGAAGGCATGACTTCAGCGACCCCCACCGGCGCCGCACCCGGCCCCCGCACCGCCTGGGCCTTCGGCCTCGCCACCGTGACCGACGAGGGCACGGTCCTCGACGTCTGGTACCCGTCCCCCGCGCTCGGGCAGGCCCCCTCGGACGAGACCGTCCCCGCCTCGCTCGAGGCCCTCACGGAGCGCGACGACGCGCGCCGGGTGGACGTCGTGGCCGTGCGCACCGTGATCGACCTCGACGCCGCCCCGGTCGGCGCGGCCGACGCCTACCTGCGGCTGCACCTCCTGTCGCACCGCCTCGTGGCCCCCCACGGCCTCAACCTGGACGGCGTGTTCGGCGCGCTGGCCAACGTCGTGTGGACCAACCACGGACCGTGCGCGGTCGACGGCTTCGAGGAGACGCGCCTGCGCCTGCGCGCGGCCACCGGTCAGCCCGTCCAGGTGCTCGGGGTCGACAAGTTCCCCCGGATGGTCGACTACGTCGTCCCCTCGGGCGTGCGCATCGCCGACGCCGACCGCGTCCGCCTGGGCGCGCACCTCGCGGCCGGCACGACGGTCATGCACGAGGGCTTCGTCAACTTCAACGCCGGCACGCTCGGGACCTCGATGGTCGAGGGCCGCATCTCGGCGGGGGTCGTCGTGGGTGACGGGTCGGACATCGGCGGCGGCGCGTCCATCATGGGCACGCTGTCGGGCGGCGGCCGCGAGGTCATCTCGATCGGCCAGCGCTCGCTGCTCGGCGCCAACGCCGGGCTGGGCATCCCCCTCGGCGACGACTGCGTCGTCGAGTCCGGCCTCTACGTGACCGCGGGGACCAAGGTGACGCTCGTCGGTCGCAGCGGTCCCGACGGCGCACCGGTCGTGGTCAAGGCGCGCGACCTGTCGGGCCAGGACAACCTCCTCTTCCGCCGCAACTCCCTCACGGGTGGCGTCGAGGCCGTGTCCCGGACGGGTGTCGGCATCGAGCTCAACGCCGCCCTGCACGCCAACTGACATGACCTCCCCCTTCGAGCCATCGGGCCCGCGGGACGTCTCGACCGCTGGCGGGCCGGGCGTCCCGCCGTCGGGCTCGCGCGAGCAGCGTCGCTCCCGGCGGCGACGACGTCCCCTGCGGTTGGCCGTCACGGTCGTCGCGGTGCTCGCCGTCGCGACGACAGGGGTGGTCGTCGCCCTCAACAGGCTCGACGACCACAGCCCGGTCGCCGAGAGGTGCGCGGCCACGGCCGACGGGCAGGCCTGGCACCTGTCGCCCGCGCAGTCCGACAACGCCGCGCTCATCGCCATCACCACGGTGCGACGAGGGATGCCCGCACGCGCGGCGACCATCGGCCTCGCGACGGCCCTGCAGGAGTCACGCCTGATCAACATCGACTACGGCGACCGCGACTCGGTGGGCCTGTTCCAGCAGCGCCCGTCGCAGGGCTGGGGCTCGATCGAGGAGATCATGGACCCCGTCTACTCGACGAAGGCCTTCTACGACGGCCTCGACAAGGTCGACGGGTACACCGAGCTCCCGGTGACGGTCGCCGCCCAGGCCGTCCAGAGGTCGGGCTTCCCCGACGCGTACGCGCAGCACGAGTCCCGCTCGCGCGCCTGGGCCTCGGCCCTCACGGGGAACTCGGAGGGGACGTTGACCTGCGACCTCGCCCCCGTGGACCCCGTGACGCTCGTGAGCACCGAGGAGTCGGTCGCGGACGTCGAGGTCCGGATCGAGCGGGACCTCGGCCCTCTCCCCGTCACGGTCGACGGGGCGACGGTGACTGTCGAGACGTCGTCCCTCTCGGGAGACCCGTCGGTGAGCGGACGAGCAGCCTGGGCGGTCGCGCAGTGGGCCGTCGCGAGCGCCGACGCCACGGACGTCCTCCAGGTCGACGTGGGCGACCGGACGTGGTCGCGGGAGTCCCCCGAGTGGTCGGTCACCGAGGCGACCGAGGACGTGCCGCACCCCCGGGCGGGCCAGGTCCGCCTCACGGTCGCCACGGTCGACGAGTCCTGAACCCTGGCCCTGAGCCCGGGCCACCGTCGGGGCTCCGGTCACACGGGTCCCCCGACGCGGACGGCGCCCCGCACCGTGAGGTGCGAGGCGCCGTCGGGCGTGGGAGGCGAGCGGTCAGCGGCCCTCGACCGGCAGGTACGAACGCTCGGTAGCGCCCGTGTAGACCTGGCGCGGGCGCCCGATCTTGGTCTGCGGGTCCTTCATCATCTCGCGCCACTGCGCGATCCACCCGGGCATGCGGCCCAGGGCGAACAGCGGGGTGAACATCGCCGGCGAGAAGCCCATGGCCTTGTAGATCAGGCCCGTGTAGAAGTCGACGTTGGGGTACAGCTTGCGCTCGATGAAGTAGTCGTCGTTGAGCGCGATCTCCTCGAGACGCAGCGCGATGTCGAGCAGCTCGTCCTTCTTGCCGAGCGTCGAGAGCACCGCGTCGGCCTTGGCCTTGACGATCGCAGCACGCGGGTCGTAGTTCTTGTAGACCCGGTGCCCGAACCCCATGAGGCGGACGCCGTCCTCCTTGTTCTTGACCTTCTTCATGAAGGTGTCGACGTCGAAGTCGCTGTTCTGGATCTTGTCCAGCATCGACAGGACGGCCTCGTTGGCACCGCCGTGCAGCGGGCCCGAGAGCGCGTTGACGCCGGCCGCGACGGAGGCGTACAGGTTCGCGTGGCTCGAGCCCACGACGCGCACGGTCGAGGTCGAGCAGTTCTGCTCGTGGTCCGCGTGCAGGATGAGGAGCTTGTCGAGCGCGTCGACCACGGTGGGGTCGGACTCGTACTTCTCGTAGGGCGTCGCGAACGTCATGCGCAGGAAGTCGTCGACGTAGCCGCGCGAGTAGTCCGGGTAGAGCAGCGGCTCGCCCACGGCGCGACGGTGCAGGTAGGACGTGATGGTGCGCGTCTTGGCGAGGAGCAGGACCGTCGCGAGCTCGACCGTGTCGTCGTCGAACGGGTCGAGCGACTCGGGGTAGAACGTCGACAGCGCGTTGATCGCGGACGAGAGCACCGCCATGGGGTGCGCGTTGCGGGGGAAGGTCCCCATGAACGTCCGGAAGTCCTCGTGCACCAGGGTGTGGCGGTTGACCCGCTCGACGAACGCGTCGAGCGTGGGGCCGTCCGGCAGCTCGCCGTGGATCAGGAGGTACGCGACCTCGAGGAACGTCGACTTCTCCGCGAGCTCGTCGATCGGGTACCCGCGGTAGCGCAGGATCCCCGCGTCACCGTCGATGTAGGTGATCTCCGACTCGCACGAGGCGGTGTTCATGAACCCGGGGTCCACGGTGACGAGCCCGGTCGACTTCAGCAAGGAGGAGACGACGATGCCGTCGTTGCCCTCGGTCGCTGCGACCACGGGCAGGTCCTGGCTCGATTCGTTGACGACGAGCCGAACTGTCGCCTGCTGGGTGGTGGTCATGTCTTCCTTCCTTGCGCGCTGCCGCTCCCCCTGCGGGTGGCTGCGCGTGTCTTCCGTGGTGTCGCTGCGAGATCGCCACCTGTCCGGCCCAGGATGTTCGAAGACCGAAGTGTCGGACAGCGTTGGCCTGGGTCGACGGTACTCGCTTCACCCACACGTGACCAATCTGGAACGGTCACGAAACCGTCACGCGGGTGTGATGCGGGTCACAGGCGAGAACGGGGAGTGATTAGCCCAACAAACTCCCGGCGCTCATGCCCCGGACAGTCGGGCCGCGGCCTCGTGCACCCTCTCGTCGGTCGCGGTGAGCGCCACGCGGACGTGCCCCGCCGCCGCAGGGCCGTAGAACGCGCCCGGGCCCACCAGGATGCCCAGGTCCGCGAGGTCCCCCACGGTCCGCCAGCAGTCCTCACCGTCGGCCGCGCCGGCAGGGCGCGACCACAGGTACAGCCCGGCCTGCGAGCCGTCGACCTCCAGCCCGACCTCCCCGAGCGCGGGCAGGAGCACGTCCCGCCGGCGCCGGTACACCTCACGCTGCGCCGCGACGTGCGCGTCGTCCGACAGGGCCGCGACCATGGCCGCCTGGACCGGCGCCGGCACGATCATGCCCAGGTGCTTGCGCGTCGTCAGCAGGTCCGCGACCACCGCGGGGTCACCTCCGACGAAGGCCGCGCGGTACCCCGCCAGGTTCGACTGCTTGGACAACGAGTAGGCCGCCAGCAACCCGTGCGTGGACCCGCCGCTCACCCTCGGGTCGAGGATGCTCGGCACCCCCTCGGTCGCGAACGGCTCGGCCCACGCGAGCTCGGCGTAGCACTCGTCGCTCACGACGAGCGCACCGATCTCCCGGGCGGCCGCGACGATCCGTGCCAGCTCCTCGACCCCCAGGACCTCGCCCGTCGGGTTCCCTGGCGAGTTGACCCACACGAGCCGCACGTCGCCGCGGCCGGACCAGTCCTCGACCCGGTCGGTCGCGAGGGGCGTGGCCCCCGCCAGGCGAGCCCCCACGTCGTACGTGGGATAGGCAGTGGCCGGGTGCACGACGACGTCCCCCGGGCCGAGCCTCAGGAGCGAGGGCAGCAGGCCCACGAGCTCCTTGGAGCCGACGGTGGGCAGGACCGCGTCCGGGTCAAGGCCGGGCACGCCGCGGCGACGCGCGAACCAGTCGACGACGGCCTCACGCAGGACGGGCGTCCCGTGAGTGGTCGGGTAGCCGTGCGCGTCGCCGGCCGCCGCGAGAGCGTCGCGCACGACGGCAGGGGTCGGGTCGACCGGCGTACCGATCGACAGGTCGACGAGGCCCCGCGGGTGCGCGCGAGCACGTTCGGCGAAGGGCGTGAGCGAGTCCCACGGGTAGGCGAGGCCACCCAGGTCGGCGAATCCCATGCCGTTCAGGCCTGCGGGGCCAGGGCCGCGATCATCGGGTCGTCCTTGTCGATCATGCCCATCTTCGCCGCACCACCCGGCGACCCCAGGTCATCGAAGAACTCCACGTTCGCCCGGTAGTAGTCGCTCCACTCCGACGGCACGTCGTCCTCGTAGTAGATCGCCTCCACCGGACACACCGGCTCGCACGCACCACAGTCCACGCACTCGTCAGGATGGATGTACAACGACCGCTTGCCCTCGTAGATGCAGTCCACCGGACACTCCTCGATGCACGCCTTGTCCTTCACGTCCACACAAGGCTGAGCAATCACGTACGTCACGTCGGAGGTCCCTTTCACCTGCTGCACCGAGCACTTCCCCCTAGTATCGCTCAGGAGCCGGGCATCCCGGCCATCGGCGGACGAGGAGAGCATGAGCAGCACCAGTTCCCCGACCCCACGCCCGGCGCTCGAGGCGTGGTCGACCTGGCCCGTGGGTACGCGCGTCGTGGTCCGGCGGCGACTGACCGAGGCCGAGGCCCTGGCGAC
Organism: Oerskovia douganii; assembly: GCF_015142735.1. Classification (GTDB taxonomy): domain Bacteria; phylum Actinomycetota; class Actinomycetes; order Actinomycetales; family Cellulomonadaceae; genus Oerskovia; species Oerskovia douganii. The sequence goes on along the minus strand of NZ_JACSPN010000008.1, from coordinate 130,048 downwards.
GCGCGACGACGCGGACGGCGAGCGCGGGAAGTCGGTCACCGACGTGATCGGGATCGTGCTGGCGGTCGCTCCCGGCGAGTCGATCACGCTGCGGACCGACGCGGGCGGGTCCCGCGAGTCGGTCGAGGTGACGATCCCCGCCGCCGACGTCGTGGCCGCCAAGCGCATCCCGCCCCGACCGCCACGCCGCCTGCCGCGCCGACCGGTCGACTGACCGCCTCAGGCAGGCGCGATCGCGGCGATCGCGCTCACCTCGATCAGGGCCCCGGGGACCCCCAGCCCGGCGACGCGGGCCGCCGTGACGAGCGGTGGGACGCCCGGTCCGGCGAGCCGTGGCGCGATCGCGCCGTACGCCGCGCCGAGGTCCGCGTCCTCGACCAGCAGGACCGTCCACTGCACGACGTCGGCCAGGGTGGCCCCCGCCGCCTCGAGCGCGACGACCACGTTGTCGATCGTCCGGACCGACTGCTCGGCGACGTCCTGCGAGACGACCGCGCCGGTCTCGTCGACGCCGTTCTGGCCCCCGACGTAGATGGTCGCGGCACCCGCGGGCACGATCGCGACATGGCTGAACGCCGGGCTCACGACGAGCCCGGCAGGCTGAATCCGTGTGATCTCCATGACACCCACGGTTCCACGGACCTCCGACACGTGCGCGACGGCTCGACGCGAGCGGCGACCCGTCGCACGGCACGAGGTCCCCGCGAGGGAGTGACCGTGGCCGCGGCCCGGCGCCGGCCAGTGGGCTACGCTCCGGACGCCGCCCCGCCCAGCTCGAGCACGGTCCCCCGCACCGCGACGACCGCCCACCCCGCGAGACAGAGGTCGATCAGCTCGGAGCGCCATCCGGCGTCCGCGAGATCGACGGACAGCCGCTCGACCGCGCCCTCTCCCCCGTGGCCGGAGACCGTCGTCGCTGTCTGCGGCGCCGCCCGACCCAGCCGCGCGACGGCCGCGTCGTGCGGTCGCCAGGTCGCCCGGACGTCGTCCGCCCGGTCGAAGAACTCCGCGGTCGAGGCGTTGGCCTCGAGGGCCGTGGCGAGGGCCTCGAGGTCGCGAGCGGCGAGCCGCAGCGCAGGGGCCACCCACCCCGCGTTCTCCGCGAGCATGGCCTCGGTCCGCCGAGGATCCGTCCGGCCCACCCTGGTGCCGTCCCTGAAGCTCCCCGCGGCCAGCGCGAGCGCGACGTCCCTGACGGGTGCGGCGGAGACCAGGTTGAGCAGCTCGATCGCGAACGCGTGCGGGACGTGGCTCACGAGTGCGGCCGCCTCGTCGTGGACGTCGTCGGTCAGCACGTAGGCGCACCCTCCGGCGGGCCCCGTCACGAGCGAGAGCAGCGCGGCGAGCTGCTCCGGACGGGTGCCGTCGGTGACCGTGACGGCCCACCTCGCACCGTCCAGCAGCTCCGCCGACGACGACGCGAACCCCGACTGCTCGGTCCCTGCCATGGGGTGCGCGCCGACGTAGCGGTCGCCCAGGCCGCACCCGACCAGGACGTCGCGCACCGGCCCCTTGACCGACCCGACGTCCGTGACGAGGGTCGAGGCCGGCAGGAACCGGGCCACCTCGGTGGCCACGGGGCGCATGGCCCGCAACGGGACCGCGAGGACCAGGACGTCCGGGGCGGCAGCGCACAAGGACTCGACGTCCTCCGCCACGACGATCCCGGCCGTCGCCGCCTCGGCACGGGTCGCGGCCGACGAGTCGAACCCCGTGACGTCCAGCCCCTGCGCGAGCAACCGACGTGCCAGCGACCCCCCGATGAGGCCCAGCCCCAGGACGGCGACGGTCGGACGGCCCTCGCCGACCGTCACCCCCACCTCGACCGCCGTCGCCCTCAGGCCCACAACAGCCCCCGGTCGAGCTCCTCGGGCGAGGCCCCGGCGCGCACCGATCCCACGGGGACGTGGTCGGAGGACAGCGCCTCGTCGAGCTCGCCCCGGGCGGGGAAGACCCCCAGCGTCTTCACGGAGTCGCCCGCAGCGAGCAGACCCTCGAGCACGTCCCGCACCGCGGGCTCCCACGGCGCGGCATCGACCGTCACGACGAACACGTACCGGCCCTCGAGCGCCTTGAGCGGACGCGTGATGAGGCTCGACAGGTTGACCCCACCCGCCCCGAACGCGCGCGTGATCCTCGCGAGGACCCCCGGCCCGGTCACGTGAGGAGTCAGAGCAAGCATGGTGCGCCACTGCGCAGGAGCCCCCTCCTGCGCGGTCGCGAGCGCGGCCCGGGCCCGGTCGCGCCGCACGATCGTCAGGAACCGCGTCCGCGCACCGTGGAAGTCCTCGACCCCGGCCTCGAGCACGTCGAGCCCGTAGAGCTCGCCGCAGATGGGCGGCCCGAGGGCGATCTGGTGAGGGGACGCGTCGCGGCACGCCGCCGCGTTGGACGACGAGGGCACCGGGACCGCGCCCGACCTCGCCACGAAGTCCTGGCACTGGGCCAGGCCGTGCGGGTGGGCGGTGACCTCGGTCAGGTCGCCGTGCCCCGGACGGACGAACGCGTCGAACGTGATCTCCAGGACCACCTCGTCGATCGCCACGACGTCCTCGCTGCCGACGATCGCGTCGAGCGAAGGGACCACGTAGCCCTCGACCGAGTTCTCGATCGCCACGATCCCGTGGTCGTACGCACCCGAGGCGACCCCCGCATAGACGTCTCCGACGGTCTGCGCGGCGACGAGGTCCACCTCCACCTCCCCGTCCCGGCCGGGGGCGGCCGCGGCGCCCGACGTGGGGGACGTCGTCGGGCCTGCGTCCTGCCGCGCCTGTGCCCGCACCCAGCGGACCGCGGCCTGGTGCGTGAACGTCCCCTCCGGCCCGAGGTAGGCGACCCTGCTCACGAGCCCGCGTACCCCGGTGCCCACTGCGGCGCCAGCGCGTCCGGACCGGGGACGAAGTCCCGCCCCGGGAGGACCGCGAGCACCCGGTGGGCGACGTCGCGCGAGGCCAGCTCGGCGATGAGTCCCGTCAGGACCGACGCGTCAGGGCACGAGAACGACGAGAAGAAGATGTGCGGCCCCGCGGACGAGCGGTGGCTGCGCAGGTGCTGCATGTCGATCCCGCTCTGCGCGATGACCGACAAGGTCTGCTGGAGCGACCCACGGTGGTCGGCGCGCGGGCCGAACGCGAACCAGACCTGCGCCTCGCCCTCGAACTCCGGGGCAGGACGGCGGGCCTCGACCAGCCCGTACCAGATCGGTGCGCCCTCGCTCAGCCGAGCGGAGCCGGGGATCTCCTCCCAGCCGTCAGGGATCTCCGAGCGCTCGACCACGAGCGTGCCGTCCGGGCCGGCGAGCGCGATCCGCTCGTCGAGCGCGGTGCGCGACGGGACCAGCCGGGGGTTGGCCCCCAGGGTCCGCAGGACGTGCCGGCAGTCGCGCATGCCCGCCTCGTCGACGACGACGCTCCCCGTGGACTTGCCCGGGCGGCCGGCCCACACCCACTGGGCGGGAACCGCGACCGCCGAGGTGATGACCAGCGACGGCGAAGCAGCCAGCAGGGCCCGCTCGAGGTCGTGGGACGGCTGGGCCGGGTGGCCGATGTGCACCACCGCGGCCAGGTCGTCGATGCTCGCGACGGTGGCGAGCGTGGTCGAGGTCGACCCCAGGTCCAGCAGGTCGTCCGCGCCCGTCCCCGCAGGCCAGCCGTCCGCACCGTGCCACTTCGCGATCTGCGCGGCGAGCCGTGCGTGGGCCCCCGACTCGCGTTCACTACGTCCGAGCATCGAGTGTCCTCGCCCTGCCTCTCGCGGTGGCCGCGCGCACGCGGCGCCTGTCAGCGTCCGCCGAGCAGTCTATCCACGGGACCGGTCCCCCAGCCCGGAGCGCACGACCCCTGGGACGCGCACGCGCAGGCCGTGGGACGACCGAGCGGGCCGGGACCCGAGGGTCCCGGCCCGCTCTGCGAAGACCGCGAAACACCGTCCCCGTCGGCCCGCCAGTTCGGTGGCACGCCGCGGTGGACGTCAGGGTTCGCAGACCACCTGGTTGTCAGGCTTGTACGTCCACGTGTCCTTCTCGTCCTTGACGACCTCCCCGTTGAGCAGCACCTTGCGGGGCGTCGTGATGGTGAACCCGGGGTTGCCCTTGGGCTGCGGCACGCAGTCCGCTCCGGAGTGCGTCACCGTGGTCGGCTGGACGACGTTGCGCATCTCGCCCTCGGTCGTCTGCACCTCGTAGTACTTGGTGCTCCAGATCGCGACGTGCAGCTTGCCGCCCCCGACCCACGACTGCATGAGCACGCCGTACGGGGTGTCGTTCTTGAACTTCATGTCGATCGACCCGACGAAGATGGTCGCTTCGCGTCCGGCCGGGTAGCGGCTGAACCAGTAGCTGTGCTGCCGGTGCTCGACGTCCTCGAGCCCCGCGAAGAACCCCGCGTTGTAGGTCGTGGTCGCCATCTGCGAGAGACCGCCACCGATCCCCTCGACGTGCTTGCCGTCCTGCACGATGCCCGAGGAGTGGTAGCCCCCCGCGGTCGTGATGGGCGACAGCGTCTCGATCAGGGAGAACGTCTCCCCGGGCTTGACCAGGGTCCCGTTGACCTTGCTCGCCCCGACCCGCAGGTTCTCGGTGCGCAAGGAGTCGTTGGTCAGAGGCGTCGAGAACTCGGAGATCTTCTCCTTGACGCCGAGCGCCTCGAGAGCGGCGACCGACTGCTCGGGGTCGGACTCGACGAGCTCGACGGCTGCGGTGCGGTCCGTGCCCAGAGCGGCCGTCGAGACGGCCGAGCTCAGGGCAGCAGGGTCGATCGTCGTCCCCGGTGCGCCGCCCTCGATGGCGGGGGCGCCGTCGACGAACACGAACTTCGCGTCCGCGGCCTCGTTGAGCAGGTCGTCCGTACGGTCGACGACCGCCTCGAGCAGGGTCGCACCGTCGAACGCGAGCTGGAGCGAGCCCTCGACCGCGTTGAACGAAGCGGCCGACACGAGGACGTCCGGCGTGAGCTCGGCCTGCTGCCCGCCGACCGCGACCGTGACCGGTGCGGAGACCACGGACTCGGCCTGGGCGAGCGCCGCGTCGGTCTCCTCCTGCGTGATGTCCGGAGCCTGGGGGGTCGTCGGGAGCTCGAGCGGCTCCGAGGACGTCAGCCACGACGTGCTGATGATCTCGATCGACTCGTCCTCGATGATCGACGCGCCGTCCTGGGCCAGGGTCGCGACGGGCTTGCCGTCCGTGAAGACGACGTTCCCGTCGACCGGCTCGACGGTGAGACGCGCCTTGAGCTCGGCGACCTGTGCCTCGAGCTTCGCCGGGTCGGTCGTCGTGACGGGCTCCTCCTCCCCGCCTCCGAAGACGTGCTTCCAGAGCTGGGCGGGGCTCATCGAGAAGGACGTGAGCTCGTCGGCCGTCGCCTGCGCGTCGAACGCGAGTCCCGCCGCCGCAGGGTCGAGCGTGGTCGTCGAGCCGGCGGCCTCGAGCGTGATCGGCTCCGCGGCGCGTCCCCCGAGCCCCTTCTCGAGGGCAGCGACCGCCGCCTGCTCGTCGAGCCCGCCGATGTCCACCCCCGCCACCGTCGTCGAGGGCGGCACCTTGTCGGAGTAGAACCACTGCGCCCCCGTGTAGAGGCCGCCGAGCACGAGGACCCCGACCCCCGCCCACAGGGCGACCTTCGGCAGGCGGCTGGGGGCCTTGTCGCCCGAGAAGCCGTCGAGGGGGGACCCGCCGTCCGACGGCCCGCCGGAAGAGGGAGCGGTCGAGGACGCGGTCGAGGGCGTCGAGGCACCGACCGGCGTGAACGCCGAGGCGAGCGTGGGACGGGTGGGAGGAGCCGGCGCAGGCGTGGCGTCGGGCGCGCCCTGGGCGGTCGTCGCCGCTCCCGACGTCGCCGCGTTCGTCCACGCCGACGCCGCCGGAGCGAAGGACGGCTCAGAGGACGCGCTCGCGGCCGCGACCGGCTCGACCGGCGGCATGACCTGCGTGGCCTGCGAGTCCGCTCCGGGGGTCGAGGACTCGGACCTCGCGGGCTCGGCAGGCTGCGCCTGGACCGGAGCCGTTGCAGCAGGTCCGGTGGCCTCGTCGGCGGGCCGGGCCGCGGTGGGCACCACCGGGACGGGGACCGGCTGCTCGAAGGCGAAGACACGCGGCGAGTACGGCACGTCGTCGTCGTCGAACGACGGGTGACGCGCCTCGGCAGGCGACGTCGGCGAGGCGTCGCTCGCGGCAGCAGCCTCGGCAGGGGCCGGCGAGCTCGGCGCGGCGGGCTCGGCGGGCGTCACCGCGCTCGGCGCGACAGGTTCGGTGGACTCGGCGGGCGTCGCCACGCTCGGCGCGACAGGCTCGGCGGGCGTCGCCACGCTCGGCGCGACAGGCTCGGCGGGCGTCGCCACGCTCGGCGCGACGGGCTCGGCGGGCTCGGTGGACTCGACCGGCGTCGCCGCGCTCGGCTCGTTCGACGCAACAGGCTCGGCGGACTCGACCGGCGTCACAGCGCTCTGCGCGACAGGCCCGGCAGACTCGACCGGCGCCACGGCGCTCGACGCGACAGGCGCAGCAGACTCGGCGGGCGTCGCGGCGCTCGGCTCGTTCGACGCAACAGGCTCGACCGGCGTCGCCGCGCTCGGCTCGTTCGGCGCGACAGGCTCGGCCGACTCGACCGGCGTCGCCGCGCTCGGCTCGTTCGACGCAACAGGCTCGGCAGACTCGACCGGCGTCGCCGCGCTCGACGCGCTCGGCTCCTCGGCGTCCACCGGCGCAGCGGCACCGCTCGCGCGGTCCGGCGTGGGTGCCTCGTCTGCGACCGTCGGCACGCCCTCGGCCGGCGTGGCGTCATCCTCGAGGGGTGTTTCCGGGGTCGGCTGCGGCGGCGTCGAGACCTCGTCGGTCGTGGTCGGTTCCTGCGCGTTCTCACGCTCGGTCGGGTGGCCCATCGACTGTCTCCGTGATGATCTGGTGCGCGGCAGAGGAGCCGCGACGAAGGAGGGGGTGCGGACTGCCCGCGAGGGGCAATTCTATGCGTCTGTACCGAACCGTCCGGTCGGCGTCGGTGAAGAACCGGTGTGCGTCTCGGGGTTCGTCCCGACTTCCGGCGCCCGCCTCACGGGCTGGTCGCTGAACCAGGACCACGGGAGGAACGCGGCGACCGCGACGACGGCCATGCCGCCGTAGACCCAGACGAGCCCGACGCTCTGGTTCGGCACCAGGAGATCTCCCCCCGGTCCGTCCGACGCGAGGACCTGCACCACCACGACCCAGCCGAGCGCATAGCCGACCAGGCCGGCGTACCCGGCCCAGGCACGCGCGAGCGTCCCACCGGCGAGCACGGCGAGCAGTGCGACGACGATCCCCACGGGAAGCAGGTGGTCGGTCACGACGACCCGGTGCATCACGGTCCCGACGGCGCCCACCACGAGTCCGAGGACCACGCACAGCAGCGCGCGTCCGATCGTGCGGGCTCCGGTCTTCTTCACTGTGTCCACGCTACTGGTCCTGTCTGATCATTTCCCGTGAACCTGCGAGGGCCTCCCGCAGAGTCCGGGGTCACGGTGTAGAACTCACGTGAAGGGAGGGCAGCAAGGACGTCGTTGCTCAGTGCGTACCACCCGAGCACCCCGCCGGGCGCCGCGCCCGGCAGCCCGTCGCCGGTCGTCCCGTCGCCGAGCGAGGTCGTCGTCCCGACGTGCTGGACCTGCGTCGCGTGCGCACGCAGGGCGCCGACCACGGCGTCGAGCACGGGGGCCACCTCGACCACCACGACGTCCGTCAGTCCGGTCTTGGCGACGGGCGGCAGCTCCTCGTCCGGGTCCGGCAGCGAGACCTCGGGGTGCTCGGCGAGCAGGGCGCGCACTCCCGGCAGGTCGGGCAGCTCGCGACGGGCGGCACGTGCCACCTCGGCGGGCACCACGGACTGCCACAGCTCGGGCCCCTGTTCGCCCGCACCCTCGCCCAGCGACGCCCGCGCTCCCGCGGGCACGACGCCGTCGGGCCGTGGCTGCGGGCCCGTGCGTGCGGCGAGCTCGATCGCGCGGACCGCGATCTCGTGCGCCCGGACGTGGTCCGGGTGCCCGTAGCCCCCCGAGGGCTCGTACGTCACGACGACGCGCGGCCGGCGGTCGCGCAGCACCCGGGCGAGCCTGCCCGCCGCCTCGTCGAGCGGTGCCCCCACGAGCGCCCCGTCCGGGAGGTCTGCCTCGGCGGCGGCCCGCGCGATGCCCGGTGCGGCCCAGGCCATGCCGGAGTCGCGGTAGCGCACACCGACGACGTCGTCCGCCGCACCGGGCGCCGGGTCCAGCGGGACCTGGTCCAGGAAGAGGTGGTCGGTGACCCCCAGGCTCGTCAGCGCCGCCGAGAGCTCCTGCTCACGGTGCGCGGCCAGGGCAGGTCCGTCACCCTCGAGGTGCGCGAGCCCGGCACCGATGACCTCGCCCTGCTCGCCGCGCGTGCACGTCACGAGCGTCACGGGCTCCCCCGCCGCCGCCCAGGTCGCCAGGAGCGCGCCGGTCGCGAGGGTCTCGTCGTCGGGGTGGGCGTGCACGGCGAGCAGCCCACCGCGGGGCTGGACCGGCTCGAGCCTCATTCGTCCTCCAGAGGTGCAGGTAGAGCGGAGCCCGCACCGCCGGTCACGAGGACCGGCGGCACGGGCTGCGTGCTCAGCGGGAGTACCGACCTGACGCGGTCAGGACTTCTTCGCGCGGGAGAAGGCGCGGGCGCGCTCCGTCTGGTCGAGGATGACCTTGCGGATGCGCACGACCTCGGGGGTGACCTCGACGCACTCGTCCTCGCGGGCGAACTCGAGCGACTCCTCGAGCGTGAGGTGCTTCGGGGGCGTGAGGTTCTCGAACGTGTCGGAGGAAGCCGCACGCATGTTCGTGAGCTTCTTCTCCTTGGTGATGTTGACGTCCATGTCCTCGTTGCGCGAGTTCTCGCCGACGATCATGCCCTCGTAGACCTCCTGCGTGGGGTCGACGAAGAAGGAGCCGCGCTCCTGCAGGTTGATCATCGCGAACGGCGTCACCACACCGGCACGGTCCGCGACGAGCGAACCGTTGACGCGGGTCTCGATCGGGCCGGCCCACGGCTCGTAGCCCTCGGCGATCGAGGACGCGATGCCCGTGCCGCGCGTGTCCGTGAGGAAGCGCGTGCGGAAGCCGATGAGGCCACGTGCCGGGACGACGAACTCCATGCGGACCCAGCCCGTGCCGTGGTTCGACATGGTCTCCATGCGGCCCTTGCGCTGCGCGAGGAGCTGCGTGACGTTGCCCAGGTACTCCTCGGGCACGTCGATCGTCATGCGCTCCATGGGCTCGTGGCGCTTGCCGTCGATGACCTTGGTGACGACCTGCGGCTTGCCCACGGTCAGCTCGAAGCCCTCGCGGCGCATCTGCTCGACGAGGATGGCGAGCGCGAGCTCGCCACGGCCCTGGACCTCCCAGGCGTCGGGACGCTCGGTCGGCAGGACGCGCAGCGACACGTTGCCGATGAGCTCCTTGTCGAGACGGTCCTTGACCTGGCGGGCCGTGACCTTGTGGCCCTTGCCGCCCTTGCCCGCGAGCGGGGAGGTGTTGATACCGATCGTCATCGAGATCGCCGGGTCGTCGACCGTGATGAGCGGCAGCGGCCGCGGGTCGTCGGGGTCCGTGAGGGTCTCGCCGATCGTGATGTTCTCGATGCCGGCGACGGCGACGATGTCACCGGGGCCCGCCGAGTCGGTCGGCACGCGGTCGAGCGCCTTGGTCTCGAGGAGCTCGGTGATCTTGACGTTCTGCATGGTGCCGTCGTGACGCGCCCAGGCGACCGTCTGGCCCTTGTGGATGGTGCCGTTGAAGATGCGCAGCAGCGCGAGGCGACCCAGGAACGGCGACGCGTCGAGGTTGGTGACGTGGGCCTGGAGGGGCGCGCCCTCCTCGTACGTCGGCGCGGGGATCTTCTCGAGGATGGTCTCGAACAGCGGCTCGAGGTCCTCGGAGTCGGGGACGCCGCCGTCCGCGGGCTGGTTTTTGGAGGCGCGGCGCAGCTTGGCGGCCGCGTACACGACGGGCACGTCGAGGATCGCGTCGAGGTCGAGGTCGGGGACCTCGTCCGCGAGGTCGCCCGCGAGGCCCAGCAGCAGGTCGGTGGCCTCGGCGACGACCTCGGTGATGCGGGCGTCGGGGCGGTCGACCTTGTTGACCACGATGATGACGGGCAGCTTCGCGGCGAGCGCCTTGCGCAGCACGAAGCGCGTCTGGGGCAGCGGGCCCTCGGACGCGTCGACCAGGAGCACGACGCCGTCGACCATGGACAGGCCGCGCTCGACCTCGCCACCGAAGTCGGCGTGGCCCGGGGTGTCGATCACGTTGATCGTGATGCCCTCGGGGTGCCCCGCCGCGGCGGCCGCCGGACCGGCGTAGCGCACGGCGGTGTTCTTCGCGAGGATCGTGATGCCCTTCTCGCGCTCCAGGTCACCGGAGTCCATGGCCCGCTCGTCGACGTGCGCGTGCGCGCCGAACGCGCCGGACTGGTGCAGCATCGCGTCGACCAGGGTCGTCTTGCCGTGGTCGACGTGGGCGACGATCGCCACGTTGCGCAGGTCAGAGCGCACAGACATACAGAACTCATTTCGGGAGAGGAGCGAGCGACGGAGGTTTCCGCCCCGGAGTTGGTGGCCAGCAGACGGGCGCCGCCCGCGCAGAGCACGCGCGCGCCGTCGTCCGGGCACGGCTATCTTACCGGGTGCCAGCCAGTGCGTGGAGAGGGTGCTCCGTCACACTCCGGCTCCCGCCCGCAGACGCGAGATGCCCGACGTCGGCGCGCGCCGTCGTCGGGCATCTCACCCGCCCGTCCGGCAGGACGGGTCAGGGGCGTGCTGCTGCTACTGGTTGGACGGCGGGATCCGGTCGTTGTCGAGGTTCCCGAGCTGCGCGGCCTGGGAGCGACCGATCGCGTCGACCTGGGCGGCCTCCTCGGCGTCGATCTCCCGCGCCGCCGCCACGAGCAGCGCGTCGCGCGTCTCGCGTCGGATCTTCTGGGCCACCGGGTCCGGCACGGGCACGGCCGCGAGCAGCCGCTGCGTGTACGGGTCCTGCGGCGCGTGGATGATCTGCTCGGTCGGGCCGACCTCGACGAGCCTGCCCTGGTGCATGACCGCGATGTGGTCCGAGAGCATCTCGACGACCGCGAGGTCGTGCGAGATGAACAGGCACGCGAAGCCGTGCTCACGCTGCAGGTCCTTGAACAGGTCGAGGACCTTGGCCTGGACGGACACGTCGAGCGCCGAGGTGGGCTCGTCCGCGACCAGGATCTTCGGCTCGAGCGAGAGCGACCGGGCGATGCCCACACGCTGACGCTGACCGCCCGAGAGCTCGTGCGGGTAGCGGTTGCGCATGGCGCGCGGCAGCTCGACCTGGTCCAGCAGTCGCTCGACCTCGTTGCTCAGCGCCTTGCCCTTGATGCCCTTGTGCAGCATGAGCGGCTCGCCGATCGACTCGCCGATCGGCAGGCGCGGGTTGAGCGAGGAGCCCGGGTCCTGGAACACGATCCCGACGTCCTTGCGCAGCGGGCGCAGCTTCTTGGGCGAGACGCCGACCATGTCGGTGCTGGCGACGCGCAGCGCACCACCCGTGACCGGCAGCAGACCGACCACGGCACGACCGATCGTCGTCTTGCCCGAGCCGGACTCGCCGACCAGGCCCATGACCTCGCCCCGGCGCAGCGAGAACGAGACCCGGTCGACCGCACGGAAAGCCTTCTGCCGACGGCGGGCCGGGTACTCGATGACCATGTCCTTGGCCTCGAGGACGATCTCGTGGTCGACCACGGCCGCCGGGGCCGCGCGGTGACGGACCTCGGTCGCCGACTTGCTCGTGCCGAGGTGGGGGACGGCGTCGAGCAGGCGCTGGGTGTACGGGTGCTGGGGCGAGCCGAAGACCTCGGCCGAGGTCCCCCGCTCCACGACGTGCCCGTCCTTCATGACCATGATCGTGTCGGCCATGTCGGCCACGACGCCCATGTCGTGCGTGATGAGGATGATCGCCGCGTCGACACGGTGGCGCAGGTCGCGCAGGAGCTTGAGGATCTCCGCCTGCACCGTGACGTCGAGCGCCGTCGTCGGCTCGTCCGCGACCAGCAGCTTGGGGTCGCACGCGAGTGCCTGGGCGATCATGGCGCGCTGGCGCTGACCGCCCGAGAGCTGGTGCGGGTACGCGTCGAACCGGCGCTCGGGCTCGGGGATCTCGACCAGGCGCAGGAGCTCGATCGCCCGCTTCTTGGCGTCGGCCGGACCGACGTTGAAGTGCGTCCGGATCGTCTCGACGATCTGGAAGCCGACCGTGTACACGGGGTTGAGCGCCGTCATGGGCTCCTGGAAGATCATGGAGATCTCCCGTCCGCGCACGTGCCGCAGCGCCGAGTGCGACATGCCGATGAGCTCACGCTCACCGAGCTTCGCGCTTCCGCGCGCGCGGCCGTTGGCCGGGAGCAGGCCGAGCAGGGCGAGCGACGACTGGGACTTGCCCGAGCCGGACTCCCCCACGATCGCCAGCACCTCACCCGCGTAGAGGTTGTAGCTGATGTCCGCGGCGGCCGGGTACCAGGATCCGTCGACGAAGAAGTCGACGCCCAGCCCCTTGACGGCGAGGACCGGGGTCCCGGTCGCGGTGAACTGCGTCTCGGAGGACGTGTCGATGGCCACGATGATCAGTGTCCTTCCTGCTGGAGGGAGTGCCGGCGCTCGTGACGCCGCAACTCTGGGAACATGGGCACATGGGTCCCACGAAGGTCTTCTGCTCGATGTACGGACGCGTCCTGACGATCGCCACGGCGGTCATCGCCGTCCTGGCGACTGCCGTCCAGGTCCGCGAGGACGCCGGCGGCGCGCTGCTGACGCTGGCGTGGGGGGCGCTGGTCACGTGCGGCGTGTGGGTGCTGTTCTGGCGACCCCGCGTCGAGGTGTCCGACGGCGGGATCGACGTCCGCAACCCGCTGCGCACGGTGCACGTGCCCTGGACGGCCTACGAGAACGTGCGCACCCAGTGGTCGCTCGAGGTGGGCTACACGGGCGGCAGCGTCACCGCGTGGGCTGCTCCCCGCTCGAGCAGCTCCGGTCAGTGGCTGCGTACCTGGCGCCGTCGCCCCACCGAGGCGGGCAGCACCCGCGTCGGAGGGGCGAGCGCCGAGGTGGTGGCCGCCGAGATCACCGAGCGCCACGCGGCGCTCGTCATGGCCGGCTACCTGGCGGAGGCCCGACCGGGCGCTCCCGGGGCACGCTCGACCTGGAACGTGGTCGAGCTGGCCGCGCTGGGCAGCCTGGCGGGGGGGGGGGGGGGGGGGG
>NZ_JACSPN010000008.1:27487-116788 GCF_015142735.1 Oerskovia douganii | reverse complement strand
CGACCGTGGTTCTCACGGTCGCGACCTGACAGGCTGCCCGGCGCCAGGGTCATGACGCTCCCGGCTCGGGCAGCGCGTCACCGGTGGCGGACGGCTTGGGGCGCTCGATCCGCTTGGCGCGCGCCATCTTCCGCTCGGACGGGATGTTCTTCTGGCGGGGGTCGAACGCGTCGCGCAGACCGTCACCGATGAAGTTCACGCACAGCGCGATCCCGACGATGAAGGCACCCGGCCACCAGAACAGCCACGGCCGGGACGCGAACGCCTCCTGGTAGTCGCTGATCATCAGGCCCAGCGAGACGGCAGGCCGCTGGATGCCGACGCCGAGGTAGCTCAGCGACGTCTCCAGGAGGATGGCCGAGCTCAGGAGCAGCGTCGTGTTGACGATGATCACGCCCACGGCGTTCGGGAGCATGTGCTTGAAGATGATCCGTCCGCTGCTGGCACCCGCGACGCGCGCGGCGTCGACGAACTCCCGCTCGCGCAGCGAGAGGAACTCGCCACGGACCAGGCGGGCGAGCGGGGGCCACAGGACCAGGCCGAGGAACGCACCGAAGACGATCGCGTTGTCGCCACCCGAGAGCAGGCCCAGCACGGCGCCGATGACGATGACCGGCATCGTGATGATGAGGTCCGTGAAGCGCATCAGGAACGAGTCGGTGCGGCCACGGAAGTAGCCGGAGAGCGCACCGACGACGATGCCCATCGCCAGGGCGATCAGGCCCACCGTCGTCATGATGACGAGCGAGGTCTGCGTGCCGCGCATGACACGGGCGAAGATGTCGCGCCCGGCCTCGTCCTGACCGAACGGGTGGGTCGCGTTCGGCGCGCCGCCGTCGATCACCGTGCCCGTCTCGTTGGGCGTGAACTTCCACCACCCGGTCCAGCTGCCCACGCCGATCGACGTGATGGCCAGCAGGACGATGGCGACGAGGACCACGAGGGCCACGACCGCGCCCTTGTGACGGAAGAAGCGCCGACGGACGATCTGCCCTTGCGAGAGACCTTCGACTTCCTTCAGCTCGATCTGGTTCTCCACGGTCGCGCTCGACGCGCTGTCGTTGGGAGGAGTCTGGTTGCTCATGCGTTCACCCGGATCCGCGGGTCGAGGGCTGCATAGATGAGGTCAGCCACGATGTTGGCAAGGATGGCGAGGGCCGCGACGATCACGAGATAGGCCATGACGGGCTCGATCTCTGCTCCGCGGAGCGACCGGATGAACAGCGTGCCCATCCCTGGTCGGGCGAAGACCTGCTCGGTGATGATCGCGCCCCCGAGGAGGGTGATGACGTCGATGGGGACGATCGTCGCGAGCGGGATCAGCGTGTTGCGGAAGCCGTGCCGCATGATGACCTCACGCTCCGGCAGCCCCTTGGCGCGCGCGGTGCGGATGTAGTCCTGGTTCATCACCTCGAGCATGCTCGAGCGCGAGTACCGGGTGTACCCGGCGAACTGGATGAGCACCAGCGCCAGCGTCGGGAGGAGCAGGTGGGTGTAGGTGTCGAGGGTCTGCACCCAGAAGTTGCCGCCGAGGTTCGGCGTGCTGGAACCGATCGTCGCGATGGGGCGACCGTTGATCGCAGGCGCTCCCATGTACTGCGGCCACAGGGACATGACCTTGTCGATGAAGATCATGCCCGCGACCACGACTGCGGTCAGGCTCGCTGCGCGCGCGGAGATCCCCTTGTCGGGGCCGCCCCACAGGTAGCCCACGGCGATGCCCACGGCGACCGTCACGAGTGCGAGACCCAGCACGTACATCCAGCTGAAGGGCATCCGGAAGAGGCTCTGCAGCGGGTAGTAGAGGGCGAGGCCGATCACGACCGTCGTCAGCGACGCTCCCAGGGCCCGCCGGTTCTTCAGACCCGAGGTCAGCGCGGTGATCGCGAACGCGAGGGCGGTGCCCGTCACCAGGATGATGACCGGGCCCAGGTTCGGGTCGAGCCACCAGTTCGAGAGCTGGAGGTAGAGGATGGCGCCCGCGGTCGCGGCGAACGCGATCGCGAAGGTCGTCGCGCGGCGCTTGACGGTGCCGCCGACGGCCAGCATGCACAGCAGGCCGATCACCAGTCCGGCGACCACGATCACGAGCGGTGAGTTCGACGGGTCCTTGAGGAAGTCGTTGAAGCCGATGGCGCCCCACTGCTTGAGCAGGACGGCGACCCAGAAGGCAGGCAGCGAGTAGAGGACGAACGACACGAAGATCGTGAGGTAGTCGAACGTGCTGTACTGCCGCAGCGCGCTGACGATGCCGACCATGACACCGAAGAGGATCGCGATCACGGTCGCGGCGGCCACGAGCTGGATCGTCGAGATCACGGCGCCCTGGAGCATGTTCGAGACCGGCTGCCCGCTGCGCCATCCCACACCCAGGTCACCGGTGACGAAGTCGCCCAGCCACTTGAAGTAGCGGATGACCGCCGGGGTGTCGAGGTCCAGGAGCTCGCGCCGCTGCGCGATCTGCTCGAGCTTGTTGGGGTTCGTGCTCTGCTCGAGGTCCTCGAAGGGCCTGATCGAGGCGCTGACGAGAAGATACATGGCGAACGTCGACACGAGCAGGGTTCCCAACCCTGCAAGGAGGCGTCGCGAGATGAACGAAAACATTGGAGGGCATACCTCGCTGAATTAGGGACCCAGGTTAGGGGCCGGGCAAGTCTACGCGTGGGTCGCACGCGTCGAGGCATCGGCCGGCGCGAGGTGGGTCGGGTGGACTCGTACCGCGCCAACCGCCAGCGAGGACATCGGTACGCGAACGTACCGATGTCCTCGCGGAGGGCTGATGCGTCGAACACCGGTCGACGCCGGGTCACCCCGGCGTCGACCCAGGTCAGGTACCTGTCGTCAGGTGCTCAGGACGAGAGTCCTAGGCGCCGAGCTTCCAGTTCCAGAAGTTGTAGAAGATGGTCGGGCTGATCGTGATCGGCTCGACGCCCTCCAGCTTCTCGTCCCAGGCCTGGATGGCCGGGAACTGGAAGATCGTGGTGCCGAAGCCGTCTGCCCAGAGCTGCTTCTCGATCTCGAGCTGGAGCTGGAACTGCTCCTCGGGGTCGGTCGAGACCTGGAGCTTGTCGAGCGCGGCGTCGACGGCCGGGTTGTTGTAGAGGCCGTAGTTGTTCAGGCCGCGCTCGGGGGCGAAGCGGAAGTTGGCGTCCGACTCGGTGACGGCCGTCGAGGTGGACTGCCAACCGAAGAGCGACGCGTCGTACTGGTCCTGGCCGGTGCCGAGGAGGGTGCCCCACTCGGCGGCCGGGCGGCCGGTGTCGACGATCGTGAAGCCGGCCTTGGCCGCGCTGTCCGTGATGAGGGCGACCTGGTTGACGCGGCGCGCGTTCTCGTTGTTGTACGCGAAGCGCACGTTGATCGGGGTGGTCACGCCGGCCTCGGCGAGCAGTGCCTTGGCCTTCTCGATGTCACCTGCGGCCGGGTAGAAGTCCGAGCCGTTGTCCGCGACCATCTTGTCGTAGTTGGGCGAGCCCGGGATGAGGATCTGCGAGCTGCGGACCTCGGCGTCGGGGTTCAGCGGGACGATCAGGTTGTCGACGATCGTCTGGCGCGGGATGGTGAGGAGGAAGGCCTGACGGACCTTCTTCGCCTTCTCGGCGTCGCCGCCGTACACCGGGTTGGTCGGGTCGAACGGACCCTTGTTGCCGAACACCAGGTCGACGTGCTCGAACGTGCCCTCGACGCTGTTGTTCGTCGAGACCTCGGGGAGCGCCTCGAGCGCCGAGCGGACGTCTGCGGATGCCTGCGGGCCGATGAGGTCGACCTCACCGTTCTGCAGCGCCTGGACCTGCGCCATGGGGTCCTCGATGTAGCGGACCGTGATGGTCTCGACCGAGCCCTGGTTCTTGCCCTTGAAGTCGGGGTTCTTCTTGAGGGTCAGGTACTCGTTCTCGACGTACTCCTCGAGGGTGTACGCACCGTTGGACACCGTCAGCGACTTGTCGTCGGGCATCGAGGTGAACTCGAAGCCGGAGTTCCAGAACTTCGCGATGGGCGAGAGCTTCGCGTAGTCCGAGCCGAGGATCGCGTCGCGCACGGCGTCCTTGGCCTCCTGCGCGTCCGTGAGCTCGAGCGACTGCTGGCCGACGACGTGGGCCGGGACGAACTGGTTCGTGAAGTCGAGCTCCCAGTCGCCGAAGGGCTTCGAGTACACGAAGGTGATCGACTTGCCGTCGTCGCTGATCGTGGGGATCTCGTCGATGAGCGAGGGTCCGGGGGTCGTCCCGTCGAAGAACACGCCCGCGTCCACGGCGTCCTGGTTGGTGACTTCGCCGTTCTCGTCCGTCACGGGCTCGACGTTGTTGAACGTCGCGGAGGTGGCTGCCCACTGGAGCAGGACGTCGGTCGCGTCGAACGCGGTGCCGTCGGACCACTTGGTGTCGTCGCCGACCGTGTACTTGACCGTCAGCGGGTCGTCGGAGACCTTCTCGTACGTGCCGAAGGACTCGTCCTGGACGAGCTCGAGCTGGTCGTCGTAGTAGTTGAACCCGGAGTTCAGCATGTACGAGATGACCGAGTTCTGCGTCGCGTTGCCGTTCGTCGAGCTGAGGTTGAGCTCGTTGAGCGGGGCCTCCCAGGCCACGGTGACCGCGGTGTCCTGGTTGATGCCGCCGTCTTCGCTCTCCTCGGCGGTGCCGCCGCATGCGGTCAGCACCAACGCGACCGAGGCCACCGCCGCGGTAACGGCACTTGTGCGCCTGATGTTCAATGTTCCTCCTCAAGGGGATGGTGAACTCCCTTGCCTCGAGGAGAGCGCGCGATGACCGCAGGGCGTCCTCGGCGGCATCGTCAGGGAAGCCCACCATGGTTTGAGGCAACGGTAGCGACCAAGATGGGCGACTTCACCCTGTTGCACCTTTCAGGTGGCCGATCGTTACCGAGTTGATACTGGCCGGTACGGTGCTGTTTCGCCCCTGATACCGGGAGAAACCGGTACGTAACACCCTGGACACATGGAAGGGGCGCCGCCCGCGTCTCACGATGCGGCGGCGCCCGTCCCAAGAACGGCGACTGTGACGGAACTCTCCAGCCCACTCACCAGGTGGATCACACGTTGAAGCGGAACTCCACGACGTCCCCGTCAGCCATGACGTAGTCCTTGCCCTCGATGCGCGCCTTGCCCGCAGCACGGGCCGCCGCCACGGACCCTGTCTCCACGAGGTCGTCGAACGAGATGACCTCCGCCTTGATGAACCCCCGCTCGAAGTCGGTGTGGATCACCCCGGCCGCCTGCGGCGCGGTCCACCCCTTGCGGATGGTCCAGGCGCGCGACTCCTTGGGGCCGGCCGTGAGGTAGGTCTGGAGCCCCAGGGTGTCGAACCCCACGCGCGCGAGCTGGTCCAGCCCCGACTCCTCCTGGCCCGTCTCCGCGAGCATCTCCGCCGCTTCCTCGGGCTCGAGCTCGACGAGCTCGGACTCGAACTTCGCGTCGAGGAAGATCGCCTGGGCCGGCGCGACGAGCGCACGCAGCTCGGCCTTGCGCTCCTCGTCGACGAGGCCCGCGTCGTCGGTGTTGAAGACGTAGATGAACGGCTTGGCCGTCATGAGCTGCAGGCTCGCGATCTCGGCCAGGTCCAGCCCCGCGGCCTTCGCACCCTGGAACAGGGTGATGCCCTGCTCGAGCAGCCCCTGCGCCTTCTGCGCCGCGGCGAGCAGGACGGGGTCGCCCTTCTTGATCTTGACCTCCTTCTCGAGACGCGGCAGCGCCTTCTCGAGGGTCTGGAGGTCCGCGAGGATCAGCTCGGTGCTGATGGTCTCGATGTCGTCGGCCGAGTCCGTCGAGCCCTCGACGCGGATCACGTCGGGGTCGTCGAACGCGCGCGTCACCTGGCAGATCGCGTCCGCCTCGCGGATGTTCGCGAGGAACTTGTTGCCGAGCCCCTCGCCCTCGCTCGCCCCCTTGACGATGCCCGCGATGTCCACGAAGGACACGGTCGCGGGCAGGATGCGCTCGCTGCCGAAGATCTCCGCGAGCTTCGTCAGACGCGGGTCCGGGAGGGACACCACGCCGATGTTCGGCTCGATCGTCGCGAACGGGTAGTTCGCCGCGAGGACCTGGTTACGGGTCAGGGCGTTGAAGAGGGTGGACTTGCCGACGTTGGGCAGGCCGACGATGCCGATTGTTAGAGCCACGGGGCCTGAGTCTACGGGAGCGACCGTCCGGGCCGCTCGCACCCGAGCAGGGCGCCCGGCACGCACACGGCCCGACGGCGCCGCCTACTTGTAGCTCATGACCTGCTGGAGCAGCTCCGGGCCCCGCTGGTCGACCAGGCGGCCGCCCCAGCGCATGCCCACCACCAGGAGCACCGCACCCAGGCCGACCCCCACGACCAGCGTGAGCCAGCCCCACACCGCCGCGCCCGTCAGGAGCGTGGCGAGCGCGAGCCCCGCCGCCGGCAGGCACAGCGCCGTGAGGACCGCCATGGTCAGCATCTGGGCGACCAGGGTCGCCATCGCCGCGCCCTGGGGAGACTTGAACGGGCTCTCCCCCGGCTTGGGGACCGGGTAGAGCAGGCGCGCCGAGACCACGCTCGACACACCGAGCGCCGTGGCGAGCACCCCGAGGCTCAGGCCGACCGTCGCGACCAGCAGGTCCCACCGCCCCGTGAAGGCGACCGAGCCCACCGCGAAGACCGTCACGACCGGCACGCCGATCACGCCGGCCGCGAGGACACGCCCCGCACGGTCGGCGAAGCCGCTCACGCCCGACGACACCTGGGTCCAGAACGCCGTGTGGTCGTAGGCGACGTCCGCCGAGATCGCGAACCCGAACGTGAAGGCCGTGACCGGCCCCAGCACGAGCATGAGCTCGGCGAACCCGCCGCTGCCGTCGAGCTCGATGCTCGACCCCACGAACCACAGCACGACCGGGAGCAACGGGATGACCGCGACCGACCCCGAGTAGCGCGGGTCACGGAACCAGTACGTGAGGCAGCGCGCCGCCACGGCCCCCACGGGGGTCGCCGGGAAGCGGTCGAACCAGCCCAGCCCCTTGGAGCGGCCCGCGGCCGCGCCGCCGTGCGGAGCCACGAGCGCCCTGGCGAGCGCCCGGTCCCAGACGACCCACGCGGCCCCCAGCACGACCACGGTGATGCCGAGGCGGACGAGCGCCAGTCCCCAGGCGCCGTCGGACACGGCGGTCGCGATCGCCCACGGCGCGCCGAACGGCGTCCACCCCAGGACGTCCGCGACGACCGGCAGGACCTCCTGGCCGCGCGCGATCGCCGACGTCGCCCACCCGACGATCGGGCCGGCCAGCATGAGCGGCACGAACGCCGCGATCGACAGGACCTCGCGGTAGCGGCGCGAGTCGAGCAGCGGCGCGAGCGCCGTCGTCGTCGCACGCGACCCCACCACGCACAGCGCGACCGCGAGCAGCCCGCCCACGAGAGCCGCGAGGGCCGCGAGGGGCGTGCGCCACCACGCGAGCGCCGTACCCGCCGAGACCAGGAGCGTCACGATCCCCGGCGTCCCGACCAGGCCCGCGATCGCGAGGCCCGCCAGCAGCTGCCGCTGGGGCACCGCGAACGTCACGAACCGCTGCGGGTCGAGCGTGGCGTCGACGCCGAACGCGAACAGCGGGACGATCCACCACGCGAGCACCACGACCGACCCCAGGATCGTGACGATCTGGCCTGCGAGTTCCGGCTGCGTCGTGCCCAGGGCGACCAGGCCGACCAGCGTCAGCCCCACCACGCCCAGCCCGTACAGGACACCGATCGCGAGCCCCACGGTCTGCCACACGCTCTTCCTGAGCGTGTTGCGCATGAGCGCGAGCTTGAGCCTTACGAGGTGCGCAACCACGACAGCCCCTCCGTGGTGTGCCGGCCGCCGACCAGGTCGACGAAGCGGTCCTCGAGGCTCTGCCCCGCACGGACCTCGTCCACGGTGCCCGCCGCGAGCACGTGCCCGCCCGCGATCACCGCGACGTGGTCGCACATGCGCTGGACCAGGTCCATGACGTGCGAGGACACGATCACCGTGCCGCCGCTCGCGACGTACGACGAGAGGATCTCGCGGATGTTCGCGGCCGAGACCGGGTCCACGGCCTCGAAGGGCTCGTCGAGCACCAGCAGGCTCGGGGCGTGGATGAGCGCCGAGGCCAGCGCGATCTTCTTGGTCATGCCCGCCGAGTAGTCGACCACGAACGTGTCCGCGTCGGCCGCCAGGCCCAGGGCCTCCAGGAGGTCCGTCGTGCGCTCGGCGACCGTCGCGCGGTCCATGCCGCGCAGCAGGCCCGCGTACGTGATGAGCTGCGCGCCCGTGAGGCGGTCGAACAGCCGCACGCCGTCCGGGAGGATCCCCAGCATGCGCTTGCCCGCGACCGGGTCCGCCCACAGGTCCTGACCGTGCACGTGGACCGTGCCGAAGTCCGGGCGCAGGAGCCCCGTCGACATCGACAGCGCGGTCGTCTTGCCCGCGCCGTTGGGGCCGACGAGCCCGTAGAACGACCCCGCGGGGACGTCGAGGTCGATCCCCGCGACGGCGATCTTCTCGCCGAACCTCTTCCAAAGCCCGCGCACCGACAGCGCGGGAGGCGTACCGGTCCCGTGCGAGGAGACGGTGGGGGCCGCCGGAGCGAGGACGGGTGCGGGGGCGGCCGGTGCGGCGGGGGCCGCGACGTCCGGGGTGCTCGAGGTGTCCGTGGGTGGGAGCTGGTCGCGGGGCGCAGGATCGTGGGCCATGCCGACCAACGTAGCGGAGCGCACGCGCCGCTCCCCCTGTGATTTGTCATGTCTTCGCTGGTGAGACGCGATATCACCCGTGGGTGGACGGTCACCGCCCGCGACGCGCCCGACGACGCGGCTCCCCCTCCGCTGTGGGTGCCACCTGGCAGAGTGCGGGCATGGACAACGCCTTGCCGTGGGTCATGCTCGTCGTCGGCCTCCTCGTGGGAGCACTCCTGGGCTGGCTCGCGCGCCGCACCTCCCCCGACTCGGGGCGCGCCGAGATCGGCCGGCTCACGGGCCTGCTGACCCAGGCCCAGCAGGAGGCCGCACGCGGTGCGGGCCTCGCCGAGCGGCTCGCGGCCGAGCGCGAGGGGTTCGAGCGCCAGCTCCGCACCGAGCGCGAGGCGTTCGGGCGACAGCTCGCGGGCGCGGAGCGTTCCGCGGACGAGCGCTTCGACATCGAGCGCGCCAACCACGAGCGGGCCATCGAGGAGCTGCGGGCGGGCTCCGAGAAGCGGCTCACCGAGATCCGCGGCGACCAGGCGCGGCTCGAGGCCCAGTTCGAGGCCCTGGCCCGCAAGGCGCTCGCGAGCAGCTCCGAGCAGTTCCTCACGCAGGCCGAGGAACGCTTCAAGCGCAGCCAGCAGGTCGGCGAGGCCGAGCTCGCCAAGCGCGAGCAGGCCGTGCAGCAGCTCGTCGAGCCCCTCAGCAAGGCCCTCGACCAGGTCAAGGCCGAGGTCACGGCCGCCGAGCAGGCCCGCCGCGAGGCCCACGGCACGCTCGCCGAGCAGGTCCGCGGCATGCGTCACGACTCCGAGGCCCTGCGCGCGGAGACCTCCCAGCTCGTGACCGCGCTGCGCTCCTCGCAGGTGCGCGGTGCGTGGGGCGAGCTCCAGCTCCGCCGCGTCGTCGAGGCTGCGGGCATGATCCCGCACGTCGACTTCGTCGAGCAGGACCAGGTCGCCACCGACGACGGGGCGCTGCGCCCCGACATGGTCATCAAGCTCGCGGGCGGCAAGAACGTCGTGGTCGACGCCAAGGTCGCGTTCCTCGGCTACCTCGACGCGCAGCAGACGACGGACCCCCGGGTGCGGGCCGAACGGCTGGCCGCGCACGCCCGCCACTTCCGCAAGCACATCGACGACCTGGCGGGCAAGAGGTACTGGGACCAGTTCAGCCCCGCGCCGGAGTTCGTCGTCATGTTCGTCCCCGCCGAGTCGTTCCTGTCCGCGGCGGTCGAGCAGGACCCGTCGATCCTCGAGTACGCCGTCTCGAAGAACGTCATCATCGCGGCGCCCATGACCATGATCGCGCTGCTGCGCACCGTCGCCTACGCGTGGCGCCAGGACGCCCTGGCCGCCAACGCCCAGCAGGTGCTCACGCTCGGCAAGGAGCTGCACGGGCGCCTGGCCGTCATGGGCAGCCACCTCGCCCGGCTCGGCCGGTCCATCCAGGGCGCCGCCGACTCCTACAACCGGACCGTCGCGTCCCTCGAGACGCGCGTGCTCGTGAGCGCCCGCCGCTTCGCGGACCTCAACGTCGTCGACGACGACCTCGAGACCCCCGCCGCGGCCAACCCCCAGCTCAGCGCCGTGAGCGCCCCCGAGCTCCTCGCGTCGGTCAACGAGAACTTCGTCGCGATCGACGAGATCGCTGCGGGGGGCCGCGGAGCCGCCGACCCGGCGGGGTCGGGCCCCAGCGGGCCCGGCGACGACGAGGGCACGCTCGACGCCGGGATGCTCGGCACCGTCAACGCGCCCGGCCGGCACGAGCGCGACCGGGGTGCGGACGCGTCCTGAGACGCACCTCGCCCCGGGTCCGTGCCGGCGTGCGGTGAGGGACGCCGTCGGGCCGTCCCCGGACGCGTGACGCGCGAGGCCCGTCCCGGATCGTCCGGGACGGGCCTCGCGCGTGTCGGAGCGTCGGCGTCAGACGGGCTCGACCGAGAGCGACGTCCGGTTCTCGCGGCGCGGACGTGCGGGCGCGTTGCCCGCGGCCTTGAGGTCCGCGCGCAGCTCCTTGGGGAGCGAGAACATGAGGTCCTCGGTCGCGGTGCGCACCTCCTGCACGTCGCCGTACCCGCGCTCGGCCAGGTACGCCAGGACGTCGTTGACCAGGATCTCGGGGACCGAGGCGCCCGAGGTGACGCCGACGGTCGTGACGCCGTCGAGCCAGGACTCGTCCATCTCCTGCGCGCGGTCGATGCGGTACGACGCGTCCGCACCGGCATTCAGCGCCACCTCGACCAGACGCACCGAGTTCGACGAGTTCGCCGAGCCCACCACGATCACGAGCTCGCACTCGGGCGCGAGCTTCTTCACCGCCACCTGACGGTTCTGCGTCGCGTAGCAGATGTCGTCCGACGGCGGGTTCTGCAGCGTCGGGAACCGCTCGCGCAGCCGGTCGACCGTCTCCATGGTCTCGTCGACCGACAGCGTGGTCTGCGAGATCCACACGACCTTCTCCGGGTCGCGGACCGTGACGTTCACCGCGTCGTCGGGCGAGTTGACGATCTGGACGTGGTCCGGCGCCTCGCCCGCGGTGCCCTCGACCTCCTCGTGGCCCTCGTGCCCGATCAGCAGGATGTCGTAGTCGTCCGCCGCGAAGCGCACGGCCTCCTTGTGGACCTTGGTGACCAGGGGGCACGTCGCGTCGATCGTCTGCAGGTTGCGCTCGGCAGCGGCCTCGTGGACCGCGGGCGAGACCCCGTGCGCCGAGAACACGACGCGCGCGCCCTCCGGCACCTCGTCGGTCTCGTTCACGAAGACGGCGCCCTTGTCGCTCAGCGACTCGACGACGTACTTGTTGTGGACGATCTCCTTGCGGACGTACACGGGGGCGCCGTAGTGCTCGAGCGCCTTCTCGACCGCGATCACGGCACGGTCGACGCCCGCGCAGTAGCCGCGGGGGGCGGCGAGGAGGACACGCTTACCAGTCGGGGAAGTCACCCCACGAGTCTAGGCGACGGGCCTCCGGGACCGGGCCCGTCCCCCCGGTCCCGGCGCGGTCCGGGCCAGGTCCTGGCAGCAACTCCACAGGATCCTCACGGGTCTGCTCGCCGAGGCCGACCGGTGCGGTGCGGGACCGGCGCCTGTCACACGCATGAGGCAGGCTTGACCCGTGACCGACCGACCCGCCGACCGCGCCGAACCAGCCGACCCCACCGCTCCTGCCACGCCGCCGGCCCCGCTCCCCGCCCGGGCCCTCGACACGAGCCCCGAGCACCCGTGGCCGGTCAGGCTGCTGTCGAGCAAGATCACGGCGTACATCGACAAGATGGCGCCCGTGTGGGTCGAGGGACAGGTCGTGCAGCTCAACCGCCGTCCCGGCGCCCCGATGGCCTTCCTCACGCTCCGCGACACCGACGCCGACATGTCGCTCCCGGTCGCCGCGATGGCCAAGGTCTTCGCGGCCACGAGCACACCCCTCAGCGAGGGGGCGCACGTCGTGGTGCACGCCAAGCCCGTGTTCTGGCCCAAGCGCGGGTCGTTCCAGCTCCAGGCGACCGAGGTCCGGACCGTCGGCATCGGCGAGCTCCTGGCCCGGATCGAGCACCTCAAGCGCGTCCTGGCCGCCGAGGGCCTGTTCGACGCGGACCGCAAGGTGCCGCTCCCGTTCCTGCCCGCGGTCGTGGGGCTCGTGTGCGGCCGGGAGTCCAAGGCCGAGCACGACGTGGTGGTCAACGCCCGTGCGCGCTGGCCCCAGGTCCGCTTCGAGATCCGCGAGGTAGCGGTCCAGGGCACGGGCGCCGTCGCCCAGGTGAGCGCCGCGATCGCCGAGCTCGACGCCCGCCCCGACGTCGACGTGATCGTGGTCGCGCGCGGCGGTGGCGCGGTCGAGGACCTCCTGCCCTTCAGCAACGAGGCCCTCGTGCGCGCCGCCGCGGCCTGCCGCACCCCGCTCGTGAGCGCGATCGGCCACGAGACCGACACCCCGCTCCTGGACCTGGTCGCCGACTACCGCGCCTCCACGCCCACGGACGCCGCCAAGCGGATCGTCCCCGACGTGGGCGAGGAGCGCGCACGCGTCCTGCAGGCCCGCTCCCGGATCCGGGCAGCGATCACGCACCAGCTCCAGCGCGAGCAGTCCCGCCTCGACAGCGCCCGCTCCCGCCCCGTGCTCGCCGCCCCCGAGACCATGATCACCACGCGTGAGCAGCAGGTCCTCGCCGCGCGGGACCGGGCCAGGCGCTCGCTCGACGCGATCCTGCTGCGCGCGCACGGCGAGGTCGACCGGCTCGCCGCCCAGGTGCGCGCGCTGTCCCCCGCCTCGACGCTCGAGCGGGGCTACGCCGTCGTGCACGGACCGGACGGCGGGATCGTCCGCTCCCCCGACGACGTGAGCCCCGGCGACTCCCTGCACGTGCGGCTCGCGAGCGGCGCGATCGACGCGACCGTGCGCTGAGCCCGTCCGGCCAGCAGCGCAGCACCGACCCCACCAGACCAGCCCCAGGAAGGCCCACCACCATGAGCACCACCCCGAGCAACACCGACGTCGCCGACCTCACCTACGAGCAGGCGCGCGACGAGCTGGTCCACGTCGTGACCCGCCTCGAGGCCGGCGGCGAGCCGCTCGAGGCCTCGCTCGCCCTGTGGGAGCGCGGCGAGGCCCTCGCCGCCCGCTGCCAGCAGTGGCTCGACGGCGCCCGCGAGCGCCTCGCGTCGGCCCGCGCCGCCGACGTCGCCGGCCCCTCCGGCGGCACGCAGGACGACGCCACCGAGGACGACTGACCCGCGCCGCGCAGGCGCGTCAGGCGCTCTGCTGCGCCTGTGCGTGGGCGCGTTCGAGCGAGGCGCGCCGGTCCTCCTCGTTCTCCTTGTCGAGCCGGTCCACCTCGTCCTGGTCGTGCGTGAGGTTCTCGCCCGTCTCCGGGTCGAAGATCATCATCTTCTCGGGGTCGAACCAGAGCTCGGTCGTGTCCCCGTCGCGCACGCGGGACGCCGAGTTGAGGGCGACGACGAACTGGGTGCGCAACCCCTCGCCGTCGAGCTCGCGGTCCAGCTCCTCGAGCTTCTCCGCGACCGAGGCGTGCATCTCGAACGGCACGTACGCGTAGAGCTCGGCACCGAGCCACTCGGTCACGTCGATCTGCGCGTCGAACGTCCGACCCCGCTCCTTCTTGGACGGGTCGACGAGCCGGGCGTCCTCGAAGTGCTCGGGGCGCAGGCCCACGATCACGAGCTCGCGGCCGCCGACGGCCTCGACCAGGCGGTCGGGCAGCTCGAACGTCCCGAACGGCAGCTCCATGCTGCTGCCCTTGACCTCACCGGGCAGGAAGTTCATGGGCGGTGACCCGATGAACCCCGCGACGAACAGGTTGACGGGCTGCTCGTAGAGCGCGCGCGGGCTCGCGATCTGCTGGAGCTCGCCCTTGCGCAGCACCGCGACACGGTCGCCGAGAGTCATGGCCTCGGTCTGGTCGTGCGTCACGTAGACAGTCGTGGTCGCGAGGCGCCGCTGGAGACGCGCGATCTCCGTGCGCATCTGACCGCGGAGCTTGGCGTCGAGGTTGGACAGGGGCTCGTCGAACAGGAACGCCTTGGCGTCGCGAACGATCGCCCGGCCCATCGCGACACGCTGGCGCTGACCGCCCGAGAGGTTGGCGGGCTTGCGGTCGAGGTGCTCGCGCAGGTCGAGGAGGTCGGCTGCACGCTCGACCTTCTCGCGGATCTCGGCGTCGGTGAGCCTGCCCTTGTTCAGCCGCAGCGGGAACGCGATGTTCTCGGCGACCGTCAGGTGCGGGTACAGCGCGTAGTTCTGGAAGACCATCGCGAGGTCCCGGTCGCGCGGGGCCTTCTCGTTGACGCGCTCGCCGTCGATCAGCAGGTCACCCGAGGTGATGTCCTCGAGGCCGACGATCATGCGCAGCAGCGTCGACTTCCCGCAGCCCGAGGGGCCGACGAGGATCACGAACTCGCCGTCGGCGATGTCGATGCTGACCCCTTTCACGGCGGGGAACCCGTCGCCGTACTTCTTGACGATGTCCTTGAGGGTGATCGACGCCATCAGCTCTCTCCTCGGTCTGGGGTCGGGCAGCGAAGGGTGCGGGGGCGCGGCGGGGTGACCCGACCGCGTGGGGTGGGCGGCGCCGTCGTGCCGGGGAGGCCGCTCATCCCTTGACCGCCCCCTGCGTGAGGCCCGACACGATCTGGCGCTGGAACAGCACCACGAGGATCACGACGGGGATGGTCACGACGATCGCGGCCGCCGAGATGGCGCCGGTCGGCTCCTCGAAGTAGGACGCACCCGTGAAGAACGCGAGAGCGGCCGGCACAGGCCGGGCCGCGCTCGTGGACGTCAGCGAGATGCCGTACACGAAGTCGTTCCACGCGATGAAGAACGCGATGAGCGCGGTCGTGAAGACGCCCGGGGCCGCGAGGGGCACGATGACCTTGCGGAACGCCTGCCAGGGCGTCGCGCCGTCGACCTGCGCGGCCTGCTCGAGCTCCCACGGGATCTGGCGGAAGAACGCCGCGAGCGTCCAGATCGAGATCGGGAGCGTGAGCGACAGGTACGGGATGATCAGGCCGAGCCAGGTGTCGTAGAGCCCGATGTTGCGCCACAGGTTGAACAGGGGCGTCACGATCGAGACCACGGGGAAGATCGAGACGCCCAGCGCGGTCGTGAGGATCAGGCGCTTGCCCGGGAAGTTCAGACGCGCGATCGCGTACGCGGCGAGCGTCGCGAGCACGACCGCGATCACGGTCGCGATGAGCGAGATGCCGACCGAGTTCCGCAGCGCCGACAGGAACAGCTCCTGGGCCGACCCGCCCGAGGACAGGATCTGCTCGTAGTTCGTGGTGCTCCACTGCGGCGGCAGGAACGTGCCGGAGTTGAGGTCGCTGGGTCCCTTGAAGCTCGTCATGAGGATCGAGACCACGGGGAACAGGGCGCCGACCAGGACGACGACAGTGATGACGGCCCACCAGACGCGGGCCCTGGTGCTCAGGACGCTGCCCATCATCGCTCCCCTCGTGCGCCGGCCAGATCCACCTTGAACAGCTTGATCGCCACGAAGCAGATGCCGATCACGCACAGGAACAGCAGGACGGAGATGGCCGAGCCCATGCCGATCTGGAGCTGGCCGATCGAGGTCCGGTAGGCCAGCAAGGACAGCACCTCCGTGTTGTTCGCGCCGTTGGTCATGATGAAGACGTTGTCGAAGATGCGGAACGCGTCGAGCGCACGGAACAGGACGGCGACCATGATCGCGGCCTTCATGTTGGGCACGATCACGCGCGAGAAGCGCTGCCACGCGGTGGCACCGTCGACCTTCGCGGCCTCCTCGAGGTCGCTCGGCACCTGGGCCAGGCCCGCGAGCAGCAGCAGCGAGATGAAGGGCGTGGTCTTCCAGACCTCGGACGCGATGATGACGAACAGGCTCGTGCCCTGCTGCGCGAACCAGTTGAGGTCCGGCCCGATCCCGGGCACCCAGTCGAACCAGCTGTTGACGTATCCGGACGTGATGTCGAACGCGTAGAACCACGCGAAGGCCGAGACCACGGTGATGATGCCGTACGGCACGAGGATCGCGGTGCGCAGCGGCCCACGCAGGCGCTTGATCGCGCGGTGCATCACGAGCGCGAGCGCGAAGCCCAGGACGAGCTCGACGACCACCGACACGACCATGATGAAGAACGTCACGGCGAAGTCGCGCCACCAGACGAAGTCCGTGAGGATCACGGCGTAGTTGCCGAGCCCGACGAACGTGCGGTCGTCGGGCGCGGTGAGCTTGTAGTTGAACAGCGAGTCGTAGACCGCCTGGAGGATCGGGTAGAGGGTCACGGCCAGCATGACGACGAACGCGGGGCCGGCGAGGTACCAGCCGAGGCGGGCCTCGGCCCTGGCCCGGTCGCTGCGCGCGGCCTTGGCCTTCTTGTCGGGAACCAGGTCCGGCGAGGTGCCGGACGCGGGGTCCGGCTCGGGCTGGGCGCGGCGGGCGCCCCGGGTGTCGGCGCTCACAGCAGACGCTCCCCTCGCAGGACGGCGGTGATGAACTCGGTCGACGTCACGGGGGTGCCGTCCTCGGTCACGCTCGCGGGCGGGTACCAGGTCTGCTGGAGCCCCGTCGAGACCTCGTTGTAGAACGGTGTCTGCGGCCGTGGTGCGGCCTGCTCGAGCGACTGCCGGATCACGTCGTACATGGGGTAGGCCTCCTGCACGGCGGGGTCGTCGTAGGCCGCGGTGCTCGCCGCGGGGTTCCCGTCCGAGACCATGTACGAGGCCTGGTTCTCGGCGCTCACGATGCACTGCGCGGCCTCGTACGACAGGTCCGTGTGCTCGCTGAACGCCCCGACGCCGATGCTGATGCCGCCATACGGCGGACGGGTCTCCTGGCCCTCGACGGCCTGCGGGTACAGCGTCCAGCCGATGTCGTCGAGGAGCGCCTGGTCGAGCGAGCCGGCGTCGACGCCCCCCAGGGTCGAGGACCACACGAACGGCCAGTTGACCATGAACGAGCCCTTGTCCCCCTGGAACAGGGTCAGCGACGCGGCCTCGTCCTCGCTGGGCAGGCCCGGGCCGCCCACGCCCGAGCTGCCGATCTCCCCGATGATCCGCGCGGCGTTGCGCCCCGCGTCGGTCTCGAGGCCGAGCGTGAGCTCGTCCGCGGGTGCCTCGGGGTTCTCCAGGATCTGCCCGCCCCCCGACTCGACCAGGGCGTTGATCCACACGGTCAACGACTCGGCCTTGGCTCCCTGCACCGCGAGGTACTTGTCCTGGTCCTGGGCCGCGGTGACGATCTGGTCCCACGTGACGGGTTGCGTGAGGTCGAGCCCCGCCGCCTGGGCGACGGACTTGCGGTACCAGAGGAGCTGGGTGTTGGCCCAGAACGGGATCGCGACGAGCTCGCCCTTCCACGTCGAGCCGTCGATCGCCCCCTGGACGACGTCCTGCGTCGTGGCCGTCGCGACGTCCTCCGGCACGGGGGCCAGGAAACCGGCCTCGGACAGCTCGGGGATGAACGGCGGGTCGAGGCTCATGAGGTCGATCGAGGCGTCCTTGGCGGCGAGGCGGCGGGCGAGCTGCTCGCGCTGGGCGGCGGCGTCGCGTGGCAGGAGCGACGTCTCGATGCGGTACGCGCCGCCCGAGGCCTCGCTGCACGACGCGGCGATCGCGGCCTGTCCCCCGTTGTCGGGGTTGATGTACCAGGTGAGCACGGGCGGGCCGGAGCCTTCCCCGGTGCTGCACGCGGCGAGCGGCACGATCGTCGCGACGGCCAGTGCCGCGGCGAGTGCCCGGGTGCGTCGGTGCACGGTCTCCCCTTCGTCGATCCTGCCCTCCGACGGGCGCTTCGACGTGCCCGTCATCGGGTTTTTCCTGGTACTAGGGCTACACCGTCACGGGACGACTCGCCACGGGAGGGACATTTCTGAAGGCCCGTCGCGGGGCGACCGAGGGCCCGTCGCGGGCCATCACGACCCGGCGAGGACCGCCCCCGACGGCGCCTCGCGGGTCCCCCAGGAGGGCCACCTCGTCCACGGGTCTGGTCAGAGTGTGGGACGGCGACGAGGAACGGGACGCTCGTGCGTGACCATGGAAGTTGTGACGACGAACGGCAGCATCCAAGACACCGCACCTCCCACGACCCCCGCCGAGGCCTGGGCCAGGCTCCGTGACGGCAACGGGCGGTTCGTCCGGGACGAGATGGAACATCCGTCCCAGGGCGCCGTCCGCCGGGCCGAGCTCAGCGTGGCCCAGCACCCGCACACCGTGATCTTCGGGTGCGCCGACTCCCGCGTGGCCGCCGAGATCATCTTCGACCAGGGCCTGGGCGACGTGTTCGTCGTGCGGACCGCAGGCCACGTCCTCGACACGACCGTGATCGGCTCGATCGAGTACGGGGTCAACATCCTCGGGACGCCGCTCGTGGTCGTGCTCGGCCACGACAGCTGCGGGGCGATCGCCGCAGCCGCCCACACCCTCGCGACGGGTGAGCAGGCCGACGGGTTCGTCCGAGCGGTCGTCGACCGGGTGATCCCCTCGATCGTCAACATCACGAGCACCTCGGGCGGCGTGTCCGCGGTCGACCCGGACACGCTGCGCCGCGAGCACGTGCGCCACACCGTGGACATGCTGCACGGCTACTCGGCGGCCCTGGCAGATGCCGTGGCCGAGGGGCGGCTCGCGATCGTCGGCGTCGAGTACACGCTCGCCGACGGCCGCGCCCGGCTCGTCGAGGTGGTCGGCGACGTCGGCGAGACCCCGGACGTCTGACCGGCTCCCCCGTGCCGGGACCGGCCCGCGCGGGTGGCGTGCAGCACGCACCCACCCCGCGGCCGGGTTCGAGATCACTCGTGATCGTGCGGCACCATTAGCCCCATGACTTCTGCCGACGCCACCGACTACCGCATCGAGCACGACACCATGGGTGAGGTCCGCGTCCCCGCGGCCGCCCTCTACCGCGCGCAGACGCAGCGCGCCGTGGAGAACTTCCCGCTGTCGGGCACTCCTCTCGAGCGCAGCCACATCGAGGCCCTCGCTCGTGTCAAGAAGGCCGCAGCACGCGCCAACGCCGAGCTGGGGGTGCTCGACGAGGACGTCGCGGCCGCCATCGTGGCCGCGGCCGACGAGGTCGCCTCGGGCGCGCACGACGCGCACTTCCCGATCGACATCTTCCAGACGGGCTCCGGCACGTCGTCGAACATGAACACCAACGAGGTCCTCGCGACGCTCGCCACGCGCTCGCTGGGTCGCGAGGTCCACCCGAACGACCACGTCAACGCGTCCCAGTCGTCCAACGACGTCTTCCCGACGTCGGTGCACCTGGCCGCGACCGCGGGGGTCGTGCACGACCTGATCCCGGCGCTGACGCACCTCGCGGAGGCTCTCGAGGCCAAGGCGGCCGAGTTCGCGACGGTCGTGAAGTCGGGCCGCACGCACCTCATGGACGCGACCCCGGTCACGCTCGGCCAGGAGTTCGGCGGGTACGCCGCGGCCATGCGCTACGGCATCGAGCGGCTGCAGTCCGCGCTCCCCCGCGCGGCCGAGGTACCCCTGGGCGGCACGGCCGTCGGCACGGGCATCAACACGCCCGCCGGGTTCCCGCAGCGCGTCATCGCCCTGCTGGTCGAGGACACGGGCCTGCCCCTGACCGAGGCACGCGACCACTTCGAGGCACAGAGCTCGCGCGACGGTCTCGTCGAGCTCTCGGGTGCGCTGCGCACCATCGCGGTCTCGATCACGAAGATCTGCAACGACCTGCGCTGGATGGGCTCGGGCCCTAACACGGGCCTAGGCGAGATCTTCATCCCGGACCTGCAGCCCGGTTCGTCGATCATGCCGGGCAAGGTCAACCCGGTCGTGCCGGAGGCCGTCCTCATGATCGCCGCGCGCGTGATCGGCAACGACGCGACCGTGGCGTGGGCCGGGGCCTCCGGGAGCTTCGAGCTCAACGTGCAGATCCCGGTCATCGCACTGGGCGTCCTGGAGTCGATCCGCCTGCTGTCGAACGCGTCGGTCGTGCTCGCGGACAAGACCGTCGTCGGCATCACGGCCAACGTCGAGCGCGCGCGTGCCCTCGCGGAGTCCTCGCCGTCGATCGTCACGCCGCTCAACCGCGTGATCGGCTACGAGGCGGCGGCCAAGGTCGCCAAGCACTCGGTCAAGCAGGGCCTCACGGTCCGCGAGGCCGTGATCGACCTGGGCTTCGTCGAGCGCGGCGAGGTCACCGAGGAGCAGCTCGACACGGCGCTCGACGTCCTGTCGATGACGCGCCCGCCGCAGGCGTGACCACGCGCTGAGTCCCGCTCCACGAGGGCGGGCCCCGGCGAGGACCACGAACGGCGTGGGCCGGGTGCTGACACCCGGCCCACGCCGTTCGTCGTCCCGGGCCGGGGACGGCGTCAGTACTCGACGGGGTCCACGCGACGCAGCACGATCGTGAGCAGCTCGGCGAGGCGGGTGCGCTCGTCGTCGGTGAGCCCGTCGAGCGCGGCACGCTCGCGGTCGAGCTGGGCGGGGAAGAGCTCGTCGACGAGCCGGGTCCCCTCCTCGGTGAGCGAGAGCAGCACACCCCGGCGGTCGCGCTCGACGACGGTCCGCTCGACGAGGCCTTCGCGTTCGAGGTGGTCGAGGCGCTTGCTGATCGAGGCACCGGGGGCCCGGGTGATGGTCGTGACCTCGCGGGCCCGCAGGGGGCGGCCGGCGCGTCGGAGCGCGGTGAGGACCTCGAGCTCGGGGCGGGTCAGCGACCGCTGCGCGAGCACCGTGTCGCTCGACTCCGCCAGGAGCGCCGCGATGCGGGTGATCCGGCCGATCGAGTCGATGGGCGACACGTCAACCTCGGGCATCTGCTGCGCCCACTGCTCGCGCAGGCGTTCCACGTAGTCCACGGCACCAGGGTAGGGCCTCGCGGCAGATAGTTCACTTGTGAAACATCTTCGAACGAGGCGTATCCTCGAAGAGATGCCACTCTCCTCCCCCCTCACCACCGCTGCGCCCGGCCACACCCCCACCGACCAGCGCCCACCCGACCACCGCTCTCCCGTGCGCACCGCGGCGCGCGAGGTCCTCGACCCCGCGCACCTGCGTGCGGCACTGCGGCTCACCTCGGTCGACGCGACGCTCGCCGCAGCCCTGCTCTGCGGAGCGAGCGTCGCGATCGCCCTGGTGATCGCCGCCACGAGCGGCCACCAGGACCTCGCAGGCTTCGCGGCCCTCGGAGCGCTCACGTCGCTCTACGGACGGTTCGACCCGTACCGGCGCCGGGCAGCGCTGCTCACGCTCGTGGGCGTGGCCATGGTCGGGTCGATCCTCCTCACGTCCGCGGTCACGGCCGCAGGCGCCCCCACCTGGGTCGCGCTCGGGGTGGTCGCCCTGCTCGCGGGCGGGATGACCGCGCTGTGCCAGCTCCTGCGCACCGGGCCACCCGGCGCGACCATCGTGGTCTTCGCCGCCGGTGCCGGGCTCGCCGGCGCCCCCACGTTCGCCGACCTCGCCCCGCGCGGCCTCGCCGGGCTCCTGGGCGTGGCCGTCGCCTGGGTCGTGTGCCTCGCCGGCTTCCTGTTCCGTCCCAGCGGACCGGCCCGGCTCGCGGTGCGCCGCGCGACCCTCGCCGCCGAGGCCGCCGCCCTCGCGCCCGACGACCGCGGCGCCGTCGGACGGGCGCACGACGCCGTGGCCCTCGCACGGCGCGTCCTCGCCGACGACGCCTCCCACCGCCGCACGCGCGCCACCGCGCTGCGGCTCGCCGACGACCTCTCCGGGGCCGCCGGGACGCCCGCCGACCTGCCGCCACGCCTGACGCTGCGCGCGACCGCGCGCGAGTCCCTCACCGGGAGCGCAGGCTGGCGGCTGCGCTCGCTCCGCGTGACGCTCGCCGCGGCGGTCGCGGCCGCGGTCGCGCACGTCGCCGGGTTCGGCCACCCGGCCTGGGCCGCGATGGGCGCGACCGCGACCCTCCAGGGCACGACGACGCAGCACGCCGTGGTCCGCGCGCTCCAGCGGGCGCTCGGCACGGTCGTCGGCGCCCTGGTCGCGTGGCCGCTGCTCGACGCGCACCTCGGCTTCTGGGCGACCGCGGCGCTCGTCGTCGCGCTGCAGGTCGTGACCGAGATCGTCGTCGGACGCCACTACGGGCTCGCGATGCTGACCATCACGCCCATGGCGCTGCTCATGACGTCGCTCGGCGGGTCGGGCGAGGGCATCGCGCTCGACCGGGCCCTCGACACGGCCGTGGGCGCGGTCGTCGGCGTGCTGGCCGTCGTGCTCGTCCACGCGCGGCGTGGCGCGTCCCGCGTCAGCGGTACGGCGCGGACCTGACCGGCCCGCCGACGGCCCGCACCCTGCGCTCGAGCTCGCCCTGGACCTCGTCGAAGAACACCGTCTTGGCGCGCGTGTAGTCGTCGTAGTCCTCGTCGGCGGCGTGCTCGTGCGCGAGCCGCCGCTTGAGGCCCTCGTACTGCGCGCGCCGGCCCGCGTCCTCTCGCAGCAGGTCCCGGAGGGCGACCGTGTACGCGGCCCAGGGCGAGTCGGCCCGGCGGACGTGGAGGATCGCCGCCGGCGCCTCCGACACGAAGAGCGCCTTGCGCCAGACGAGCGGGTCGTCCGGGCGTGAGGTCCCCCGCGGGACGTCGGCCGTGACCCCCGGGGAGTCCGGACGGCTCCCCCGCGCCCGGACGAACGTCGTCGCGCGCAGCGCGTCCTCGTAGTCCTCGACGGCCACGAGGACCGGGACGCGCACCTGCAGGTCCAGGAACGGCTTGGCGGCGAGGCCGGGCACGGCCGTGGACCCGATGTGGTCGTAGGCCATGCCCTGCGCCCCGTCCAGGACGGCGAAGGCGGACCGCACGACCGCGAGGAGCCCCACCGCCTGCTCGCCCCAGGCGGGATCCGGAGGGACGAGGGCTGCGGGGCCTGGGCTCATCCGTCGATGATGCCTTGCCGTCGCGCCGCGGCCCGTCCCGACTCGCCCGCCGGGCGCGACGGGCGCGACGGGCGTGACAGGCGAGATGGGCGCGCGCCGGTGCCGGGCTCGCTCGCGCCGCGTCGTGGCCCCGAGGCCCGCGGACCGGGGCCACGACGGGCGCCGGGCTCAGACCTCGATGCTCTCCAGCATCTCCGTCACGAGCGCCGCGACGGGCGAGCGCTCGGAGCGCGTCAGGGTCACGTGCGCGAACAGCGGGTGCCCCTTGAGCGCCTCGATCACCGCGGCGACGCCGTCGTGCCGCCCGACGCGCAGGTTGTCACGCTGCGCGACGTCGTGCGTGAGGACGACCCGGGAGGACTGCCCGATGCGCGAGAGCACGGTCAGCAGGACGTTGCGCTCGAGGGACTGGGCCTCGTCGACGATGACGAACGCGTCGTGGAGCGAGCGCCCCCGGATGTGGGTCAGGGGCAGGACCTCCAGGACGTCACGGTCCACGATCTCGTCCATGACCTCCGTGGACACGAGCGCCCCCAGGGTGTCGAACACCGCCTGTGCCCACGGGTTCATCTTCTCGGCCTCGGAGCCCGGCAGGTAGCCGAGCTCCTGGCCGCCCACGGCGTACAGGGGGCGGAAGACCATGATCTTGCGGTGCTGCCTCTTCTCGAGCACCGCCTCGAGGCCCGCGCACAGCGCGAGCGCGGACTTGCCCGTGCCGGCACGCCCGCCGAGCGACACGATCCCGATCTCCTGGTCGAGCAGCAGGTCGATCGCGATGCGCTGCTCGGCCGAGCGCCCGTGCACGCCGAACACGTCCTGGTCGCCCCGGACGAGCTGCACGTGCTTGTCGGCCGTGACCCTGCCCAGCGCAGAGCCCCGCGGCGAGTGGACCACGAGCCCGGAGTGCACCAGGAGCGGCTCGGCGGCCGCGACCGTGGCGGCGTCGAGCGCCGAGAGCTCGACCGACTCGTGCTCCCACAGGTCGGCCATCTGCTCGTCGCTCACGTCGATCTCGCCCATGCCGGTCCAGCCCGAGTCGATCGCGAGCTCGGCCCGGTACTCCTCGGCACGCAGCCCCACGGCGGAGGCCTTGACCCGCATGGGCAGGTCCTTGGACACCACGGTCACGTCGCAGCCCTCGCTCGCGAGGTTGGCCGCGACCGAGAGGATGCGCGTGTCGTTGTCACCCAGGCGGAACCCTGCGGGGAGCACCGTCGGGTCCGTGTGGTTGAGCTCGACGCGCAGCGTCCCGCCCACGGCCCCCACGGGCAGCGGGGCGTCGAGACGCCCGTGCCTGACCCGCAGGTCGTCGAGCATGCGCAGCGCGCTGCGGGCGAAGTACCCGAGCTCGGCGTGGTGCCGCTTGGCCTCGAGCTCGGTGATGACGACGACGGGCAGGACGACGTCGTGCTCGGCGAACCGCAGCATGGCTCGCGGATCGGACAGGAGCACGGACGTGTCGATGACGAAGGTGCGACGCCCGGCAGGGGTCGGTTCAGGGGACTCGACGGTGACGTCGGGTGCAGCTCCAGAAGCAGGGGCGGTTCGGACCACAGCAGGCTCCCTCCGGCGCGCGGCGCCGTTCTCGCTGGGTAGGGCAGGCGACCGGCCGACGAAGGGCCGGTGCCGGCCCTCCTGCACGGAGCGAAGACTCCATCGGACGGCCTCCCGGAGGACGACGTGTGTCGTCCGTCACGTTCGAAACTACGCCCGTGCGGTTCTCCCGTGTCGAGGCAACACGCCGTGCGTCCGAGATGTCACGAGCTGTTCACGTGAGCGTCCCCCCCCCCCCCCCGGGGGGGGGGGGGGGGGGCCGGCGGCGGCGGGGCGGGGCCGGGCGGGGCCGGCGGGGCACCTGCGCCCGGCACGGCGCGAGCCGGCCCGACGACGGCGCTCGCGTGCCGCCGTCGGGCCCGGTCCGCCGTGGTCCGCACGGCAGGGCGCCCCGCGGACCGGTGCGCTCAGTCCGCGTGCGCGACGTGCGTGGCACGCATGCTGAGCGCCGCGACGAGCCCGATCACGAGGACCCCCGCCGTGACGAGCAGGGTCTGGCCGACCGCGAGCGAGAACCCCTGGTGCAGCGCGGTGGTCGCGGCCTGGCGGATCTGCTCGGCGGCCTCGGGCGGGATGCCCGCAGGCAGCTCCATGCCCTGCGCTCCCCCGGTGAGCGAGCCGCCCGCCGCGGCGAACCCGTCGACGAACTGCTGGCGGAGCTCGGCAGGCAGGGCCGTCGACGCGTCGCGCGCGGCGGCCGGCAGGGTCGCCGAGAGCCTGCTCGTGAGCGTCGCGACGATCGCGGCCGAGCCGATCACGCCGCCCACCTGGCGGAACGTGTTGAACGCGCCCGCGCCCGCCCCGGCCGTGCGGTGGTCGAGCCCCGAGGTCGCGAGGTTCGCGAGCGGCGAGAACAGCGCGCCCGTCCCGATCCCGAACAGGGTCATGGGCGCGACGATCGCCCAGACGCTCGCGTCGGGCGTCGCCGCGACGCTCAGCCACACGACCGAGGCCGAGAGCAGCGCGAAGCCCGAGGCCACGACCCACTTGCCCGGGACCCGGTCCGAGAGGCGGCCCGCGAACGGCGCCACGACGCCGGACACGAGCGAGCCGGGCAGGTTGATGAGCGCTGCCTCGAGGGGAGAGAGACCCAGGATCGACTGCAGGAAGATCGTCAGCGGGAAGAAGATCCCGATCATGCCGAACGACACGGCCATGCCGGACACGTTCGCGAGCGAGAAGTTGCGCGAGTGGAACAGCGTGAGCGGCAGGAGCGCGCGCTCACCGAGGTGCCGCTGCCACAGCACGAACGCCGCGAGCACCAGGACGCCCAGGCCGATGATCGTCCAGATGCTCAGCGGGCCCACGACCGTGCCCCAGTGGTACGTCTCGCCCTCCTGCAGGCCGAACACGAACAGGAACAGCCCCACGATCGAGAGCGCGACGCCGATCATGTCGAAGCTGCGCTTGCTGGTCGGCAGGGACGGCAGGCTGCGCAGGGCCAGGACCAGGGCCACGACCCCCACGGGGATGTTGACGAAGAAGATCCACTCCCAGCCCCAGGTCTCGACGAACACGCCGCCGAGCAGCGGGCCCGCGATGGTCGCGACGCCCGCGACCGCGCCCCACAGCCCCATCGCCGCACCGCGCTGACGCGGCGGGAAGACGCGCGTGATCATCGACATGGTCTGCGGGGTCATGAGCGCGGCACCCACGCCCTGGACCGCGCGGGCCACGATGAGCATCTCGACGGACCCGGAGAGCCCGCACCACAGCGAGGAGAGCGTGAAGACGACGAGCCCCAGGACGAACACGGGCCTGGGGCCGAACCGGTCGCCCAGGCGACCGGCCAGCAGGAGCAGCACCGCGTACGTGAGCAGGTAGGCGCTGTTGACCCAGCCCACCGCGGTCAGGGTCGTGTCGAACGTGTCGACGAGCGTGGGCACCGCGATGTTCACGATCGTGGTGTCGACCATGATCATGAAGAAGCCCAGGCACAGGGCCGGGAGGATGCTCCACGGGCTGCGCCCGCCGAGGTCGACGAGCGGGGGTCCGGCGGGAGCGCCCGACGCGGGGCCCGCGGGAGCGGTGGCCGTGGCCGACGGCGCCGCAGCGCTCGACGCCGGGTCACCGGTCGCGGGCAGGCTCCCTGAGGGAGGGGTCGTGGTCATGGGGTCCTCTGAGGTCGGAGAAGTGTGTTCGGGAGGCTGCGCGAGCAGCCGCTCGCCGGGCGCGATCCCGGCGGAAGGTCAGGGCACGTGGTCCGTGGCCTGGGCCCGCGAGCGGGCGGCGACGAAGTCGCGGAAGGACTGCGGGACGGGTTCGTCCCAGTCCAGGGCGCCGGAGTCGAGGTCGGCCAGCAGGCCGTCGAGCCAGGTGAGCTCCGACTCGATCCGGTGGAGGTCGTGCTCGACGTCGAGCAGGAGGCGACGGGGCAGCCCGTGGCTCCGCACGTCGTCGTACCTGCGGGTCCAGGCGGTGAGCTCGTCGGCCAGCGCGGCGCGACGGGCACGCAGCGCCGTGAGGGCGCTCGCCCGGTCGATCGCGTGGGCCTGGGACAGTGCGAGCGGGAACCAGGGGTGCTCGCGCCGCGGCTCACCGAGCAGCCGGGCCGTGCGGGCCGCGAAGACCTCGCGTCCTGCATCGGTCAGGCGGTAGGTGGTCCGCTGGGGCCGGTTGCCCTCGCGGTCGGTGCCGACGACCTCGACGAGCCCGTCGGACTCGAGCCGTTCCATGGCGTGGTAGACCGAGCCCGGGGTGATGCTCGCGAGCCGGTCGTCGCCCCGCTGCTTGAGCGTCTGGTGGACCTGGTAGGGGTGCATGGGCTGCTCGTGGAGCAGCCCGAGGAGGAGCAGGGCGGCAGCGGAGAGCTCCTTGCGTGCCATGTCGCCTCCTCGTGCTCACCCCTGACGGAATACTCCGGCTGGAATATACGCCTCGGGCAACGGTCTGGTCGAGGGGGTTCGCCCTCCCGTGAGCGGCATCACGGCGAGCACCCGGACCGCCCGGGCTGCGCGTCCCCCGGAGGTCCGGGGCTGACGGACGCACGTGCCCGGCGCTAGGGTCGGGGGAAGCAGCCCGGGGCTCCCCTGTCGGACGGGTGTCGTCGCAGGTCAGAGCGACGACTGCACCATCCTGGGGAGGCCTTGCGCACGCCGGGTCCCGGCCGCCGACGACACCGGGACGGCATCGAGGACGAGCTCGACACGAGGAGACGCATGGACAGGACAGCGGGCACGGCGCAGGCAGCGCGCACGACAGGTGGACCGAAGGGTGAGACGACGCTCGCGCACGCCGACGCCCCGGCCGGGCTCTCGCCCCTGGTCCCCCTGCCGGGCGGCTCGTTCCGCATGGGCTCGACCGAGTTCTACCCCGACGAGGCGCCGGCCCACGAGGCGACGGTCGCCGCGTTCGAGATCGAGGCGCACCCCGTGACCAACGCGCAGTTCGCCGCGTTCGTCGCCGCGACGGGGTACGTGACCGTCGCCGAGCGCGCGCTCGACCCCGCCGACTACCCCGGCGTCGCGACCGAGGACCTCGTGCCCGGAGCGCTCGTGTTCACGCCCACGACCGGCCCCGTCGACCTCGCGGACTCGCAGCAGTGGTGGCGGTGGCGACCCGGCGCACGGTGGGACGCGCCGCACGGGCCGGGCACGTCGGTCGAGGGCCGCGAGGACCACCCGGTCGTGCAGGTCTCGTTCGAGGACGCCCAGGCGTACGCGACGTGGGCAGGACGGTCGCTGCCGACCGAGGCCGAGTGGGAGTACGCGGCCCGCGGTGGGCTCGACGGCGCCCGGTTCGCGTGGGGCGACGAGCACCGCCCGGACGGCGAGCTGCTCGCGAACCACTGGCAGGGCTCGTTCCCCCACCGCAACACGGGCGCGCAGGGGTGGGTCGGGACGAGCCCCGTCGGGACGTTCCCCGCGAACGGGTACGGCCTGGTCGACATGACGGGCAACGTCTGGGAGTGGACCACGTCGTACTACACGCCCGACCACGCCGGACGGGCACGCTCGGCCGCCGAGGTCGCGGCGGCCCGCGCCGCCCTCACGGTCGAGATCCCCGCGTACGTCCTGACGGGCGCGGCGCAGGACGGGCCCGGCGAGCACCCCGACCGCACGAGCGCCGGGTCCGGCGACGCACCGGACCCGCGTGCGGCCGCGAGCGCCGAGCCCGGCTCGACGATCCCCCGCATGGTGCTCAAGGGCGGCTCGCACCTGTGCGCGCCGGAGTACTGCCTGCGCTACCGCCCCGCGGCCCGGTCGCCGCAGGCGGTCGACACCGCGACGAGCCACATCGGCTTCCGCTGCGTGGTGCGCCCTCCGGTCGCGGTGGCCCCCGCCGTGGCGCCCGTGTCCGCGCGCGACCTGCTGGGCTGAGCCCATGACGTCGGGGTTCGCCGTGCTCCTGCGGGGCGTCAACGTGGGCGGGGGCCGCAAGGTCCCGTCGGCGGACCTGCGCGCGGTCGCGCAGGACGCGGGGTTCGCGGGAGCGCGCACGCTCCTCGCGAGCGGGAACCTCGTCGTCGCGCCGGGGACGTCGGGGATCACGGGGCCCGACGACGTCACGCACCTCGTCCGCGCAGGCCTGCGCGAGCGGCTGGGTCTGGACGTCGACGTGCTCACGCTGACCGCTGCGGAGCTGGCGGCGGCGGTCGCGGACAACCCGTTCCCCGAGGCGGCCCGGGCGGATCCCTCCCACCTGCTGCTGGCCTTCCACCCCCACGCGCCCACGCCGGACCGGCTCGCCGCCCTGGACCCGGCGCGGTACGGCGTCGAGCACATGGCGTGGTCGGGGCGCGTGAGCTACACCTGGTACGAGGGCGGGGTCGGGACCTCGAGGCTGACGCCCGCGGTGCTGCTCCGGACGCTCGGGGTGTGGGGCACGGCGAGGAACTGGAACACCGTGACCCGGCTGGCCGCACTGGTGGAGGATCCGGGCTGACCGAG
Source organism: Oerskovia douganii (assembly GCF_015142735.1). Taxonomy (GTDB): domain Bacteria; phylum Actinomycetota; class Actinomycetes; order Actinomycetales; family Cellulomonadaceae; genus Oerskovia; species Oerskovia douganii. The sequence continues at coordinate 87,308 of NZ_JACSPN010000008.1, read as the reverse complement.
CCGGTCGGCCCGCCGTGCGCCACGGGCTCACCCGCCGAGCCACGCACCCCGTACGATGGGACGCTGGTGTGCCGGGAAGTCTGGTCGGCGTGACGTCGACGACCCCTCAACCGCAGGAGACCTGTGAGCACGCACGAGCACACCCCCACCCCGGACGAGACCCCCCGCGAGGCCTCCCCGTCGCCCGTCCCGGCCCACCCGCAGGGCGGCACGGGTGCCCCGACGGGCGCGACGGCGTCGGGCGCCGTCCCTCCCGCGACCACCCGGCCGAGCGCCGCACGCCGCTGGAAGCGCTGGGTGACCCGCGAGACCACGGGTGGGGCGCTGCTGATCGGCGCCGCGGTCCTCGCGCTGCTGTGGGCCAACTCGCCCTGGCGTGCGGCGTACTTCGACCTCGCGGCCTTCACGATCGGCCCCGAGGCGCTGCACCTGGACCTCTCGCTGTCCACGTGGGCCGCCGACGGCCTGCTCGCGATCTTCTTCTTCGTCGTGGGCGTCGAGCTCAAGCAGGAGTTCGTCGCCGGCTCGCTGCGCAACCCGCGCGAGGCGGGCGTGCCCATGCTCGCGGCCGTGGGCGGCATGGTCGTGCCCGCGATCATCTTCGTGAGCGTCGCCCTGTGGGGCGGGGGCGCGGACGCCGTGCACGGCTGGGCGATCCCGACCGCGACCGACATCGCGTTCGCGCTCGCTGTCCTCGCGGTGTTCGGCCGCGGGCTCCCGACGGCGATCCGCACCTTCCTCCTGACGCTCGCCGTGGTCGACGACCTGCTCGCGATCGTCGTCATCGCCGTGTTCTACACCGACACCCTGCACTGGGCGCCGCTGGGCGTCGCGCTCGTGGGCGTCGCGCTGTTCGCCGTCCTGGTGCGCCGCCGCCGCACGCACTGGTGGCTCCTGCTGCCCCTCGCGGTCGTCGTGTGGGCGCTCGTCCACGCGTCCGGCATCCACGCGACCGTCGCGGGCGTCCTCCTCGGTTTCACGGTCCCCGCCCTCGCGATCCACGGCGAGCGGACCTCCCGGACCCACCGGTACGAGCACCGCATCAAGCCGATCTCCGCCGGGATCGCGCTGCCGATCTTCGCGTTCTTCGCGGCGGGCGTCTCGCTCGTCGACGGCGGCGGGATCGGGGAGATGATCGGCCAGCCCGTCGCGATCGGCATCATCGCCGGGCTCGTGATCGGCAAGGGCATCGGCGTGCTCGGCGTCACCGCGCTCGTCACGAGGCTCACGCCCCTGCGCCTGGCCCCCGGCATCGGGGTGCGCGACCTGCTGCCCGTGGGCCTGCTCGCGGGCATCGGCTTCACGGTCTCGCTCCTCATCGCCGAGCTGTCGTTCCCCGACACCGCGCACACCGAGTCGGCCAAGGCCGCGGTGCTCCTCGCGTCGGTCGCCTCGGCCCTGCTCGCCGCGACCGCGCTGCGGTGGGACGCCCGGCGCAAGCGGTCGGACGACATGAACGAGGACGGTCTGCCCGACGACGTCACGACGTACATCGGCGACACCACGGACGACGAGCGCTGACCACGGGTCCGCCGGCACCGACGGGCACCGACGGGCACCGACGGGCACCGACGCGGACGGGACCTGCTGAGCGCGACCGTTCCTGCATTGAGGAGTCATGCGCGACTCCCTCGACCCGACCGACGCCCGCTCGTGCGAGGCCACGTGCGACGGGGACACCTGCCGCTGCTCGACCTCGGCCGCCAGGCGACCCCGCAGCCGATCCGTCGGGTGGCGGCTCGTGGGTGTCGCCCTCGTCGTGACGCTCGTGAGCGCGACGGCGACCGTCCGCGGCGGCGACTCCCCGGCGTCCGCGACCGACGGCACCGCGGCGGTCGCCGTCGACACCCGGGACGCAGAGCGTGCGCAGGCGCACGCCCGGGCCACCCGGCTCGTCGAGCGCGCGGTGCTCACCCACGAGCGGTCCGCCGGCAAGGTCGACGAGGTCCTGCGCAGCGCCCTGGACCGCGCGACCGGCGATGTGACCGCCCAGGCCGCGAGCACGGCACAGGCACCGCGCCCCCTCCTCGTCCGGAGCCTCGTGCGGCTCCGTGCCGCCGTCGAGCGCACCGAGCGCCTCGACGCCCAGGTCCGCCAGGCGGCCACCCGGTACGACGTCGAGCAGGCAGAGGCCGCCGCCGCGGAGGCCGCGCGGATCGAGGCGGAACGGCTCGAGGCCGAGCGGCTCGCCGCCGAGCAGGCCGCAGCAGCCGAGGCAGCCGCGGCGGAGGCCGCGCGCGTCGCGGCCGAGAAGGTGGCGGCGGAGCAGGCCGCAGCGGCGAAGCGCGCCGCCGACGAGCAGGCCGCCCGCGCCGCGGTCGCGGAACAGGCTGCCACGCCCGCGGCACCGGCTGCCCCGGCCCGCTCGATCCGTGAGGTCGGCGAGGCGACCCTGCGCGGGCTCCCCGGCAACGGCGGGGTCTCGCTCTCGTGGGACGACCCCGGCCTCGCCGGCCACCTCGGCGGCGTGTGGAAGGGCAACACGTCGACCATCCTGGTCAACGCGACCCGGCTGGGCGACCAGACGTCGAAGACCAAGGACGTGATCCGCCACGAGATGGCGCACATCTACCAGGGTCGCCTCATGGCGGCGCACGGGATGTCGTGGTCGCAGATCGACGGCCTCATGGCAGGGGCGTTCGGCAGCAACGCGAGCGAGAAGGTCGCCGACTGCGTCGCGCTCCGCTTCGGCGCCTCGTGGGTCAACTACACGAGCGACTGCTCGGGCGCCGACAAGCAGGCATGGGTCGACGGCCTCATCGGCGGCTACCTGCCGTGAGCGTCGCGGGCCCCGCGGGGCCCGCCTCGCTCGCGGTGGCGCGATCCCCCCAGCCCCGTACGATCGCAACCGTGCAGCCAGACGCCACGCGCCGGTCCGAGGACGCCCCGAGCGACCGGGCGGCGAGCGCCGCCCGGACCACGGTCCGCCCCCTGGCGACGACCACACCCGACCCCGCCCCAGCGACCGCAGGCCCGCCCCCCGGCGCGGACCCGAGCGCCCGGCCGCCGCTGCGCCGTCGGGCCTGGGCGTGGCTCCAGCACTACCTCCGACGTTTCTCCACGACCGGGCTCGTGCTCGCCCTGCTGTTCTTCTGCTACTCGCTCACGCCCTCGCTCATCCCCCGCGCCTGGTACTACCAGGCGCTCATCACGGGCATGAGCATGGTCGGCGGGTACGGGATCGGCGCGTTCGTCGAGTGGTTCGCCCTCAAGGTGGGGCTGCGGATCCGCTGGAGCCCGCGCGTGAGCCGCATCGCCTGGTGGGTCCTCGGCGCCGCGACCCTCGTCCTGGTGCCGCTCTTCCTGGTCCTCGGCGCGCGCTGGCAGCACGAGCTGCGCGCCCTGTTCGGCATGCCCGAGCAGGCGCCCGCCAACGACGTCGTCGTCGTGTTCGTCGCGGTCCTCGTCGCGCTCGCCGTGCTCCAGGTCGCCCGAGCGCTGCGCCGCGTCGCGCAGTGGGTCAGCCTGCTCGTCGACAACGTCGTGCCCAAGCCCGTCGCCCGGTTCCTGAGCGGCCTGATCGTCGCGGTCGTCGTGGTGCTGCTGTTCAACGGCGTCATCTGGGCCGGCGTGCTGCACATGCTCAACAACGTCTACGCGACCGCCAACGAGAAGATCGACCCCGACCTCACGCCGCCCACGTCCCCCGACCGCTCGGGCTCGCCCGGGTCCGGCTCGTCCTGGGAGTCGCTCGGCGCCGAGGGGCGCCGGTTCGTGGCGCTGGGCCCGACGCAGGCCGAGCTGACCGAGTTCGCCGCGGGCGGCGACGTGATCGACCCGGCCGACGTCCGCGAGCCCATCCGCGTGTACGCGGGCCTCGACCCCGCGGGCGACCTCGAGGCGACCGCGCAGCGCGTGGTCGACGAGCTCGACCGCACGAACGCCTGGGACCGCTCGGTCCTGGTCGTGGCCACCACGACGGGCACCGGCTGGGTGGACCCCGGCATGAGCAGCTCGCTCGAGCTCATGCACGGCGGCGACACCGCGATCGCCTCGATGCAGTACTCCTACCTGCCGAGCTGGATCAGCTTCGTGGGCGACCGCAGCACCCCGCCCGACGCCGGCAAGGCCCTCTACGAGGCCGTGTACCAGGCGTGGTCCGCCCAGCCCGCGGACTCACGGCCGCAGCTCATGGCGTTCGGCATCTCGCTCGGCTCGTTCGGCGCGCAGGGCGCGTTCAGCGGGCTGCAGGACATGACGACCCGCACCGACGGCGCGATGTTCGTGGGCACGCCCAACTTCACGCCCAACTGGACGTACTTCACGACGAACCGCGACCCCGGCTCGCTCGAGTACTCGCCCGTGTACGAGGAGGGACGCCAGGTCCGCTGGGGCACCGAGGTGTCGAGCGCTGCCAACGTCTGGGACGTGCCGGGCACGTGGGAGACCCCACGCGTCGTGTACGTCCAGCACGCGTCCGACGGGGTCACGTGGTGGTCCCCCACGACCCTCTGGTCCGAGCCCGACTGGATGCGCGAACCCCGCGGCCCCGACGTGCTCGACGCCGTCGAGTGGCGGCCGTTCGTCACGTTCTGGCAGCTCACGGGCGACCTCTTCGTCGCCGCCGCCTCCGACATCCCGCCCGGCCACGGGCACGTCTACTACCTCGAGTACGCGGACGGCTGGTCGGCGCTCAACGCCCCCGACGGGTGGGACGACGCCGACACCGCACGGCTCAAGGACCTGATGCGGGCCGAGCAGACGACGGTCGAGAGCTCGACGAGCTGAGCAGCCCCTCCCGGCCCGACGGCGGAGCGCACCTCCCGCAGGAAGGCGCGCTCCGTCGTCGGGCCGGGTGGGGCGTGGCCCGAGGCCGCTACCAGGCCTGCGTGCCAGCGGCCTCGAGCGCCGAGAGCCTGCCCCACGCGCGGTGCAGACCCACGGCCTCGACCAGGCGGTCGAGGAGGTCGTCGGTCAGCGCCACGGACGTCAGGACACCCTCGGCCTCGGTGTCGATCCCGGCGGCGACCAGGACGTCCACCCCGTCACCCCAGGCCGCGATCGCCTTGCCGTGGCGGAAGGCCTCCTCCAGCACCGTCCGCGTCCGCGGGTGCGCCGCGAGCGCCGACCCGGCGGCCCCGTCGGCGATCACCACGGCGTCGAGCTCGATCGAGCGGACCGTCGCGGGAGTGCGGTCCACCGCGAGCGCGCCGTCCCCGGCCCCTACCGTCCCGCCGTGCGACGCGACCACCTTGAGCAGGGCCTGCGTGGCCTCGACACGCTCCCGCAGGGCCCCGAACCCGTCGCCCGCGCCGTCACCCACGAAGACGCCGACGTTCCTCCCCGCGATCGGCCCGGGCACGTCGCTGACCTCCGAGATCGCGGCCGTTCGCGTGACGCCGTCGGGCTCGCCCGCCCCCGGGCCCTCGCCCGCACCCTCGCGACCGTCGCCCGGCTCGCCCTCGGGGACCGCCAGGCCCAGGCCTGCGGCGACGCGCGCGACCAGGTCGGCGTCGATCTTCGCCAGGGCCCGCAGCTGGTGCACCCGGACGTCCTCGCTCTCGCACTTGCCGAGCTCGAACGTGTAGGCGGCCACGGTCTGCGTCTGCTCGATCGGCGTGAGCGAGTTCCAGAACATGCGCGGCTGCGTGAAGTGGTCGGCGAACGACACGGGGTTCTCCCGGACCTTCTCGCCCGCCACCGGGGTCGGGAGCGTCACGAACACCCCCGGGTCGCTCACGGGGCACACCGCCGGGAGGCCGCCGGCCAGGCTGTTCGGCTGGTACGTCCCGAGTCCCTCGTGGACCGCGGTCTGGTGCATCCCGTCACGCAGCATGTCGTCGACGGGGGCGTGCGGGCGGTTGATAGGGAGCTGCGCGAAGTTCGGTCCGCCCAGGCGGCTGATCTGCGTGTCCAGGTAGGAGAACAGGCGCCCCTGGAGCAAGGGGTCGTTGGTGACCTGGATCCCGGGCACCAGGTGGCCCGGGTGGAACGCGACCTGCTCCGTCTCGGCGAAGTAGTTCGACGGGTTCGCGGTGAGCCGCAGCCGCCCGACCTTCTGCACCGGGCACAGCTCCTCGGGCACGATCTTGGTCGGGTCCAGGAGGTCGATGCCCATGAACGTCTCGTCCGGGGTGTCGGGCATGACCTGCAGGCCCAGCTCCCACTCGGGGAACGCGCCCGCCTCGATCGCGTCGGCCAGGTCGCGCCGGTGGAAGTCGGGGTCGAAGCCCGCCGCGAGCTGCGCCTCCTCCCAGACCATGTTGTGCACGCCTGCCACGGGCTTCCAGTGGAACTTCACGAGCGAGGTCTCGCCCGCCGCGTTCTCCATGCGGAAGGTGTGGACCCCGAACCCCTCGGTCGTCCGGTACGACGCCGCGAGCCCGCGCGGCGACATGACCCACATGGTCGTGTGCTGGGCCTCGGTGTGCCGGGACACGAAGTCCCAGAACGTGTCGTGCGCGCTCTGCGCCTGCGGGATCTCACGGTCCGGCTCGGGCTTGACCGCGTGGATCAGGTCCGGAAACTTGATCGCGTCCTGGACGAAGAACACGGGGATCACGTTGCCGACCAGGTCGTACACGCCCTCGTCGGTGTAGAACTTCGTCGAGAAGCCCCGGACGTCACGCACCGTGTCCGCCGAGCCCCGCGACCCCGCGACCGTCGAGAAGCGCACGAAGACCTCGGTCTCCGTGCCCTCCTGCGCGAGGAAACCCGCCTTGGTGACCGCCGAGGCGTTCCCGTACGACGTGAAGACGCCGTGCGCGGCAGCTCCCCGTGCGTGCACGACCCGCTCCGGGATGCGCTCGTGGTCGAAGTGCGTGATCTTCTCGCGCAGATGATGGTCCTCGAGCAGCACCGGGCCGCGAGGCCCGGCCTTGAGCGAGTGGTCCGTGTCGTGGACGCGCAGCCCCTGGGCCGTGGTCAGCCGGTCGCCCTGCTGGGCGCGGGGGTCCGGGTCCCGCTGGTCGGCCGGGACGCCCGTGGGGCTCACGTCCGCCGGAGGTGCCTGGTCGGGGGTTCGTCGCGCACTCATGGAAATTCCCTTCGGTCGGGGCATCGGCTCGTCGACCCGGGGACCGCCGGTCGCTCGTGGCGCCCGGCACCCTCGGGCCCGCCACCGTAGGCACGGCCCTCGACTGCTCGCACGCGGGCGCCGGGAGCCCCTCCCCCGCTCCCGGACCCTGCTAGGGTCGGGCCATGAGCTGCTCGTCGACCGTCATGATGCGCCCCACCCGGGGCCCCTCGTGATGCGCTGACCACGCGCTCCACCACCCAAGGCCTCGCTGCAGCGAGGCCTTTCGTGCGTCCGGGCCCGGTGCGGTCGAGGTACCACAGCAGACACGCACCGCAGTGAGGAACCTTCCCATGCCCACCTCGACCGCCCAGGCAACCAGCCGCCCCACCTTCTACGTCACGACGGCGATCCCCTACGTCAACGGCGACCCGCACCTCGGCCATGCGCTCGAGCTCGTCCAGACCGATGTCCTGGCCCGCCACGCGCGACTGCGCGGGCGCCCGACCCGATTCCTGACCGGCACCGACGACCACGCCCTGAAGAACGTGGCGGCCGCCCGGGCCGCAGGCCGCACCGTCGGGGAGTTCGTCACCGAGCGCGTCCAGGACTTCCGGGACCTGCGCTCCGCGCTGTCGCTGTCCACGGACGACTTCCTGTCGACGTCGGCCGACCCCCGCCACCGACCGGGCGTCGAGGCACTGTGGCGGCGCTGCGCCGAGGCGGGCGACTTCTACCGCCGCTCCTACGACGGCCTGTACTGCGCGGGCTGCGAGCAGTTCTACGCCCCCGAGGAGCTCGACGCCTCGGGCCGCTGCGGCGAGCACGCACCTCTGCCCGAGCACGTCGTCGAGGAGAACTGGTTCTTCCGTCTCTCGCGCCACGCCGCCCGGGTCCGCGACGAGATCGCGTCGGGGCGCGTGCGCGTCAACCCGGCCGCCAAGCGCAACGAGGTCCTCGCGTTCCTCGATGCCGGGCTCGAGGACTTCAGCGTCTCGCGGCCCGCGACCCGCTCGGACGGGTGGGGCGTCCCCGTCCCGGGCGACCCGTCGCAGGTGGTCTACGTGTGGTGGGACGCGCTGACCAACTACGTCACCGCGCTGGGCTACGGCTCCGACCCGGCCGATCCGGGCGCCGCGGACGACTACCGCGCCTGGTGGTCCGGTGGCGACGAACGCGTGCACGTGATCGGCAAGGGCATCACGCGCTTCCACGCGGTCTACTGGCTCGCGCTCCTGCTCTCGGCGGGCGAGCCGCTGCCCACCACGATCCACGTGCACGACTACGTCACGGCCGGGGGCGCCAAGCTCGCCAAGTCCGCAGGCACCGCGGTGCACCCCGTCAGGCTCGTGGACGCTTACGGCACCGACGCGCTGCGCTGGTGGTTCGCGCGCGAGGTCCCGCTCCTGGGCGACGCCGAGTTCACGATCGAGCGTCTCGTGGCCCGGCACGACGACGAGCTCTCGAACGGCGTGGGCAACCTGGTCAACCGCACGCTCACGCTCGTGCACCGGTCCCGGGACGGCGTCGTGCCCGCGCTGCCCCACGCCCTGGCGACGGGACCCGGCGAGCTGGGCTCCGCCGTCGGGCAGGTGCAGGAGACCGTGGACGCCGCCCTCGCCGATGCCGACCTGCGGGCCGCGACCGGGGCCGTGCGGCGCATCGTCGACGCGGCCAACCGGTACCTGAACGCCGAGAAGCCGTGGGAGCTCGCGGTGCGCGAGCGGGCCGGGGAGCCCGGCGCGGGCGAGCGGCTCGACGAGGTCCTCGCGCGGCTCGTCGAGGCGTGCCGCGTGGTGGCCGCCGAGCTCTCGCCGTTCGTGCCCGATGGCGCCGCGCGCCTGCGCGAGCAGCTCTTCCCGGCCGCGACGGCAGACAGGCAGGCGGCCGGGCGTGACCGCGTGGGCCCGCCCGTGCCGACCTTCCCCCGCCTGGCCTGACCCGCGTCCCGACTCACCGCAGGGCCGGCGCGTGCGCCTCCAGGAACCGGAACACCTCGGTCTGGTCCACGCCCGGGAACGCCCCCACGGGCATCGCGGCGAGCATGCTCGCGTGCGGGCGAGCGCTCGGCCACGACCGGTCCGCCCAGCGCTCGGTCAGCGCGGCGGGCGGGCGTCGGCAGCACGACTCGTCGGGGCAGCGCGAGACCGTCCGCTCGGTCGTCTCACGCCCGCGGAACCACTTGACGTGCCCGAACGGCACGCCCACGCTCACCGAGAACTGGCCGTCGTCGGAGTCCTGGACGCGCGAGGTGCACCAGTACGTGCCGGTCGGGGTGTCGGTGTACTGGCTGAACGGGCTCAGGCGGTCCTCGACCGCGAAGACCGTGCGGGCGGTCCAGTTCCGGCACACGTACTGGCCCTCGACCGCGCCGAGCGGGTCCGCGGGGAAGCGCACGCCGTCGTTCTCGTAGGCCTTGTGGATGATCCCCGACTCGTGGATCTTCATGAAGTGCACGGGCACGCCCAGGTGGGTCGTGGCGAGGTTCGTGAAGCGGTGGGCCGCGGTCTCGTAGGACACCGAGAACGCGTCGCGCAGGTCCTCGACCGAGATCGACCGGTCGTCCTTGGCCTCCTTGAGGAGCTTGACGGCGTCGCGCTCGGGCAGCAGGAGCGCGGCCGACAGGTAGTTGGCCTCGACGCGCTGGCGCAGGAACTCGCCGTAGTCGCGCGGCTCGTGGTGTCCCAGGACGTGCGAGGCGAGCGCCTGGAGCAGGGCCGAGCGCGGGTCGCTCGACGCGCGCGTGCCCGTGCTCGGCAGGTAGACGCGGTGGTGGCGCAGGTCGATGACCGAGCGGGTCGAGTGCGGCAGGTCGTGCACGTAGTGCAGCGAGAAGCCCAGGTGGGTCGCGAGGTCCGCGGCCACGCGCTGCGACATGGGTCCGCGGGCGTGCCCGACGCCGTCGAGCAGCTCGCGCGCGGTCGTCTCCAGCTCGGGGAAGTGGTTGTCCTGGGCGCGCATGGTCGCACGGAGCTCGGTGTTGGCGCGGCGAGCCTCCTCGGGGGTGGCGGCCCGCTCGGTGTGCAGGCGCTCGAGCTCGCGCTGGAGGCCCACGATGGCCTCGAGCGCGTCGCTCGGGAGCGACTTGCCGACCCGCACCGCTCCCAGCCCGAGCGAGGCGAACAGGGGGCCGCGCTGTGCGCGCTCGAGCTCGATCTCGAGGGCTGCGCGGCGGGTGGGCGGCTCGGCCGAGAGCAGGTCCTCGACGCTCGCGCCGAGGGCCCGGGCGATGGCCTGGAGCTGGGAGAACTTGGGTTCGCGACGGCCGTTCTCGATCACGGACACCTGCGAGGGCGCGCGGCCGATCGCGGCGCCGAGCTCGTCGAGGGTCATGCCGCGCTCGGTCCGCAGGTGCCGGACGCGGCGCCCGATCGTGAGGGCGTCGGCCTCCTCCTCGACGGGCAGCGTGCCGACGGGCGGCGCCTCGCCGAGCCGTACGGGGATCTTCCGAGCCGACCGGGGGTCAGTTGCCATGACTGAGGGTGACACACGTCACTCCTTGCGCACAACAGAAGAAGTGGAGTTCTTCTGCCAAGGAAGTCCTTGTGGACCCCTTGCGTGGCGAAGGAAGGTCGTTCCACGGCCACCGCTCCTCCCGAGCGGGACGCCGGATCGAGTACCACCGCACGCAACGAAGCTCTGGAGGCACCCCGTGACCACCCCGCCCATCATCAGCCGCCGCTCCGAGAACGAGTACGCGACGCCGCGCACCGCGTCCGCCCGGGCAGAGTCCGTCACGACCCCCGTCGCGCCCTCTGGCCACACCCCCGGGCACGCACCGACACGCCCCGGCGACCAGCGTCAGTCCGCCGCCGACCTCGCCCTGTCCTGGTCGACCGACCCCCGCTGGGCCGACGTGCAGCGCGACTACACGGCCGAGGACGTCGTGGCCCTGCGCGGCTCGGTGCGCGAGGAGCGCACCCTGGCCCGCCGCGGCGCGGAGAAGCTGTGGGACCTCATCCACACCGAGGAGTGGGTCGCCGCGCTCGGCGCCATGACCGGCAACCAGGCCGTGCAGCAGGTGCGCGCAGGTCTCAAGGCCATCTACCTCTCGGGCTGGCAGGTCGCGGCCGACGCCAACCTGTCGGGCCAGACGTACCCCGACCAGTCGCTCTACCCCGCGAACTCGGTCCCGGCCGTCGTGCGCCGCATCAACAACGCCCTCCTGCGCGCCGACCAGATCGAGACGGCCGAGCGCGCCGGCTCCTCCGCGGGCGCCACGCCCGAGCGCGACTGGCTCGCCCCCGTCGTCGCCGACGCCGAGGCAGGCTTCGGCGGTCCCCTCAACGCCTACGAGCTCATGCACTCGATGATCGAGGCCGGCGCGGCGGGCGTGCACTGGGAGGACCAGCTCGCGTCCGAGAAGAAGTGCGGCCACCTGGGCGGCAAGGTCCTCGTCCCGACCTCGCAGCACATCCGTACCCTCAACGCGGCCCGCCTCGCCGCGGACGTCGCGGGCGTCCCGACCGTCATCATCGCCCGCACCGACGCGCTCGCCGCGGACCTCATCACGTCCGACGTCGACCCCCGCGACCAGGAGTTCCTCACGGGCGAGCGCACGGCCGAGGGCTTCTACCGCACGCGCCCGGGCATCGACACCGTCGTCTCGCGCGGCCTGGCCTACGCCCCCTACGCCGACCTCATCTGGGTCGAGACGGGCGAGCCGGACCTCGAGCTGGCCCGCCGGTTCGCCGAGACCATCCACGCGCAGCACCCCGACAAGAAGCTCGCGTACAACTGCTCGCCGTCGTTCAACTGGAAGAAGCACCTCGACGACGCCCAGATCGCGAGCTTCCAGAAGGAGCTCGCCGCGATGGGCTACGCGTTCCAGTTCATCACCCTGGCCGGCTTCCACGCCGTGTCCCACTCCATGTTCGAGCTCGCCCGCGGGTACAACGACCGCGCGATGAGCGCCTACGTCGAGCTGCAGGAGGCCGAGTTCGCCTCCGAGTCCGACGGATACACGGCCACCCGCCACCAGCGGGAGGTCGGCACCGGCTACTTCGACCGGGTCGCCACGGCACTCAACCCCGACAGCGCCACCCTCGCGCTCGCCGGCTCCACCGAGACCGCCCAGTTCCACTAAGCCTCGCCGCCTCGCCGACGTAGAGGTCTCGTCGTCGAGGGAGAGCGCCCCGGCCCTCTCCCTCGACGCCCCGCCTCCACCTCGCGGCACAGACCATCGGAGCACGCCATGCCCATCACCCTCACCACGCACCCCTCCGGCCCGACGGCGGAGCGCACCCCGTCCGGTCGGCCCACCTCCGCGCGGCGCGCGACGCCGTCGGGCACCCTGGACGTCACCGGACCCCTCGGCGAGCGCTACCGCGAGATCCTGACCCCGGACGCCCTCGGCTTCCTCACCGCGCTGCACGACCGGTTCCTCGCCGCCCGCCACGGGCTGCTCATGGACCGCCAGCAGCGCCGCCAGGACGTCGCCGACGGGATCGACCCCGACTTCCCCGCCGCGACCCGGCCCGTGCGCGACGACCCGTCGTGGCGCGTCGCCGGCTCGCACGGTGCCCCCGGCCTGGAGGACCGCCGCGTCGAGATCACCGGCCCGACCGACCCCAAGATGGCGATCAACGCCCTCAACTCGGGCGCCAAGGTGTGGCTCGCCGACCAGGAGGACGCGTCGTCCCCCACGTGGCGCAACGTCATCGAGGGCCAGCTCGCACTCCACGACGCGATCCGCGGGACGCTCGCGTTCACGTCCCCCGAGGGCAAGCAGTACGCGCTGCGCTCGACCGAGCTGACCGACCTGCCGACCATCGTGTTCCGGCCCCGCGGCTGGCACCTGATCGAGAAGCACCTGCGCTACGTCGACCGCGCGGGCGTGGCCGTCTCGGCCTCGGCGTCGCTCGTCGACTTCGGGCTGTACTTCTTCCACAACGCGCGCGAGCTCGTCGAGCGCGGCCGCGGACCGTACTTCTACCTGCCCAAGCTCGAGGGCTACCGCGAGGCGCGCGTCTGGAACGACGTGTTCGTGTTCGCGCAGGAGTACCTGGGGATCGAGCAGGGCACGATCCGCGCGACCGTGCTCGTCGAGACCCTGCCCGCCGCGTTCGAGATGGAGGAGATCCTGTACGAGCTGCGCGACCACTGCGCAGGGCTCAACGCAGGCCGGTGGGACTACCTGTTCTCGGTCATCAAGTCGTTCCGCACGCGCGGCGACCAGTACGTCCTGCCCGACCGCTCGCAGGTGCCCATGACCGCCCCGTTCATGCGCGCCTACACCGACCTGCTCGTCGCGACGTGCCACAAGCGCGGGGCGCACGCGATCGGCGGCATGAGCGCGTTCATCCCCGACCGCCGCCGCCCCGACGTGACCGAGAAGGCGTTCGAGCAGGTCCGCACCGACAAGCGGCGCGAGGCCGGCGACGGGTTCGACGGCACGTGGGTCGCGCACCCCGACCTCATCCCCGTGGCGCGCGCCGAGCTCGACGCCGTGCTCGGAGACCGGCCGAACCAGGTCTCGCGCCTGCGCGACGACGTGACCGTGGGGCAGCACGAGCTGCTCGACATCGGGTCGGTCCGCCGCGCGGGCGCCACCGTCACGGCCGCCGGGCTGCGGTCCAACGTCTCGGTCGGCGTGCGGTACGTCGAGTCCTGGCTGCGTGGCGTGGGCGCCGCGGCGATCGACCACCTCATGGAGGACGCCGCGACGGCCGAGATCTCCCGCTCGCAGATCTGGCAGTGGATCGCGTCCGGCACGCGCACCGAGAACGGGGTGCCCATCACCCGGGCCCGCGTCGAGGCGCTGCTCGCCGAGGTCGTCGACGACCTGCCGCGCGGCGAGGGGAACCGGGTCGACGACGCCGCGCACGTGTTCCGGGCCGTGGCCCTCGCGGAGGACTTCCCGACGTTCCTGACCATCGGGGCGTACTCGCAGTTCCTGGTCGGGTCGGCCGTGGACGGGCCGCGCGAGGGCTGACCACCCTGGGGCGGCTGGCCGGCCGGCGGGTGCCGGTGCCGGTGCCGGTGCCGGTGCCGGTGCCGGTGCCGGTGCCGGTGCCGGTGCCGAGAACGAGGTTGTGGTCGTTATCGAGGGGATAGCGACCACAACCTCGTTCTCGCGTGCGCGGAACCTCGTGCTCGGCAGCGGCAGCAGGAGGGCAGCGGCCGCGGCCGCGGCGCCTGGCCGGTCCGACGCCCTGGCCTGCACTGATGCCCCTGGCGCGCGGCCGCTCTCCGGTGGGATGATCCGGGCGCGCGGCGCGCGAGCTGCCGAGCGACACCCTTCCCGGACCAGCCGGTCCCGTCGCACCGTGGAGCACCCGTGAGTGATCTGTTCGCCCCGCCCTCGTCGCCGATCCCGACGCCGCCCTCGTCGCCGATCCCGTCGCCGACCCCATCGCCGGGCACGCCCGTCGACGCGGTGCTGCCCGCACCGCACCAGCCGCCCGCACCGCACCAGCCCCTCCCGCAGCTGGCGTCGGCCCCTGGTCCTGACGACGGCTCCGCCCCTGGCCCTGGCCTGCAGAGCAGCGGCCCCGGCGCGCCGAGCAGCACTGCCCGGCTTCCGGCGAACGTCCTGCCCGTCACGCCAGGCGTCGCCCGGGGGTTCCCTCCGGCCGGCAGCAGCCCGCACCCTGGTCAGCCGTCACCACCCCCGGCCGCACCGGGCACGCCCCACCCGTACGGTCCCCCACGCCCCCACGCCCCGGGGCAGGGCCGCCCTGCGGGTGCCCCGGCGTACGGGGCGAGGCCGCCGGGTCCCTCGCGCGTCCTCGTCGGGGTGCTCGCGGGGGTCGCGGGCCTGGTCGTCGGGGGCGTCGGCGCGACCGCGGTGACCCTGGCGGTCGTGGCGGGCAGCGAGCTCTTCGCGGACGCCGCGGCCGAGCCGCGGCCTGCTGGCCCGGTCCCCGACGAGGCGTGGGACGGACACGGCGACGACCAGGTCGCGGGCGAGGACGGAGGGACCTTCGACGACCCGTGGGCGCTCGAGGGCGAGGTGTACACCGACGAGTGGTCGGTCCTGCTCGAGCTCCCGCACGAGGCGACCGCCGAGATCCTCGCGCACAACGACGTCAACGTGGCACCGGCCGAGGGCATGGAGTACTGGATCGTCCCGGTCGACGCGATGTACGTCGGGCCGTCGAGCACCGTGACCGCCCACGGGTCGATCGACCTCTGGTTCGTGGACCGGGACGGCACCGAGTACGACGAGGGCTGCGGCGACGTCCCCGACTCCCTCGTCGGCACGGGCCTGATCGGCACGGACGACTCGGCCCGGGGCAACGTCTGCCTCGAGGTCCCCGCGGGGGCGGACGGCCTGTGGGTCCTCGCGGTCGACGACTACATGCCGGTCCACCTGTCCACCGACGTGGCGATCACCGAGTCCTGAGGCAGCGCGCTCCTCGACGGCGCCTCACCACGCGAGCGCGTCGCGCAGCTCGTCCTCGAGGCGTGCCGACAGGGCCAGGTCGTCGCGCACCGCGGCACGCTCGGTCACGGCACGGCGTGGGCTGCTCGTGATGATGCCGTCGACGCCGCCGCGGAGCTGGGCCCGCATCGCGGCCGGGTCGTTGACGGTCCACACGAAGACGTCGATCCCGGCCGCACGTGCCTCGGCCCGCACACGCGAGGAGTCCGACGACTGCTCGATCGCGACGAAGTCGACGGGCGGCGTCCCGAGCGGTCCGCGCAGGAACGGGATCACGTAGCCGACCGCGATCTCCGGGCCGAGCGCGTGCACCTCGTCGGCCTGCTCGGGGTAGATCGACTGGACGAGGTACTGGTCCGCGACGCCGTGGGCCCGCAGGAGCGCGACGACGTCCGCGACGAACGTCGGCGTCTCGTGGCCGTGCGCCTTGAGCTCGACCAGGAGCGGCACGTCGAGCTCCTGGGCGCGCTCGACGAACTCCGCGAGCGAGGGGATGGTCGCCTCGAACCCGCCCTGGCGGACGGTCGTCGACGTCAGCTCGTCGAGCGTCATGGTGTGCACGGCACGGTCGGAGCCCGCGAGGCGTCGCAGGGTCAGGTCGTGGAAGACGACGAGCCCGCCGTCGGCGGCCTGGAGCACGTCGAGCTCGACGTAGTCCGCCCCGAGCGCCGCGGCGGACTCGAGCGACGCGATCGAGTTCTCGACGCCGCCGCCCGGGTCCCCGCGGTGCGCGACGACCGCGCCGGGTTCCTCGCGCGCGAGGGTCGTCATGGCGCGCGTGTTCGCGACGGTGACCGCCACGAGCACCAGCACGGCCACCAGCCCGACGGCGGCACGGACCCCGCGAGGTCGGCTCGCCCAGCCGCGTCCGAGGACGGGCGGCACCCGGCCCGACGAGCCCGGCGTGCGCGACGAGCCCACGGCCGCAGTCACGACCCCGATCGCCGAACCGACCGCGGCCTCCCCGATCGGACCTTCCTCGCCGTCCCGCAGATCCGCGTCCCCGGACACCGGCGGCCCCGCGGACCCGGCCACCGGCCCGGGCGAGGAGGCGTCGCCGACGTGAGCTGCGCCGTCGGGCAGCGACGCCCGGCGCTCCCCCGCGACCGCGACGACGACCAGCGTGAGCAGCGCCGCGACGACTCCGACGAGCACGAACCCGACCACCTGCACGAGCGTGAGCGTCACACCCGCGACCACCGGCGCGGCGCCGGGCGCTGCCACGTCCGCGACGCGCGTGGGGACCAGGGCGAGCGTCACGATCCCTGCCGCGACCACGACGACACCCAGCACGACCACCGCGAACGTGCCCAGGAGGCGGGGCCAGAGCCCGCGCGTCGCGCGCCAGCTCGCGGCCATCGCGCCCGACACCGAGTCGTCGGACGTCAGCAGGAACGCGAGCGTCAGGACCAGCCGCACGTTGAGGAACAGGACCCCCGCGAGGAACGCGACGTAGACGGAGAGGCCGCCGTCGAACTTGAGGAGCTCCCCGACGACGAACTCCGGGATCGCGATGCCGCGCACCAGGAACGCCGCCGTCCCGAAGTTGCCCACGGGCACGAGCACGAAGAAGTAGCCCACGAACAGCAGGAGCTGCGGGCCGAGGAGCTTGCGGCTCGTGCGCGCGAGGTCGGCGCCCACGGCCCGCACCGAGACCGGCTCCCCCGCGCGCAGCCGGGCACCGATCGCGAGGAACGCGCCCTGCTGGCACAGGACCACGACCGACGCGACGAACGCCACGACCAGCAGGAGGACCACCGCGACCGGGCTCGACAGGACCCGCAGCACGTTGAGGTGCGTGAGCGCGCCGACCCCCGCCGCCGCGAGCGCCACGTCGAACAGCCACACCATGAGCGGCACCGCGACGAGCACCGCTGCGCCCTGCAGGAGCAGCACCGCCCGCAGGTAGGTCGGCAGGTGCGCACGCACCGTGCGGGCGGCGGGTCCGAGCAGGGCCGTGCGCGGCGGTCGCTCGACGGCAGGGCGTCGCGGGCGGCCCGCGCCGGGGCGCGGCACGCCCGGACGTGCGGGGGTGGCGCGGGGCGTGGTCGGGCGGGCGGCTCGGGGCACGCCCGAAGCCTACGGTCGGACGGGTGTGCCGTCCCTACCCCGGACCGCCTGCGCGGCTGACTTCACCCGGGCTGCGCGTAGGAGATGCGCACGGTCGGAGCCTCCTGCGCCGTGAGCCCGCCCGTCGGGACACCCTGCGCCCGCACGACGCGGCGCCCCTCCCCCGCGCCCACGACGAGCTCGGTCACGAACGTGAGCACGATCAGCGGGAGCAGCAGAGGCAGCGCGACGAGCCCGGTCCCGACCGCGCCGAGCAGGCTGCCGGTCGCCGCCGGCACCCACCGGGCACGCTCGGCCCCGTCCGCTGCCGGGCGGCTCTCGATCCCCGCCCCGGCGGCCAGGGCGATCAGCACGGTCAGCGCGGCCGCGGTCACGACCAGCGCTCCGACGAGCCAGGCACCGGCCGTCCCCCCGGTCCCCGCGCCGGTCGCCGCCAGGCAGAGCGCGACGACGCCCGCGACGACCGCGAGCAGGAACACGACCGCGACCGGCAGGCTCCCGAAGATCCGGACCGCGGCCCACATGAGCCACCGCCGGACAGGACCCGTGCCGGTCTCCCGCAGGGTGCCGCGGAAGAGGTGGTCGGCGTCGCGGCGCGCAGCCCGTCGACTGCTCGCCGGCCGGTCGGGGTCCGCGAGCGCCCGCGACGCCGCGTCGTGCAGGATCGCGGGCAGCGTCTGGCGGCCGTAGCTCGCGATCACGCCCCACAACGGCATGGGCACCGACGCGAGGTCGGTCACGAGTCCCACCGGGACGGTCTGCTCGACCGACGCCCGGAACCAGACCGGCCCGTCGGCCGACTGCTCGTCGGCCGGGTGCGAGCTGTGGCCGAACGGGGTCAGGACCTCGAACCACACCTTCCAGCGGCTCGTCACGGGCAGCTGACGCAGGTCGACCGTCGCCGCCGGGACCCAGCGCTCCGGCGTCCCGGGGTCGGGCGAGGGCAGCGGCGCGAGGAACGGCACGGCGGGCGCCTCAGCCGACCGGGCCCGCGACGACGACAGGCACGAGTGCCTCGCCGTCGGGGTCGGGCTCGACGGGGACGGCCGCCACCGGCACCTCCTCGTTCGTCACGCCGTACGGCACCAGGACGCTCGCGACCTCGCGCGCGACCGGGTCGAGGTGCCCGCGCTGGTCGTCGAAGAAGATGTGCGGGCGCAGGACGCGCAGCACGCGCCCCTTGTCGGCACCGCCCATGAAGAACGCGTCGTTGACCGTGACGCCCCACGAGCGCAGCGTGTTCACGGCCCGCTCGTGCGAGGGCGCGCTGCGCGCGGTGACGATCGAGACGCGCACGCGGGGGCGGTACGTGGGGTCCTCGACCGCACGCTCCTCCTCACGGCGCTGGATCGTGCTCAGCGCCCGCAGGAACGGCAGGATCGGCCCGGCATGGTGCTGGGTGACCTTGCGTGCGCTCTCGTACTCGTGGAACTGCTCGAGCCCGTCCGACTGGAAGATGCGCTCGGCGCTGTCGTCGGCGAGCACGCCGTCGAAGTCGAAGGCGACGCGCAGCTCGGTGTCAGCCGTGTCGTCGCGCGCCCCGGGCGTCCCGCCCGGGGTGACGGACGCTCCGGGGGTGCGCTCCGCCGTCGGGCCGGACGAGGCGCCCTGCCCGACGGCGGCGCTCCCCAGGACCTGACCGGCCGGGTGTCCCAGCAGGGTCGCCGTGCGGACGTCGCGGGCGTCCCCCGAGAGGAAGAGCGAGATGTTGAGCGCCGGGATGTACGCGTACGGCGCGACCCCCTGCGTGAAGATCGACCGGCTGATCGGCAACCCGTGCGCCGCGACCGAGCTCATGACGCGCAGCCCCGTCGTCGGGTCGTTCTTCGACAGGACGAAGACCTCGACGAGCGGGTCCTGCGGGCTCGGCGACAGGTCGTTGAGGCTCAGGAGACGCTGGACGAACTCGAACGCGACGCCGGGGCGCAGCGTCCGGTCCAGGTGCTCGTCCTGGTAGGCGCGGTACGCGTCGATCCCCTGCTCGTCGAAGACGCGCTGCGAGTCGGACAGGTCGAACAAGGCGCTCGAGGAGACACCGACGACGAGCCGGTGGTCGAGGTCGTAGGGCGGCACGGGGCTCCTTGGTTCAGCGGCGGTCAGGTCGGCTCGGCCGGGCCGGCGGGCTCGACGGGCCGGAACACCGGGTCCTGCGGGTGGCGGCGACGGTACCGCACGACGCACTCCTTGCACATGGGCATGGTCGGCAGGCGCGCGGCCTCGCGCGGCGTCATCTCCCCGATGACCTTGGCGCCGCACAGCCCGCGGTCAGGGTGCACGATGTGCCCCCACTCCGACTCCCACCGGTACCCGAACCGGTACGGCGGGCGGACCTGGAACTCCCGCACCTGCGGCGCCGAGCGCAGCGCCTTGGCCTTGTCGATGCCGTCCTCACCCCCCGCCCCGTACCCCTGGGGCTGCCGCTGGCACACGTGCCGGACCCGGAACGGCATGGTCGGCCTGTACGCGAGCTGGGTCCCCGGCACGGCTCCCCGGTTCGACGTCAGGAACCAGCGCACCTCGTCGCCCGCGTGCACGCTGCGGACCTCGTCGAGCGCGAACGCCCGACGGCGCCCGTCGTAGCACGGCAACCACTGCACGTCGCCGCCGCACTGCTCGCAGCGACCCAGGCGGACGTCGCTCATGCGGGGCCCCCGGCGCGGAGCGACGGTGCGACGGCCACCGGCACGGGCGGCAGGACGACGGGGGTGCCTGGCGGGCAGGTGCGCAACGGACTCCTCCGGCAGGTGGTCGGGACGGGTGGTGCGGCGCGATCGATGGCGGCCCAGGACACTGTACGTCTGCTGCCGGCGCCGGGCGGGCACGTCGGCTACCCGTCCTCGCCCGACGCGTCGGCCTCCGTGACCGCGAAGGTCCCGTGCGCGCCGCGCTCGGCGTCGATCATCGCGTGGCTCACGAACGGGTACCGGCCGGCCTCGGGGAAGGTCATCTCGACGAACCCGCCCTGCGCGACCGCGAGCCCCAGCACCTGCGAGCCGCCCGCCTCGGCGTTGCCGGGACGCAGCCGGTAGGCGCCCTCGCTGAAGACCGTGTCGAACTGGCCACCGACCACGTGGAACGACGTCCCCCGGTTGGGCCCCGCCGCGAGGACCCACACGCGCACGCGCTCGCCCACCCGGGCCGGCAGGGGCTCCGCGTCGTACTGGTTGGCGTAGCCGTTGAAGGCCACGACGTCGGGGTCGCCCGTCGCGAGCCGGTCCACGTCGACCTCGCCGCCCTGCGGACCGAGGTAGTACTCCGACTGGACCAGCAGGTACTCGCGGTCGACCGGCGCGAGGCCCGGCGGGTCGATCACGACCGCCCCGAACATGCCGTTCGCGATGTGCGCGGACATGGGCATGGTCGAGCAGTGGTACATCCACACCCCGGACATCGTCGCCGTGAACGTGTACGTCAGCTCCTCCCCCGGTGCGATGGTGCGCATGGGACCGTCAGGGGCGAGCGCCCCCGCGTGGAAGTCGATCGAGTGCCCGATCGTGCCGTCGTTGACGAGGGTGATCTCGAAGCGGTCCCCGACCTTCCCGCGCAGCGTCGGCCCCGGCGCGCTGCCGCCGAAGGTCCAGAGCTTCTGCGTGACCCCGGGCGCGACCTCGGTCACGAGCTCGGAGACGGGCAGCCGCACGCGGTGCACGGTCTCGGCGCTCGCGGGCGCGAGCTCTGCCGGGTGCGCCGTGAAGTCGTCGCCCGGCGTCGCCATGAAGTCCAGGTCGGTCGCGGCGCTCGCGGCGCCGGACCCGTCGTCCGAGCCGCCCGCACCGTGGTCCATGCCCGCCATGCCGTCGTGCCCGGCCGAGCCTGAGCCCGTGGCAGTCTCTGTCTCCTCGTCGGCCAGGCTCGTCGCGTCCGCCGACCCGCCCGTCGGCTCGATCGAGAGCACCATGCCCATCTGCCGGTGGCCCACGACCGTGCACCAGCCGTCGATCGACCGCCCCACGACCCCGACCTCGAACGTCTCGGTCTTCCCGGGCGCGATCCGCCCGCTCGTCTGCCCGGTGTCGAGCGCGAGGTCGTGGACCGTGGTGTCGGTGTTGGTCACGACCAGGACGAGCCGGTCCCCGGCGGGGACCTCGATCTCGCTCGGCACGAAGCGCATGTCCGCGGCCTCGACCTCGACGGTCGTGGTGCGGCCCGTGGCAGCCACGGTCCCGGACGCGCCGGCGGCGGACGTCGCCCCGGTGCCGAGCGCGGCCGGGTCGAGGGCCACTCCCCCGGCCGCGACGAGCAGCAGCACGCTCAGCGCGGCCACGGCCAGCCCCTTGCGGCGCGGCCCCGTCACGGCCTCGACGGGCGGCGCCTGGCGCCCGCCGGACCTCTCGCGCGTCTCGCGGCCGAGCGCGTGGGCCGCGGCGACGTCGTCGGGCGCGGGCGGGACGGAAGGCGTGCGGCGCGCGCGACGACGGGCGCGCAGGGCCCCGACGAGCAGGGGCAGGAACGCGACGAGGGCGGCCAGCGCGACGAGCGAGGCGAGCACGTGGACCAGGCTCGGCGCGGGCAGGACGAACAGCACGAGGGCCCCGTCGAACAGCACGACCCGCAGCACGGCCCCGCGCTCGAGCACGGCCGCGGTCGAGCGCACGGCCGCGGGGCCCCCGCCCAGCACCACGGGCACGAGGTAGGTGAGCGCGCCGAGCAGGATCTGGGCCGCGAAGCCGGCGACGAGCGGCACGGTCACGATCCCGACGCGGGCAGCCGCCTCGGCCCACGTCCCGCTCAGCGCCAGGACCCCGACCAGCGTCGCGAGCGACCCCACGAGCCAGACCAGCGCGCACGCCGCCGACCACGTCGCGAAGGTCGCGGGCGGACGCCGTCGGGCCGCGGTGACCAGCGGCCGCACCGAGACCAGGACGCCCGCGAGGTACGTCGCGAGGCCCACGGCCGCGACGGGCGGCGCGGACGCCAGGACCGCGGCGACCCCGCCCGCCAGGCCGACCAGCATGAGGACGAGGGTCGTGCGCGCGGCGCGGGGCGCGTCGTCGGCCATCTTGGTCCGCAGCATGGTCGGCCACAGCGTCACGAGCGTGCCCATGACCGTGAGGCCCACGAAGCCCAGCAGGTTGAAGCCCGCGTGCGCGAGCACGACGCGCGTGTGCCACCCCTCGTCGAGGCCGCGGGCGAGCGTCGCACCGAGCCCCGCACCGAACGGCAGGAGCCAGGCCGCCGCGACGTAGAACCCGACGCAGATCGCGAAGCGGGCGGTGAGCGCACGGCGCGACTGGAGCCACAGGGCGGTGCCGTGGGCCGCGACCGCGACGCCCACCCCCACGGCCCCGACGAGCGTCACGACCCACGTCGCGGTGACCATCCCCGCGACCGTCGCGGCGACCGCGACGTTGAGCAGCACCAGGCGCGCGACCTGCCAGCGCCGCGAGGCGGGCGTGACCCGTCGGCTGAGCAGCGCGTCGGTGAAGTGCTGGCTCCACACGCAGATCGCGTTGGTCACCGCGCCGAGCAGGAGCAGGTGCACGAGCAGCCAGGGCGACGCGGGGATCCACCGGTGGCCGACCGCGACGACCACGGTCGCCACGAGCCAGCCGACCACGGGGGCGTTGGCGCGCAGGTGCCAGGCGGAGCGGTCGGTCAGGGGCTTGAGCGGAGCGGGCTGGGCGGACAGGTCGAGCTTCACGGAGCGGTCTCCTCGAGCAGGGAAGGCGAAGGCCCGACGGCGTCGCGCGGCCGCGCCCCGGGCGCCGGCGCGAGGCGCGCGCGGATCCCGACCCCGAGCATGAGCACCACGAACGCGAGCAGCGCGGCGACGTTGAGGATGCCGCCGACCTGGTGGGCCACGGGCAGGTCCCGGGCGTCGCCCAGACCCAGGCGGACCAGCAGACCCAGGTGCAGGAGGACCGCCGGGCCGTACATCAGTGGCGTGTACGGCAGCCGCACGCGCAGCACCGCGGGCAGGATCACGGGCGCGTGGGCCATGATCATCGAGATCGTGAAACCGAGGAAGATCGCGTGGATCACGGCGTCGTACCCGGGCCCCGTGACCTGCCGACCCGCGAGGAGCCAGATCGTCCCCGCGACCGCGAGCCAGACGTACGCCGCGAGCAGGCACGCCGCCATGTACCGCGCCAGGCCGGTCGACCGGATGGTGCGCCGGGCGACGTCGTGCACCGCGAGCCAGCCGCACAGCACCAGGACGGCCGCTCCCAGCAGGGCGTAGCCGACCGCGGGCCACAGCAGGGTGGCCACGCACCCGACCGCGAGCGCCCAGCAGACCCAGAGGATCAGCGCCGCGCCGCGACCGAGGAACGCGATCCGGGCCAGCTCGAGCCGCTCGCCCGCGATCGTGGCCACCACGAAGCACGCGAGCCACGGCAGCACGTCGGCGACGCCCACGCCGCCGAGCCACAGGAGCGCGCCGCCCGTCGCGAGCAGGGCGCCGATGAGCTGGACCAGGACCGCGTCGTCGCGCTGGCGCCGCCACAGCGGGACGTAGACCAGGCACAGCGCGCCGCAGCCCGCGACGAGGAGCACCTGGCCCACCACGAGCGGGGCCGGGCTGAGCAGGGCCAGCGCGCCCGCGCCCAGCAGCGCCGGGGCGGCGAAGCCCCACCGGGTGCGCAGCGCGACGGCACGTTCAAGCGCGATCACGGTGCCGACGAATCCCAGGACGAGCAGCACGCCGTGGATCTGGGGCAGGCGCTCGGTCGTGAGCGGGGCCGGCAGGCCGAGCAGCAGGAGCGCCGCGTCGAGCCCGGCGAGGAGCGCGAGGCCCGCGGGCAGCACGAAGATGACGCGTCGCATCAGCGGTGGCCGTCGGACGGGCCGGGTGTGCTGGTGGCCTCGGCCTCCGGCGTGGGCCAGTCCGGGGCTCCTTCCGGGGGTCCGTCCGCGGGGCGCAGGTGCAGGCGGCACGCGCCCGGCTCGGCGAAGGGCAGCAGCGACGTGCCCTCTCGCGGCGCGCCGAGACGTTCGAGGGCCCCCTGGGCCAGGCCGAGGTGCACCGCGCACACGACCTCGGGGTTGCGGTACGCGGCCTCGAGCAGAGGGCACCGGGTCAGCGCGACCGAGGCCGCGTCGTCGTCGGCCTGGGGTGCGAACCCCAGGCGGTCGAGCAGGTCGACGACCTCGTGGCGCGCGGCGCTCGCGACGTTGTCATCGCCCCTGCCGGGTGTCTTCTTCTCCTGCACCCTCGAACCGTCACCCGCGCTGCCCGGGTGCCCGACGACGTCGGGTCCCCCGCTGGGCCCACGGCGCGCGCCCGGCGCGCCCTCGTCGCTCCTGGTGCCGCCGACGTTCGCCGGGTGCGCGACGCCGTCGGGAACCGTGCCCGGACCCGAGAGGATCTCGACGTCTCCGACGAGCTCCGCGCCCCAGGCGCGACCTGCGGCGAGCGCGTCGCCCACGGGGTCGGCGCTCGACCGGGCGATCTGGGCCGCGAGCGCCGAGGCCAGGCCCGCGTACTCGGCGGCTCCCGCGGTCGTCGGCGACTCGGTGACCGCGGCGTAGAGCCGGGCCGGGCGGCCCCGGCCGTGTGCCGGGGCGCTCTCGCTGGTCGCGAGCCCGGTCTCGACCAGTCCCTCGAGGTGCTCGCGCACGGTGTTGGTGTGCTGGTCGAGCGCGGTCGCGACCGAGCTGACCGAGCAGGGCTCGGGCTGGGACGCGAGGACGTCCAGGACGGCGAGCCGGGCCTTCGAGAGCCGGGCCGGGCGGACCGCGCGCCGCACGAGGGGCGGGCCGAACCCGGGGCGCGGGGGCGCTGCGCGCTCTGCCCGTCCGACAGCCTGCGTATTTTCCACGGAATAAAGTGTACTAATGTTTGGCGCGTTGGAGAACCACTCGCCCGTCCTCGGAGGTCTCACGTCATGAGCAGCATCGTCCTGGCCGCGTCGGCCGCAGACTCACGCGCCGTCGAGGCCGTCGTCGCCCACCACACCGAGATGAACGGGACCCTCGGGCTGCTGGTCGAGGCTCTGGTCCAGGCCGTGGAGTCGGGTGCGCCGGCAGCCGTCGCCCACCGACGGCTCGTCGACTGGACCCGCTCCGACCTCCTGCCCCACGCGCAGGCCGAGGAAGCCGCGATGTACCCCCACGCGCACCGCGACGAGCACGCCCGGCTCCTGGTCGACGCCATGATCGCCGAGCACGGGGTGATCGGCGAGCTGGTCGACGCCCTCGACGAGGCGGCCACCCCCGTCCGCGCAGCAGCCCACGCCCGCGCGCTCCAGGTGCTCTTCGAGACCCACATGACCAAGGAGAACGAGCAGATCCTGCCGCTGCTCGCACTGTCCTCCGACGTCTCGCTCGCCGGCGTCCTCGACGGGATGCACGAGCTGCTCGGCGGGCACTCGCACGGGGAAGGCGGAGTGACCGGGGAGGCTTCCGCGGATGCCGTGCCGGGTGGCGCCGGTGGCTGCGGTTGCGGCGACGGCGCGGGGGGCGGCTGCGGTGGTGGCACCCCGGAGGGGGCGCCTCCTGCGGCGGGCACGGCCGTCGCAGGCCCGGCTGCCGCGGCGGAGACCGGGGACGCGGCGTCGACGGCCGGGGGCTCGGCCGCCGGCACTCCCGCCCAGGCCGCGGCCCCCGCGGCCGCAGGCCACTCGTGCGGCTGCGGCGGGCACGACGACGCCGGCAACCTCCCGGTGCTCGACGCCCGCGCGGTCCCCCACGCGATCCGGCACGCGACCATCTTCGGGGCTCTCGACGGCGTCGCGCCCGGCGCGGGCATGGTGCTCCTCGCCCCGCACGACCCGCTGCCCCTCCTGGCGCAGGTCGACGCCCGGTGGCCGGGCACGTTCACGGTCGACTACCTCGAGCGCGGGCCCGAGACCTGGGCGCTGGCGTTCACGCGCTGACCTCTGCTTGGTTGTCAGAAGCACACCGGGGTATGCCCCGGTGCTCTTCTGACAACTTGGCCGGTGTGGGGCATGCACTCCGGGCGGCGTTACCTGACCGCCACGACTCCCGCGATCTCTCACCACCCCCACTCCGCAACCTGCCGATCAACTGACGACCAGCTCAGCCGAGCACGAGGTTGCGGTCGCTAGGGCGCCCAGAACGGCCGCAACCTCGTGCTCGGCAGCAGTGTCGTGCGAGCAACCCCGTTGACGTCCCGTGATGAGTCGTCGCCAGAGCGAGCGCTGCGGAAGGCGCCCACAGAGTTCCGGAGTCCGGCAATTTCACCCGGACGGATTCTCTCCGGTTCGCGCTCACATGGGACCATTTCGCGAGCCTCCCGACAACGTCGCGATCGAGGCATCGTGTTCGTCATCAACAAGAAGGTCCAGGCTCGGCTGGCCCTGTGGTTGCAGGAGCGCTACCGGCTGCGGGTTCGTGTCGTCAACGGCGACACCGCCGCGGTGGGGGCGGGCGCGACGCGCAAGGGGATCATCGGGGAGTTCGAGCGAGCGCCGGGCTTCAACGTCATCATCATGTCGCCGCTCGCGGTCGGGGTGGGGCTGACGATCGTCGGGGCCAACCATGCGATCCACCTGGAGCGGCACTGGAACCCTGCCAAGGAGGCCCAGGCGACGGACCGCATCGACCGGATCGGTCAGACGCGCCCCGTGCACGTCTACCTCCCGATGGCCCTCCACCCGGACACGACGTCGTTCGACCTCAACCTGGACCGGTTGCTGCAGCAGAAGTCGACGCTGCGGGACGCGATCGTCGTGCCCGAGGCCGTGGGAGAGCAAGAGGTCGTGGTTGCGCTGGGGCTCGCGGGCTGAAGGGCCCCGTTCCAGGGCCCTTCAGACCGACGACGGAGCGCGAACCCGACCTCAAGCTCAGCCGAGGAGCATGCGGCGTAACAACGTCTGCCATGACTCGGCGCGTTCTGTCGTCCGCGACACCCCACCCGCGGCCTGCTGTCTCGCAATTTCCTTCCGTCGCTCGTCCAGGTGGATCATCCTCGGACCGTCGAAGAACGCGCGAGTGCGGCTGGTCGTGAGGTAGGTCGTGTCGGCGATATCGAGATACCAACCGTCCTCGACGAGAGAAGCACGCACCCGTCGATGCACAGACGCGAGGAGAACCTCAAGGAAGACCGCCACGACACTCATCCCCACCACCAGGAGGCTTTCAGCCGGAGCTGGCCGTCCCTCACGCATGTCGGTGACGACATTGAACGCCTCGACGAGGACGAGTATCAAGAGGCTGATCCACAGAAGCAGCCGGCCCCCGGACAAGGGCCGCACAAGTCGAAACGTCGCGAGATCAGCCGCCGTGTCTCGTGCTACCACAGCAAAGGCCCTCGCTTCATAGGACTCCGCTGGAAACTCACGCGCTAGTGCCAGATATGTAGCGATCCGTCGGCGCCGTCGGGCTTCGTAGCTGAGTATGCCCACAATGTTCACGCTCGAGAGCAGCGAGACTCCGGCGACCATCAAGGGAATCCACGGGGTCATCACCCCACCACCTGGGAGGTGAACTGCGGGACGTCGAGCTCGATCACGCCGCCCCCTCCTCGCGCTCCGCGTAGCGCGGGGCCATCGACTCCATCTGTTCCATGACGAGCTTGATCGCTCCGGGCTGCTTGTCCGGCGGGTAGCCGTGCTTGACGAGGAGCCGCTTGATCGAGGAGCGCAGCTTGGCACGCACGTCCTCGCGCACGGTCCAGTCGGTGCGCACGTCGCGCCGCAGGACTGTGAGGAGCTCGCGGGCGATGTCGGCGAGGACCCCGTCCCCCTGGACCTCGACGGCCGACTCGTTGGCCCGGACCGCGTCGTAGAACGCGAGCTCGTCGCTCGTGAGGGGCGGGGAGAACCGGGCACCGCGGTCACCTTCGGCCGAGACCTCGTGCGCCATCTCGATGAGTGCTGCGATCACCTCGGCGGACGTGAGGTTGGAGTTGGTGTACCGCGTCATGAGCTCGTTGAGCCGGTCGGAGAACGCGCGCTGGCGCACCAGGTTGTTACGGGTCGCGGCGCGCGACTCCTCCTGGATCACCTTGCGGAGCGCCTCGATCGCGAGGTGCGGGTTCTCGGCGTGCGTGGCCGTCGCGAGGAAGGACGTGTCGATCTCGTCGATGCGCGGCGACTCCATGCCGGCCGCCTGGTAGATGTCGAGCACCTCGCCCGAGTCGACGCTCTCGGCGACGAGCTGGTTCAGCATGCGCTGGACGTCGTCGGGGATCGCCTCGCCCCGCGCCTGGCGGTCCTCGGCGTCGAACTTCCCCATCCAGACGCGCACCTCCTCGAAGAACCGCACGTCGTCGGCGATGTCGGTGAGGTGGTCCGCTCCCCCGGCGAGGGCCCAGGCCCTGTGCAGCTGACCCGCCTGACGGCGGAAGGTCGCGCCGAGCGTGTCGCTGCCGTCCTCGACGTCCTGCGGCCGGTTGCCGACCGTGCCCGGGTCGCGCAGGTGGTTCACGGTCGCGTGGACGGCCAGGACGTACGCGCGCTTGTCGTCCACGGCGAGCCGTGCGCGCCAGTCGAACCCGGAGAGCGTCGCACGCACCTGGGTCACGAGCAGCTCGGCCAGCGCGACGGCTTCCTCGACCCGGCGTCCGAGGGGTCGGGTCTTCTGGTCCTGGGGCGAGTACTCGCGCAGCGCGGCGGCGAGGTTCTCCGCGACGGGGGCGTAGGCGACCAGCAGGCCTGCGGTCTTGCCGCGGAACGTGCGGTTGACGCGGGCGAGCGTCTGCATGAGCAGAGCGCCCTTGATGGGCCGGTCGAGGTAGAGGGTGTGCAGGGGCGGGGAGTCGAACCCCGTGAGCATCATGTCCTTGACGATCACGATCTCGAGCTCGTCGTCGGGGTCCTTGAGCCGCTGCTTGATGGCCGCGTTCTCGCTGTCGCGCCGCACGTGATCGCTGATGGGCGCGGGATCCGACGGCGTCCCCGAGTAGACGACCTTGATCTTTCCGGTGGCCAGGTCGTCGGAGTGCCAGTCGGGGCGCAGGGTGACGATCTCGCTGTAGAGCCGTGCACAGATCTCGCGGGTCGCGCCGACGACCAGCGCCTTGCCCGGGGTGCGTTCGTGACCGGCGCGGCCAAGCGACTCGAACATCGCGGCCCGGCGCCCTTCCCAGTGCGCGACGAGGTCGGCCGCGAGCGCCTCCAGTCGGGCCGGGGCACCGTAGATCGCGTTGACGACCGCGACGCTCGACTCGATGCGGCGGCGCTCGGCGTCGTCGAGCCCCGTGGTCATCTCGTCGGCGGCCGCGTCGATCGTGGACTCGTCGGCGCCGTCGACGAAGTCGACCTTCACGAGACGGGAGTCGAAGTACACGGGGACCGTGGCGCCGTCGTGCACTGCGCGCGAGAGGTCGTAGACGTCGATGTCCTCGCCGAACACCGCGCGCGTGTCACGTTCGGCGGTGCTGATGGGTGTCCCGGTGAACGCGATGAGCGTGGCGTGCGGGAGGGCGCTCTTGAGGTGCCAGGCGTAGCCGTCGAGGTCGTCGTAGTGGCTGCGGTGGGCCTCGTCGACGACGACGACGATGTTGCGCCGGTCGGACAGCAGCGGGTGCTTGGTGCCTGCCTGCTTCTCGGCGGGCGAGAGCCCGAACTTCTGCAGGGTCGTGAAGTAGATGCCGCCGGTCACCCGGCCGGCGAGCTCGGTCCGCAGCTCCTCGCGACGGCGGATCTGACGGGGTTCCTCGGGCAGCAGCTGGCTGCGCCGGAAGGTCTCGTAGAGCTGGCCGTCGAGCTCGGTGCGGTCGGTCACGACGACGACCGTGGGGTTGCGCAACCGAGGGTGCCGCATGACCTGGTTGGTGTAGAGCTCCATCTCCATGGACTTGCCCGAGCCCTGGGTGTGCCAGACGACGCCCGCCTTGCCGTCGGACGCGACCGCGGTGATGGTCTTCTCGATCGCCTTGGAGACCGCGAAGTACTGGTGAGGCTTGGCGACGCGCTTGCTGAGCCCTTCGCTCCCCTCGTCGAACGCGACGTATCCGTGCAGCAGCTGGAGGAAGCGGAGCTGGTCGAACAACCCGTAGAGGGCGAGCCGCAGCGCGGTGACGGGCTCGTCCTCGGCGGGCGTGTCGCCGTCGGGCCCCTGCACGCCTTCCGGACGGCCGGACGGCCCGACGGGGCGGCCGTCGTCGTCGACGTTCCACGGCGAGAAGTGGTTGAACGGCGTGAAGGGCGTGCCGTAGCGCGCGGTGATGCCGTCGGAGAGGACGGTCAGCACGACGAAACGGAAGACCAGCGGCAGCTCACGGACGTAGGTCGCGACCTGGGCGTGGGCCGCGGCGAGGTCGGCTGCCCTGGTGCCCGCGTTCTTGAGCTCGATCACGCTGACGGGCATCCCGTTGAGGTACAGGACCACGTCGAAGCGCCGTTCGACGTCGCCGCGCACGACCGTGACCTGGTTCGCCGCGAGCCAGTCGTTCTCCGACGGTTCGCTGCTCACGAGGCGGATGGTCGGGTTCTGCTCAATGCCCTCGACGTCGATGTAGCTGATGCCACGGAACCCGTCGGTCAGGAAGTCGTGGACGCGCTTATTCTCGGCGATCGCGTCGTTCGACGTCGGGGCGACGATCGCGGCGAGCGCCTGGTCGAGGTACTCGCGCGGCACGTCCGGGTTGAGAGCGCGCAGCGCGGTGCGTAGGCGGGTGGGGATGAGGAGCTCGTCCCACGACTCGCGCTCGGGGACGGGGTGCCCGTCCGGCCCGACGGCGGCGCTCGCCCCGGGCGCGATCTCCTTGCCGTGCTTCACGGTCCAGAAGAGCTCGCCCAGGTCGTCGAGGGCCAGGTGTTCCCAGGCGTCCTCGGTGAGCTTCATGGATCCTCCGTGATGTCGGTGCGGCGACTGCTGCGCTGGGGTGCTGGGGTGCTGCGGTGCTGGTCCGGAGCCTATCGGCGCCATGACTCATTCTTGGTGGTCTCGTGGCGGGGCGCGGTGGGTGAAGTGATATGGGGGTTATCGGCGTGTGCCCCGCGCGGCCGGCCTTCGAGTGGCTGTCGCCGGCTCGACGTGCTCACTGCCGGCCACCTTCCGTGGCAGCGGCGCCGCCATACCCAGGATCTCGGGGGCAAAGGAGAACATCTCCTCGCGCTCTGCCCGCTCGGCGTCCGCCTTGCGCTGGGCCTTGCTCGTGGTCGCGCTCGTGGACCTGCTCCTGCTCGTCCGGTCGCTCATCACAACGCCGCCTCCACCGTCACGACCCCGTCCATCCCCCGGTCCGGGTGATATGACCAGGCGACCGTGATGCCGTCCCAGCTCTCCTCCTGGCGCCCGTCCATGGACGTCGTCTGCCCCATGTGGGAGAGCACGCTGGACGGCGCCTCGAGCGCGTCGAGCACACAGACGAGATCCTCGAGCGCGCCGCCGGTGAGCTGGTCCTCCCCCTTGTTGTCGAACGTCAGGGTGGATCCTTCGTCGGCCACGACGAACCACGGATCGCCTGCGAGGTCGCAGGTCTCGACAGCGTCCGTGAGCACCGCGCTCTGAGCCGTCCTCGCTGCCGCAGCCTGCCCCGCGCCGATCGCGGCCATGCCGCCGGCACCGACGACGAGTCCGATCACTCCCGTCACGACGGGCAGCACCCATGTGGGTCGCTTCCCCGGCCCGACGGCGGGGCTCCCCTCTCCCGTCGACGCCGCCCAGACCTGTGCGTCGGTTGGCGACGGGGGCGGCGGAACGTCGGCAGCGGGTTCGCCGCTGTCCGGGACGGGCGGGGTGGGCTGGTCAGTCATGGCTTCTCCTGGGATCAGGGTGGAACGGGGTTCAGGGGATCGCCCCCGTGCTCAGTCTCTGCGGCGCAGGGGTGGGGCGCGACGAGTGCTGCGATAAGGGGATGATCAGATAGATCGCGATGGCCGGTAGCGTCTGCAGGTGACAGTCGGCGGTGCCCGGCGAGCCGCATCCCAGCCGTCGACGCCGAGCACCTGAGCACGGAAGTCGCCATCACAGCCGAGGAGAACACCGTGACCCACCAGCCCGGCTGGTACCCCGACCCGTACGACCCGCGGCTGGTGCGCTGGTTCGACGGGCAGCAGTGGACCCAGCACTCACGGGCCGTCCAGACCAGCGTGCCGTCTCCAAGCCCCCGGAAGCTGAGCACGGTTTCGATCGTGCTGATCGTGGTGGGCGCGATCCTCCTCCTGTGCGTGATCGTCGCGATGATCCTCGGCGTCGTCGCCCTCGTTGCGTTCTTCGCGAATATCGCTCAGGGAGTCGTCTGCGGAGAGAGCCCGCACTACTGCACGTAGCAGGTTCCGGTCGGAGGCGCTCACCGAAGACATGTTCAGCCCCCGTTGAGCGCGTTCTCGTACTCCAGGGCGGACTGCATGAGCTCGTCCTCGGTCACGAAGCCGTCCCACTCACGCAGGTACGGCCTGTCGAAGTCGATTCCGTTGCTGCACTCGACGTCGTCGTGCCAGTCCTCGTTGAAGGTGATCGAGAGATAGCACGACCAGGCTGCCGGCTGTTCGGGCGCCATCTGTTCCCACTGGTATTCCAGGTCGTACTCGTCCGGGACACCCTCTTCTGGTACGTAGATCGCAGGCTCTTCGTAGTTTCCGAAGTCGTCAGTGTCGTCGGCCCAGATTCCATGGGACCCGCTTCCGCCCGGCACGTAGGCGGCGCAGCCCGTCGTCAGGAGTCCCAGGAATGACAAGGCGACGAGCCCAGCTGTTCTCCGCACCGCGTTCCGCTCCTTCTACGCTTCGATCGTCTTGTGCTCAGCGGGCCCGATATTAGTCACCTCCGTCACCGTCGGACAGGGTCGGCCGGGTGAACTATCCGAAGAATTCCGCGACCACGACAGAGGCGAGACACGCCGCGATCGACGAGACGAGCATCGGGGCGGCTCGCCGACGGGCATCCCGTCGGAGGCGCCCGGTCTCCGATGCTCTCTCGGCCTCCCAGGCCGCGACGAGCCCCGGGTACGCGGCGGTCGCGCGGTCGAACTCGACGTTGAGACGAGCCTGGCGTTCCGCCTGATCGGCCCGCGCGCGAACCATCTCGGCGACCCAGACGCCGTGGTCCGGGTTCACCTGGTGGGCGTAGCGCGGGCCGTAGCGCTTGATGCACGTCGAGCCGACCCGGGCTCGCATGCTCTCGCCGTTGGTAAGCTGCCGGCCACAGATCACGCACACCCGCGAGAGCAGCGGGATCTGCCGCGGAGGCTCGCGCCGGACGTGTCCCAGCTTCGCGACCGTGCGATGCGGCCGGCGTGGGCGACGGTAGTCCAGGTGTCGGCCGAAGAGGACAGCGCTCACCACGAACCAGACGAGGCTCGAGAGCAGGGCGACCGCCACGGCGGGTCCTCCGAGGAGTCCGAGGGCGCCAATCGGGAGGACGACGACCAGCAGCAGCCACCGCTTCCGGCCCGACGGCGCCGGGCACGTTCGTGGATCGGGTCCGGCGGGGGCGGCACCCGCCTCGGGCGCCACGTCAGTGACGCCGGCGTGATGGTTCATGACTTCCTGCTGTCGGGTGAAGGGTGCGGCGGGCAGGGGAGATCGGGCGACGACGACATCGCCGCCTCCGGGAGGGTCGGTCGAGATGAGCGGTGATCGAGATGCGGCCAACGGGGGCTGATCAGGCGCTACGACCCCCGTTGGCCGTATCTCGATCACACAGGATCGCGGCGGCGTCGCGGATCGCGGTCAGGCGACCTCGGAGACGATGCGCTCGGCCTCCTTGACGCGGAGCTTGCCGGACATGAGCTGCGGGAGCAGGGTGTCGCGGGTGGCGGCGAGGGAGCGATTCTCCTCACCAGCCATACTCGCGACCGCCAGCAGTGGCGAGACTTGGGCAGCCCATGCCAGGAGTTCACGTCGAGGGATAAGCGGCACTCGAAGCGCCGCCACGTCATTCTTGTTTACGTGCTGCTGCGCCGCTCCCGTCGCCCCTTGAAGCAAGACGCCAACTCGCGACCGAACAGCAAAATGGAGCCAATCAGTGAGCTCCGGCCCATCCCCCCAAATTCCAACCAGCGACTGATTGCCACACGCCTCAATCTCGAGTCGCGCAATCTGACCAAGCGTTGCCCCGGTGATCGCAAGCACCGTAGCGCCGCGCGGCATCATCTTCGTCGCGCTTGCGCGGTATGCCTCTTCCGTAATGAATGCCGTTGGTGCAAACACGCGCGACTCATTGGCCTTGCCAGATGCAAGCCATGCGATCGTCCCCTCGGCCCAGTAGTCACCACGTGAACGGCTTGGGGTGCCCCCCAGGACAAGCGTTGCCACGTCACCCAAGGAAGCATCGCCCTCAGTTTCCGCACTTTTCGCCTCGAATATAAGCGTCGACAGTGAATCAACCTTCGAAGCAAGCTTGGTGTTGGCCGCGATCTTGTCGTCGAGCGCTCCCAGCACCTCGGCGATCGCTTGGCGATCCCTGGGAGGCGGAACCGACAACATAATCGAGTCCATTGAGCCTCGCGTGAGCTTTGGCTGCGCCGAGCCAGTGAGGTAGCCAGTTATATCAGTTGTCGCGAGCAGGTATGAAAGAAAGCGAGTGTCGAACCTCTCGCGCCCCCGAAGTACGTGCGCATGGTTGTTGGGCCAGAACTTGCCATCAACAACAAAAGCAATTGGCTGGGCGCGCGAGCGAAGGTTCTCGCCATCCTCCGAGACCAGCAAGTACTCGCCATCGAAAATGAAATCCGCTACGTGGTCGACCACCCCAGAAGCACCATAGTATGGATATGGCCCTGCCGTACGCTCGGAGGACTTGACCGGGCGTCTACGTGAATCGAAGTTGTCGACCAACTCGCCCAGGCTGACCGATTGCAACTCGACGATCACTGAACCCTCCCCAGCTGCTCCCGCACCACGGCCTCGAGCCGTGCCGACTCCTCGAACTGCTCGAAGAGCTCGCCCGTCAGCCGCGCGATCTTGTCCTCGATGGGCTCGCCGTCGTCCTCGACCTCGGCGGCCCCGACGTAGCGTCCGGGCGTGAGCGCGTATCCCGCGTCCTTGATCTCGGCCAGGCTCACGGAGCGGGCGAAGCCCAGCTCGTCGTCGTACTCCAGGCCCGCGGCAACCGCCGAGGGCGTGCCGCGCCACGCGTGGTAGGTCCCCGCGATCTTCGCGATGTCCTCGTCGGACAGCGCACGCTCGGCGCGGTCGACCATGTAGCCGAGGTTGCGTGCGTCGATGAACAGCACCTGCCCGGTGCGGTCGACCGATCCGCGAGCGCCTGCCGTCTTGTCCTTGGCGAAGAACCAGACGCACACGGGGATGCCCGTGGAGCGGAAGAGCTGGGTCGGCAGCGCGACCATACAGCTCACGAGGTCGGCCTCGACGATCTGCGCGCGGATCTCGCCCTCGCCGCCCGAGTTGGACGACATGGACCCGTTGGCCATGACCACGGCCGCAGACCCGGTAGGCGTCAGCTTGGAGAGGATGTGCTGGATCCACGCGTAGTTCGCATTGCCCACGGGCGGAACACCGAAGCGCCAGCGCGGGTCCGACTTCGAGCGCGACCAGTCCTTGATGTTGAACGGCGGGTTGGACATGACGTAGTCCATCTGGGTGTCCGCGTGCTGGTCGCGCGCGAACGTGTCACCCCAGCGGGGCCCCAGGTTACCCGTGAGACCGTGGATCGCGAGGTTCATCTTCGCGAGGCGCCACGTGCGCTCGTTGAGCTCCTGGCCGTAGACCGAGATCTCCTGCGGGCTGCCGCCGTGCTTCTCGATGAACTTCTCGGCCTGCACGAACATGCCGCCCGACCCGCACGCCGGGTCGTACACGCGCCCGCTGTACGGCTCGAGGACCTCCACGAGGACCTGCACCACGCCGGCGGGCGTGTAGAACTCGCCGCCGCGCTTGCCCTCGGCACGCGCGAACTTCTCCAGGAAGTACTCGTACACCTCGCCCAGCAGGTCGCGCGCCTTGGACGCGCCCTCGCCCGTGAAGCGCGTCGAGTTGAACAGGTCGAGCAGCTCGCCCAGGCGTCGCTGGTCCACGTTGTCACGGTTGAAGATGCGCGGCAGCGTGGCCGCGAGCGACGGGTTGGACTCCATGATGTGGACCATGGCATCGTCGATCAGCTGCCCGATCGGTGCGAACGGCTCGCCTATGGCCGCCGGCCGGCCCTTCGCGTTCTCCGCGAGGTAGCCCCAGCGCGCCTGGAGGGGGATCCAGAAGACCCCGCGGCTCGTGTACTCGTCGATGTCCTCGAGGAACTGCTGGCTCTGCTCCTCGCTCAGGCCGTCGGCGGCGAGCTCCGCGAGGATCTCGCCGCGACGCTCCTCGAACGCGTCCGAGACGTACTTGAGGAACACGAGCCCCAGGATCACGTCCTTGTACTGCGAGGCGTCCATGGAGCCGCGGAGCTTGTCCGCGGCCTTCCACAGCGTGTCCTTGAGCTCCTTCATTGACGAAGGAGCTGAGGGAGCCGCCTTGCTCGTGGCTGCTGCCTTGGTGCGGGGAGGCACTGGTCCTGCTTTCTTCGGGGTCGTGGGGACGTCGAACAGGGTCGGGGCGTCGTCAGGCATTGTCCACCGTTCGGAGCTGGATGAGGGCGTCGGCGACGCCCCGGGTCAGGGTCGTGCGGAGCTCGGCGAGGCGTCGGGCCTCGTCGAGCACCAGGGTTTCGCGCTGCCCGACGGCGGCGAGCAGCTCTTCGAGAGCGCTCACCTGGTCCTCGGGGACCTCGCGCACTTCCCACGTGCGCCACCGCTTGGCGGTCGCACGCTGGGACGAGATGTCCTCGGCGAGGACGTGCGGGACGAGGCCAGGGGCTCGCGCCCGGTCGATGCGCAGCACCTGCGCCGGGAACTCCACCACGGACAGTCCGACGTGGTCGACCACCGCGGCCGGGTAGGGCGCGGTGCAGAAGATCACGTCGCCAGGCTCGGTGTACCGGGCGGCGGGGAGCGTCGAGAATGCGAGCCGGTCCATGCGCCGCTCGCCGAGGATCACGTCACCGGTCAGCTCGGCCGGGCCGACGACCGGCACCTCGCCGACCGTACCGATGGCACGCGGGTCCAGCCGGTTCCCGGAGATCCTGCGCACGCCACCGCGAGCCTCGACCGACCGGAGCGTCTCGCGGCGCGGGTCTCGCCCCGGGCCGGGGACGACGGACTCCGCCCCCGCGAGCCCGAGCCCCGTGGCGAGCTCGTGCGCACGCACGGCCGCACGACCGCCGTCGTCGCGCCGGCCCACCCGGAGCCGACGGAAGTCCACCGAGAGGTCGCTCCGTGAGGCGACGAGCGAGGACGTGTAGGCGAAACGCGTGAAGCGGAAGGCGTGCCCCTGGACGTCCCTGCGAGTCCCTTGAGCGGCGACGACGTCGGTCACGAGGTCGTCGATCACGCCCTCGTCGAGCGCTCCCCCGGTGACGCGCTCGCCCGCGAGGTCCGAGACGGTCGTCCACTGCTCGGCGAGCCCGACGTCGGCGGGCGGGTCGCCCAGGACCCAGATCGCGAGGCGCTCGCGCGAACGCCCGGGGAGGAGCCCCGCAGGGAGCTCGACGACGCTCCGCACCTGGTCGTTGCGCAGCAGGCTGGACCGGAGCTTCTCCGCCTCGCCGTCGACCGCTCCCACGAGCGCGCTCGCGGGCCCCAGCACGACGGCGAACCGGCCGGGCTCGCGCTGCACGGCGAGGGTCTCGACCGCGCGCAGGACGTCGTCGTCGGACCACGGGGGGCTGCCGACGGGAGGGAGCTGTGCCACGATCGTCGCGCCGGGCGAGACGGCGTGGCCCACGGCGTCGTCGGCGTCGAGGTCCAGCACACGGACGCCGAGGACACCCAGGCGCCTGCGCGCGAGCCGGGTCGCGGGATCCGTCCGCGCGTCGGGCACGGCGCAGGCCGGGGCGTCGTGGTCACCGTTCGCGTCGCTCCCTGCCCGGACCGCTGCCACCAGCAGGTCGCCGCAGTCGGCATGCGGGTTGGCGAGCGTGAGCGGCCCGCGCCCGGACGTGAGCGCCAGGACGATCCTGCCCACGACGTCGAGGGCTCCCTCGGATGCTGCCGACTCGGTGAGCGTCCTGCGTCCGGCCCGGTGCCGGTCGAGCAGGACGGCCTCCAGTGCGCCCGCCGGTGTGTAGGCGGCGTCGGCCGCCGTGTCGGCCAGCTCGCACAGGTCGCCCAGCCGGTCGCCCAGCGCCTCGATCTCCGAGTAGGCCAGGTGGTCGTCGGGGTCCACCTCGTCGGCGAGGTCGAGCACCTCTGCACGACCGAGCGCACCGAGGAGCTCACCCGTCTGCGCCTTGACGTAGAGCAGCGACGTGAGGCCGTCGAGCGCAACGTCCGCGTCGAGGCCGGGGACCTCGTCCAGCGCGGCCCTCATCGCGACGTCGGCCGCGAACGAGGGGTTTCGGCCGAGTCCGCTGCGCTCGATCCACGCCGTCACCTCGGAGGCTCGGAACCGCTGCTGGTCACGACGGGTAGCGACCGCCTCCGGGAACGGCGAGGCCGCCGTCGCGTACCGCCGGCGCCACATGGAGACCACGGGGCGCTGCACGTGCGCCAGCTCGGCGATGTCCGGCAGGGACAGCGTGAGGGAGTCGAGGACCGACGGCACAGCAGCTCCCTTCGTCAGGACCGGTAGGTGAGCGAGCTCGTCGGGCGAGCTCGCTGGAAAGACAGTAGCGCGGATCTCTCCTTTCGACCGGCGTCCTTTGATAAGCAGCCTTATCACGCCGGTCGTGGCCGATGCGCCCTCAACTCGGCCACGCTCCTCTCATTCGATCACCGCCAACCACGAGAGGAACGACCATGAACTACATCCGCTCCGTCTACGTCGCCGACCCTGGCACCTCGAACCAGCACATCACCCACGTCGGGTGGTCCACGACATCTGCCGGCCCCCTCACGACGACCACGCGTGAACAGGTCCACGCATGGATCACCGAGGGACACACGTTCCGGTCCCTCAGCCCCCAGCAGACACAGGCCGACGTCGTCGCCAAGATCTCGACGGCGGGGACCCGCTACATCGCCACCGTCGCCGACGGCCGGGAGACCAACAATCTCCTGAACCTCCCTCGCTCCTGACCGCGCATGCCGTTCATTCGTGCGATCCGCACCATGCCGCTCGACCCCGACGGCGACGGCGTGTGCGCCGTGGGACCGCAGGTCGAGCACCTCGTCGCCGTCCTCCACTCGGTGACGACCACGGGTCCGACGACAGCCACGAGCGTCGTCGCAGTCCACCGACGTATCAGGTCCGGCGAACGCTTCCGGACCTTCGACGAACGCAACCACCACCAGGCCGACGTCGTCGCCCGGACCGATCACCACGGGCGCCGCACGCTCTCTACAGCTGTCGACGGTCGCACGAGCGACCACTTGTGGCGCCTCCCGCGCTTCTGACCGGCAGCCGCCCGGCCAGGTAAGAACCGCTCGACGGCATGAACGCCGTCGGGCCTCCACGAAGGACATCCCATGAACACCGTCGATCGCTCCACCCCACCCGCGCCCCTGCCGGGCCGCCCCTCGGCCAGGTCCACGACAACGAGATGCCGCCGCCTTGCTCTGACCGCTGCGGCCCTCGGTCTCGCCGCCGGGCTGACCGGCTGCAGTCTGAGCTCAGACGACCTGACCGCGTCCAGCGAGACCGCCATCCAGCCACCCTCGACGACCACCCCGGACACCGGTGCCGCTCCCGTCGAACCCGCCACCCCGCCGGAATCGCCCGCTGCCGAGGCAGGTACGCGCGCCAACCCGCACCCCGTCGGGACCACGGTCGGGAACGAGGACTGGTCCCTCGTCCTCGGCACCCCGCGCGAGGCCTGGGGGGAGATCAGCGCCGAGAACCAGTTCAACTCTCCGCCCGAGGCCGGGTTCGAGTTCTGGATCGTCCCGGTGACGGCGACCTACCAGGGCGCGACCTCGGGCACTCCGTGGCTCGACATCACGGTGAAGTTCGTCGGCGACGACTCGGTCACCTACGAGGACTACTGCGGTGTCATCCCGGGCGACCTCGACGAGGTCGGCGAGCTCTACGCCGGTGGTGTCGCCGAGGGCAACGTGTGTGTCGCGGTGCCCGCCGGTGCCCCGGGGCTCTGGACCGCGACCACCGGGTGGGGCGACCCGACCTTCTTCACGGCCCGCTGACCGCGCGGCTCGACGGGTCGGGAGGGGGCACTGTCTCGCCGAGCACGAGGTTACGGTCGTTCTGGGCGCCAGGACGACCGCAACCTCATGCTCGGCAACCCACGAGGCCGTGCTCGGCAACACGCCCGGCCGCGCCCAGGAACCGAACCGCACCGCTGGCCCTCGCCGACCCGCTCTGCCACGATCGGCTCATGGCCGCGAACACCGCCGGATGGACCGAGGACACGGCGGAGATCGACGGGCACCGCGTGTTCTACCGGCGCAGTCCCGAGGTCCCCGACGCCCTGCCGATCGTCCACGTGCACGGCTTCGGGATCTCCGGCTCGTCCCTCCTGCCGACGGCCGAGGTCCTGGCAGCACGGGCCACGAACCTCGTCCCCGACCTGCCGGGGCACGGCCGGAGCGAACGGTGGGACCGCACCCTCGCCATCCCTGGGCTCGCGCACGCCCTGATCCGCATCCTCGACGCCCTGGGGCTCGAGAGGGTCGTGCTGGTCGGCAACTCGATGGGCTGCCCGGTCAGCCTCGAGGTGGCGCACAGCGCGCCGGACCGGGTGGACCGCATGGTGCTCGTGTCCCCTGCCGGGGGCCGTCACAACCAGGGGCTCGCGCGCGCCATCGGCCAGCTCGCGCTCGACGGTCCGCGCGAGAGCCCCCGGATGGCACGGCTCGCGGTCCCGGACTACCTGCGGTTCGGGCCCGTCAACACGTTCAACCTGTTCAGCGAGCTGACCCGCTTCCCGTCCTTGGAGCGCATCATCACCTCGACGGTGCCGACGCTCGCCGTCGTCGGGAGCAGGGACCCGCTCATGCCGCCGCCCGCACGGGTCCGGGAGGTGGGCCGTCTCGCGGGGGACCTGACCACGGTCGCCCTCATCGAGGGCGCGGCGCACGCGATCAACTTCAGCCACCCGGGCGAGCTCGCGCACGTGATCGGCTCCTGGCTCGACGGGATCGAGATCGTCGACGACCCCGGCTCCCCCGGTCTGACGCGCGTGCTGCAGCTTCCTCGGGGGTGACCGGTCACCCCGTCGGCGGCGTCCGCTGCGGGGGCGTGCCGACGAGGCGTTCGACCAGGAGCGCGTGCAGCCTCGGGTCGGCGAGGGGCCGGAAGTGCCCCGGGGTGTCGAGCACGACGTCCTGCGCACCGTCGAGGGCGCTGCCGCCGGGGATGTGCGGGTCCCACCGGCTGTGCACCGACGTGATGCGTTCGTTGACGGCCCGCTCGGCGGACAGCGCGACGATCGTGGCGTCGTTCGGGACGAACGCGCGGACCGCGGGGGCGAGGAACCAGCGCGCGTAGGCGGAGCCGGCGAACGGCGTGTTGATCGCGATCATCGCGTCGATGCGGGCGCCGGGGTCCTCGCGCACCATGGCGAGCTTGCCGATGAGCCCGCCCTTGCTGTGCGCGACGACGACCACGTCGTGCAGGTCCTGTTCCCGGAGGTAGCGGCCCAGGAGCGCTGCTCCGTCGGCGACCGGTCGACGGTTGTCGCGCAGGTCCGGGAGCACGTGGACCGCGACCCCGTGGTCGTGGAGCAGCGTGGCGAGCGGCAGGAGGAACCGCCAGGACTCGTAGACCCCGGGGACGAGCACCACGGGCGGGCCGACCGGGTGGTCCGGTCGGCGCAGCTCGTCGGGTCCCGTGCGGGACAGCAGACCGGCCACCTGCCAGCGGAGCACGCACGCGTAGTCGAGCGCGCGCCACCACGTGCGTCGCAGGGCTCGTCCCAGGTACGGCACCTGGCCCTGTCGATCGTCGCCCATGTCTCGCTCCCGTCGTCGCCGGACCGGGGCTCGGCGGCCCGTGGTCACCGTCGGCCACCCACGGCTGCTCCGTGCTCCGCGGCCGCCCGGACTCCCCGGGCCCCACCCGATCCTGGCGCGTCAGGCGCCGAGGCGCGCGTTCGTCGGCACGATCTGCTTGCCGAGGGGCAGCAGCGAGACGGGGACCATCTTGAGGTTGGCGATGCCCAGCGGGATGCCGATGATCGAGACGAACAGCGGGATCGAGGTCACGACGTGCCCGATCGCGAGCCAGATCCCCGCGACGATCACCCAGATCACGTTGCCGATCGTGGAGAACGCCCCGGCCGTGGGCTTGTCGACGACCGTGCGCCCGAACGGCCACAGCGCGTAGCCCGCGATGCGGAAGCTCGCGATCCCGAACGGGATGGTCACGATGAGGACGCAGCAGACGATCCCTGCGGCGACGTACCCGAGCGCGAGCCACAGGCCCGCGAAGATCAGCCAGATGACGTTCAGGATCGCGTTCATGCCCTGATTCTCCCCCACGGCCGACCTCGCGGCCCAGCCCCGCAGGCGCGGCGCCCACCCGTGGTGCGCTGCGACGTCGGGCAGCGGACGCCCCCACCCGGGCGACGGGCCCCGAAACTAGA
The DNA here is from genome assembly GCF_015142735.1 of Oerskovia douganii. GTDB lineage: Bacteria > Actinomycetota > Actinomycetes > Actinomycetales > Cellulomonadaceae > Oerskovia > Oerskovia douganii. The sequence continues at coordinate 44,571 of NZ_JACSPN010000008.1, read as the reverse complement.
CTGCTGCTGTGCCCTCCCCCCACGACACCCCCCTCGACCCGCCCCGCACCATCGCCGACCGGTACGCCGCGGTCCGTGCCCGGATCGACGCCGCAGCCCTCGCCGCGGGGCGCGCGCCGACGGACGTGCAGCTGCTCGTCGCGACCAAGACTCAGGACGCCGCGGCGGTCCGTGAGGTCGTCGCCGCGGGTGCGACCCTGATCGGCGAGAACCGCGTCCAGGAGCTCGTCGCCAAGGCCCCCGACCTCGCCGACCTGGTCGCCGACGGCAGCGTCCGGGTCCACATGATCGGGCACCTGCAGCGCAACAAGGTCAACCAGGTCCTGGCCACGGCCTCGGGCGTCGAGTCGGTCGACTCGCTCGCGCTGGCCGAGGCGCTCGCGAGCCGTTGCGCACGCGAGGGCCGCACGCTCGACGTCATGGTCCAGGTCAACGTGTCGGGCGAGGAGTCCAAGGCGGGCGTCGGGCCCGACGGCGCCGCGCACCTCTCCCGTCAGGTCGCGGCCCTGGAGGGTCTTCGCCTCACGGGCTTCATGACGATCGGCGCGAACTCCCCCGACACGGCGCTCGTGCGCGCAGGGTTCGAGCGGCTGCGCCGGATCCGTGACGAGGTGCTCGCGAGCGGCGCCCCGGGGACGGGAGAGGCGCGCGAGCTGTCGATGGGCATGAGCGGGGACCTCGAGGCGGCGATCGCCGAGGGCGCGACGGTCGTGCGCGTGGGGACCGCGGTGTTCGGGGCCCGCCCTCCCGTCGGCTGACCGGCGCCGTTCAGGCCCCGAGCGCCTCGAGCGCGCGGCGCACGCCGGGCGCTCCGGCCCCGCGCAGGGCCTCGCGCGCCCGCTCGACCCCGACCCCCGCGAGCAGCATGACGAGCGCGACCTGGATCTCGCCGTCCGCGCGGTGCAGGACCTGCTCGCACTCGTCCGTGCCGAGACCCGTGGCCTGGACGAGCATGCGCACGATGCGCGCCCGGAGCTTCTGGTTGGTGGGGCGCACGTCGATCATGAGGTTCGAGTACGTCTTGCCGAGCCGGATCATGGTCGCGGTGGAGAAGGTGTTGAGCACGAGCTTCTGCGCCGTGGCGGCCTTCATGCGGGTCGAGCCCGTGACGACCTCGGGGCCCGTGTCGAGCAGGATCGCGACGTCGACGCGTGCGGCGAGGCGCGCCTGCGGGTTGGCGCTCACGAGCACGGTCGCGGCGCCCCGCTCGCGGGCGACGTCGAGCGCTCCGCCCACGTAGGGCGTGCGGCCGCTGGCGGCGAGACCGACGACCAGGTCGCCCGCACGCACCTGGTCGGCGTCGCGCCGGCCGCGCTCGACGTCGTCCTCGGCCCCTTCGACCGCGAGCATCATGGCGCCCGCGCCGCCCGCGAGGTGCGCCTCGAACCACTCGGCCCCGACCCCGTACGTGGGCAGGAGCTCGACCGCGTCGAGGACTCCCAGCCGGCCGGACGTGCCGGACCCGAAGTAGTGGACCTTGCCTCCGCCGCGCAGGGCGGCCACGGCGAGGTCGACGGCCGCGGTGATGCGGTCGGCCTGGGCGCGCACGGCGTCGGCGACGCCCGCGTCCTCGTCGGTGATGCGGCGCACGACCTCGGCCGTGGGCAGCAGGTCGATGTCGGTCGTGCGCGGGTTGCGCTCCTCGGTGGGTGACGCGAGCCGGAGCACCTCCTGCCACTCGTCGTCGGCGGAGGCGAGTCCGGCCGGTCGTCCTGCCTGGGTGGCGGGGCGGGTGTCGGTCATCGGTGCGTTCCCTTCGGCATCGGGGCGAGCCCGAACGGGGTGTTGGCCAGCACGAGCCGGCGGATGGGTCCGGAGGACGCGGGCCAGACGAGCGGGGTGGGCGGGGTGAGCGATCCGAGGACCGCGGCGCGGCGGGCCCCGGTCGAGCGACGACGCTGCGCGCCCTGGGCGGTCCCGGCGACGCCGTGGGCCGAGAGGAAGCCCAGGAGCGCGAACAGGTACGCCTCCTTGGCGTCGATCGGCATGCCGAGCTGGTCGGCCGTGAGGAGCTCGCAGCCGTCGGGCAGGTGGGTGCGCAGCCGGGCGATCAGCGTCGGGTTGTGGGCGCCACCTCCGGAGACGACGACGCGGCGCACGCGCTGGTCGGCGGCACCCTGCTGTGCACCGGCGACGGCGAGCAGCCCCTCCACGACGGTGACGGCGGTCAGCTCGGTGAGGGTCGCGACGAGGTCGGGCCCCGTGAGGTCGGGACGCACCGACGCGAGCTTGCGCGGCACGTAGGTCGCGTCGAACAGCTCGCGACCGGTCGACTTGGGGGCCCTGGCCGCGAAGTAGGGGTCGTCGAGCAGGGCGCGCAGCGCGACCTGGTCCACGGTCCCGGCGGCGCCCAGGACGCCGTCGCGGTCGAAGGGCTCGCCGGTGAGGGCGTGCGCGGCGAGGTCGACGAGGCAGTTGCCGGGGCCGGTGTCCCACCCGGTCACGGGCGCCTCGACCTCGCCGACGAGCGTGACGTTCGCGATCCCGCCGATGTTGAGCGCGGCGCTGAGCCCGGCGGGCGCGCCGTCGGGCGACTGCGGGTCGCGGCCGAGCCACAGCGCGTCGAGCACGCTCACGAGGGGCGCGCCCTGGCCGCCCGCGGCGATGTCGGCGACGCGGAAGTCGCTGATGACGGGGCGCCGGGTGCGCTCGGCGATCCAGGCGGCGTTGCCGAGCTGGAGGCTGCCGTGCGCGCGGGCTCCGACGACCCAGTGGTAGAGCGTCTGCCCGTGCGACGCGACGAGGTCGACGTCACCGCCCGCGACGTCGTCGACGGCCTGGCGTCCGGCCTTGCCGAACTCCTGCCCGATGAGCGTGTCGAGCTGCGTGACCTCGCCCATGTCGACCGCGGCGGGTGGCAAGGCCTTGAGGATGCGTTCGCGCAGCGCGGCGGGCCACTCGTACTCGGTGTGCCCGAGGGGCCGCATGCGCAGCACCCCGTCGGGGCCGAGGTGGAAGTCCGCGGCGGCGGCGTCGATCGCGTCGACGGAGGTGCCGGAGGACAGGCCGAGGACGATCATCGGGACACCTCCGAGGTGAGCGCGGTCAGCTGCCCGACGGCGGCGCGTGCGTTGGCGCGCCCCGTGCCGCACGCCACGACCACGGTGGTCCGGTCGTCGAACCAGGCGGGGACCGCGTCGGGGAAGCCGGTGTGCACCACGACGAGGTCGGGGCGCGCGGCGCGCAGGACGTCGAGCGTCGCCGCCTCCCCGCTGCCGGGGACGGGTTCGCGCGTGATGGCGACCAGAGGGCGGCCCACGCTCGTCGCGACCTCGACGAGCACGGTCTCCCACCCCGCCGGGTCGCTGAGCGCGTGGACCCTCGCGTCGGGGAAGGCTGCGAGGAGCGCGGTCTGGACGTGCTGCGCGGTGCGCCCGGCAGCGTGGTCGAACCGCTGGCGCAGGTCGACGACGTCGGGCGCGGGGCCCGACGGGTCGAGGTGCGCGGCCGGCCCGTGGGTGCGCACGGCCCGCTCGGCCGCCTCCTGCCCGACGGCGGCGAGCGCCTCGAGCGCGGCCGTCGCCTCGGCGGGACCGCAGGTCAAGCCCGCGGCGACCTGGCGGTCGCGCACCCGGCGCAGCATGCGGGCGGTGCGGGCGCCGGACTCGCGCAGGCGCTCGATCGTGACCCGGCCCTGCTCGACGGCCGCGAGGAGCGCGGCCTGCGCCTGGCGGAACAGGGCCTCGTCGTCGCGGCCGACCGTGGTGCCGAGGCACAGCAGGTCGGCCCCGGCCTCGACGGCCTGGACCGCGACCTCCCCGATCCCGTCGTCGCCCGTGACCGCACCCATGTCGAGCGCGTCCGTGATGATCGGGCCGTCGAAGCCCAGCTCGCGGGCGAGGGCCGCCGCGGCCGGCTCGAGCGACACCGGGCGCGGACCGATCGCGGGGACCAGCAGGTGCGCGGTCATGATCGAGTCGAGGTCGACGTCGGGCTCGAAGGCCCGCACGAACGGCGGCAGGTCGCGCTCGCGGATCGTGGCGAGCGGGTCGTCGACCACGGGCAGCGACAGGTGGGAGTCGACGTCGGTCGCCCCGTGGCCCGGGAAGTGCTTGCCGCAGGCCCCGACGCCGGCCCGGTGGAGGCCGCGCGTGAACGCGGCCCCGTGCCGCGCCACGCGCTCGGGAGTCGCGCCGAACGCACGGACGCCCACGACGGGGTTCTCGGTGCGGGAGTTGACGTCGAGCACGGGCGCGAGGTCGAGGTCCACGCCGGTCGCGGCGAGCAGGCGCCCGAGGGCGAGCGCGACGCGCTCGGTCAGGTCCTCGTCGTCGACGACCCCCAGGGCCGCAGCCCCCGGGATGCTCGAGCCCGTGCCGGCCTCGAGCCGGCTCACGTCCCCGCCCTCCTCGTCGACCGCGACCAGGAGGTCGGGCGAGACCTCGTGGAGGTGCGCCGAGAGCCGGGCGGTCGTGGCGACGTCGGGCGTGTTCTGCGCGAAGTAGATGACGCCGGCGAGCCCCTGCTCGCAGGCCGAGAGCAGCCAGGCGGGGGCGTCCGTCCCCGTGAAACCGGGGAGCAGGACGCCGTTGACGGCGCGCAGCGCGTCGTGGTGCACGGTGGTCATCCCTTCACCGACCCGGCGGTCAGGCCGGAGGACAGGTTGCGCTGCACGAGGACGAAGAAGACGATCACGGGCAGCGTGATGAGGGTCGAGGCGGCCATGACGGCGCCCCAGTCGGTCGTGTTCTCGCCGAAGAACTTCTGCAGTCCGATCGGCACGGTGTACTTGGCCGACTGCTGGAGGAACGTCAGGGCGAAGATGAACTCGTTCCACGCCGTGATGAACGAGAAGACGCTCGTGGCGACGACGCCGGGAGCGACCAGGGGAAGCAAGATCTTCCAGAACATGCGACCCCACGACGCGCCGTCGAGGTACGCGGCCTCCTCGAGCTCGACCGGGACGGCCGCGACGAAGCCGCGCAGCATCCAGATCGCGAACGACAGCGAGAAGGCGATGTACACGATCGTCAGGCCCAGGAGCGAGTTGAGCATGCCGAGGGTGCGCATCTGCAGGAACAGCGGGATGACGAGCGCCTCGAGCGGCACCATCTGCACCATGAGGACGAGCACGAGGATCGCCTTGCGGAACCGGAACCTGAAGCGGCTCACCGCGACGGCCGCGAGCAGCGCGAGCACCGACGAGAACACGACCGCGCCGACCGCGACGACGATCGAGTTGCGCAGGTAGGCGCCGAACCCGCCGTCGTCGATCACGGTCACGAAGTTGTCCCACGTGACACCCGCGGGCAGGAGCCGGGCGCCGCGCGTCGGGGCCTCCGGGTCGATCGCCGAGGAGAACATCCAGTAGGCCGGGAACAGCGCGAAGACGAGCAGCGCGACGATGCCGACGACCTTGCCCGCGGTGGGCAGGGGGCGCTTGCGCGCCTTGACGCGCAGGACCTGGGGTACGCGGTCGCCGGGCGCCCCGGACCCGGGCGTGCGGGCGGCCGACCGCGGGGTGCTGGACGGGGTGCCGGTCAGGGCGCTCACAGCTCCTCCTCCTTGAACAGGGTGCGCATGTACACGACGGTGATCCCGAGCAGGATCAGGGTGAGCAGCACGGCGATCGCCGAGCCCATCCCGTACTTGCCCTGCGCGAAGGACTGGATGTACGACCACACGCCGAGGTTGAAGACGTCCTTGTTGCCGCCGTTGCCCCCCGGCATGAGGTAGATCTGCGTGAAGACCTTGAAGTCCCAGATGGTCGACAGGATCGTGACGACCGCGAAGACGGGGCGCAGGATCGGCGCGGTGATGGTCCAGAACCGGCGCCAGGGCGTGGCACCGTCCATCATCGCGGCCTCGTGCAGCTCCTTGGGGATCGTCAGCAGGCCCGCGAGGACCGTGATGGCGACGAACGGGAACCCGTGGTGCACGACGTTGAGGGTCGCGATCGCGTAGAAGCTCAGGCGCTCGGTGAACCAGTTCGTGGTCGCCGGGTCGATCAGCCCGACCGAGTCGAGCACCGAGGAGACCAGGCCGTTGAGCGGGTCGAAGATCCAGATCCACACGTAGGTGCCCGTGATGGCGGGCACGGCCCAGGCGACCATGATCGCGGTCGAGCAGATCGTGCGCCAGAACGTCCCCAGGTTGTTGAGGAACAGTGCGACGGCCGTCCCCAGGACGACGGTCAGCACCACGCACGCGACCGCGAAGCCGATCGTGTTGGGCAGGACGACGGTCCACAGGAACGAGTCGCCGAAGATCGCGGCGTAGTTGTCGAACCCGATGTAGTTCGACTCTCCCGAGGCGATCTGGCGCAGGCCGTAGTCCTGCAGCGAGATCATCACGACGCGGGCGAGCGGCCACAGGAGCAGGACGCCGAGGACGGCGAGCGCGGGAGCGAGGAGCAGCCACGGTCGGATCGGCGACCTGTGGCCGAGCACGCCGTGCATGCCGTGCAGGCCTGCGCCGCGGCGCGGGCCGCCGGCGGTGGGGCCGGCGGTGGACGAGGGGGGCGGGGCCGGGTCCCGGCGCGTCAGCTGGTCGGCCGACGCACCGGGAACCGGGTGCAGATCTGCCATGGGCTCGTCAGGACCCGAAGGTCTCGTTCATGTCGGCGGCCGCGGTGTCGGCGGCCTCCTGCACCGTGGCGCTGCCCGAGAGGATCGACTGCAGCATGGTCTCGACCGTCTTCTTGCCCTGGATCTGACCGTAGAGCGGCGTCACGGGGACGGAGGCGCCGGCCTCGACCATCTGCTGGGCGAACGGTGCGACGAGCGGGTCGTTCGCCTCGATGACCTTCTCCAGGAGCGAGGTCTGCCCCGGGAAGTAGCCCGACTGCTCACCCCACGCCTCGGCGAACTCGCCCGTCGTCATCATCTCGACGAACTCCCACGCGAGGTCCTGCTTCTCGCTGGCCGCGAAGACACCCAGGTGCGACCCTCCCAGGAAGGAGTCCGAGAGGCCCTCGGTCTCGCCCGGGATGGGGAACGCGCCGATCTTGTCGGCCATGTCCGGGACGTCCGCGACGATCTTGCCGGGGGTCCAGCTGCCGGAGATCATCATGCCGACGTTGCCCTGCTCGAAGTTGGACAGGAGATCCGTCTCCTTCCACGTCGTGGCAGCCGCGGTCGACAGTCCCGCGCTGGTCGCGAGGCCCGTGTAGAACTCGAGCCCCTTGACGGAGTCGGCAGAGGCGATCTCGGACGTCCAGGTGTCGCCGTCCTTGGCGGCCAGGTCGCCGCCGGCGCCCCAGACGAAGGGCATGGCGCCGTACTGGCTGTCGCCCGCGACGGGGAAGGGGATCAGGCCGGGGTTCGCGGCCTTGAGGGCCTCGCCCGCGGCCTGGAGCTCGGCCCAGGTGGTCGGGACCTCGATGCCCGCCGCCTCGAAGAGGTCCTTGCGGTAGACCACCGAGCGCACCCCGGCGTACCAGGGCATGCCGTACTGGGCTCCGTCGAGCGTCGCGGACTCGACCAGACCGGGGACGAGGTCCTCCTCGAGGCCCGCTTCCTTGATCTTGTCGGACAGGTCGGTCAGTGCGCCGACGTCGGCGAACTCTCCGGTCCACGTGGTGCCGAGCTCCGCGACGTCCGGGGTGGTGTTGCCCGCGATGGAGGTCGTGAACTTGTCGTGGGCGCTGGCCCACGGCTGGAACTCGATCTGGAGGTCTGCACCGGTCTCTTCCTTGAAAGCGGTGGTGACCTCGTCGAAGAACGCGTCCCTGTCGGGGTTGGTGCCCTCCATGATCCAGACCGTGAGGGTCTCGCCGGAGTGGTCGGCGGAGGCTGCGTCCCCCGCGGCCTCGCCGCCGCCGTTGTCCCCGCCGCCACACGCGGTGAGGCCGAGCGCCAGGAGGAGTGTGCCCGTGACGGCCACCGTGCTGCGTCGCTGCATGCCGTGACTTCCTTTCTGGTCGGCGGCCGCGTCGCGGCCAGCCGTTCGTCCCTGCGGACCTGATCGTTCGCACGGGCGCCGGACAGTCGGCACCCTTCGACTCTGAAACAAACTTACATCAGGCTGGGTTGTCGTGAAGATTACCGCCACGGCCGGGCAGAAGGAAGCCCGGCGAGAAGTTGTGACCTGTTGGTGACCTCGGCGCGCCAGGGACCGCGGTGCGGCCGCACGCCGGAGCGCGCCCCGGCCCGCGTCCGCGCGGGCCGGGGCGCGCCCTCAGCGCGTCACGGCACGCGCGCGGTCCACTCCTCGGTGCCGAACTTCGTCCGGACGAGCTCCTCGGCCTGTGCCCGCTCCTCGGGCGTCACCGCACCGTCGACCGTGCGGTACCGCGAGCGGAAGTGCGCCTTGAAGGCCTCGATGACCTCCTCGCGCGCCATGCCGGTCTGCGAGCGCACCGGGTCGACGCGCTTGTTCGCGCTCTTGGTGCCCTTGTCGCTCATCTTCTCGCGGCCGATGCGCAGGACCTCGAGCATCTTGTCGGCGTCGATGTCGTACGCCATGGTCACGTGGTGCAGCACCGCTCCCCCGCGCAGGCGCTTCTGCGCGGCGCCCGCGATCTTCCCGGCCGGGGACGCGATGTCGTTGAGCGGCTTGTACGTGGCGTTCACGCCGACGTCGGCGAGCGCGCCCAGCACCCAGTCGTCGAGGAACGCGTACGAGCGCTCGAAGCTCAGGCCCTCGACGAGCGAGGCGGGGACCGTCAAGGAGTAGGTGATGGTGTTGCCCGGCTCGACGAACATGGCGCCGCCGCCCGAGATCCGGCGCACCACGGTGATGCCGTGCTTCGCGGCCCCCTCGGGGTCCACCTCGTTCCTGAGGGACTGGAACGACCCGATGATGACGGCGGGCGCCCCCCACTCCCAGATGCGCAGGGTCGGACCGCGTCGACCCGCGTCGAGCTCCTCGGTGAGGACCTGGTCGAGCGCGAGGTGCATCGCGGGCTGCTCGGGGCCCTCGTGGATGATCTCGAACACGTGGTCGTCCCAGCCGGTCGCGTGCCCGAGCGCCCGGCGCACGGCGATCGCGACGGCCTCGGGCGAGAATCCGACCATGGTGATGTCGTCCGTGAGGACCGCCTCGACCGCGCGGGTCAGGTCGGCCACGGTCGACGTCTCGGGCAGGCCGGTCAGCGCCGCGTTGATGTCGTCGAGCGCGTCGTCGGGCTCGAGGAAGAAGTCTCCGCTCAGCGCGACGCGGGACAGCCTCCCGTCGTCCGTCTCGACGTCGACCGCCACGAGCTTGCCACCGGGAACCTTGTACTCGCCTCTCATGGGCTCCACGGTACGTGTCGCGCGAGGGGAGCTGCCGTTCCGCCGGTCGCCCGTCCGACCGAGGCCTGGTGACGTACCCCACACGAGGAGTAGCCTCCGGGCAGCGGGCCCCCTCGGGAGCGCGCCCTGCGTCGGGCGACCGACGCGTCGGACGCGGCGACACCGGGTGAACCGTGGCGCTTTTCTCCATATTCTGGCATCTGTCTGAAAATTCATGCCACAATGAGGCGTGACCAGGACGCCCGACGCCGCACCGGACCGCACACCGGCCCAAGCAGCCCCGCGAGCCGCTTCCCCGGCCTCCCCCCGCTGGGTCGTCGCGATCGACGTCGGAGGGAGCGGCAGCCGCCTCGCCGCAGCCCTGGTCCCGTCCGCTCCGGCAGCCGGGGCGCCCGCGCCCGCGCCCGCGCCCGCGCCTGCGGCGGGGGCGGCAGCGGCGGCGGACGACGATCACGGGCAGCGGGTGACCCTCACGGGTCGCGCCGTCTCGGTCGGCCCGGGCGGCAGCGACGTCGCCGACGTCGTGCACGACCTCGCGACCGCGTTCGTCGCCCGGTGCTCCGGAGCCGTCGACGGCCGGCCCACGGTCGCCGCCGCCGCGGTCGGCGCGACGGGCGTCGCGACCCTCGTCCCGGACCCGTCCGCGGTCCACGAGGCGCTCCGGACGAGCCTCGGGCCCGAGCGCACGGCCGTCGCCGCCGATGCCGTGACCGCGCACCTCGGTGCACTGGGCGGGCGCGCGGGGGCCGTGGTCGCGGTCGGGACCGGCACGATCGCCCTGGGCACCGACCTCGCCGGGACGTGGCAGCGGGTCGACGGCTGGGGCCACCTCCTGGGCGACCTCGGGTCGGCCACGTGGATCGGCGCGCACGGCCTGCGTGCCGCGCTCGCCGCGCACGACGGCCGCGCGACAGGAGCGTCCGCGGCGCTCCTGGACGCCGCCACGGCCAGGTTCGGTCCCGCCACCACGTGGCCCGCCCAGCTCTACACGCGCGCCGACCGTGCCCAGGTCCTCGGTTCCTTCACGCCCGACGTCGCAGCCGCGGCCGCCGCGGGAGACCCGGCGGCCGTGCAGATCCTCACCGAGGCGGGTCGGCACCTCGCCGAGTCGCTCGCGGCGGCCCTCGTCCCGGCGCTGCCGCCGCTGGCCGCCGCCACGGGCGGGGTCCTCGCGGCCGGCCCGTCCCTGACGGGCGCTCTCGCGCGCCGGTTCGCGGCCCTGCGCCCCGACGCCGAGCTCGTCCCCTCCGCGGGCACCCCGCTCGACGGCGCGCTCCACCTCGCCCGCCGGCTCGCGACGGGGCCCGGCGCCCTCGTCGCCCGCCCGCCGTGGCTGAGCCTCGCCGGTCCCGCACCCGCTGCCCGTCCCGACCCCAGCCGTCCCACCCCACCCCCAGGAGAACCGACATGACCGGTGATGGACTCGTCCGCATCCGCCAGGCGCTACCGACCCTCCGCCCGGCCGAGGCCCGGATCGCGGAGGCCGTGCTCGCGGACCCGGCCGCCGTCGTCGGGTCCACGATCAACGAGCTCGCGGCGCGCGCGGGGGCCTCGCAGGCGACGGTCGTGCGCTTCTGCCGGGCGATCGGCTACGCGGGCTACCCCGAGTTCCGGATCGACCTCGCCCAGGCCACGTCCCGGCGCGAGATGGAGATGGAGCGGTCGAACGTCGCGCACGGCGAGATCAACGAGACCGACACCGCCGAGGACGTCGTCGCGAAGATCGCGTTCCACGAGGCGCGGACCATCGAGGAGACCGCGCGCATGCTCGACCTCGCGGCCCTCGAGCAGGTCGCCGCGGCCGTCGCTGCCGCCCCTCGGATCGACGTGTTCGGTGTCGGGTCGAGCGGGCTGACGGGGCAGGACCTCGCGCAGAAGCTCCAGCGCATCGGGCTCGTGTGCTTCGCGTCCCCCGACCCGCACCTCCAGCTCCAGTCGGCCGCGCTCCTCGGCCCGGGGGCCGTCGCGATCGGGATCTCGCACAGCGGCCAGACGGTCGAGACCAACCACGCGCTGGGCATCGCGCACGAGCGCGGTGCGACGACCGTCGCGATCACGAACTTCCCCGAGTCGCCGCTGGGGCAGGTGGCCCGCATCGTCCTGGCCACCACGGCGCGCGAGACGCAGTTCCGGTCGGGGGCCCTGTCGAGCCGTATCGCCCAGCTCGCGGTCGTCGACTTCCTGTTCGTCCGGGTCGCGCAGCGCCTGTACGAGCAGACGAGCGCCAACCTCAAGGCGACCTACGACGCGGTCCAGCCCCACCGGCTGGACGGGGAGCGCAAGGCGCGCGCATGACGGTCTCGGCCGCGACGCGACGCGCTCTCGAGATCCGGACGGATCTCCTGACGCGGGTCGCGCACGCGCACGACGCGTCGCACTACCTGCTGCGCCCCGAGGCCGTGGCCCGGGCGCAGGACGTGCCCGACGTCGTCGCGGCATTCGCCGAGGCCCGTCGCCGCGGGCTGCCGGTCACGTTCCGGTCGGGCGGCACGAGCCTGTCGGGACAGGCGTCGGGCGCCGGCCTGCTCGTCGACACGCGCACGCGCTTCACGCGTGTCGAGGTGCTCGACGACGGCGCACGCGTGCGCTGCCAGCCGGGCGTGACGCTCCGCTCGGTCAACGCGCGGCTCCTGCGCCACGGGCGGCGTCTCGGCCCGGACCCCGCGAGCGAGATCGCGTGCACGATCGGCGGCGTCGTCGCGAACAACTCCTCGGGCATGGCGTGCGGGACGGTCGACACCGCGTACCGCACGGTCGACGCGATGACGCTGGTCCTGCCGAGCGGCTCCGTGCTCGACACGGGGGCGCCCGACGCCGACGAGCGCCTGCGCGCCCTCGAGCCTGCGCTGCACCGCGGCCTGGCCGCGCTCCGCGACCGGGTGCGCGCGAGCGGGTCCATGCGCGCGACCATCGCGCACCAGTACTCGATGAAGAACACCATGGGCTACGGCGTCAACGCGTTCGTGGACCACGAGTCCCCCGTCAAGATCCTCGAGCACCTGGTCGTCGGCTCGGAGGGGACGCTGGCGTTCGTGGCCGACGTGACGTTCCGGACCGTCCCGCTGCTGCCCGCGGCCTCGACGACCCTCCTCGTCTTCGACGCGCTCGAGCGCGCGACCGACGCCCTGGCGACCCTCACCGGGTCGGGGGCCCGCGCGATCGAGCTGCTCGACGCGGCGTCGCTGCGCGTCGCGGCCGCGGACCCGCTCGCCGACGCGTCGATGCGGGCCTTCGCGACCGCGACGACCGAGACGGCTCTGCTCGTCGAGTACCAGGCCACGACCGCCGACGCCCTCGACCCGTTCGAGGAGGCCGCGCGCGGCGTCATCGCCTCGCTCGACCTCGCGACGCCAGCCGCCCTGACGCGCGACCCCGCGGCCCGCGAGCGCCTGTGGCGCGTGCGCAAGGGCCTGTACACCGCGGTCGCCGGGGCTCGGGCGCCGGGCAGCACGGCCCTGCTGGAGGACCTCGTCGTCCCGGTGCCCGACCTCACCGCGACGGTCCGCGACCTGGGCGGGCTCTTCGCGCAGCACGGCTACGACGACGCCGTGACGTTCGGGCACGCCAAGGACGGCAACCTGCACTTCATGATCACGCCGCACCTGTCGGTGGGCGACGAGGTCGACCGCTTCGCGGCCTTCACCGAGGACATGGTGGGGCTGGTGCTCGGCCGGGGCGGGTCCCTCAAGGCCGAGCACGGCACGGGCCGCATCATGGCGCCCTTCGTCCGGCGCCAGTTCGGCGACGACCTGTACGCCGTGATGCGCGAGGTCAAGGCCCTGTGCGACCCGGAGGGGATCCTCAACCCCGGTGTGCTCCTCAGCGACGACGACGAGGCGCACCTCCAGCACCTCAAGCTCGTGCCGCCCGTCGGGACGTCCGCCGCGGGAGACCTCGCGGCCGTCGTCGACCGCTGCGTCGAGTGCGGGTACTGCGAGCCCGCGTGCCCGTCGCGGACGGTCACGACGACCCCACGCCAGCGCATCGCGCTGCTGCGCGAGATGGTCACGGCCGCCCCGGGCGAGCTCCGCGAGCTCGAGCGAGCCTACGAGTACTCGGCGGTCGACACGTGCGCCGTCGACTCGCTGTGCGTGACCGCGTGCCCGGTCGGGATCGACACGGGCAAGGTCATGAAGGTCCGGCGAGCGCAGCGACACGGCGGCGTGGTCCAGCGCGCCGGGCGCGTCGCGGCCGACCGCTGGGGCGGAGCGGTCACGGGCCTGCGCGGGGCGCTCGGCGTGGTCGACCTGCTGCCCACCCCCCTGGTCGCCGCCGCGTCCAGGGCCGGGCGCGCGGTGCTGGGCGACGACGTCGTGCCGCTCGTCGGGGCGGACCTGCCAGGGCCGGGGCCGCGACGCGTCTCGCCCGCTCCCCGTGGCCGCGCGGCCGCCGACCGGGACGACGACGCCCCAGCGGCATCCGTCGTCTTCTTCCAGTCCTGCACGGGCTCGCTCTTCTCGCCTGCCGGCTCCTCCCCCAGCCCGGGGGGCGTCGGTCCGGCGTTCCTCGCGCTGTGCGACCGCGCGGGGATCGCGGTCGCGATCCCCGCGGGCGTCGAGGGCCTGTGCTGCGGCACGCCCTGGGTCTCCAAGGGCCTGACCGACGGCGCGGCCGCGATGGCCGGGCGGACCTTCGACGCGCTCTGGGCCGCGACCGACGCCGGCCGCCTGCCCGTCGTCTCGGACGCGTCGAGCTGCACGCACGGCCTCGAGGGGGTCGGCGGGCACCTGACCGGGGAGGCGCGCGACCGGTTCGAGCGGCTGCGGGTCCTGGACGCCGTGACGTTCGTGCGGCGCGACGTCCTGCCCGTGCTCGAGGCGACCGGCCGCGATCCACGAGCCACGGGGCGCGCGGTCGGCTCGCTCGTCCTGCACCCCACGTGCTCGTCGATCCACCTGGGGGTCGTCGGCGACCTCGAGGCGGTCGCACGCGCGGTGGCCGACGACGTCGTGCTCCCCCTCGACGCGGGGTGCTGCGGCTTCGCGGGCGACCGCGGGATGCTCCACCCCGAGCTCACGGCCGCCGCGACGCGCGCCGAGGCCGCCGAGGTCGCGGCCCACGCGCTCGAGCACGGCGCCGCGGACGCGTACGCGTCGAGCAACCGCACGTGCGAGATGGGACTGAGCAGGGCGACGGGGCGGGACTACGTCCACGTCGTCGAGCTGCTCGAGGCCGCGACGCGACCCTGAACCCCGGCGGCCCGGCCGGGACATGCACGTCCCGCCCGGGCCGCGCCCAGGATCGTCAGCGGGCCGAGACGCCCGCGTGGACCAGGCCGTAGATCGCCGAGTCCGTCAGCGCCTCCCAGGCCGCCTCGATGAGGTTCGGCCCCACGCCCACCGTCGACCAGGACCGGGCGCCGTCGGTCGTCTCGATGAGCACGCGCGTGATCGCGTCGGTGCCCTGCTCGGTGTCGAGGATGCGGACCTTGAAGTCGATCAGCTCGAACGCCTCGATCTCCGGGTACACGCGCCGCAGCGCGAGCCGCAGCGCGTGGTCGAGCGCGTTCACGGGCCCGTTGCCCTCGCCCGTCTTGACGATGCGCTTGCCGCCGGCGTGCAGCTTGACCGTGGCCTCCGCGGTCGCCTCGGTGCCGCGCCCCCCGGCCCGCTCGACGATCGTGCGCCAGCTCTCCACCCGGAAGTACTGCGGCCGCTCGCCCGCGATCTCCTCGCGCAGGAGCAGATCGAACGACGCGTCCGCGGCCTCGTACGTGTAGCCGCGGGCCTCGTCGTCCTTGACGCGGTTGGTCACGCGCGAGAGCACGTCGCCCTGGTCCGTCAGGTCGAAGCCCATCTCCCGGCCCTTGAGCTCGATCGAGGCGCGCCCCGCCATGTCGGAGATGAGCATGCGCATGTCGTTGCCGACGAGCGTGGGCTCGATGTGCTGGTAGAGGTCCGGGTCGACCTTGATCGCCGAGGCGTGCAGCCCGGCCTTGTGCGCGAACGCGCTCGCCCCGACGTACGGCTGGCGGGCGTACGGGGAGATGTTGGTGATCTCGCTGATCGCGTGCGCGATGCGCGTGGTCTCCTGCAGGCCGCCGTCGACGAGGAGCGAGCGCCCCTGCTTGAGCTCGAGGTTCGCGACGACCGTGATGAGGTCCGCGTTCCCGGTGCGCTCTCCGTAGCCGTTGACGGTCCCCTGGACGTGCGCGGCGCCCGCGGCGACGGCCGCGAGCGAGTTGGCGACCGCGCAGCCCGAGTCGTTGTGCGCGTGCATCCCCAGCAGCGGGTCCCCGGGCTGGGCGTGGAGCCCGTCCGGGATCCCGACGACGTCGCGCAGCTCCGTGACGATCTCACCCACCAGCTCCGGCAGCATGCCGCCGTTGGTGTCGCACAGCGCGACGACCTCGGCCCCCGCCGCGAACGCGGCCTCGACCGCGGCGCGCGAGTAGGCCGGGTCGAACCGGTAGCCGTCGAAGAAGTGCTCGGCGTCGAGGACCACGCGGCGCCCCTCGGCCACCAGGAACGCGACCGTGTCGGTGATCATGGCGAGGTTCTCGGCGCCCGTGGTCCGCAGGGCCCGCTCGGCGTGGCGGATGTCGGACTTGGCGACGAGCGTGATCACGGGCGCCTGCGATGCCAGGAGGGCACGGACCTGCTGGTCGTCGGCCGCCCGGACCCCGGCCTTGCGGGTCGCGCCGAACGCGGCCAGCACCGCGTTCTTGAGCGTGAGCTCGCTGGCCGCACGGGAGAAGAAGTCGGTGTCCTTGGGGATGGCCCCGGGCCAGCCGCCCTCGATGAACCCGACACCCAGCTCGTCCAGCAGGGGGGCGATCGCGAGCTTGTCGGCGACCGACAGGTTCATGCCCTCCTGCTGCGCGCCGTCGCGCAGCGTCGTGTCGTAGACGTGGAACGTCGGGGGTGCGCTCGCTGTGGCAGGAGCAAGGGGGTTCACCTGGGAAGTCATCGTGCCGCTCTCTGGGGTTCCGGGGTCCAGCGGTGCCGCCTGGGCGGGACCACTCTAGGCGGGCCGGGCGAGGCGCTTGCGCGTGCCGCCCGGCGATTCCTCGTTCCCACGCGCCGGGCGGTCGCTCTCGTGAAGCTCGTGCCCGGCGCTTCGCTGTCCGACGAGGGTGGGGTCGGGCAACAAAAAAACCCCCCGAGGGTGCGGGAGGTTTGCGCGTCCGGTGTGGTGGCCGGGCGCGCTACTCGATAATGAGGTGGGAGACGAGGTGTGTCACAGGACACATGCTGCCACAGGAGTTGCCAGGATGGAACGGTGTCCACAGGCTGAGCACCTCGACCAGTGAGCGCCCGGAACGGCAGCCTGCAACGACAGGAGACGCATCATGAGCGACCCGAACTTCCCGCCCCGCAGCAACGTGCCACCGCCCGGGACCCCCGGATACCCCGCGGTGCCGCCGGCCATCCCGCCCGTCGTCCCACCCGACCCGCACGCGGACTTCGTCCCGCCCGAGCCCGTCAACCCCGCGGACCCGCGCCTCGCGGTCGAGGTGGGCCGCTTCTGGGCAGGTGCCGCCGCCACCGCACTGGTCGCCGCGCTGATCGGGCTCGTGGCGGTCATCATCCTCGAACGGATCTTCTCGCTCTCGCTCGTCCCCCCGCCGGACCTCTTCGCGACCGGCTCGCACCAGGCGGCGTTCGCGATCGACGGCGCGGTGCTGGCCCTCCTGGCGGCAGGGCTGCTCCACGTGCTGATCCTCACGACACCGCGGCCTCGCGCGTTCTTCGGCTGGATCATGGCGCTCGTGATCGTCGTCATCACGGCCCTGCCGTTCGCCTGGACCTCGGACCTCACCGCGGCGGCCCTGTCCGGGCTCGTCAACCTGCTCATCGGGGTCGCGATCTGGTCGCTGCTCGCGGGGGTCGCGGGGCGCACGATCGTGCGGGCGGCCTGAGCCCGGGCCGAGACGCGGGGGGGGGGGGGGGGGGGGGGGGGGGGGGG
>NZ_JACSPN010000008.1:0-27477 GCF_015142735.1 Oerskovia douganii | reverse complement strand
GTCGTCGACGTTCGATCGACGACACCCGCTCCGCACCCGGGGGCAGCTCTGCGGCGAGCCTCAGGCCAGGCGCGTCATCCAGCCGTGGCGGTCGGCTGCCCGGCCGTTCTGGATGTCGGTGAGCTCGCCACGGATCGCGAGGGTCAGCTCGCCCGCGCCGCCGCCGCCGATCGTGTGGTCGAAGTTCGACCCGCCCAGGCGGCCGATCGGCGTCACGACCGCCGCCGTGCCGCACGCGAAGACCTCGGTCACGGCGCCCGACCGGATGTCGGCCAGGAGCTCCTCGAGCGGGATGCGCCGCTCGGTGACCTCGTGGCCGCGGTCGGTGAGGAGCTGGATGATCGACGAGCGCGTCACGCCCTCGAGGATCGAGCCCGTCAGCTCGGGCGTCTCGACCGACCCGTCGGCCTTGACGACGAACACGTTCATGCCGCCGAGCTCCTCGAGGTACGTGCCCGTCGACGAGTCGAGGAAGCAGACCTGCTCGAAGCCCTTCTCCTGCGCGAGCGTCTGCGGCAGCAGGCTCGACGCGTAGTTGCCGCCGCACTTGGCGTCGCCCGTTCCCCCCGCGCCGGCGCGGCTGTACTCGCGGTCGACCCAGATCGAGACGGGCTTCACGCCGCCCGAGAAGTACGGACCCACGGGCGAGGCGATCACGAGGTACTCGGCCTCGAGCGAGGCCCGCACGCCGAGGAACGACTCGGAGGCGTACATGAACGGACGCAGGTACAGGCTCGCCTCCTCGCCGCTCGGGACCCACTCGATGTCGGTGCGCACGAGCGCCGTGATCGAGCCGATGAAGTCGTCGACCGAGAGCGCGGGCAGCGCCAACCGGTGGGCCGACCGGGCGAAGCGGGCGGCGTTGGCCTCCGGGCGGAAGGTCCACACGGAACCGTCCTGGTGCCGGTACGCCTTGAGGCCCTCGAAGATCTCCTGGGCGTAGTGCAGCACCGCGGTCGCGGGGTCGAGCTGGAGGGGGCCGTACTTCTCGATGCGGCGGTCGATCCAGCCGTCGGTCGAGTTCCAGCTGATCCGGGCCATGTGGTCCGAGAACACGGTGCCGAACTTCGGGGCGGAGATCGCGGCCGCCCTGGCCTCGGGGGAGGTCGGGGTGTCCGAGGGGCGGATGTCGAAGAGCGCGACGAGGTCCTCGGCCGAGGAAGCGGGCTGCGCTGTGAGGGGGGAAGTCATGTCATGGGCCTTTCACCTGGCGACCCGGGTGGGTTCCTCGCCTAGTTTTCCATGACGGAGCGCCCTTCGGCGCCCGCAGGGCGGGCGAGAACTCCCGGGCCTTCGACGAGGACGTGGGAGCGGTGAGGACGGCAGAGGGTGCGCGCCGCCGTCGGGCCCCTGCGCGGGGAGTCGACGGCGGCGCGACGGCGGGTCGGGAGCCCGATCAGCCGGCGACGCGGGCAGCGAGCTCGCGCCCCACCTCGGCCGTCGACCGTACTCGGTTCCCCCGCTCGGCGAGGTCCGCGGCGACCGCGGCCTCGACGCGCTGCGACTGCACGGCGAGGCCGAGGTGGTCGAGCAGCATCGCGACGGACAGGATCGTGGCGGTGGGGTCCGCCTTGCCCTGGCCGGCGATGTCGGGGGCCGAGCCGTGCACCGGCTCGAACATGGAGGGAGCCGTGCGGTCGGGGTTGATGTTGGCCGAGGCCGCGAGGCCGATGCCGCCGGTGATCGCGGCGGCCTGGTCCGTCAGGATGTCGCCGAACAGGTTGTCGGTGACGATGACGTCGAATCGCGACGGGTTCGTCGTGAGGAAGATCGTGGCGGCGTCCACGTGCAGGTAGTCCGTGGTGACGTCCGGGAACTCGGCGTTGACGGCCTCGACCGTGCGGCGCCACAGGTGACCGGCGTGGACCAGGACGTTGTGCTTGTGCACGAGCGTCAGGTGCTTGCGGGGACGGGCCTGGGCCCGCGCGAACGCGTCGCGCACGACGCGCTCGACGCCGAACGCCGTGTTGACGGAGACCTCGGTCGCGAGCTCGTGCGGGGTGCCGACGCGCAGCGCGCCGCCGTTGCCGACGTACGGGCCCTCGGTGCCCTCGCGGACCACGACGAAGTCGATCTCGCCCGGGTCCGCCAGCGGGGACCTCACACCGGGGTACAGCTTGCCCGGGCGCAGGTTGACGTAGTGGTCCAGCGCGAAGCGCAGCTTGAGGAGCAGCCCGCGCTCGAGGACGCCCGACGGGACCGTGGGGTCGCCGATCGCGCCCAGGAGGATCGCGTCGTGCGTGCGGATGGCCGCGAGGTCCTCGTCCGTGAGGGTCTCGCCGGTCGCGTGCCAGCGGCGCGCACCCAGGTCGAAGGGGGTCGTGGAGACCTTGACGTCGGAGCCCGTGAGCGCCGCCTCGAGGACCGCGAGGCCCTGCTCGACGACCTCGATGCCGATGCCGTCTCCGGCCACCACTGCCAAGTCGATGTTGCGCGTCATGCCGTGAACCGTACGCCTCGATGCCAGTCCTCGGGACGCACATCTCACGCCTTGAACGTCCTGGGTGTCCAGAACCGCACCATCTCGCGGGTCGGGCGGAGGCGTCTCGCCTGGGTGCGCTCCCACACACCGGACGACGCGCCGGGGGACGCTCGATGGTGTAGTGGAGCACGCCAGGGTTCCGACTTGCGCAGAACGCCAGAATACGCAACTCTTAGGAAACTTTCCTAAGACGTTGGCAGAGAGGCCGCACGCCGTGTCCCGCTTGCACATCCCGGGAACCCCCGGGTTGCTCCGCACGATCAACGATCGCGCGGCCCTCGAGCTCCTGCTCGACTCCGGTCCCATGACCCGGTCGCAGATCGGCGACCTCACCGGCGTCTCCCGTCCGACATCCTCCCAGATCGTGGCCCGGCTCGAGGCCGCCGGCCTCATCGAGTCCACCGGAGCCGTCCAGGGCGCCCGCGGCCCCCAGGCCGTCACCTACGCCGCCCGCACCGACGTCGTCGTGGGGCTCGCGCTCGACGTCCTGCCCCGCGGGGTCCAGGCCAGCGTCGTCGACGCCCGGGGCACCGTCCTCGGGAGCGCGGACGTCCCCACCTCCGAGGACCGCACCGCGGTGAGCGACGTCCGGGCCGCCTGGGACGCCGCCTGCGCCGACGCCGGCGTGCCCACCACGCGCGTCGGGGCGGTCGTCGCCGGCGTGCAGGCCGCCGCCGACCCGAGCACCGGGGACCTCTGGCTCGTCGGGGACCTGCCCGGCTGGCCGCGCCTCGCCGTCCGCTCCCTCCTGGAGCAGGAGTTCGACGTCCCGGTGCGCATCGAGAACGACGTCAACCTCGCCACCATCGCCGAGCGTGACGCCGGACGGTGCGCCGAGGAGAGCTTCTCGCTCCTCTGGATCGGCGGCGGCATCGGGCTCGGGACGCTGATCGACGGTCGGCTCCACCACGGCGCCACGGGGGCCGCGGGAGAGCTCGGCTACCTGCCGGTACCCATCACGGTCCGCGAGTACGACGACCACTCGCTGAACCTCCAGGACCTGGTCGGCGGCCGCCGGTTCGAGGAGCTCGCCGCACGCCACGGCGTCCCCGGCGACGGCTACGCCGACTACCTGGCGGCCATGGTCGCCGCGCCCGACAGCCCCGAGGTCGTCGCGCTCGTCGAGGACTTCGGCCGCCGCATCGCGACCGTGATCCAGCCGGTCGTCGCGGTCGTCGAGCCGCACCTGGTCGTCCTCGGCGGCCCCACCTGCATCGCGGGTGGCCAGCGCCTCGCCGACGTGACCCGCAGCCACCTCACGGACACCGAGCAGGGCGTGGCGGCGATCGTGCCCACCATGGTGCCCCTGGCTCCCGTCCTGCGCGGCGCCCAGGCCGTCGTCGCGGCGGACGTCCGCTCCCTCCTGCTCGACCGCGTCTCCACCCACCTCACCGACCACGGCTCGCACCCGGCCCCCGTCCAGACGGTGCGCGTCGGCGCGGTCACCTCCGGCGCCTCGGCGCCCTCACGCTCGGGGTAGTTCCTCTCACTGCCCCGACGGGCGGTGGTCGCGGCCTGGGACGGCGACCACCGCCCACCCTTTGCCGCCGCGCCCTGCCCGACGGCGCCGCTCCCGGCCGGCCGCCCCTCGCCCCCGCACCGTCCCACCGGGCCGACCCTGCGCCCGGCCCGCCGCCGCTCGGACGAGGTCAGCGAGCCCGCGGGAACCGCAGCTCGAACCTCTCGCAGACCACGGGCATGTCCTCCCGGAACTCGTGACCGACGAGCACGCGCGTGAAGTAGTCGCGGTGACCGGCGCGCCACGACTCGAGCGTCCGGTCGTCCTCGCCCTCGGCCGCCGCGAACTCCGCCGTGACCTCGTCGAACGGCACGATGTCGATCGACGTCGTGCGGATCAGCGCCCGCGGGTGCCCGTCGCCGTCGAGGATGATCGACAGCTCCCCGACCTGCGGCAGCGGCACGTCGTCGCCGTACTCCCAGTGCGACGACGACGTCGCGGTCTTCTCGCCCGCGAGCACCGCCGCCAGGAGCCCGTCGGCGAGCTCGGGGTTGTCGCCGAACGACCACGCAGGCGGCGGGACGGTCGCCGAGATGCCGAAGCCCGTCACGACCCCGACCTTCCCCTCCCCCGCCCGGACCCGCGCGGCCTCCCAGAACTCGAGGATCTCGGTCCCCTGCGGGTCCTCCTCGACCGTGCCGGGCTGTCCGACGACCGGGTCGCCCGACAGGTCCCTCACGTCGTCACGTCCCACGGAGGAAGCCGCCGGCTCCGTCCCCTCGCTCGCGCCGTCCGGTCCGCGGTCGTTGTCATGGCTCATACCTCCATGGTGGACCACGGACGCCCCGAGTGCCCGCCTTGTCGTGCTTTGACCACCGCGCGTCGCGCACTTCCACCCGCGCACGCCCGCACCCCGGCCCCCGTCAGCCCCGCCTGCTCCCTGGTCCTCCCCGAGGCGACCGGGACGGGCCGAGGAGGCTCCGCCGTCGGGCGACCCGGGCTCCCGACGACGAAGGAGGGTGACCCGTGCTGCGGATCGTGGTCGGGTCTGGCGGGAGGCCGCCAGGCCGGACGGACGATCGTGCAGCACGGGTCACCCTCCTCAGAAGGTTCGCCGCAGCGAGGGGAGGGTCAGCGACCGACCGAACCCTCGGTGTAGTCGTCGTCGCCCGACTTCGCCCACGCGAACATGCCGCGCAGCTCGCGGCCCGTGGCCTCGATCGGGTGCGCCTCGCCCTTGGCGCGGAGCTCCTTGAACTCGGGGGCGCCCGCGTCCTGGTCGTCGATGAAGCGCTTCGCGAACGCACCCGACTGGATGTCCGCGAGGACGGCCTTCATGTTCTCCTTGACCCGCGGGTCGATCACGCGCGGGCCCGAGACGTAGTCGCCGTACTCGGCCGTGTCGGAGACCGACCAGCGCTGCTTGGCGATGCCGCCCTCCCACATGAGGTCGACGATGAGCTTGAGCTCGTGCAGGACCTCGAAGTAGGCGATCTCCGGCTGGTAGCCGGCCTCGGTGAGGGTCTCGAACCCGTACTGGACGAGCTGCGACACGCCACCGCACAGGACGGCCTGCTCACCGAACAGGTCGGTCTCGGTCTCCTCGGTGAAGGTCGTCTTGATGACGCCGGCACGCGTGCCGCCGATCGCCTTCGCGTACGAGAGCGCGATGTCCCACGCGTGGCCCGACGCGTCCTTCTCGACGGCGATGATGTCGGGGATGCCGCGGCCCGCGACGAACTCGCGACGCACCGTGTGGCCCGGCGCCTTGGGGGCGACGAGGATGACGTCGACGCCCTCCGGGGCCTCGATGTAGCCGAAGCGGATGTTGAAGCCGTGCGCGAACGCGAGCGTCTTCCCGGCGGCGAGGTTCGGCTTGATCTCGTCGTTGTAGATCGAGCGCTGGTGCTGGTCCGGCGCCAGGATCATGATGAGGTCGGCCCACTCGGCGGCCTCCGCGACCGTCTTGACCTCGAAGCCCTCGTCGGTCGCCTTGGCGATCGACTTCGAGCCTTCCTTGAGCGCGATGACGACCTGGACGCCCGAGTCACGGAGGTTCAGCGCGTGCGCGTGACCCTGGCTGCCGTAGCCGACGACCGCGACCTTCTTCTGCTGGATGATCGAGAGGTCGGCGTCGTCGTCGTAGAAGAGCTCTGCCACGGTGTTACTCCTTGGGTTCTTGTGGTGATGGCGAACACGATAGTTCGACGTCGGTGGGCAGCACGGGCGTGTCCACCGGGAGGACGGGGGTCAGGCGGACCGGTGGGCGCGGTCGAGCGCCCTGTCGGTGATGGAGCGCGCGCCACGGCCGACGGCCACGGTGCCGGACTTGACGATCTCACGGACGCCGTACGGCTCGAGCGCGCCGAGGAGGGCACCCAGCTTCTCGGGCGTGCCGGTGGCCTCGATCGTGACGGCGTCGGGGACGACGTCGACGACCTTGGCGCGGAAGAGCTCGACGACCTCGAGGACGCCCGTGCGGTTCGCGCCATCGGCGCGGACCTTGACGAGCAGGAGCTCGCGCTGGACCGAGGACGTCTGGTCGAGCTCGACGATCTTGATCACGTTGACGAGCTTGTTGAGCTGCTTGGTGACCTGCTCGAGCGGGTTCTGGTCGACGTCGACGACCACGGTGATGCGCGAGATCTCCTCGTGCTCCGTGGGGCCCACGGCGAGCGAGTGGATGTTGAACGCGCGGCGGGCGAACAGGCCCGCGACGCGCGTGAGCACGCCGGGCTTGTTCTCCACGAGCACGGAGAGGGTGTGACGGGACATGGTTTGCGGCTCTCCCCGGTCTCAGTCTTCGCGGTCCCACGCGGGCGAGATGCCGCGTGCGTACTGGATGTTGTCGTTGCTGACGCCCGAGGCGACCATGGGCCACACCATCGCGTCGCGCGAGACGTTGAAGTCGACGACGACGGGTCGGTCGTCGATCTCCATGGCCCGCTTGATCGCGGCGTCGACCTCGCTCGGCGACTCGACCCGGATGCCCTCGCAGCCGTAGGCGTCGGCGAGCTTGACGAAGTCCGGCACGCGCCGCGTCCCGTGCCCCGTGTGCAGGTCGGTGTTGGAGTAGCGGGACTCGTAGAACAGGGTCTGCCACTGGCGGACCATGCCGAGCGAGGAGTTGTTGATGAGCGCGACCTTGATGGGGATCTCGTTGATCGTGCAGGTCGCGAGCTCCTGGTTGGTCATCTGGAAGCAGCCGTCGCCGTCGATCGCCCACACGGTCTTGTCCGGCCGACCGACCTTGGCGCCCATCGCGGCCGGGATCGAGTAGCCCATGGTGCCCAGGCCGCCCGAGTTGAGCCACGTCCGGGGGTGCTCGTAGCGG
The DNA here is from genome assembly GCF_015142735.1 of Oerskovia douganii. Lineage (GTDB taxonomy): Bacteria > Actinomycetota > Actinomycetes > Actinomycetales > Cellulomonadaceae > Oerskovia > Oerskovia douganii. Next base: position 20,202 of record NZ_JACSPN010000008.1, on the reverse strand, counting down.
ATGAACTGCGCGGCCCACATCTGGTGCTGGCCGACGCCCGCGACGTAGATCGAGTCGGGGCCGGAGATCTCCCCGAGGCGCTGGATGACGTGCTGCGGCGCGAGGTGCCCGTCCTCGGGCTCGGAGTAGCCCAGCGGGTAGGTCTCGCGCCAGTCGTCGATCTGGCGCCACCACGCTGCCAGGTCCGGCTTGCCCTTGGCCGCGTGCTCGCGCTCGAGCTCGGGGAGCAGGTCGGAGATGACCTCGCGCAGGTCGCCCACGATGGGGACGTCGACCTCGCGGTTCTTGCCGATCTCGGCGGGGTCGATGTCGGCGTGCACGATCGCCGCGTGGGGCGCGAAGCTCGACAGCACGCCCGTCACGCGGTCGTCGAAGCGTGCGCCCAGCGCCACGATGAGGTCGGCCTTCTGGAGCGCCGCGACGGCGGGGACGGTGCCGTGCATGCCGGGCATGCCGAGGTTCTGCGGGTGCGAGTCGGGCAGCGCGCCGCGGGCCATGAGGGTCGTGACCGTGGCCGCCCCGGACAGGTCGACGAGCCTGCGCAGCTCGGCCGACGCGTCGGCGCGGATCACGCCGCCGCCCACGTAGAGCACGGGGCGCCGGGCGGACGCGAGCAGGCGCGCGGCCTCGCGGATCTGCTTGGAGTGGGGCTTGGTCACGGGGTGGTACCCGGGGAGCTGCAGCTCCTGGGGCCAGGAGAACGTGGTGCGCGCCTGCATCGCGGACTTCGCGATGTCCACGAGCACGGGGCCGGGGCGCCCGGTCTGGGCGATGTGGAAGGCCTCGGCGATGACGCGGGGGATCTCGTCGGCGTCGGTGACGAGGAAGTTGTGCTTGGTGATCGGCAGGGTGATGCCGACGATGTCCGCCTCCTGGAAGGCGTCGGTCCCGATCAGGGACGCGCCGACCTGGCCCGTGATGGCGACGAGCGGGATCGAGTCCATGTTGGCGTCGGCGATGGGCGTGACGAGGTTCGTCGCACCGGGGCCCGACGTCGCCATGGTCACCCCGACGCGACCCGTCGCGTGGGCGTAGCCCGAGGCCGCGTGGCCGCCGCCCTGCTCGTGGCGCACGAGGATGTGGCGGAGCCTCTTCGAGTCCATGAGCGGGTCGTACGTCGGCAGGATCGCGCCGCCGGGGATGCCGAAGACGACGTCCACACCGGCTTCCTCGAGCGAGCGGACGATCGACTGCGCGCCCGTGACCTCCTCCGGCCCGACGGCGGCGCTCACGGGGCGCTCACCCGTCACCGAGGCGCGTGCCCGGCTCTCGGGGCGGGCGGCGAGGCTCGCGGGGGAAGGGGCTGGCTTCGGCGCCGCGGCCTCGCCGGCGGGCGCGGGAGCGCTCGGCGTCGGCGGAGCCGGGTGGGGACCCTGGACCATCGGTATCTCCTGTTTCTCGGTGGCGACTGGCTGCCACCGGCTGGATCGAGCTCACCGTGGTGGTGCTGGTGGTGCTGGTGCTCTCCGTGCTGTTCTGCCGCGGGGTGGTGCGGGCCGGGTGACCGGCTCCGGAGCGGGGTGTGCCCGGAGGGGTGGTCATGACGGTCGTGGTCGTGACATGAAAAAACCCCTCGTACCCGGTGAGGGCTCTTCGAGGGGTGAGCGCGCTGACGAGACCTGGTTGCTTGGCCTCAGCCGGCGCGCTCAGGAAGTACTACGAGAAGGATCGTCTGCACGTTCTGCACCTTACGCCCTTGGTCCTGCGATGTCATGCGTCGAGCCGGACGTCTCAGGGAATGGGACGTCCGGCTCGACGGGGGTGAGCCGACCGGGGGCGACCGATGCTGGTGGCGGGCGGCCTGCCCGGGGGGCGGTCGGTCAGGACACGTCGCGCCGGCGGAAGAGGACGACCGCGAGGACCGTGAGCGCGGCGACCGCACCGAGCAGCACGAGGCCGCCCTGCGTCTGGGTGATCTCCCGCTGGACGTACTCGCACACCTGCCCCTGCTCCGTGATGCTGCAGACCGGCACCGCGTACTCGGAACCGCCGAAGATCCAGGCACCGAGGTTGTCGCGGAGCAGCCACCGCTGGAGCTCGGGCTGGACCTGCGGCACGACGAGCGACTCCACGACCAGGAACCAGACCGCGACGACGCCGATCGCCGCCGCGGTGTGGCGCAGGATGGCCCCCAGCGCAGCGCCCGCCAGCGCGACGAGCGCCGCCGCGGCGAGCGTCCGCCCCGCGACGTGCGCCAACGTCGTCCAGGTGGCGTCCGTGTCCCCCACCCGGCCGAAGGCCGCGTAGACGGCGTAGATGCCGGCCACCCCCAGCAGGAAGGTCGCCAGCACGACGGGGAGCGCACCGATCGCGGCGGCGGCCGCCTTGGACCAGTAGACCCGTGACCGACGCGGCTCGAACGTGAGCCACAGCCCCATCGCACCCGTGCTGATCTCGGCCGCGACGAAGGACGCCCCGACGAGCAGGGCGAACGCCACCCCCGCGAAGGGCAGCGCCGAGACCTGCTCCTGCCCGGTCGTCGCGAACGTGGGCGTCTGCCCCACCCAGTCCTCCCAGGAGGGGGCCGCCATCTGGTCGCACCCGTAGTCGCTCGCGGGGTCCTCGGCCTGCCTCTCCTCGCAGTCGGCGACCCACTCGTCGCCCTCGGCCTCCCACAGGTCGACCTGGTCCTCGAAGAGGGCACGCATCTGCGCCTGCTCCTCGGCCGGCATGGGCCGCGCCTGCGTGAACGCGACGAAGACCAGCAGCATCGTGACGACGAGCAGCCCGAGGGCTGTCCACCTCACGGCCCCGCGGGCCCGGAACCTCGTGAGCTCGACCCGGAGCAGCCGCATCACGCCACCACCGTCTCGACGTCGGTCCGCGGGCCCGCGCTCGTCCCGCCAGGGCCGTGGTCCGCGGTCAGCTCGAGGAAGACCGACTCCAGGTCCACCGCGGCTGGTTGCAGCTCGTCGACCCACAGGTCGTGCGCCGCGAGGATCCGGGTCACGACCGACGGGTCGGGCACGGCGTCGACGTGGAGCAGGTTGCCCTCGGGCCGGACCCTGTGCCCCGCGGCCTCGAGCACCCGCGCCGCGCGGTCGCGCGCCCCGCCCTCCCGCGCCGCGTCCCCGCCGGGGTCCGAGACCCCGACCCGGACGGACCGGCCGCCGCTGCCCACGAGGTCCGCGACCGAACCGCTCGCGAGCAGCCTGCCCCGCGCGATGATCGAGACGGTGTCCGCGACCTGCTGGACCTCGGCCAGGATGTGGCTGCTGACGAGCACCGTCCTCCCACGGTCCGCGAGGCCGCGCATGGTCTCGCGGACCTCCCGGATCCCTGCCGGGTCGAGTCCGTTCGTCGGCTCGTCGAAGATCAGCAGGTCCGGGTCCTTGAGGAGCGTCGCCCCGATCGCGAGCCGCTGCTTCATGCCGAGCGAGTACGTCTTGTACCGGTCGCCCGCGCGGTCCTCGAGCCCGACCTCCGCGAGCACCGCGTCGACCCGTCCCGCGGGCGCGCCGATCGCCCCGGCCAGCAGCTCCAGGTTCCGGCGGGCGCTGAAGGTCGGGAAGAACTTCGGGTGCTCGACGATCGCGCCGACCCGCCCGACGACCTGTGGCAGGTGCCGGGGCACCTCCTGCCCGAACAGGTGCATGGTGCCCTCGTCCGCCCGCACGAGCCCCAGGAGCATCCGGATGGTCGTCGTCTTGCCGGACCCGTTGGGTCCGAGGAACCCGTGCACACCCCCTGCCGGGACGTCGAGATCGAGATGCTCGACGCCCACCGAGCGCCCCTTCACGCTGCGGTACGACTTCCGCAGCCCGCGCGTCCTGACCGCCAGGTCCCCTGCTGCCGCCATCGGCTCTCCCCCTTCGACCGTGCCCACGCATGCTCCTGCATGGCTGCCGTCCGTCCACGACGACGGCGCGGGCATCCTAGCGGCTTCGGACCGAGCCGGGCCGGCTCATCCGCGCCGGTGGACGGCCGCCTCCCACGGGCGCAGCACCCGGGCCTCGCCGGGGCCTTGCCGCGCCGCGTCGTCGTGCGTCGCGATCAGTACCTCGGCGCCCTCCCACCCGGCGAGGACGTCGGCCGGGACCTCCTGCTCGGAGCCGCTCACGTTGACCAGGACGAGCAGGTCGTCGCGCGACGCCGTGCTCGCGGCGGACGCTGCGCCGTCGGGCCCCTCGACGACGGGCGGCAGGTCGAGCGTGCGCGTGAAGGCGTACACGGCCTCGTGGTCGGGCAGGAGCATGCGGAAGTCACCCAGCGCGACGACCGGGACGTCGTGGCGCAGCGCGACCAGGCGGCGGTAGAAGTGGAAGACCGAGCCGGCGTCCGCCCGCTCGGCCTCCGCGTTGATCTCCACGTGGTTCGGGTTGACCGCGAGCCACGGCGTGCCCGTCGTGAAGCCCGCGTGCTCCGACGCGTCCCACTGCACGGGGGTCCGGGCGTTGTCGCGACTCATGGCGCGCAGCGCGACGAGCATCTGCTCCTCGGTCGCGACGCCCGCGTCGACCAGCTCGTGGAAGTGCCCCAGGGACTCGATGTCCTGGTACTGGTCGATCGACGTGAAGCCCGCGTTCGTCATCCCGAGCTCCTCACCCTGGTAGACGTACGGCGTCCCCCGGTGCAGGTGCAGCAGCAGCGCGAGCGCCTTGGCCGAGGCGACACGGTGCTCGCCGTCGTCGCCGAACCGCGACACGATGCGCGGCTGGTCGTGGTTGTTCCAGTAGAGCGAGTTCCAGCCGCGCTCCGCGAGCCCCGCCTGCCAGCGCCCGAACGTCGCCTTGAGGTCGGTCAGGCGCAGGGGCTTGACGTCCCACTTGCTCGAGCCGTGGTCGAGCCCGACGTGCTCGAACTGGAACACCATGTCGACCTCGTGACGATCGGGGTCCGTGAACAGCACGCCGTCCTCGATCGTCACGCCCGGGGTCTCCCCCACCGTCAGGAGCTGCTCGGGTCGCCCGGCGAAGACCTCGCGGTGCATCTCCTGGAGGAACTCGTGCACGCGCGGACCGCTCGTGTAGAACGGGCTGCCGTCGCCGTAGACGCCGTAGTGGACCTCGCCGTCGGGCAGGCCCGGGACCTTCGAGATGAGGTTGATGACGTCCATGCGGAACCCGTCGACGCCGCGGTCGAGCCACCACGTCATCATGTCGTGGACCGCGCGGCGGACGTCCGGGTTCTCCCAGTTGAGGTCCGGCTGCTTGCGCGAGAACAGGTGCAGGTAGTACTCGCCCGTCGCCTCGTCGTACTCCCACGCCGAGCCCCCGAAGAACGAGCGCCAGTTGTTGGGCTCGGCCCCGGGCGTCCCGGGCTCCATGCCCTCGCGCGCCGGACGCCACCAGTACCAGTCGCGGCGGGCGTCGGTGCGAGACGAGCGCGACTCGCGGAACCAGGCATGCTCGTCCGAGGAGTGGTTCACCACCAGGTCCATGACCACCCGCAGGCCCCGGTCGTGCGCCGCGGCCAGCAGGCGGTCGAAGTCCTCGAGCGTCCCGAACATCGGGTCGATGTCCTGGTAGTCGCTGATGTCGTAGCCGTTGTCGTCCTGCGGCGAGCGGTACACGGGCGAGAGCCACACCACGTCGACGCCCAGCGCCACGAGGTGGTCGAGCCGCTGCTCGATCCCGGGCAGGTCGCCGATCCCGTCGCCGTCCGAGTCCTGGAAGGACCGCGGGTAGACCTGGTACACCACGGCGCTCGTCCACCAGGGCGGCTCGCCCGACGACCATCCGCCCGCAGGGTGCGGGGCGGACGCGGTGGCAGGGACAGGGGTGCTCGGCACGTCGCGTGCGGTCTCGTCGCTCACGACATCGAGCCTCTCACCCGTTCGGGAGCGGTGCCCGCCGCCGGGCCGAGGACGGCGCCCGCACGTGCACGCACGACATTCCAGTAGGGTCCGAGCCGCCGGACCAGGCACCATGGACCCATGACCACCACGATCGAGCGGCTGACCGCCGACCTCACGACCGCCATGAAGGCCCGCGACGAGTTCGCCAAGAACACCCTGCGCCAGGTCATCGGTGCTGTCCGCACCGCCGAGAAGTCCGGGACGACCGCGCACGAGCTGACCGACGCAGAGGTCCAGACGATCCTGGCCGCCGAGGTCAAGAAGCGCCGCGAGAGCGCGCAGATCTACGCCGACGCGGACGCGACCGAGCGTGCCGACAACGAGACCCGTGAGGCCGACTTCATCGAGAAGTACCTGCCCGCGAGCCTCACGCCGGCCGAGCTCGACGCACTCGTGGCCTCCGCGATCGCCTCGACCGGCGCCTCGTCCATGAAGGACATGGGCACGGTCATGAAGACCGCCACGGCTGCCGCGGCAGGGATCGGTCGCGTCGACGGCAAGGCCCTCTCGCAGGCCGTCCGTCAGGCCCTCGGGGCGCTCTGACCCGGCTCGCGGCGGCGCCGCGGGAGACCCTGGTGCGCGAGGTGGTGCCCGCAGGGGCGCGCCTCGCGCACCAGGGTCTTCCTCGTCCGGGGGTCACCAGGTCTCGGCGCCCTCGAGCGACGTGGCCCGCCGCGCGACGTCCTGGTCCGGGGCTGCCGGACGCTGGTCGCCCCCGCGCCGGACGGAGGTGCGCGCCGCGGCGACGGGTCAGTCGCGCGACTGCCACGTGCACAGGCACGCCTCGTTGCCCTCGACGTCGGCCAGGACCCAGAACGCGGGCGCGCGCCGGTCCGAGACGAGGTGACCGCCCGCAGCGATGGCCGCGGTCACACGAGCCTCGACCTGGTCGTGCGGTACCGAGACGTCGAGGTGGATGCGGTTGCGCTGGGGACGGGGAGCATCCATCTGCTGGAACCAGACCGGCGGCCCGTACCCCGCGGGGTCGGTGAGCCCCAGGCCCTCGTCCTCGGGCGGCGCCTCCGCGTAGCCGAGCACCGCTCGCCAGAAGGGCCGGACGGCGGGCCGGTCCAGGGCGTCGATCGCGATCTCGACCTCGAGCAGGCCGTCCGTCTCGGCGGGGTGCTCGAGCTCCTTGGCCACGAGCGAGATCCGCCGCGCCAGGGTCAGGTCGCGCCGGCTCAGGCCGCCCACGTCGCGCGAGGACACGCGCACCGTGACGGTCGCGTAGCGCAGGTCGACGTCGGGGTGGTGGTTCATGCCCTCGGCCAGCTCGCCGATCGCGTCGATCAGCTCGACGCCCGCGGTGAACGAGCCGGTGCGGAAACGGGTCTGCGCGGTGCCCAGGACGACGCGCCAGTCCTCCACCCCGTCGCTGTCGTGGAACTGTCGGGCGGTGATCGCGTCGCTCATGGCTGCTGCTCCGGGTGAGGGATCGGGGAACCGAGGTCGATCGAGGGCCGACGGGCCCCCGACCACTATCCCGCAGCCCGGTGCACGTCGCCAGCACTCGCGACCGCTGGTGCCGAGCACGGGGCGAGGCCGTTCTGCCCGTCGGGACGACCACCACCCCGCGCGTGACCACCTACTCGAGGATCGCGCCGCGCGAGGCCGACTGCACGAGCTTGGCGTACTTGGCGAGGACTCCCCGGGTGAACGTGGGGGCGAGGGGAGCCCAGCCGGCACGGCGGGCCTCGATCTCGGCCTCCTCGACCAGCAGGTCGAGCGTCTTGCGCGCGACGTCGAGGCGGATGCGGTCGCCGTCGCGCACGAACGCGATGGGGCCCGCGTCGACGGCCTCCGGAGCCACGTGCCCCACGCACAGCCCGGTCGTCCCGCCCGAGAAGCGCCCGTCGGTCAGGAGCAGCACGGTCTTGCCGAGCCCGGCCCCCTTGATGGCTCCCGTGATCGCGAGCATCTCGCGCATGCCCGGCCCGCCCTTGGGGCCCTCGTACCGGATGACGACGACGTCGCCGTCCGTGATGGTCCCGTCCTCGAGGGCGTCGAGGGCCGCGCGCTCGCGCTCGAACACGCGGGCGGTGCCCTCGAACACGTCGGAGTCGAAGCCCGCGGACTTCACGACGGCCCCCTCGGGGGCGAGCGAGCCGCCGAGGATCGTGATGCCGCCCGTGCGGTGGATGGGGTTGTCGAGCGCGCGCAGGATCTTGCCGTCGGGGTCGGGCGGCGCCAGGTCCGCGAGGTTCTCACTGACCGTCCGGCCCGTGACCGTCAGGGCGTCGCCGTGGATCAGCCCCGCGTCGAGCAGCGCCTTCATGACCACGGGCACGCCGCCGATGCGGTCGACGTCGTTCATGACGTACCGGCCGAACGGCTTGAGGTCGCCCAGGTGCGGGACCTTCGCGGCCACCCGGTCGAAGTCGGCGAGCGTCAGCTCGACCTCGGCCTCGTGCGCGATCGCGAGCAGGTGCAGGACCGCGTTGGTCGAGCCGCCGAACGCCATGACCACGGCGATGGCGTTCTCGAACGCCTCCTTGGTCATGATGTCGCGCGCCGTGATGCCGCGGCGCAGCAGCTCGACCACGGCCTCGCCCGAGCGGTGCGCGAAGTTGTCGCGGCGGCGGTCCGCGGAGGGTGGGGCGGCCGAGCCGGGCAGCGACATGCCCATGGCCTCGGCGACCGACGCCATGGTGTTCGCGGTGTACATGCCGCCGCACGCCCCCTCGCCCGGGCAGATGGCCCGCTCGATGCGGTCCAGGTCACCCTTGCTCATGAGTCCGCGCGAGCACGCCCCGACGGCCTCGAACGCGTCGATGAGCGTGACGTCCTTCTCGGTGCCGTCCTCGAGCTTGACCCAGCCGGGCATGATCGAGCCCGCGTAGAGGAACACGCTCGCGAGGTCGAGGCGCGCGGCGGCCATGAGCATGCCGGGCAGCGACTTGTCGCAGCCCGCCAGCAGCACGGACCCGTCGAGCCGCTCGGCCTGCATGACGGTCTCGACCGAGTCCGCGATGACGTCGCGGGACACGAGCGAGAAGTGCATGCCCTCGTGCCCCATCGAGATGCCGTCGGACACCGAGATCGTGCCGAACTGCAGCGGGTACCCGCCGCCCGCGTGCACGCCCTCCTTGGCCCCCTGCGCGAGCCGGTCGAGCGACAGGTTGCACGGCGTGATCTCGTTCCACGAGCTCGCGATGCCGATCTGGGGCTTGCCCCAGTCCTCGTCCCCCATCCCGACGGCGCGGAGCATCCCGCGCGAGGCCGTGGCCTCGATGCCGTCGGTCACGGTGCGGGAGCGGGGCTTGATGTCGATGTCGTCGCTGGCCATACCCGAGTATCTCGTCACGCGGTGCGGCGGGCCACAAGACGCCCGGCGTGCGCGGCGAGGGCGTGTGGCAGGATGCCCGCGTGACTGCAACGACGCCGCACCGTTCACCTGCCGACGCCCGCCCTCACGCCCTCGCGGCCCGCCGCCGGCGGGCCGTCGGTCTGCTCCCCTTCCTGCTCGTGGCCCTCGTGGGCTGCACGGGCACCGGCACCGGCACCGGGACCGCGGGCGGCGGGGCGGCCCCTGCACCGTCGGCCTCCGTGCCCGCACCGGGAGCCTCGGGCTCCCCCGGTGGGGGGACGCCCGGCGAGCCGGCCCCCGCCGTGCCGTCGCCCGGCGCCGTCACGGGCACGTCGCCGGAGGACGCCTTCCGTGCGTGGCTCGCCGCGAGCCGTGCGCCTGACGTGGAGACCGCCTGCGGGTACCTGGCTCCGGCGCTCGTCGACCGGATGGTCGCGGAGATGACGACGCAGGGCTGGCCCGGCATCACGGACTGCGCGTCGATGACCACGACGACGGCCGGGCTCTACGCGGCCGTCGGCGACGTGGCGGAGGTCGAGGTCACGGTCCGGGAGGAGCGCCCCGACGCGACGGTCCTGGCCGTCTCCTACGCGGGAGGGGACTGCGGCACGGCCGTGATGGCTCCCGCAGGGACGTCGTGGGTCATCACGGAGCAGTCCGAGGAGCAGTGCTGACGCGCGACCTCCCCTGACCCGCCCGCCGCCGACCGGCCCCGACGGCGACGGGCCCGCACCCGTGGCGGGTGCGGGCCCGTCGTCGGGCAGGTGGCGGGCTCAGCGCCGCTTGAGCAGCGACACGTCGCGCACCGCGCCGCGGTCGGCGGACGTCGCCATCGCGGCGTAGGCCTGGAGGGCCGGGGACACGTAGCGGTCGCGGTCGACGGGCTGCCACGGGTTCTCGCGCGCCTCCATCTTGGCGCGGCGCTCGGCGAGGACCTCGTCGGAGACGTTGATCCGGATGAGTCGCGTGTCGACGTCGATCTCGATCTCGTCGCCGTCCTCGACCAGGCCGATCACGCCGCCCGCTGCGGCCTCCGGGGACACGTGGCCCACCGAGATGCCGCTCGAGCCGCCGGAGAAGCGGCCGTCGGTGATGAGCGCGCAGACCTTGCCCAGGCCGCGGCCCTTGATGAAGGACGTCGGGTAGAGCATCTCCTGCATGCCGGGCCCGCCCGCGGGCCCCTCGTAGCGCACGACGACGACGTGACCGGGCTGGACCTGCTTGGTGAGGATCTTCTCGACGGCCTCGTCCTGCGACTCGCACACGAGGGCCGTGCCGACGAAGTGGAAGACGTCGGGGTCGACGCCGGCGGTCTTGAAGACGGCGCCGTCCTCGGCGAGGTTGCCGCGCAGCACGGCCAGGCCGCCCTCGACCGTGTACGCGTTCTCGAGGTCGCGGATGCAGCCGTTCGCGGCGTCGGTGTCGAGGTGGTCCCAGCGGTTCGAGGTGGAGAACGCCTGCGTCGTGCGCACGCCGCCGGGGGCCGCGTGGAACAGCTCGACGGCCCGCTCGGTGGCCTTGCCGCCACGGACGTCCCAGTCGTCGAGCCACTCGCGCAGGGTGGGGGTGTGCACCGACGTCACGTCGTGGTCCAGGAGCCCGGCGCGGTCGAGCTCGCCCAGCAGCGCGGGGATGCCGCCCGCGCGGTGGACGTCCTCCATGTGGAAGTCGGGGTGGTTCGGCGCGACCTTGGACAGGCAGGGGACCTGTCGGCTGATGCGCTCGATGTCCGTCAGGTCGAAGTCGATCTCGCCTTCCTGGGCGGCCGCGAGGACGTGCAGGACCGTGTTGGTCGAGCCGCCCATCGCGACGTCGAGCGTCATGGCGTTGGCGAAGGCGGCCTTGGTCGCGATGTTGCGCGGCGCGGCCGAGTCGTCCTCCTCGTCGTAGTACCGGCGCGCGAGGTCGACGATGGTCCGGCCGGCCTCGAGGAAGAGCTCACGGCGGGCGGAGTGCGTCGCGAGGGTCGAGCCGTTGCCGGGCAGCGACAGGCCCAGGGCCTCGGTGAGGCAGTTCATCGAGTTCGCGGTGAACATGCCCGAGCACGAGCCGCACGTGGGGCACGCGGCCTCCTCGACCTGCGCGAGGGCCTCGTCGCTGACGTTGTCGTCCGCGGCGTAGTTGATCGCGTTGACGAGGTTCAGGCGCGTGGAGGCCACGCCGTCGGCGACGACGACCTTGCCGGCCTCCATGGGGCCGCCCGACACGAAGATGACGGGGATGTCGAGGCGCAGCGCGGCGTTGAGCATGCCGGGCGTGATCTTGTCGCAGTTGGAGATGCACACGAGCGCGTCGGCGCAGTGCGCGTTGACCATGTACTCGACCGAGTCCGCGATGAGGTCACGGCTGGGCAGCGAGTAGAGCATGCCCGCGTGGCCCATCGCGATGCCGTCGTCGACCGCGATGGTGTTGAACTCCTTGGAGACGCCGCCGGCCTCGCGGATCGCCGACGCGACCAGGTCGCCCATGTCCTTGAGGTGGACGTGGCCCGGTACGAACTGCGTGTACGAGTTCGCGATCGCGATGATCGGCTTGCCGAAGTCCTCCGAGCCCATGCCGGTGGCGCGCCAGAGCGCGCGGGCACCGGACATGTTGCGGCCGTGGGTGGACGTCCGAGAGCGCAGGGGGCGACTCATGGCGGTTCAGCTCCTTCACGTGGTGCTGCGGCCTGGGAGGTGACCGCTCGGACACACTACGCCCGCCCCGTGCGTGGGACGTCGGTCGTCCGGCTCGTGGTCCCCGCCGGGGCAGCGCTCCCACGGCGCTGCGTACGGGGGTTCCCCCTACGTAGCACCCCCGATACGGGAAAACCCGTCAATTCGCTCAAAGTGTTGCGGGCCGCTTCACCCGGGTGGGAGGTTGGCACGGCTGCCCCGGCAGCGCAGATGCCCGCCGAGACGTGCCGAGGACATGCCCGTGCACGCCCGTCGCCTGCCGGTCCTCGCCGACCGCGGGGGCGCTCGCAGCCCTCGCCGCCAGTCCTCGAACCACGCCCCCGGTGCCCCCGGCGTCCGTCGCCCGCACCGCACGGGCCACCATCGATCAGGGAGACCAGACCATGAGCCACGCCACCGCACTTCCGAGCCGGAACCCGCGCGCCACCGCGACCGACCCCGCCCGCACCTCCGAGACCGGGGTGGCCGCCCCCGACGACACGACGCGCCCCCGGGTCGTCACGAGCGCCGCGGCGCGCGGAGCTCTCGCGCTCCTGCGCATCGCGGTCTCGATCGTCTTCCTGTGGCCCGTGCTCGACAAGACGCTGGGCCTGGGCTACGCGACGCCGTCCGAGCGGGCCTGGCTCAACGGGGGCTCGCCCACGCAGGGGTACCTCTCCTCGCTCGAGGGGCCGCTGGCCGGGACCTTCGGCGCCCTGGCCGGACCGGCGACCGACTGGCTCTTCATGCTGGGCATGGGCGCCACGGGGCTCGCGCTGCTGCTGGGCGTCGGGACCCGGGTCGCCGCGGTCTCGGGCACGCTCCTCATGGCGATGCTGTGGGCCACGACCTGGCCCCTGGCCGCGGGGTCGAACAACCCGATCGTCGAGGACCACGTCGTGACGGCCCTCGTCGTGATCGTCGTGGCGCTGACCCGCGCGGGCGAGACGTTCGGCCTGGGCGGCCTCGCCGCGCGCGTCGGTGTCCCGGGCTGGATGCGCTGACGTCCCGTCCCGACGGCGCTCCGCGCCCGGGTGCATCGCTGCACCCGGGCGCGTGGCGTCGTCGGGCAGCCGCGTGCCCGCGGGGTCAGGACGTCGCGGCCACCGCCTCCTGCTCGTCCGCGTGGCGGATGTGACGCGTGACCCACGGCGCGAGCGCGAACAGGACGAGCGCGAAGGCCATCGTGATGGCCCCCACGACACCGAAGTACGCGGTGTCCGAGGCGCCCTCCGTGACCTGCACGATCTGGGCCGTGATCGCCTGCCCGGCCGCCGGGGCCAGGAACCACAGCGCCATGGCCTGGCTCCGGAAGGCCCGCGGCGCGAGCAGCGTCGTCGCGGCCAGCCCCACGGGCGACAGGCACAGCTCGCCGAGCGTCTGGATGACGTACACCGAGACCAGGACCCAGGCGGGCGCCTTCTCGTCCGCGAAGATCGCCGACGCGCCGGAGAGCCACAGGAACGAGAGCGCGGCGAGCGTGAGGCCCATCGCGAACTTCACGGCTGTCGGCGGACGGTCCTTGGTCTTGACCCAGATCCAGGCGAACACCGGCGCCAGGATCACGATCGAGAACGGGTTCACGGACTGGAAGAACGCGGGCTCGATCGCGATGCCGAAGAAGGAGAGCTCGGTCCGGTTCTTCGCGAAGCTCGACAGCGTCGTGGCCGCCTGCTCGAAGATCATGAAGAACAGCATCGCCGCGACGAACAGCGGGATGTACGCGGTGAGCCGGGACCGCTCGGGTGCCGTGACCTTGGGCGAGCGGAACATGACCAGGAAGTACGCGATGGGGGCAGCGAACGCGATGTAGGACAGGGTGTCGATGAACGTCGAGATCCCGAACGCCCCGGACACGGCCCAGGCGAGCAGCCCCGCGACGGCGATGCCCGCGAGGATGAACAGGCCCAGACGCGCGAGCTTGGGGTACTCCTCGCGCGTGAGCGGGTTCGGGACCGAGTCCCCGGCACCGCCCAGGTACTTGCGTCCTGCGACGAAGAACACGAGCGCGATCGCCATGCCGACCGCCGCGACCGCGAAGCCCGCGTGGTAGCCCCACATCCGGTTGACGAACCCGACGATGATCGGCGAGACGAGCGAGCCCAGGTTGATACCCATGTAGAAGATCGAGAACGCCGAGTCGCGGCGCGGGTCGTCGCGCGAGTACAGCTCGCCCACCATGGACGACACGTTGGGCTTGAGCAGACCCGTGCCGAGGGCCACGAGCGCGATGCCGAGCATCGAGAAGCCCGCCCCGGGGATCGTCAGCGCGACGTGTCCCGCCGCGATGATGATCCCGCCGTAGAGCACCGAACGGCGGGAGCCGATCATCCGGTCGGCGAGCCAGCCGCCCACGACCGACAGCAGGTAGACGCCCGTGCCGTAGATCGAGACCAGGGCGAGCCCGGTCACCTCGTCGAGGGCCAGGCCACCGTTGGCGACGGTGTCCGTCAGGTAGAACAGGAGGATGGCCCGCATCCCGTAGTAGCTGAACCGCTCCCACAGCTCGGTGGTGAACAGCGTCATCAGCCCGATGGGGTGCCCGAAGAATGCGCGATCACGGGGGACGGTGCGCGTCGGGGGCGCCGTCTCGGACTCGAGCCGTGGGTCCGGGAGGTCGGGCTGGACGGGTCGCTCGTCGTTACCGCTCATGGATCGTATTTTCCCACCGGCCGGTTGGTCGGGCCAATCCGGGTGGTCGTGGCGGACGTCACCACCGCGGCCCGGCTAGCGTGGTCGGATGCCTTCCTCCGTGCCGACCGTCCTGTGGTTCCGCCGCGACCTGCGCCTGACCGACAACCCGGCCCTCGCCGAGGCCGTGGGCGAGGCGCGCACGACGGGGGGCGACGTCGTCGGGCTGTACGTCCTGGACCCCGCGCTGTGGGCGTCGGCCGCGCCCGTGCGGCAGGCGTACCTGGTACGGAGCCTGCGGGCGCTGCACGACGCGACGGGCGGCCGGCTCGTGGTGCGCCACGGCGACCCGCGCACGGTCGTGCCGGCGGTGTGCGCCGAGACCGGGGCGCGGTCGGTCCACGTCGCCGCGAGCTACGAGCCGTACGGGCGTCGTCGCGACGACGCGGTCGAGGAGCTCCTCGCCGCCGACGGTGTGGGCCTGCGCCGCACGGGGTCGCCCTACGCGGTCGCGCCCGGGCGGGTCCTCACCCGGGGCGGGACGCCGTTCCAGGTCTTCACGCCGTTCCGCACGGCGTGGCTCGAGCACGGCTGGCGCTCCCCCGCTCCCCTGCCCGACGACGTCGCGTGGGCCGCCCTCGCGTCCGACGGCCTCCCGGACTCGCCTCGGACGGGAGCACGCCTGCCCGCGGCCGGCGAGGCCGCGGCCCGCGACCGCTGGCACGCCTTCCTCGCGGACGGGCTCGCGGACTACCCGACAGACCGCGACCGACCGGACCTCGCCGGGACGTCGTACCTGTCGCCTGCGCTCAAGTGGGGTGAGATCCACCCGCGGACGCTGCTCGCGGACCTCGCGGTGGCCGTGCGCTCGGGGTCCGTGCCGGAGGAGTCCGCCGCGACCTACCGCTCGGAGCTCGCGTGGCGCGAGTTCCACGCCGACGTCCTGTTCCACCACCCCGGAGCCGCCCGGCGCTCGCTGCGGACCGTGGTCCCCGACGACGCCTGGGCCACGGGCCGGACCGAGGACGCGCTGCTCGCCGCGTGGCGCGAGGGCCGCACGGGCTACCCCATGGTCGACGCCGGGATGCGCCAGCTCCTCGCCACCGGGTGGATGCACAACCGTGTCCGGATGCTCGTCGCGTCGTTCCTCGTCAAGGACCTGCACGTGCGCTGGCAGCGCGGGGCCGAACACTTCATGGCCCACCTCGTCGACGGCGACGTGTCGCAGAACCAGCTCAACTGGCAGTGGGTCGCCGGGACCGGGCGCGACGCCGCACCCTACTTCCGCATCTTCAACCCCGTCACGCAGGGCCTGAAGTTCGACCCCGACGGCGCCTACGTGCGCGAGTGGGTACCCGAGCTGCGCGGCATCACCGGCAAGGCCGTGCACGAGCCGTGGAAGCTCCCCGGTGGTGCTCCCGGGTATCCCGAGCGGGTCGTGGACCACGCGGTCGAGCGCAAGGCGTCGCTCGAGGACTTCGCGCGCGGACGCGGCTGAGGGCCCGTCGACCGCGCCCGGTGACGGCAGGACGGGCGCGACCCGGAGGTCACGCCCGTCCTGACATGCCGCTGGGGCACCCGATTCAGAGCCCCGCGCGGAACTCGTCCTCGAGGATGCTCATCACGATCGCGTCCGCCCAGCCGTCGCCGTCCCTGAACGCGTCCCGGAGCCGGCCCTCCTCACGGAAGCCCAACGACTCGTAGAGCATGCGCGCCCGCGGGTTGATGCTGAGCACGTCGAGGCTCACGCGGTGCAGGTGCGGCCCCTCGGGGTGGTCGAACGCGAAGCGCAGCACCTCGAAGATGGCCTCACGCCCGTAGCCGCGCCCCCGGTAGTTCGAGAGCAGGACCAGGCGGAGGTTGGCCGAGAGCGCGTGGTCGTCGATGTCGTTGAGGACGATCTCCCCGAACATCTCGTCGCTCACGAGCTGACCGTCGCGCTGCGCCGCCGACGTGATGGCCCAGTCGTAGCGGCCCTCGCGGTCGCTGACCGTCGCGGCCCACTCGTCGATCTGCTCGCGCGTGAACTCTGCCGTGGTCCCCGTGAGCCGGTTCGACTCCGGGTCCTGCACCGACTCCCACATGCGCTCGGCGTCGCGAGCCTCGATTGGCCGCAGCCGCACCATCTCTCCGAAGAGCTCGGGTCCGCGCGTCACGCGGCCACCTCCCTTGTGCTCCGGGGCACGGCTCAGCCGATCCGCTCGATGACCAGCTCGCGGACGCGCCCGGCGTCGGCCTGGCCCCGGGTGGCCTTCATGACGGCGCCGATGATCGCACCGATCGGCCCCAGGTTGCCCGAGCGGACCTTCTCGACGATGTCGGGCTGCGCCGCGAGGGCCGCGTCGATCGCCTCGAGGAGCGCGCCGTCGTCCGACACGACCTCGAGCCCGCGGGCCACGACCACGGCCTCCGGGTCGCCCTCGCCCGCGAGGACACCCTCGAGGACCTGGCGGGCCAGCTTGTCGTTGATGCGACCCGAGTCCACGAGGGCCTGGAGCTGAGCGATCTGCGTCGGGGTGACCGCGATCTCCGCGAGCTCGGTCTCGCTCGTCTTGGCGTAGCGGGCGAGCTCGCCCATCCACCACTTGCGCGCGGCCGCGGGGCTCGCGCCGGCCGCGACCGTGGCCTCGATCAGGTCGAGCGCTCCGGCGTTCACGACGTCCCGCATCTCGGCGTCCGCGTAGCCCCACTCCCGCTGCAGGCGGTTGCGACGGGCCACGGGGAGCTCGGGCAGCGTGGCACGGATCTGCTCGACCCAGTCACGGCTCGGGGCGACCGGCACCAGGTCCGGCTCCGGGAAGTAGCGGTAGTCCTCGGCGTCGGACTTCACGCGACCGGCGGTCGTGATCGAGGTGTCCTCGTGCCAGTGACGCGTCTCCTGGATGACCGTGCCGCCCTCGTCGAGGACGGCGGCCTGGCGCGAGACCTCGTAGCGGACCGCGCGCTCGATCGAGCGGAACGAGTTCACGTTCTTGGTCTCGGTGCGCGTGCCCAGGGGCGACTCGGGGGTCGCCCGCAGCGACAGGTTCACGTCGGCGCGGACGTTCCCGCGCTCCATGCGTGCCTCCGACACGTCGAGGGCACGGAAGATGTCTCGCAGCGTCTGGACGTACGCGCGAGCGACCTCCGGGGCGCGCTCACCCGCGCCCGTGATGGGGCGCGTGACGATCTCCACGAGCGGGATGCCCGCGCGGTTGTAGTCCACGAGCGAGTACTCGGCACCGTGGATACGACCGGTCGCCCCACCCACGTGGGTGTTCTTGCCGGCGTCCTCCTCCATGTGCGCGCGCTCGATGTCGACGCGGAAGATCGAGCCGTCCTCGAGCTCGACGTCCAGGTAGCCGTCGAACGCGATGGGCTCGTCGTACTGCGACGTCTGGAAGTTCTTGGGCACGTCCGGGTAGAAGTAGTTCTTCCGGGCGAAGCGGCAGGACTCGGCGATCTGGCAGTTGAGCGCGAGCCCGATCTTGATCGCGTACTCGACGGCCTTGCCGTTGACCACGGGCAGCGCACCCGGCAGGCCGAGGCTCACCGGGGTCACCTGCGTGTTGGGCTCCCCGCCGAACTCGACCTCGGCCGCGCAGAACATCTTGGTCCGGGTGCCGAGCTCGACGTGCACCTCGATCCCGATGACCGGGTCGTAGCGGCGGACGGCCTCGTCGTAGTCGACCAGGTCCACGGTTGCGTGTGCGCTCATCGCGCGACCTCCAGCTCCGGGGCCTTGGCCAGCAGGGGCCCGCCCCACGTGTTCTCCAGGGCGGCCTCGAGGGCGGCACCCACGCGGTACAGACGGTCGTCGGCCTTGGCCGGCGCGAGGATCTGGAAGCCGACGGGCAGGCCGTCGTCCGACAGACCGTTCGGCAGCGACATGCCCGGGACGCCCGCGAGGTTCGCGGGGATCGTCGCGACGTCGTTGAGGTACATCGCGAGCGGGTCGTCGAGCTTCTCGCCGAACTTGAAGGCCGTCGTCGGGGCCGTCGGGGAGACCAGGACGTCCGCCTGGGCGAACGCTGCGTCGAAGTCCCGCTGGATGAGCGTGCGGACCTTCTGCGCGCTGCCGTAGTAGGCGTCGTAGTAGCCCGCCGACAGGGCGTAGGTGCCGAGGATGATGCGGCGCTTGACCTCGTCGCCGAACCCCTGGCCACGGGTCGCGGCCATGACGCGCTCGGCCGTGACGGGGCCGTCCTCGGGCTCGACGCGCAGGCCGAAGCGCATGCCGTCGAACTTGGCGAGGTTGCTGGACGCCTCGCTCGGCATGATCAGGTAGTAGGCGCCGAGCGCGTACTTGAAGTGCGGGCACGAGACCTCGATGATCTCGGCGCCGAGCGACCTCAGCAGGTCGAGCGACTCCGTGAAGCGCGCGCTCACACCCTCCTGGTAGCCCTCTCCCGAGAGCTCGGAGACCACGCCGACGCGCAGTCCGCGCAGGTCGCCGATCGCGCCCTGGCGGGCAGCGTCGACGAGCAGCGGCAGGTCCTCGTTGATCGAGGTCGAGTCGCGCGGGTCGTGGCCGCCGATGAGCTCGTGCAGGAGCGCCGAGTCGAGGACGGTCCGCGTCACGGGGCCCGCCTGGTCGAGCGAGGACGCCATGGCGATGAGGCCGTAGCGGGACACGCCGCCGTAGGTGGGCTTGACGCCGACCGTGCCGGTCACGGCCCCGGGCTGGCGGATCGAGCCGCCGGTGTCCGTGCCGATCGCGAGCGGGGCCTCGTACGCGGCGACGGCCGCGGCCGAGCCACCGCCCGAGCCGCCGGGGATCCGGTCGAGGTCCCACGGGTTGTGCGTGTTGCCGTACGCGGAGTGCTCGGTCGAGGAGCCCATCGCGAACTCGTCCATGTTCGTCTTGCCGAGGATCGGCAGACCCGCGGCGCGGATGCGCTCGACGAGCGTCGCGTCGTACGGAGGGATCCAGCCCTCGAGGATCTTGGAGCCTGCGGTCGTCGGCAGCCCCTTGGTCACCACGACGTCCTTGACGGCGATCGGCACGCCCGCCAGGGGGTGCAGGTCCTCGCCCGCGGCGCGGCGCGAGTCGACGTCACGGGCCGTCGCGAGGGCGTCCTCGGTGCTCACGTGCAGGAACGCGTGGACCGCGGGGTCCACGTCGCCGATGCGGTCGAGGTGGGCCTGCGTCGCCTCGACGCTGCTCACCTCCCCGGACACCAGGTGCGCGGCGAGGTCCGCGGCACTCAGCCGCGTCAGGTCGTTCGTCATCATTCCTCCCCGAGGATCTGCGGGACGCTGAAGCGTCCGTCTTCGCTGGCCGGTGCTGCGGCGAGGACGTCCTCGACGGGCAGGGGCGGCACGGGGACGTCGTCTCGGAAGACGTTGGTCAGCGGGAGCGGGTGGCTCGTGGCGGGGACGTCAGGAGTGGCGACCTCGCTCACCTGGGCGATCGCATCGACGATCACGTCGAGCTCGCCGGCGAGGCGGTCGAGCTCCTCGGGCCGGAGGTCGATGCGGGCCAGCACGGCGACGCGCGCGACCTCATCACGGGAGATGGTGGACATGGTGGCCAGTCTAGTGCCCGACGACGACGCTCACCGGGGCCGTGCCGGCCCGTCGTCCGACGGGTCGTCGAGGGCAGGTCCGTGGGACGGATGCGGCGCGGGTGGCTCCGGACCGGGTCGTGGAGGGAGTGCCCTGAGGTGGGTGCCGGGGTCCGGGACCGGGCGTGTGTCCGGGGACGGGAAGGCCCCGGCACGGGTGGGTGCTGGGGCTGTGGGGTGTTGGGGGTATGCCAAAGGCCCACCCCGTGAGGGGTGGGCCTTTGGTGAATGGTTGTCCGGCGGCGACCTACTCTCCCACCCCGTCTC
>NZ_JACSPN010000007.1 GCF_015142735.1 Oerskovia douganii | reverse complement strand
CCGAGATCACCGCAGCAGCCCTCGTCCTGCTCCACCTTCAACGAGGAACCGCCAAATCAGCCTGGTGAGAACACCTCAGTGTGTCGCGCTTGCGGCGTAGCGACGCCACTGCCACGACGTGCCGAGGAATGCCCCGGAGTTCGCGATCAGTGCCCTAGTCCGTGTTGCTGGTTGCAGAGACTATCCATGTCCTTCTGCACCTGTAAACCCGTGCCGGCAGAAATCAAGTCGTCTGATGAATCTCCGGTCCTGGGGCCCACAAACGGCCTCTTGCCATCCTGTGGCAGGTGTGGTTGAGTCTGCCCGCAAGGGATGGTCGCCTCCCCTCGCAGCGTTGCCGCGGGTGGGGCGGTCCGTGGGGGGAGCCGTAGTATCCCTTCGTCGTTTCCGGTGGACGGCGTGGCCAAGCGCCGGACGCTTCCGTCGCGCTGAGTGCCCGATCGCACGGAATGCACTTCCCCCAGGGTCCACAAAGCAGGAAGCCAGTCTGTCGTGGGCTGCTCCGCCAGAGGGGGAATCAGCTAGATGACTGACGCGGGCTGCCCGGAAGATGCAATTGCGATCATCGGAATGTCATTCCGATTCCCCGGTGCTGGCGATCGGGCTACCTTCTGGAGCAACCTCGTCGAGGGCCGGGAGTCGCTGACCCGGCTGGAGCCTGACAGCCTCCGCGCGGCGGGCGTGCCGGCCGACGAAGCCGCGGACCCGGACTATGTGGCCGTGGCCCCGTTGATGGAGGGCGCCGACGAGTTCGACGCCGAGTTCTTCGGGTACACGCCGCGCGAGGCGCAGATCCGCGACCCGCAGAGCCGGCTGTTTCTTGCACACTGCCACGCCGCCCTAGAGGACGCGGGGCACAATCCGCGCTCGCTGCCGGGTCACGTCGGCGTCTTCGGTGGGATGGCGAACAACCTCTACGGCGAGCACAACGTCGCCCGCAACGCCCGCGTGCGCGAGGCCGTCGGGGGGATGGCGATCGAGGTCAGCAACAGTCCGGACTACCTGTGCAGCAACGTCTCCTACCGGCTCGGGCTCAACGGTCCCAGTCTCACCGTCCAGGCCGCGTGCTCAACTTCGCTCGTTGCCGTGCACCTGGCGAGCCAGTCGCTGCGCAGCGGGGAGTGCGACGTCGCACTCGCGGGTGGCGTCGAGGTCGAACTGCCCTACGGCGCCGGCTACCTGTGGGCAGAGGGGAGTATCTACTCGCGCAGCGGGCACGTACGCCCGTTCTCAGCGGACGCGGACGGCACGGTGTTCGGCAGTGGGGTCGGGGTCGTGGTCCTGCGCCGTCTCTCCGAGGCCCTCGCCGACGGCGACGCCGTCTACGCCGTCGTCCGCGGTTCGGCCGTGAACAACGACGGCGCCGACCGGGCCGGCTTCACGGCTCCCGGTGTCCGCGGACAGTCGGCCCTCGTCCTCGAGGCGCTCGCTGACGCGCAGGTCGACGTGGGATCGATCGGCTACGTTGAGGGTCACGCGACCGGCACGCTCGTCGGAGACCCGATCGAGGTCGCGGGTTTGAAGCACGCATTCGCCGCTGCGGGGGACGCCCGCGCGCACGAGGTCCCCCTTGGGTCCGTCAAGGGCAACGTCGGTCACCTCGGTCCGGCTGCCGGCATGGCGGGGCTCGTCAAGGTCTGCCTCGCCATGCAGCACGGGGCGATCCCGCCGACCATCAACGTCGACGAGGTCAACCCACGGCTGGGCCTCGACGGCAGCCCGTTCTTCGTCGCGCGGGAAGCGGTCGCATGGCCCGACGGCGTCCGTCGCGCAGGCGTCAGCTCGTTCGGAATCGGCGGCACGAACGCGCACGTCATCCTTGAGGAGGCACCGGGACGCGAAGCGCAGGCAGCCCTCGTCGACGACCGGCGCGCACGGGAAGCGGCCGTCGTGCTGCCGGTCTCGGCCCGCAACGCCGCCGCGCTCGACCGCGCACGCGCCCAACTGGCCGAACACCTGCGCGCGCACCCGTCGACGGACCTCGACACCGTCGCATGGACCCTCCAGGACGGGCGCACCTCCTTCGAGCACCGGACGGCTGTCGTGGCGCGCGACGTCGCCGACGCCGTTGCGCACCTCGAGGCGCCTGCGCGGCCGGTCCGCGCGGGCGCGAACCCGCGGACCGTCCTCATGCTGCCCGGGCAGGGCGCGCAGCACCCGGCCATGGCGCGTGAGCTGCTCGCCGAGGTGCCTGCGTTCGCGGCGTCGGTCGAGGCGACCCGCGCGCGCGTCCTGGCACACAGCGGCATCGACGTCCTGCCGCTCCTGACAGACCCCGACGTCGACCCGGCGCTCCTCGCGGAGACCCGCGTCACCCAACCACTGCTCTTCACGACCGAGGTCGCGACGGCCGCCGCCCTGAGCGCCTGGGGTGTGGTCCCCGAGGCATTCGTCGGTCACTCGGTCGGTGAGATCGCGGCGGCCCACCTCGCCGGTGCGCTCGACCTCGATGACGCGACGCGCCTCGTGTGCGAGCGGGGCCGCCTCCTGCACGAGAGCCCCCCCGGCGCGATGCTCGCCGTCGCCGCCGACTGGCCGGACGTGCAACCCCTCGTCGGCCACCTCGTCGAGCTCGCGGCCGTCAATGCGCCACGGTCAATCACCGTCGCCGGGAGCGACGACGACGTCGTCGCCGCGGCGGCCCTCCTCGGGCGTCTCGCGCTGCCCACCGTCCGGCTGCGGACATCGCACGCCTTCCACTCCCGGTCCGTGGAGGCGGTCGGTCGGCAGCTTGCGGCCGTGGCCGCGACGCTCACCTGGCGCCCCGCGACCGGCCGGTTCCTGTCCGGGGTGACCGGTGAGTGGGCAGACGAGGCGACGTACACCGACCCGGCGTACTGGGTGCGTCAGGTACGCGAGCCGGTCATGTTCGACGCCGCACTGCGCACGCTCCTCGACGGGACGCCGACCGTACTCGTGGAGTCGGGACCGGGACGGACCCTGAGCGGGTTCGCGGCCGGCCGATCCGGCGCGCGCACGGTCGCGACCGCAACCGGCGAACAGCGGGGCGCGGGCGCGCTGCAGGCGTCGCTCTGGGAGGCCGGGGTGCCGCTCGACTGGCGGTCCACCTGGCCGGCGACACCGCCGCGCACGCACCTCCCCACGTACCCCTTCGAGCGGACCCGGCACTGGGTCGACCCGGACCCCGAGGAGGCCGCCGACGTGGATCGCGTCGGCGAACCGGTCGCGCTCCGCACCCTCGACGACGGCGCCTTCGGGCTGCCGCTCTGGCGCGAGACGGTGCCGACCACCACGGGCGCGTCCGCAGGAAGTCCCGTGCTCGTCATCGCCGAGGCACGCGACGACGCCGAGGGCTTCGTGCGTGCGTTCGCCGGGGCGGGCTCCACCGTCGTCGGCCTCGCCCGAGGGCCGTTCGTCACCGAGGCCGACCCGGACGACGCGGGTGGCGCGTGGTGGTCCGCCGACCTGGCAAGCAAGGACGAGGTCGTGGCCGTGGTCCGTGAGCTGGCGCTGCGGACCGGCGCGGACCACGCGACCGTGCTCGTGGTCGCACCTGCGGACGGCGGCGAGCACCTCGACGCGATGGTGCGCTCGGCGAACGGGCTGTTCGACCAGCTCCTCGTGCTGGCGCAGGCCCTGGCGTCCGTCCCCACGCTCACGACCGAACTCGTCGTCGTGACGTCGTCCCTCTACGACGTCGGCGTCGGCGCGACCACCGCACCGGGCCAGGCGACCGCGCTCGGGCCCGTGCTGCTCCTGCCCCGCGAGGCGACGCACACGAGCGCGCGTCTCGTCGACGTCGTACGCGAGCGCGGGGAGGTCACCGATGCGTCGGCGGCCGCGGTCGTGCGCGAGGTCGGTCGCCGGGGCGCCGAGACCAGAGTGGCCCTGCGCGACGGGCGCCGATACGCGCTGGGGTACGAGCCGTTCGGCCTGCCGCGCTCGAATCGGGTCCCGTTCGAGGACGACGCGACGTACGTGGTGACCGGCGGGCTGGGGGGCCTAGGCCTGGAGGTGGCGGAGGCCATCGCCCGGGTGGCCCGGGTCAACTTCGTCCTCGTGAGTCGCCGCACCTTCACTCCGCGCTCCTCGTGGGACGCAGCCGCTGCGGACCCCGCGACGCCCGAGACCAGACGTCGACTGCTGGACCGACTGCTCGCAATCGAGGCCACCGGCTCACGTGTGACGGTCGAAACGTGCGACGTCACCGACGCCGAGGAGGTCCGGACGCTCGTCGGAAGGCTGCGGGCCCGCGGAGTGCGCGTGCGCGGCCTGCTCCACTCGGCCGGCGTGGCGGGCGGTGGCATGCTCGCTGGTCGCTCGCACGAAGCCGCCCACGCGGTGCTCACGCCGAAGGTCGAGGGCACCGTGAACCTCTACCGTGAGCTTGGTGAGGAACTCGACCTCCTGGTGCTGTTCTCGTCCGTGACGGCCGTCACCGGAACGTTCGGGATGGTCGACTACTGCGCGGCGAACAACTTCCTCGACGCGTTCGCTGCCTGGGCCTCGGCGCGGGGGACACGGACGATCTCGATTGGCTGGGCTGGCTGGAGCGAGGTCGGCATGGCCGAGGAGCTGCGCGGCGCGGCGCCCGCGGCATTCCGCGCCCTCCAGGAGGGCGGTGACGTGGCCGACTGCGCCCATCCCCTGCTGGACCGGATGGTGCAGCAGTCTGCGACCGAGATCATCGCGGAGACAGACCTGTGGCCGGGTCGGCACTGGGTGACCAGCGAGCACGTGATCCGTGGTCGCGAGGTCGTGGTAGGGACCGCGCTGATCGAGATGGTGCTGGCCGCCCACGCGGAGGCCGTCGGAACCCCGGTGCACGTCGAGAGCGCCGCACACCTGGCCGCGGTTGCGGTCACCGGGCCCGTGCTGCTGCGCACGCGCTTGGTCCGCCCTTCGGTCGACGAGCCGTGGCAGGCGACGGTCGAGTGGACCGCACCAGACGGCCCGGACCGCGCCTGGTCCATCGCGCTCGCCGCGTCCCTCGTCCCCGGTGGCGTGCCGGTGCCCTCGCTCGTGGATGTCGACGCCCTACTCGCCGAGCACCCGGGCACCGTGCCGGCCGAGAGTCTGGCCGCGCCCCACCTGTTCCTTGAGTTCGGCGAACGCTGGCGCTCGATCGTCGCTACCTCCTATCGCGAGACATCCGAACTAGCACGGCTCGTGCTGCCTGCGCAGGTGAGGCAGGACGCCGACCGGTACATCCTGCACCCAGCGCTGCTCGACGTCGCCGTGGGCGACGCACAGCACGGGCTCCTCCGGGTCCCGGGGACGAGCTATCTGCCGCTGTCGTACGAGAGCATTGGGTGGAACGGGCCGCTGCCGTCCGTCGTGTGGTCCCACATCCGACACCGCGACGACCGGACCGGCGCGATCACCGTGGCCGACATCGAACTGCTCGACGCCGAGGGGCGGCTGCTCGTCGAGGTACGGGGGTTCGCGATGCGCCGGGTCGAGCACGACCGCTTCAGCGCGGAACTCGCCGCCCCACCGGTCACCGGTCCGGGCTCGCGTCACGCACGGGGGCGCTCGACAGCTACACGACGCTCGACCCTGCGACCGGGGTCGACGCGCTCGAGCGCATCCTCGCGTGGCCGCCTGCCGCCCACGTGCTCGTGGTCCCGGAGGGCATCGACCAGGCGATCCGTGCAACGGCGGGCTTCAACGTCGACCTCGTGGCGGAGCAGCTGGGTGACGTCCGGCTCGGCACCGTGAGGGACGAGATCCATGCCGACGCCGTCGACGGCCCGAGCACACCGCTCGAGGCCAGGCTCGCGGAGCTGTGGTCCGACGTGCTGGGCGTCGGCCGGGTGGGGCGGTACGACAACTTCTTCGACCTCGGCGGCAACTCGCTCGTGGCGGTCCAGCTCGTGTCGCGACTGCGCAGCGCTCTCGACATGCGTGTGAGCATCGCCGTGCTCTTCGAGAACCCCACGCTGGAGGCGCTCGCGACCGCGCTCGCCGGCGACGTGCCACCCGTCGTGGCGTTGCTCGAGGCCGTCCGGTGACCGGGACGCTCCTGTGCCTGCCGCCCGCGGGCGGGGTGCAGACGGCGTTCCGCGACTGGCCAGCCGAGGTGGGCGGCCTGGACGTGTTGCCGATACGCGTGCCGCGATCGCGTGAGGATCGCAGCGCAACCATGGCCGAGCACGTCGGAGAGGTCGTGCTGCGCCACATGCGCCATGTGACGAGCGGCGACTGGGCCGTGCTGGGCCACAGCGTCGGCGCCCACGTGGCGCTGCACCTCGTCCGTACTGTCCTGGACCTGGGGCTGCCCGCGCCGCGTCGGCTCGTCGTCGTCGCGTCGCGTCCGCCCGGGCATCCTGACCCGGAAACGCCTCTGCACCGGCTGTCCGACGACCGGCTCGCCGCTCGCATCGCCGAGTACGGCGGCATCGCGCCCGAGCAGCTCGACGACCCCGACCTGCGTGCGCTCGTGCTCCATCTTGTGCGGACGGACCTGCGGCTCGCCGAGCTCGCGCCGCCCGTCGACGGTCCGTTGCCCGTGCCGGTCACATCGATCGGCGGCGACCGGGACGCCTCCGTGCCGGTCGAGCTGCTTCCTCACTGGGGGGCCGCGACCACCGTCGGTCACGAGTCGCACGTCGTGCCGGGCGGTCACTTCTTCGAGGACCCCCGCGCCGTACTCCACCTTGTCGCGCGCGCGGTGAACGGTGCGCCGGCGACGATCGCAGTTGGCAGAGCATGAGGAGGAGACACATGGAAGAGACGACAGTCGAGATCGCCGAGAGCGAGAAGGCTCCGCCGCGCGACACAGCTGACGTGCTCGTGGTCGATGCCGTGACGATGGAGTACCCGGGGCGTTCCGGCAAGGGGCGGCACCGGGCGGTGGACGAGCTGTCCCTCGGTGTGCGGCGGGGCGAGATCGTCGCCCTATTGGGTCGCAACGGCGCCGGGAAGTCGACGCTGATCCGCATGATCAGCACGATCACGATTCCGACGTCGGGCACCGTGCTCGTCGACGGGCACGACGCCGTCGACGACGACGAGGCGGCGCGCCGCTCGCTTGGCGTCGTTCTGGGCGGTGAGCGCAGCGTCTACTGGAAGCTCACGGGTCGGCAGAACCTCGCGTTCTTCGCCGCGCTCCGCGGGATGCGGGGCCGGCGCCGTACCGAGGCGGTCCTGCACGCCCTTGCCCGCGTCGACCTCACCGACCGCGCCGATGACTACGTCGAGGAGTACTCGACCGGCATGCGCCAGCGTCTCGTCATCGCGCGGGCGCTCCTGGGCGACCCGGCTGTCGTCGTGCTCGATGAGCCGACCGCCGGCCTCGACCCGCACGCGACCGCGTCACTCCAGGAGCTCATCTCGGGCCTCAGGTCGGCCGGGCACGCGATCCTCCTCGCGACGCACCACATCGAGGAGGCCGAGCTCATCGCTGACCGAGTGGCGGTGATCGACGAAGGTCGCCTGGTCGCGCTCGACACGCCGCACGCCCTCCGATCATCGGTGGGCGCGAGCGGGACCCTCACGTGCGAGCTCTCGCCGCCGCAAGGTCAGGACCTCATGACGCTCATCGAGGGGTTCGGAACGCCGCTCGACGTGCTCGCCACGTCCGACGGCCCGGAGGGGCGCATCATGGCGACCCTCGGCGGACGCCTCGACGACGCCGTGGTCGCGCGCCTGGTCACGCACGCGGTGGGCCAGGGCTGGACGATGCACAGCATGCGGGCGGAGCCGGTGACGCTGCGCCACGCGTTCCTCGTCCTCACGGGGCACGAGATCACCTCGGACGAGCCCGAGGAGCGCGACGATGAGGACAGCTGAGACAGAGTTCGTGGCGCTGCGCGCGATCGTCGTCCGGGACCTGCGCACGATGTGGCGGTACCGGGCCGGCTACTTCGGTATGTTCGCGACGGCCGTTGTGCTGCCGCTCATGTACTACGCCCAAGCGATGGGCTTCGCCGGGACATCCGACGAAGCGCTCGGTAGCTTCCGCGACCTCAGCGGCACCGACGAGGTCGCGGGCTTCATCTACCTCGGCTGGGCCGTGCTGATGTGGGTCTCCGTCGTGATGTACGGTCCGGCGTCTGCGCTGCGCACCGAGCGGCTCCGCGGCACTCTCGAGGCGATCCTGCTGACCTCGGTCTCGCGCCGCACCCTGCTGATCGGCTCCTGCATCGCACCGATGGTGCCGACAGTGATCATGTTCGGGATCGTCTGCTTCTTCATGTGGGGGTCGATCGGTGTGCCCCTCACGGGTCCCGATCTTGTCCGGCTGGTGCTGGTGATCCTCGTGTCGACACCCGCGCTTGTCTCGCTCGGAATGATCTTCAGCTCGTTCACGATGCTCACGCGCGACTCCGACGGCGCCGTGTCGATCGCCCAGGCATTCGTCTCGGTGCTGTGCGGGGTGACCTACCCGATCGCCGTTCTTCCCGAGGCTCTCCAGTGGATTAGCCAGGCGCTGCCGCCCACGCAGACCATCCTTCTGCTGCGCTCGGGAACGCTTGGCGGCGTCGCCCTCGCCGAGATGGGGGGCCGGGTGCTGTACCTGCTGGTGATCGCGGCCGTCCTCGTCGTGGTGGCGGACTTCGCTCTCGACCGTGCGCTAGCGCACGGTCGCCGGACAGGAAGGCTGGCCCTACATTGACCGCTCTCGCCGTCATCGGACGGAACGTCCGCAACGCCCGGCGCTACCCGCTCAACACCGCCGACCTGCTGCTGCTCACGCCGCTGGCGCAGACGATCCTGCCATCGGTCCTCCTAGGGGCCGCGTTCCTCGTCGACGGCAACGCCGTCGGCCTCGAGCAGAACACCGGCACGACAGAGCTCCTCTCCTGGCTCGTGCTAGGCGTCGTGGTCACGTCCGCCATCGTCGGAGTCGTGTGGACCATGACGGGCGACATCTCCGGAGCGCGTGAGACCGGCGTCCTCGAGACGCTATGGGCCAGCCCGACGTCGCCCGCCAGGCTTACGCTCGGGTCCGGCCTGTCCGGATTCATCTTCACGCTCGTCGCGAGCGCCGTTGTGATCATCGTTGCCATCCCCTTCGGCGCCGACTTCCGGCTCGATCGGGCTGCCTGGCTCATACCGATCTTCGCGCTGCTCCTGCTCGCCGTGCTGGGCCTCGGGTATCTGCTCGCGGGTCTCCTGCTGATCGTCCGCGAGGCCGAGTCAGCACTCGACGCCGTCGGGTCGATAGTCAGCGTGTTCTCGGGCTCGGTCTTCCCGCTCATCGTCCTCCCTGGGCCGCTGTTGGCCTTCGCGCAGATCCTCCCGACCACGTGGATCCTGGACCTCCTGCGTCACGTGCTGCTCGGCAGCACCCTCATGCAGCCGTGGTCGACGACATGGCTCGCCGCGGCCGGCCTGTCGATCGGGCAGCTAGTGCTCGGCCTCGTCATCTTCCACATCTGCGTGCGAGCGGTACGCCGTCGCGGCACCGTGGGGCAGTTCTGACATGGCCGGCCCGAGTGAACCCGTGCACGTGCTCTCCGTCGGCGCATGGTCGCCCGTCGTGGAGCGCCTGTGGGCGGCCGGGGCCGAGACGAGCCTCCTGTGCGATGCGGAGATGCTCGACCAGCACCAGGGGCTCTCCGAACACCGGTCGGTGACGGTCACGAGGGCTGCGGGCCTCGAGGAACTCGTGGCGCTCGCGGAGGGCGTACACGCGCGCGCTCCACTGTCCCACGCCGTCTCGTTCGACGACACGTCGATGGTGGCTGCCGCGCGGATTAGGGAGGAGCTGGGGCTCGGCGGCGGCGACCCGTCCACCGTGGTGGGCACCGTGCACGACAAGGACCGGTACCGGTCCGCGCTCACGGGCACGCCGGCCGCGGTGCCGCATGCGGTGGTCGGCTCGGTGGACGACGTTCTCAGGTTCGGGCGTACCCACGGGTGGCCGATCGTGGTGAAGCCCGTCTCGGGTAGCGGGAGCGCAGGCGTGACGCTCGGCGTTGGGCCGGACGGTGCGGCGGACGCGCTCGCACGGGCGACGGTCCGGACGCACTACACCCCGACCGGACGGGCGATGGCCGAGGTCCAGGTCCGCGGCCGCGTGATCACGGTGGACACCCTGTCCCACGCGGGTGCGCACGAGGTCATGTCGATCGGCTTCGAGCTTCCTGGCGCTGCTCACCCGGCGATGATGATCTACGGTGTCCCCGCGCCGCTGACGGACACCGAGCGGCGCGACGTCGTCGGGACCGTGACGTCGGCGCTCGCTCGGCTCGGCGTGACGACCGGTCCCGCGCACACGGAACTGCTGCTGACCGCAGAGGGCACGCCCGTGCTCATCGAGACGCAGCTGCGCCCGGGCGGCGACTTTCCCGAGCTCACCCTTGCCGCTTCAGGGCTCGACGTGTACGACGCGTGGGCGCGGCAGCTCCTAGGCGAGGACCCCCTGCCGCGCATCCGCGAGGCCGCCGCGTCGGCCGGCACATGCGCCGTCATCGCGTGCGGTGCCCCCGACGTCGAGGCGGACTACCTCGAGCTGCGCGACCTCGACGAGGTCCGCGCCCACGACGACGTCGCTGGAGTGAGGGTGCTGCGGCAGCCCCCTTACCGCAGCGCCTCTGCGCGCACCCGCGACGACCTCTCGGTCACCGTGATGTCCACCGCACCAACGGCCCAGCTAGCTCTGCGACGTGCCGTGCGGGCACTCGGCGGCGCGCGGATGCGCGTCACGACGCACGGCGGGGGCGGCGCAGCCGGACCACCGCCTGTGGGCCTGGAACCACGCACGAGCACCGCGGGCGGTCGCCCGTTCAAGAGTGAGGAAGCACCATGACATCATCGCGTCACGTCGTCGTCGTCGGGAACCCGGGCCCCGTCCTGCCAGCGCTGGCAGAGCTCGGTGCGCACACCCGGCTGAGCTGGCTGGCGCTCGTGCCCGACCTCGCTCGCCACGGGCAGGGCCCATTCCGCACGGCGCACGCCCTGCACCGGGACGCCAAGCCGGAGGACTGGGTCACGATGGCTCGTGTGCTCGCCGACACGCAAGAGGTCAGCGGCGTGTGGCACGTAGGCAGTCAGCTCGCCGACGTCGCGGAAGACGTCGCGGCGGAACTGGGAGCGTCCCTGGTCGGCGGTGTCCCGCATCCTGCCGACGGGGCACGAGCCGAGACGGGAGGGCCCGAGCTCTCCGCGAAGGTGCTTCGCCGTGACGGGCACCGCGCGCAACTGCTGCTGACCACCCGCGTCCAGCGCCACGCCTCTGGGGCCGTGCTCACCGAGGACGGTCCGCACGAGGTGGACCGCGCCGAGGTCCTCGCCTGGTGCCTCGACCACGTCCCGGCCTCCTTCCTCGGGTCGGTCGACTTCGTGGTCACGCCGTCGGGCCTGCGACGGACCGGCGTCCGGCCGTGGCAACCCACGGACGGCACGACCGAGCTCCTGCGCACGCGTGGCATGGAGGCGGTCGAGCTCGCCTGGTCGGTCTTGACGGGGGCTGAGGTCTCGGTCGCAGGTACCGACGGCTCGGGACCCGACGGCGGGCCAGCGAGTGTCGCGGTAGCCGCCTACGGAAGCGAGGTGGCGGGGGCGCTCGTCGCGCTCGACGGCCTCGACGACGCGCGAAACGTGCCTGGCGTGCTGGACGTGCGTGCGCTGGCCAACCTCGGGAGTGATGTGCTCCCCCTGAGCGAAGGTGGCGAGTTTCTCGTCCGCATCGCAGCCGGAGGGGCCACGGGGTCGGGGGCGCTGAGCACGGCCATCGATGGCCTCGCGCGTACGGCTCCGACGCTCGACATCGTGCCGAGCCTCGCGGGCTCGCTCGACCGGGTCTGGTTCTGATGGGCGGGCGCGCGCAGCCGCACGTGCTCGTGCTCGGCACCTTCTCCGATGTGGTGGAGCGGCTGTGGGCGGCGGGAGCGACGACGAGCCTGATCTGCGACGGGCAGGTGCTGCACCGCCACAAAGGCGTCAGCGAGCACGGCTCGGTGACCGTGACGGACGGCGCGACCGACGACGAGCTCGTCGCGATCGCCGCGGGCGTGCACCGGGTGGCACCGTGCGGCGAAGAGCTGGTCGTCCGAGGTGGCCGAGCCGACGTGTACCTCGCCGAGGACCAGGCGGTGCTCGCCGCCGGGTGCCGCCAGGAGGACGTCGGGGCTGTGCAGATGCCCCGAGCCCCACTCCACGGGGGCGTCCGGCTCCTCGGGGAACGCCCGCCTGAGCACTTCCTCGACCGAGCATCCGTGGCGCGCCGCGACGGCCTCGAGGTCGACCTCCCCCTCGGGCCCTGGCAGCGGGAGCGCCCCGTCGTCCGTCAGCACTCGCTCCCATGCGGCCCAGAAGTCCCTCATCACGCCGTCGAGTGCGCCGGGGGCCTCGAGCACGTCGTAGACGACACCGTAGGCCGCGCCGAGCGGGACCTCATCGATTCCGAGGTCCTCACGCAGCGTGGCGAGGTGCGCGTCGAGCGCGGCGGACAGGACGGCTCCGGCACGACCGCACAGCCAGCGGCTGGGACACACCAGGGCGTCGGCGAGCCGCTGGAGGTCGTCGCGGACGGGGCGTCCGAACGTCACTCGGTGGGCATGGCTCGCCAGGGGCGCGACGACCGCCAGCCCACGTCCCTCCGCCTCCTCGGCTGTGCGGCGAGCATCGCGCTCCGTCACCTCGGTGAAGAGATGGGAGAGGTCCGAGAGTTCCGTATCGCCACAGCATAAGAAGATCAACGGACCTGCCGCCCAGGGCAGGACCGCCGCGGAGTACCTCGCAGCCCAGTACGCCGACTCTCGCCAGCTACAACTCAAGACAGCGTCGCTATTCGACAACATCGTCTGGGGTGTCCATCAAGCTGCGGATCGCTCGGAGGCGCAGGTCCGCGAACTGGGACTACACCTCGGGTTCGGGTCCTCTCGCCCGGAGAAGGAAGATAGCGATGGCGGTCCGGACAACCTGTGGGCTCTAGCCGTCGGCCGCTTCGGCGTCATCGAGTTGAAGACCGACGTCAAGCGTGCGGACACCAGGATCACCAAGAGTGAGGCAGAACAGCTCGGACACTCGATGACGTGGTTCGAATCGCGATACCCCGATGCCGCCCACGCGGCGCCGGTACTGCTGCACCCATCAAGTGTGCTGCGTGGGGACGCCCACCTACCTCAGGGCGCCCGCATCATCACCCCCAACGATCTTGAGGCTCTACGCCGAGACGTCGAAGCGTTCGTCAACGAACTCGCAGCGAACGACTCGTGGAGCCGACCAGAGGCCGTCGCTTCGGCCCTCACGCGCAACCACCTGACTGCAGATCAGGTGATCGCTCGTCACTCACGAAACCCCGAGCGCGCGTAGCGGCCATGCCAGACCGTCTCTGGGGTCTTGTCACCACGATACGCGGATCCTGCTCCGTCTCCGACACGGACGTCGAGGTTCGGATGCCCCGTCGACGCTGCGGCGAGGCCGCTTCGGGCAGGATGTCCTCATGACGTCACCGGGACAGGACCTCGAGCCTGTCGGCTACGCCGAGCTGCTGGCCGAGCTGAAGGCGCGGGTGCGTGCGACGCGGTTCCGCGCGGCGCGGGCGGCGAACACCGAGGTGCTGCGCCTGTACTGGTCGGTGGGCCGCGACATCCTCGATCGGCAGCAGACGGCGGGTTGGGGCAGCAAGGTCGTCTCGTCACTGGCCGCCGACCTGCAGCGCGAGTTCCCCGACCAGCGAGGCTGGTCACGGTCGAACCTGCTCTACATGCGGCGGGCCGCTGAGGCATGGCCCACAGAAGACGAGTTCGTCCAACGACCCGTTGGACGATTGCCTTGGGGGCACGTCGCGACGCTGCTCGACCGACTCAAGACGCGGGAGGAGCGGGACTGGTACGCCGCGAGTGCTGCCGAGTACGGGTGGTCGCGGCCGGTGCTCGAGCACCAGATCAAGGCTGACCTGCGACGGGCCGTCGGGGCGGCGCCGACGAACTTCACCGAGGCGCTGGAAGCGCCGGACTCCGAACTTGCCCAGCAGCTCGTCAAGGACCCGTACGTGTTCGAGCACCTGGGCCTGCTCGAGCGGGTCGCGGAGCGCGACGTCGAGCAGGCGCTGATGGACCGGCTGCAGGACACGATGCTCGAACTCGGTCGGGGAATGGCGTTCGTCGGGCGCCAGGTGCGTCTGAGCGTGCCGGACGACGCCAGCGGCCAGGTCGAGGAGTTCTACGTCGACCTGCTGTTCTTCCACGTCCTGCAGTTGCGGTACGTGGTGGTCGAGCTCAAGGTCGGCAAGTTCGAGCCCGGCCATATCGGCCAGCTGGGCACGTACGTCGCGATCGTCGATGACCAGATGCGTCAGCCCGAGATCCACGCGCCGACGGTCGGGATCCTGCTCGTGACCGGAAAAGCCGGCGCGACGGTGCGGTACGCGCTGGCCGGGACTCGGGTGCCGATCGCCGTTGCGGACTACCAGGGTCTGCCGGCGGACGCCCGCGGCGCACTGCCCAGCGCGGCCGAGCTCGAGGCCGTGATCGAGGACGAGCTCGAGCACCGAACTGACGGCTGAAAACCACTTCTGACCAGGGCGGACGAAACGCTGATAACCTTCCTTATGTCCGATAGCGGTCATTCGGGACGTCGATCACGCGCTCTCATGCCACCAGCCGGAGCTTGGACCGGTTGTCCGTAGCGGCTCGGCGGGCCCGGCCCTCCCTCGCCGCCACGAGCGTCTCGCCGGGCGTGGGCATGGTAAGCGCCCAACGCTCGGTGCCGCCGTTTTGCTCGCCCGGCTCGACAAGGACGACGACCCCGAGACCCCGATCGAACTACAAGTCCAGCTCATCGAACGCCAAACCGCATGAGGCGGATCCACGCCGTGAGCCAGGCGCACTCCCGATCGCGCATCCCCGACTCTTGGCATCGACTACAGCGCCTCTTTGCCTAGGAGTTCGAAGCTGTCAGCAGAGCCAGGCGCCCTGGCGTAACCGGCCGTCGTGCCGGTCAGTCGGACACGTCAAGGAGCATGGCCTGCAGCTCGCGGCCCACCGCCTCCAGCTCCGCGCGGTGCGGGCCCAGCGTCGCCTCGAGGTCCACAACCCGCCCATCGGGGCCGACGTCCGCGTCGCCGATCCGCGCCTCGACGTGCGCGCCCGCGACGCTCATACGCAGCCCTGCAACACCTGCGGGAGCTGAGCCGCGCCCTTGCGGCCTCCCCGCGTGCCGTACGAGAGCACGGACGCGGGCCGGTCGTGCCACTCCTCGTACAGGTAGTCGAGCGCGTTCTTGAGCACGGCCGGATAGCCCCAGTTGTACTGCGGGGACACGAACAGGAAGCCGTCGAACGAGGACGCGATCGCGCTCCAACGCTTCGTGTGCTCGTGCGCGTACCGGTGCAGGGACGCCTTCAACGGCTCGTCGAGAAGAGGCAAGCCAATCTCGGCGAGATCAAGCAACTCGTACCGGATCTGGGCATCGCGCCCGAGCACGTCCCGAGCCCAACGCGCGACGTCCGGGCAGATCCGCGACAAGCCCCTCCTTCACGAGATCGGACTCCTCGGGCCCAAGGTTCGTCACGTAGTGCTGTCTCGCGTAGAGCCCGAACCGCAGTCCGCTTGGAGTACGCAGCTCGGCATAGACACCTGGAACATCCTCTGCCACCACCCAGCCTGTGAAGGCCCGCCAAAACGAGACGGCCGGATCCAACTCGTCCACCGCAACAATCAGGAGTCCAAGTTCCACACTGACACTCTAGAGACACATCGGACCCAGTCAGCGCGCGCGTCACTCCACCGGATCGCTCGTCGGACGCGGCTACGCATCCGGGTAGCGGATGACATGCAGGGGGCCTTCGTCGGGGGTGGGTATCTGGAAGCCGTTGATGTAGGCGTGGGCTTGTTCAAGTGCGACGTGTACGTCGTTCGGGCCGGCGTTCGTGCGGGCCCCAATCCGTTCGAGCAGGACGCCGGTCGGGGTATCGAGGTAGTAGATGGTGGGGGTCACGCCAAGCGGAGCGAGGAGGTCTCGGTAGCGGTCGCGAGAGGACTTGGACCAGAACGAGGTGTCGACCACGACGCGGGCACCACTGGTGACAAGTTCGGTCAGCCTGTTCTGCAGGTGCTCATGGATGGACTGCATGGCGTCCTCGGGTACCGGATGGTCTCGGTGTCCGCGCTGCCAGGCTTCATCGTCGAAGGAGAGCAGGACGTAGCCGTCGCGCTCGAGTCCGCGCGCATAGGTGGACTTGCCTGATCCCGCCGGGCCACACATCAAGATCACCTGGTCCATCACCGCAGGCTACCGGGAGGCCCGGTTCCATATACGGTGCGGGCCCTGCGATCGCGGTGGCCCTCGTGACGTTCGGCGCCCGGCCAAGCCCCGGCCGGAGTGGTCGGGCCGCTCATCAAGGTCCCGGTCCTGGTCTACGTCTCCTGAGTTCCTGCTCATCGGCTTCGCCGGCATCCGCCGCCGGACCTTATCCGCGGAACCCGTTTCTTGTGGGAGTCCACCCCCGACTGCGGGCAGCCCACGGCGTTTGACCGTTGCCTTTCAACGCGAAGCGACCGAGGGCGTCGTCGGAAGGGCTTTTAGTCCCATCGCGCGCTGGATGGTGCGGTAGATGGTGGCGCGCGAGACGCCGAAGAGCTCGGCAAGCTCGCCGCTGGTGTGTTCGCCGGCGGTGTGGAGGGCCAGGAGGTGGCGTTGTTGGGCCGGCGTGAGCTTGGGCTTCTTCCCGCGAAGTCGGCCCTTGGCCTTGGCCACGGCCATGCCTTCGCGGGTGCGCATGCGGATGAGGTCGGCCTCGAACTCGGCGACCATTCCCAGGACGTTGAACAGGAGCTTGCCGACGGGGTCGGTCGGGTCGTAGGCGCTTCCGCCGAGGGAGAGGACGATCCGGCGGCGGGTCAGTTCGTCGGCGATGTCTCTGGCGTCGGGCAGAGATCGGGCGAGGCGGTCGAGCTTGGTGACCACGAGCGTGTCACCGGACCGGCATGCGGCGAGGGCTTCGCGTAGACCTGGTCGGTCGCGGTTGGTACCGGTGAGGCCGTGGTCGACGTAGATCCGCTCGGCCTCGACACCCAGCCGCTCGAGCCCTTCGCGTTGCGCGGTCAGGTCCTGACCTTGCGTCGAGACCCGCGCGTATCCGATCTTCATCCCCGTCATGACGCAAGTGTCGCAGTTGAAACCCCTTCACCGGGCATATTTGCGGGCGGGTCTACCGGGCAGCGCAGACTGGCGGTACCGCGCGGGTCGGGTTGGAGCGTCGGGGTGCCCGGGAAGGGATCCCTGAGCGAGACGCGTGTCGCTCTACTCTGGCGGCATGACCCTCGCGGATTTCATCCAGGTACTAGTTGTGATCACCGCGGCCGGCGCGTCGATCGTCGCGCTCGTGATCGCGTCGAAAGACCGGAGGCATTCTGCCGCTATTGCCGAGGCTGATCGGAGAGCGTCAGCGGAGCAGGCTCGGCTGCTCGTCGAGCTTGAGGCAGGGAAGCGGCTTTCCATTCTCGAAGCGCGTGGAGGGCATACCGATCCGGTCATCGTCAAAGACATGGGCGCCGAGACGTTGGCGCTGATCGCCTTCCTCGGTCCAGACCGTGTACCCAACATGTGGAAGCGACGGGTGACGAAGTCCGACGCGGAGCTTCGCGAGTTCATAGCGGACGAAAGCAAGGAGCAGTTTCTTCGCGACGCCGTCGAGGCGGAACGTGCTGTGCATGACATCCTCCGTGATCTCCGCATGCACGCCGATCGGTCATAGGACCGAGTCTGCATGGCACGCGGCCGCCGCGCGATCGGCTCGATTTCCGAGTGGCGAGGGTGCTGCTCGGTACTCTCGGGGGATGAACACGGCAGAGTTCGGCCAGTGGATCATGCAGAGCGCCGATTCGTGGAGTGCTCGCGTTCAGGACCCTGCTTCCATCCGTCTTGCGGCGGGAAGCGACCTCGTGCGAGACCCGGCCCTGCCCGGGGGAGTCGAGGTTTCTCGGCTGGCCTGGCGAGCGCTCGGCACAGCTGGCGAGCATGTCGGGTTGCTCTCTCATTCTGTTGCGAGCAGCGACGGCGGAGTCTTCGCGAAGCCCTATCTGAGCCTGGCGCGGGTGACGATGCTGGGCGCAGCCCGGGCGTTGTACGTGCTGGAACCTGACACCTCTGACGGCCGGCGAGTCCGAGGACTTCAACTACTTCGCGCCGAGGCGAACGATGTGAGCCAAGTCGTAGCTGATTGGGAGGCCGCGACGAGAGGGCAGGATCTGTCGCAGGCGCGCGAGGCTGCCGACCAGTTCAAGGCCGAGTGCGAACGCGAGTTGACTTCCGTCGGGCGCAAGCCCGGCAGCGTCATGTCAGAGACCGCGCTCCTCGGCGTGGTAGCTCCGCAACTCGCCGACGGGCTTAGCGACCCCAAGAGTTCGCTCCTGCAGCTGTGGAGGCTTTCATCGGGTACCGCTCATGCCCGCATCTGGGCGTGGGACACGCCGCTCGAGGACGACGATCCCCTCACGCAATACGTTGCCATCTGGTCCATGCCGATGGGCATGTTGGAACGCGCCTGGGTCCTGTGGAACACGCGACGAGGGCACGAGGCCGCGGTTCGGTAGCGATTCACGAACTCGGAGTAGGGACTTGCTCCGTGCGGCAGCTTCGAGAAACTGCTCTGCGGGGGTTGACCAGTCGAGCACTTTTCGCGGGCGCTCGTTGAGCAGCCTCTGGATCCGCTCGAGCTCGCTGTCGTCGGTGGCGGTGAGGTTGGACCGTCGCGGTAGGTACTGGCGCAGGAGACGGTTGGTGTTCTCGTTGGTGCCGCGCTGCCACGGGCTGCGGGGGTCGCAGAAGTAGACCGGGGCGTCGATCAGGGCGCTGAGGAATGCGTGATCAGCCATCTCGCGGCCACGATCCCAGGTCAGGGACTTGCACATCCCCGGTGGCACGTTGAACAGCGCGCGGGCGACCGCGATGCTGACATCCTTGGCTTTGATCCCGTCGGGCAGCGGCACGATCTTCAGGTAGCGGGTCGAGCGCTCCACGAGCGTGGCCACCGCTGAGGGGCGTTTGCCCATGACGAGGTCGCCTTCCCAGTGGCCGGGCTCAAGCCGGTCGGCCACGGTCGCTGGTCGGTGGTGGATGGAGACCATGTCACGCAGCTGCCCTCGCCCGTGAGAGCGCTGGACCATCCGGGGACGGCGCATCGAACGGCCCGTTCGTAGCCGCTGGTAGGTCGCCTTCGGGATCGAACGTGACCTCGGCAGGTACACCGCGCGATAGATCGTCTCGTGCGAGACCCACATGGCCGGCTCATCGGGATGTTCGCGGCGCAACCACGCCGCGATCTGCTGTGGGGACCAGTCCAGCTCGAGCCGCGACAGCACCACAGTCCGCAACCGCTCGTCCCCTGCCAGGCGCGGCACCCGCGGGCGCCGCGCCTCGCTCTGGGCGCGCTCGTCTGCCTTGGTCGCCCGGTAGGCACCGCGGCCGCCGTTGCGCGTGATCTCCCGTGACACTGTCGAGGACGGCCGGCCAAGCCCCTCAGCGATCGCCCGCGCAGACAAGCCCGCTGCGATCCCGCGCGAGATCTCCTCCCGCTCCCCAGGACTCAGGTGCCGCAGCGAACGCCTCGGCAGTGAAGGTCGGACCCCGCCATGGCGCAGCAGGTACCGGCGCACCTGCTGCTCCTGGAGGCCGGCCCGATCAGCAATCCTCCGTAGCGAGTCACCCTCACCCCACGCCTCCCACACCACAGCCTGCTCCGGCACCGACAACGACGACCCAACACCCATCCCCGCCTCCACGACCACAGATCATCCACCTGTGGTGCGTTGATCGGTTGAGACCGCCACCGTTTCTCAGGCACCTCCTCCGTCGCCGCGACACGCCGACCGAACATGTCGCAGAACTAGTGTCCGAAAACCCACGGTGTCGCAGAACGCGACCCGGGGGTTTTCGCTACCGTCAGCGCATGGCTCACACCTACGGCTACGCCCGCGTCTCCACGACCGCGCAAAACCTCGACGCCCAGATCGACGCCCTCACCGGGCCTGGCGGCGTCGACGAGCGCGACGTCGTCGTGGAGAAGGCGTCCGGCACCAGAGAAGACCGCCCGGAGCTCGCACTGCTACTCGCCGGCCTACGCGAGGGAGACACCCTCGTCGTCACCAAGCTCGACCGCCTCGGCCGCTCCGCCGCCCACGTCGCACGCCTGGTGCGCGACCTCGACGAGCGCGCCGTCACCCTGCGATCGCTCTCCGAGACCCTCGACACCTCGAGCGCAGCCGGGCGCCTCATGGTCCACGTGCTCGCGGCCGTCGCCCAGATGGAAGCCGACCTCGCCCGCGAACGCACCCTCGACGGCCTCGCCGCCGCACGAGCCCGCGGCCGCGGCGGCGGCCGCCCCACTGTGATGACCCCCGACCGCATCGACGCAGCCCGCGTCGCCCTGGCCGGCGGGCAGTCACGCGCAGCCGTCGCCCGTGCGCTCGGGGTCTCCCGAGACACCCTCTACCGACACCTGGCCGACCTCGAGAAGGCTGCGACGTCATGACCAGCAAAACAGGTGCCGCGGTGGTGGTCCCGGATGAGGCGACCTACTCAGCGTCACCAGGTGCTGGGAGCTCAATCAGATTCTTGCGGGAGAGCCAGTACGACCGGTGCTCGCGCTTGACGAAGAGGAACGGCTTGCTTGGTCGGACCCTGCCAGGTGAACTCTGGGCCGTGACGAGCCGGTAGCGGCCGCGCTCGGCTTCGTTCGACTCGTAGATCGGGGCGTGGCTATGGGCGAACTCCCAGTTGATGCTGCCTCCGCTGTCTAGCTGGTCGTAGTAGACAACGGATGGGAGGGGCGCCTCCAAGGCAGGCGCATCCTCGGTGTCTGCTGCGATCCACTGCTCGATCCATCCCCACGCGAGAAAGGGCTGCTCGACCTCCTCGCCTGGTGCGAGCGTTACGACCTTGTCGTAGACCCTTGGGCCGCCGGGAGACGGCGTGTAGGCGATCGAAAACTGGACGATCTTCTGGCTGCCGTTGTGGAACCAGATGCGGCCGCGGATGCCCAGTGCGGTCCGCGCGTCGGCGGGAATCGACCACGCAGCGTCGTCCTCGCAGTAGTCCCAGTCGACGAACTCAGCGTGCGGGTTCCTCGAGGTCAGCGGTGGCCAGATGATCTCCCGCTGCGGGAAGACAGAAACTGCGGGCAGCGTTGCGTCGATGCGAGCTCGCTGAGCCTCCGAGACCAGCGTCCTGCTATGACCTTCTTCTCTCCGCGCGATATCGAGCGCGTTGTTCGCGGTCTCAAGGCCCGCGGCGGCCGCTTCAGCGGCATTCTGCGAGGCCTTCGCACTCTTTCGCGTTTCCCACGACTGCCAAGCTACAAGTGCTGCGGCGACGCACGCGGCCGTTGCAGCGACATAATCGGTTCCGTCAGGCATGTCCCGAAGGTAGCCGCTGCGGACTCTCGATGGTGGGTGAATCCGGCCAGCCGTAGTGGGCGCATCTGTCGCTCTCACGAACGGTCAGTTACGCGCCGAAGAGACACGACCCGCCAGCCGTCTGGTAGGTCCGCGCGCAGGCGTCGCCATGCCGCATCGAAGTCCTCGGCATCGATGTCGACCTCGCGCGTCTTGGGAGGCGTGGTCGGGTGGTGGTCTCCCGGGATGTGCTCTGTCCTCGCATGGAGCCTGAACACCCTTCGAGCGTAGGACGGTCGCCTTGGCGTGTCAGGCGACAGCGCTGAGCGATGCGGACCCGAGAGAGCTCATAGGGCACTTTGACGTCAACGACCCCGTGCAAGGGCGGCGGCCTCGTGGCGACAAACGGGTCTTCGGCCTGATCGCGCGTGCACACATCCAGACCTTGAGGTAAACCGTCGACGAGCGCCGCGCAACTAGCCACGCCGCGTGTCTAGCACCGGCTGCCCGACGGTCTTCGCTACCTTTGAAACAGTTGCCCGTACCTAGTGCGGGGACCTGCCACATCGTCTGGGCAATCTGCCGCGTGGCGCTCGAGAACCACCAACCCTCTCTGACGGACTGACCATCCGACGTGATCGGGTCTACGGACCCGCGTTTCGTCGGATGTGTGCGGTCTCGATCGGGAGGTGGAGCAGGTGGACGAGCGTCATGAGGGCCGGATCGTCATCCGATCCGCACGTACCGGTAGACCTGCGTCCCACGAGCGCGCCTACAAGCCGGACGAACTGGTGCGTTTCGACGCACGCATCCCCGCCACCATCGCCCAGCGCCTGTACGACACTGCCCACGAGTCCGGGCTTCCCGTGACCGTGGTGCTCGCCAACGTCCTCTCCCGCGCCCTCGACGACGGCACCGGAGCCGCGATGGGCTGATCGGGGATCGGTGTGGGACGCCGAACGCGCGAAAACGGGCCCAGGAGTTCCCGCTCCTGAACCCGATCGCCTCGCTACAGCGGACTTACGCTCCGCTGCCAGAAACACCCGCAAGTCCTATTGGGGGTACTTCCATGTCTTCAGCACCTTCAGAGTGCTCTTCTGGAACTGAGTCCGTCAACCGCCACGCCGAAGAACTCGCCCACGCCACCAACGTCGTGCGCGGGTACTCGCCGAACGCGATCCGCCCCGAGCACTGGGAACCGGTCGCCCTATTCGCCCGTCAGGTCGGGCTCGACCTGCAACCGGTCGACCGGCGTCGGGCGACCGAGACCATGAGGACCCTGTCGCAGTTCGTCGTCTGGGCACACCGTCAGGGGATGCCGCTGGACCGGGAAGCGATCTTCACCCCGGACATGGTCGAGCGCTACATCGCGGTCGCGTGCGGACACCTAGCCGAGTCATCGCGGGCCACCCGACGCTCCGATCTGCGTCGCTTCTCCGCGGCCGTGACGCGTAAGGCGCCGTGGCCCCCGCGAGCTCAGCGTCTGCGCGGGGATTATGCGATCGTCCCCTACACGCCGGCGGAGGTCGCTCGTCTGCTTGAGGTCGCCGCACATCAACGCACGGCGCTGCAGCGACGCCGCTTGAGCGCTCTCCTTGCCATCGGACTCGGGACCGGCGCCTACCCGCGCGAGGCACGGTCGGCCACGACCGATGACCTCGTCGAACGACATGGGCGCGTGTGCCTGAGGATCCCTGGTGATCGAGCTCGCCTCGTCCCTGTGAGTCCGCCTCACGATGTCACCCTCGATCGGATCCGCGTGGAGGATCCCGGTTCGTCGATCCTCGGGTTCGTGGCCAAGGGATGGGACCGCGCACCCCTCGGGCATCTGCTCGAGGACATCGACCTTCCGCCGGACTGCCCTGACCTCAAGGTCCATCGGTTGCGCGCTACCTGGCTGCTGCAGCACCTGAAGCACCGGGTCCACCTCAACGGTCTCGCCCAGATGGCGGGTGTCACGTCCTGGAAGACGTTCGGTCACCTCATGGCCTACCTGCCACCGATCGACGAAGCGAGCCTGTTCGAGGAATTGACCCGCCGATGAGTCTCGCACTGGCGACAGCCCAGCGTCCTTCGCCGGAGGCCAGCACCGTCCGTGCGCACCAGATCCCGCTCACCGTCAATCAGCGACTTCGTCGCGCCTTTGCCTACGCGCACTCGCCCGAAGCCCTCCGACTGGTGGCCGCAACTCACCGGACCAAGGGCCGCAGACGTCTCTACCCCGTCGAAGCAGTCCTCGCGGCGATCGTCTTCCATTGCCTGAAGGCACCCGATCGCCTTCTCTTCACCGACATCGCCGCTGAACTGAAGATCCTGACGAAGTCACAGCGCCTCAAGCTGGGCTTCCCTATCAACTGCGCCATGAAGTACGCCCGCCTCTACAGCGGATACCGCGCCCTCCTCCGAGAGATCGAGTCCGGCACCTGCTCCGTGCACAACCACGAGCTGGAAGCCGACCCGCGCACAGGCGACCTGTGCCCTTGCCCGCCTACGTGCCACTACATCGCGGCGAACCTCGACGAGTTCGCTGGGCGGATGATTCTGACCAGCATCCCCGCCACCGTCCCGATTCCCACGACGGTCGCCATCGACAGCACTGACTTCGAGAGCCATGCACGCCCAGGCCACCGTTCTATCGACGAGAACGGCGACACCTACTGGTCCGCGGACCACGACGCCGCATGGGGATATCGCACCTCGACCGACCGGCGCCCCACGTCCCGCTTCCATGGGTACTCGACCCACGCGATCACCGGCTGCCCATCGGTAGGGGGAGAACCGATACCCCAGCTGGCCCTCGGGATCGCCGTGCGCCCCGGGTCCCGCGGCTCTGCCCCCGCAGCACTGAGCCTCCTGGATGCCTTCCACGCCACGGGGCACCGAGCCGACGAGGTCCTTCTGGACCGCGGCTACACGACTGCCAGCGCGGAGAACCTCGCCCACCCGCTGCGC
Source organism: Oerskovia douganii (assembly GCF_015142735.1). Classification (GTDB taxonomy): domain Bacteria; phylum Actinomycetota; class Actinomycetes; order Actinomycetales; family Cellulomonadaceae; genus Oerskovia; species Oerskovia douganii. Next base: position 151,519 of record NZ_JACSPN010000007.1, on the reverse strand, counting down.
GACCGGAGCATCCGCCTCGTCATGGACCTCCACATCTCCCAGCGAGGCACCCGCCCTGGACCGAGAGCAGGAACGATCTGGCAGGACGGCCACCTCTACTCCAGCGCACTCCCACAGGCCCTCCGCGACCTCGAGCCGCCCAAGCCCACCGACACTGCCGCCGAGAAGGCGCTCATCCACGAACATTTCGACGCCCGCGAGCCCTACCGCCTCGTCCCGCACAGCCGCCACGACGACACCCGGGGAACCCAACGCCTCAAAGGCCCCGCTCTCGCCGGGCACGTGCGCTGCCCGAACACCCCCGCCACCATGCGCCTGGGCCCAGCAGTACCGACGACCAACTGCACCAGGGGTGTGCCGTGTGGCTGCGGAGTCACGCTGACGGTTCCCGACACCCTGCGGGCGCGCGACCGACAGCACCTACCCTGGCGGTCGACCACCTGGGCCCTGTCCTTCGCACGACGCAGCCTGATCGAAGGCCTCTTCGGCAACATCCGCTACAACACCACCAGCATGAACCGCGGCTACCTACGCGTCTTCGGCCACACCGCAACCACGTTCATGCTCACCCTGGCGTTCGCCGGCTACAACATGCGCCACCTGCACCACTGGTACATCGAACGCGGACTCCCAGACCCCTGGCAGATCGAGCTCGACGAGAAACCCCACCGCCACGAACCCGACTGGATCTACCGCACCCGCGGCCCCTGACCCCGCCAACCCTCTAGACCGCGACCACGTCACCCACGAGCACGACCTCGAACGCATCAACGCGCCCAAGAGCACCCGCGTGCCAGCGAAACCGGGGCCGCAGCACCCTCCGAGCGGCAACACCACGCTCGAACCACCCGGCCACAGCCACCGAGACACCCCTGAAACGACGAATCTCCCGCCCGGATAACTCCGGACAGGAGATTCGTTACCAACTGAGCTGTTCCAAGGAAACAGCCCTCACGTGCGCGAGGGGGGACTTGAACCCCCACGCCCTTTCGGACACTAGCACCTGAAGCTAGCGCGTCTGCCATTCCGCCACTCGCGCGTGCCGCAGAAGATTATCACGAGTGCCGACCAGGACCTGCATCGGTCGTCGGTCGCTCTCGCCAGACCTTCCACCGGCGCCCCACCACGACCTGAGCCCGGTGGTGCACCAGAGAGAACAGTACCCCGCCCGCGGACCCGTCTCACGCCCGAAGCACCCGATCTCCCCCTGATCTCCCCCTCCACTTCAGTGGATCACCGGCCTGGCGAGGCCTCAGGTCGTTACGATCTAGGTAGTCTGCCCGGGGACCGTGTACCCGGTCGAGGGAACGTCGATGAGGGAGGAGGTGGCATGGGAGTCCTGGATCGTTTCGAGAAGGGCGTCGAGCGCGTCGTCAACAACGCCTTCAAGGTCGGGCGCAGCGAGGTGAAGCCCGTCGAGCTGGCGAGCGCTCTGCGTCGTGAGGTCGACGACCGGGCCGCGGTCGTGGACCGCGACCGGACCGTCGTGCCCAACCAGTTCATCATCGAGCTGTCGCCCGACGACTATGCACAGGTCGAGGGCTGGGGGGCGGAGTCGCTCGCCGACGAGCTCGCGGCCAACGTGACGGAGCACGCGGCGTCGCAGCACTACGCGTTCGTCGGACCCGTGAGCGTGTCCTTCGAGCAGGAGGACTCCCTCGACACCGGGCGTTTCCAGCTGCGGTCGGCGAGCGTGCGCGGGAACGTCGCACCGGCGACGAGCGCTGCACCGAGCGCGCGGCACCCGCTGGTCGACATCGACGGGCAGCGTTACCTCCTCACGGGCCCGGTCACGGTCATCGGCCGCGGCTCGGAGGCGGACATCGTCGTCGACGACCCGGGCGTCTCGCGTCGCCACCTCGAGATCCGGGTGACGCCCGACGGCGTGATCGCGACGGACCTCGGATCGACCAACGGACTGTTCGTCGAGGGCCATCAGGTCCCGGCCGCTACCCTGCTCGACGGGAACAGCCTGACCATCGGGCGGACCCGCATCATGTTCTGGACGGGCGCGCCCGACAACGAGGATTGGTGATCCCCTCCGCATGACCGAGCTGACGTTCACCCTGCTGCGGCTGGGATTCCTGGTCCTCCTGTGGGTGTTCGTGTTCGCCGCGATCGGTGTGCTGCGACGCGACCTTTACGGCACGAAGATCACGGCACGCAAGGGCCGGAGCGCCCAGGACGCCCCGCGGGCCGCGGCCGGCGCCGCGCCGTCCCGTTCCGCGCCCGCCTCCGCCCCGACCCCGGCAGCCCCTGCACCGACGGGTCCGACGCGCCTCGTCGTGACGGCGGGCCCGTTGCGCGGCACCACGGTCCCGCTCTCCACCTCCTCGATCCTGCTGGGGCGCGCACCGAGCTGCACGCTCGTCCTCGACGACGACTACTCGTCGTCCCGGCACGCCCGGATCTTCCCGCAGGGTGGCACCTGGTACGTGGAGGACCTCGGATCGACCAACGGCACGTACATCAACGAGCGGCGCATCTCCGGGATCGAACCCCTGCCGCCCGGCGTGGGAGTGCGGGTCGGTCAGAGCGTCGTCGAGCTGCAGCGGTAGCGCGCCATGAACATCGCACTGAAGTACGCGGCCCTGTCCGACGTGGGCCTTGTCCGGTCGAACAACCAGGACTCGGGCTATGCCGGCCCGCACCTGGTCGTCGTCGCGGACGGCATGGGGGGCCACGCCGGCGGCGACGTCGCGTCGTCCCTCGCGGTCGCCGCCCTGGCCCCGCTCGACGGCGAGTCCCACCGTCCCGACGAGGCGCTCGCCCTGCTGGAGTCCTCGATCGACAACGCGCGCCTCGACCTGGTCGAGCGCAGCGAGCAGACCCCTGAGCTCGCCGGGATGGGCACCACCGTCACGGCCCTGCTGCGCAGCGGCAACACGCTCGCGATGGCGCACCTGGGCGACTCGCGCGCCTACCTGCTGCGCGACGGGGTCCTGACCCAGGTCACGACCGACCACACGTTCGTCCAGCACCTCGTCGACACGGGCCGGATCACCCCGGAGGAGGCCGACTACCACCCGCAGCGCAACGTCGTGATGCGGGTCCTCGGCGACTTCGACGTCGACCTCACGCCCGACATGTCGGTCCGTGAGGCACGCCCCGGTGACCGCTGGATGCTGTGCTCGGACGGTCTCTCGGGCTTCGTGAGCCTCGAGACCCTCGAGCAGACCCTCGTCTCCGTCGAGGACACCGACGAGTGCGCCGAGCGCCTCCTGCACCTCGCGCTGCGCGCGGGCAGCACGGACAACGTGACGGTCGTGGTGGTCGACGTCGTCGACCTGGACACCCTTCCCGACGGGGCCGGGCCCTCGACGTCACCCGTCGTCGTCGGCTCCGCCGCGATCGACCGGGACCGCCCGACGTCGGCCCAGGACGGCCCCGCCGCCCGTGCCGCGACGCTCGTCGCGACGGCGAACGACACGGGCAAGCAGCCCGAGGACGGCGAGCCGGCGGGTACCGGGCAGGAGACGAGCAGCACCGGGACCGCAGGGGACGACTCCGACGTCCGCCCGGCCAAGCGCACGAAGCGGTGGATCGCCCCCGTGGTGACGCTCGTCGTCCTCGCCGGGATCGGGGCGGGCGCCCTGTACGGATACCGCTGGACGCAGGAGCAGTACTACGTCGGGGTCGCCGACGGCCAGGTCGCCGTGTTCCGGGGCGTCCCGACGAGCGCCGGCCCGCTGACGCTGTCCACGCCGATCGAGCTCACGGGGGCCAAGGTCGACGACCTGCCGCCCTACGTCGTGGACCGACTCCACGAGACCATCAGCGCCACGTCCTTCGACGACGCGCGCGAGCGCGCGAGCCGCCTCGTCGCCGACGCCCAGCCCGACACCGAGGAAGCGACGACCCCGGACACCGCGACGCCGACGCCGACTCCCGAACCGACGCCGGATCCTGCCGCCCCGGCGGGCACCGACGAACCGGCCGCACCCCCGGCGGCGCCCTGATGGCCACGGTCGAGCCGCACGCGGCGCGCCCGGCGAAGCGCCCGTCGCGAGGCGCGGAGGCCGGCCTCCTCGTGCTCGCCCTCGCGATCGGGATCGGCGCCTACGCCCTCGTGGGTTTCGGTCTGCTCGACGAGGTCCCCGAGCAGTTCGTCCCGTACAGCCTGGGGCTCGTCGCGCTCGCCGTCGTCGGTCACGTGGTCCTGCGGATCAAGGCGCCCTACGCCGACCAGGTGATGCTCCCCGTCGTCGTCGCGCTCAACGGGCTCGGTCTCGCGATGATCAGCCGCCTCGACATCGGTGGCCAGCTCGTCGGCAGCACCAAGGAGTTCGCGTCGAGGCAGTTCATGTGGACCGCCCTCGGCGTCGTGGCCGCGTGCGCGGTCGTGTGGTTCCTCAAGGACCACCGCACCCTGCGCAAGTACTCGTACACGGCCATGATCGTCGGCCTGGTGCTCGTCATGATGCCGCTGCTCCCCGGGATCGGGCAGAACATCAACGGCGCCCGGATCTGGGTCAACATCGCGGACTTCTCGCTCCAGCCGGCGGAGTTCGCCAAGATCGCCTTCGCGATCTTCTTCGCGGGGTACCTCGTGACCAACCGGGACACGCTCGCGCTCGCCGGCCCCAAGGTCCTGGGGCTCCAGCTGCCGCGCCTGCGCGACCTGGGCCCCCTGGTCATCGTGTGGGGCGCCTCGCTCGCGGTGCTCATCTTCGAGCGCGACCTGGGGACGTCGCTGCTGTTCTTCGGCCTCTTCGTCGCCATGCTGTACATCGCGACCGAGCGCTTCAGCTGGGTCGTGATCGGCCTGAGCATGTTCGCGGTGGGCGCGGTCGTCGCGGCCTCGGTGTTCCCGCACGTGGCCGCACGCGTCGACGTGTGGCTCCACCCCCTCGACCCCGAGATCTTCGGTCGCAGCCCGGGTGGTTCCGGCCAGCTCGTGGGCGGGATGTTCGGTCTCGCGAACGGTGGCCTGACCGGCACCGGCTGGGGCCAGGGCTACCCCCGCCTGGTGCCGTACGCCAACTCCGACTTCATCTACACCTCGCTGGGCGAGGAGCTCGGCCTCGCGGGACTCCTCGCGATCCTCGTCATGTACCTCGTGCTCGTCGAGCGTGGTCTGCGCACCGCGATCGGGGTGCGTGACGGGTTCGGCAAGCTCCTCGCGGGTGGCCTCGCGTTCGTCATGGCGTGGCAGCTCTTCGTCGTGATCGGCGGGATCACCCGCATCATCCCGCTCACGGGTCTGACCATGCCGTTCGTCGCGCACGGCGGGTCCTCGCTGCTCGCGAACTGGCTCGTGATCGGCCTCCTGCTCCGCATCTCCGACAACGCCCGTCGACCCTCGTCGCTGCCCGTCCGCGGGCAGGTGGCGGCCCACGCCGCCGGCCCGACCTCGGGCAGCCAGCCCGTCGCGGTCGGTTCGCGCTCGCAGGAGGCCGTCGACGCGGGCGAGGCGCGCGCCGCCGTCGGGCCTGCACGGGGTGGTCCCTCCCAGGACCACCCGACGCAGGTCGTGCGCACCGACCTGCCCGAGAACGCTGAGGGCCCGATGACCGGGGCGACCGAGATCATCGACGACACCGAGCGGAAGAACCTGTGAACGTCCCCCTGCGCCGTGTGGCGACCGTCGTGCTCGTGATGTTCCTGGCACTCATGGTCTCGACCACCTACATCCAGTTCGTCCAGGCCGACTCGCTCAACAACGACCCCCGCAACAGCCGGCAGGTCTACCGCGAGTACGGGAACTTCCGCGGCCCGATCGTGGTCGCGGGGGAGTCCGTCGCGCTGTCGACACCGGTCGACGACCCGTACGGGTACCAGCGCTCGTACACGAACGGCCTCCTCTACGGGCACGTCACGGGCTTCTTCTCGATCGTCAACGGGACCAGCGCGATCGAGCGCTCCGAGAACGACTTCCTCAACGGCCAGGCGAGCACGCTGTGGATCGACCGCCTCCAGGGGCTCATCACGGGCCAGAAGCCCCAGGGCGCGTCGGTCGAGCTCACGATCGACCCCGCGGCCCAGCAGGCCGCGTGGGACGCGCTCGGCGAGCAGCGCGGCGCGGTCGTCGCGATCGAGCCCGCGACGGGGAAGATCCTCGCGATGGTCTCCAAGCCGTCGTACGACCCGAACGTCCTCGCGACCCACGACACCAAGGCCGCGAGCGAGGCCTACCAGTCGCTCATCAACGCCGACGGGGACCCGCTCGTGAACCGCGCCATCGCGGGCGCCACGTACCCGCCCGGTTCGACGTTCAAGGTCGTGACCGCGGCGGCCGCGCTCGAGTCGGGCCGGTACACGCCGGAGACCGTCATCCCGGCCCCCGACGTCTACCAGTACCCCAACTCGACCGCCGTCATGCGCAACTTCGGGAGCGCCCGCTGCTCTCCGGACGGCGAGCAGACGCTCGCCGACGCCATGCGCATCTCCTGCAACACGGCGTTCGCTGACCTCGGCGTCACGCTGGGCGGCGACGCCATGCGCGACCAGGCGGAGGCGTTCGGCTTCGACGCCCCCCTCGACATCCCCATGGGCGTCACCAAGAGCCACTTCCCCGACGCGGAGACCACCGACGACGCCGGGCAGCTCGCCCGCGCCTCGATCGGGCAGGGCGACGTGCGGGTCACGCCGCTCCAGATGGCCATGGTCGCGTCCGCGATCGCCAACGGCGGCAAGCAGATGACGCCCTACACGGTGCAGACGATCCGCGGCGCCGACCTCGAGGTCGTCGAGCAGACCGAGCCGTCGCTCCTGCGGACCTCGGTCTCCCCGACGGTCGCGCAGCAGCTCACGACCATGATGGTCGGCGTCGTCGAGAACGGCTCGGCCAAGGCCGCGCGCATCAACGGTGTCCAGGTCGCGGGCAAGACCGGGACCGCCCAGCACCAGCCCGACGCCGCCCCGCACGCCTGGTTCACGGGCTTCGCTCCCACCACGGATCCTCAGGTCGCGGTCGCGGTCATCGTCGAGAACGGCGGCGACTCCGGCAGCGAGGCGACCGGCGGTGCGGTGGCTGCCCCGATCGCGAAGGCCGTGATGGAGGCGGTGTTGAACAAGTGAGGCCCGTCGAGGGCCTGGCCCTGGGCGACCGCTACCGCCTGGTCCGCCGCATCGCGATCGGCGGCATGGGCGAGGTGTGGGTCGCGAACGACCGCGCGCTCGGCCGCGAGGTCGCGGTCAAGCTCCTCCGCGAGGAGTACGCGGGCAACGAGGACTTCCTCGAGCGCCTGCGGACGGAGGCGCGCAACAGCGCAGCCCTGTCCCACCCGAACATCGCCCAGATGTACGACTACGGCGAGCAGAACCAGTCGGGCTACCTCGTCATGGAGCTCGTCATGGGCGAGCCCATGGCGGACCTCCTGGAGCGCGAGCCCGTCCTCGCGCCCTCGAAGCTGCTGCCCATCCTGGCGCAGACCGCGCGGGCGCTGCACGCCGCGCACGTGGCGGGTGTGGTGCACCGTGACGTCAAGCCCGGCAACATCCTGCTCGAGCCGCGCGGGGTCGTGAAGATCACCGACTTCGGGGTCTCTCTCGCCGCGAACCAGGTCCCCATGACCGCGACGGGCATGGTCATGGGCACGGCCCAGTACCTGTCCCCCGAGCAGGCGATCGGCCAGGCCGCGACCGGGGCGTCGGACGTGTACGCGCTGGGGATCGTGGCGTACGAGTCGGTCGCGGGGAACAGGCCGTTCACGGGCACGACCCCGGTCGACATCGCGGTCGCGCACGTCAACGAGAAGGTGCCGCCGCTGCCCGCGCACGTGCACCCGTCGTTGGCGTCGCTCATCTACGCGATGCTCGCGAAGGACCCCAAGGCGCGCCCCATGCCGGCCTCGGCCCTCGCCGAGACCCTCGACGACCTCGTCGAGACCATCGCACGGGACCCGTGGGGTGCCACCGCGCGGGCCGGGGGAGCGTCGCGTCGTTCGCGCCGCACCCAGCCCGCCCGGCACGGGGCACCCGCGCAGCCCAGCTCGCCGACGCCCCTCGAGATCCCGGAGGAGCTGCGTTCGCGCCCGCTGCCCACGGTGTCCTCGGCGCGCTCGCAGGACGCGGAGGGTTCGACCCGTTCCGCCTGGTCGGCGCAGTCGGCGCAGTCGACGTCGGGCTACTCGGGTCACTCCGCCCTCTCCGCACCGTCGGCGGCGTCGGCGACGTCGAGCTCCCCCGTCTTCGACGGTCAGGCCTTCCCCCCGCCGCCCCCGCCCCCATCCGTCCCGCCCGTGGCAGAGGCCGAGCCGACCGAGGCGAGCGCGCTCCCGTGGGAGCGCTCGACGGCCGCGCCGGACCAGGCGCCCCCGGCAGCCCCTCCGGCCCCCCGCTCGTACCCGCCCCGTCGTGAGATGCACGCGGCCGCGTCGGCCGCACGCCCGCGCCCCGCAGAATCCGGCCCGACGGCGTCGCGCACGTCCCGCGAGACCGGTCCCCACCGGGCGGTCGCCGCGGGAGTCACGCGCGCCGAGCGCAGGCGCGCGTCCCAGGACGCGCCGCCCGTCCGGACGTCGACCACGACCGGTCAGCGGATCGGCGGCTTCGCCAAGGGGTTCTCGTGGCCGCTCCTCGCCCTCCTGGGCCTGCTGCTGGTCGTGCTGGTCGCGACCCTCGCCGGGGGCGGCGACCAGCGTTCAGAGGGCGCCTCAGCGGCCTCGAACGTGACCAGATCGTTGTCTTCGTCCCCGGACCTGGCGTCCGACGATGGGATGATGCTCAGTACTGTGCCGGGGACGTCTGCGTCCTCGGCCCCGACATCGAAGGACTCCTAAGTGGTGGACAACGCTCCCCGGGTACTTGCCGGCCGGTACGAGGTCGGTGAGCTCATCGGCCGAGGCGGTATGGCCGAGGTGCACATCGGCCACGACACCCGTCTCGGACGGACCGTGGCGATCAAGATCCTGCGATCGGACCTCGCGCGCGACCCGTCCTTCCTGGCGCGGTTCCGTCGTGAGGCCCAGGCCGCGGCGGCCCTGAACCACCCCGCGATCGTCGCGGTGTACGACACGGGCGAGGACACGCACGTCGAGCCCGGTGGTGCGACGGCGCACGTGCCGTTCATCGTCATGGAGTACGTCGAGGGCCACACCGTCCGCGACATCCTCGGCGACGGTCAGGCCGTCCCGATCGACGAGGCCATCGAGATCACCGCGGGCGTGCTCTCGGCCCTCGAGTACTCGCACCACGCCGGCATCGTGCACCGTGACATCAAGCCCGCCAACGTCATGATCACCCCGACGGGCGCCGTCAAGGTCATGGACTTCGGCATCGCGCGTGCCGTCGCGGACTCCGCGGCGACCATGACGCAGACGCACGCCGTGATCGGCACCGCGCAGTACCTGTCTCCCGAGCAGGCCCGCGGCGAGACGGTCGACGCACGCAGCGACCTCTACTCGACGGGCTGCCTGCTGTTCGAGCTGCTCACCGGTCGTCCGCCGTTCATCGGGGACTCCCCGGTCGCGGTCGCGTACCAGCACGTTCGCGAGGCCCCGGCCAAGCCGAGCGACCTCGCTCCCGACGTTCCCGAGGTCCTCGACCGCATCACGCTCAAGGCGCTCGCCAAGGAGCGCACGGCCCGCTACAGCAGCGCCGCGGAGTTCCGCAACGACCTCGAGAACGCGGTCCGTGGCGGTCACATCACGGCCCCCGCTCTCGGCGTCGCGGCAGCGGCCGCCGCAGGTGCTGGTGCCCTCGCGGCGACCCAGGTGCAGGGCCCGCTCGAGAACGCGACCCAGGTCATGAGCCCCGCCGTCGCGGGGGCACCGAACCCCTGGGAGCAGACCGCGGCGTTCCCCTCTGCCGTCCCCCCGGGGCAGCAGCCCGGGGGGGCACCCACCGACGAGGACGCCGAGGACGACGGGTCGCGCAAGAAGCGGGGCCTCATGTGGGCGCTCATCGCGGTGGGGGTCGTCGCGCTGGCCGCGATCATCACCATGATCGTGATCGGCGGCCAGGACGACAAGGGACCCAAGATGGTCACCGTCCCCACGTTGACGTCGACCATGACGCCCGAGCAGGCCGAGGCCGCCCTGAAGGCGGTGAACCTGGGGTTCCTCCAGGCGTTCGACCAGGAGTCGCAGGAGCCCGAGGGGACGCTCGTCCGGTCGTCGCCGGAGAGCGGGGAGTCCGTCCGCGAGGGTACCGAGGTCACGGTCTTCTTCTCGGCCGGCCCGGATGCGGTGATCGTCCCCGACGTCGCCGGCCTCTCGCAGGATGCCGCGCGCACCGCGCTCACGAACCAGGGGCTCGTGGTCGACCCGAACGTCGAGCAGGAGGACGGCACGACCGTCGCCAAGGGGCTGGTGACTCGTTCCGACCCGACGGCCGGGCAGAGCATCGAGGCCGGAGGGACCGTCAAGCTCTACATCTCGACGGGGCTCGTCGCGGTGCCCGACCTGGACGGTCTGTCGGAGGCCGACGCGAAGAAGGCGCTCGACGACGTGGGCCTGGTCGCCGCCTTCAGCACGGAAGAGAGCGACGAGGCCGTCGGCACGGTCATCGATCAGAACCCCGGCTCCGGCAATCTCGTCAGCCAGGGTTCGAAGGTCAACGTCGTCCTCGCGAAGGCGGCGCCCGAGGAGCCGACGATCGAGAAGACGAACGTCCCGGACATCTTCGGCATGACGCTCTCCCAGGCCGAGCAGGCGCTGGCCGCCCGCAAGCTCGTGCTGGGGAACACCAGCGAGGAGGAGTCCTCGGAGGTCGCCAAGGGCCGGGTCATCTCCTCGAACCCCGGCGAGAGCGCGGTCCTGGACGTCAATTCGAAGGTCGACGTCGTGATCTCGTCCGGACCGCCCGCGGGTGACGACGGCGGGAACGACCAGGGCGGAGAGCCTTCTCCCAACCCGTGATCGCCGTGCGCCGACGCCAGAGCGCACAGGACGGGTGAGGGCCCGGCACCGAGAGGTGCCGGGCCCTCACCCGTCCCGGGGATCGAGCACCGTGCGCGGCCTCACCGGGGACGCGCCTGGTCGCCTCAGCGTCGCACGAGCGGCGCGAGCCCCTCCGCGCGTTCGACGGCGTCGGTCGCCCCGCAGGCCTGGAGCCAGTTCGCCAGGAGGCGGTGCCCGCCCTCGGTCAGCACGGACTCGGGGTGGAACTGCACGCCGTGCAGCGGCAGGTCCCTGTGCTGGAGCGCCATGACGACCCCGCTCTCGGTCGTCGCCGTGACGACCAGCTCCGCCGGGACCGTCTCGGGGACGACCGCGAGCGAGTGGTAGCGCGTCGCCGTGAAGGGGGAGGGGAGCCCGGCCAGGACGCCGACGTCCTGGTGCTCGACCAGGCTCGTCTTGCCGTGCATGAGCTCGGGAGCGTGCGTGACGGTCGCGCCGTACACCTCGGCGAGTGCCTGGTGTCCCAGGCAGACGCCGAGCAGCGGGGTCCTCGACTCCGCACAGGCGCGGATGACCTCCTCGCTCTGCCCGGCCTCCGCGGGGGTGCCAGGGCCTGGAGAGACGAGGACGCCGTCGAACGCGCCGTCGTCGTCCCGGAACAGACCGTCTGCGCCGACCGCAGGGACGGCGTCGTTGCGCACCACGACCGTCCGGGCACCCAGCTGGTTCAGGTACCCCACGATCGTGTAGACGAACGAGTCGTAGTTGTCCACGACGAGGATGCGGACCATCCCTTACCCACCTGTTCCTTCGACTGTCGTTCCGTTGTGGAGGGGTGCGCCCTGCGAGGAGGAGGCACCCGGGGAGCACGGTCAGCAGCGGGTCCCGGAGCGGCCGGCCCGGGCACGTCCGCGCCGCAGTGCTCAGTACATCATCGTCGCCGGCGCACCGAGCCGGTCACCGCGTCCACCACGGGACGGCACAGGACCAGAGCGTCACGCATCGTCCTTCGCACCGGGAACGCGTGCGTACTGCAGGTCCGTCGTGCCCTCGAACGCCGGGACGGTCAAGGAGGAGGACCTCTCGACCTTCCACCCCAGGCCGAACGCGTCGACGTAGTCCTTGTAGAGGTCGATCGCCGGCGACCGGTCGAGCGACGCCTGGAGCGCGTCGGTGTTCCCGATCGCCGAGACGGTGTACGGCGGCGAGAAGACACGACCGTGCAGGTTGAGCACGTTGCCGACGCAACGGAAGGCGGTGGTCGGGGTGACGCGCTGCCCCTGGAGGGTCATGGCCTCGGCCCCGCCGGCCCAGAGCGCGTTGATGACGTCCTGGAGGTCCTGCTGGTGGACCACGAGCTGGTCCACCGTCGCACCGCGACCCAGCTGGGTCGGCGGCGCGTCGTCGAGCGTGACGCTGAGGCCCGGACCCGTGAGCGGCATCGAGCCGGCCACGATCCCCGTGTTGACGACGTCCTCCGGAGCGGCGACCTCGGTGGGGGCCAGCTCCTCGGCGAGACCGGTCACCTCGACCTCGAGCTGGACCACCTTCTCCGTCATGCTCTTGACGCGGCGCTCCTCGCTCTGCACGAGCTCCGTGAGGTTCTGCGGGTGCCGCCCGTCCTGGTTGCGTGCCAGGCGCGCGCTCGCGGTGAACATCAGCCCCGAGAGCGCGAGGACCAGGAGGACGGTGACGCCGGACCGGACACGTCGACCACGCGAGAGGATCCCTCCTGCCGCGGCCGGCGCGCCGTCACCGGGCGTCTCACGGCCGTCGACGCCCTCTGGCCCGCTGCGGGTCATGTCGACGTTCCCCTCGTCCTGGCTCACTGGCTCACCTCCGCCTCACCGTGCACACGGCTATTCTGTCCGCCCACTACGCTAGACGTCGAATGGCGTTGCCGTTCACGACGTCGCGCGCAGTCGCTTCGTCCCACCCGACACAGCTCCTGCACACCACCCGTGCCAGGAACGCGCAAACCGAGGACAGGAGCCAGCTCTCGTGCCCGAGTCGAAGTCCCGCAAGAAGCCCGTCAAGGTGAAGCCCCCGCAGGTGAAGAAGCCTGAGACCGGCAACCCCCGCTGGCTGGTACCGACGATGCTGACCCTGATGCTGGTGGGTCTGGCGTGGATCGTCCTCTACTACCTCACCAGCAACGGTCTGGGCCTGCCGATCCCGGCGATCCGGCAGTGGAACCTGGCGATCGGCTTCTCGTTCATCATCGCCGGGTTCGTCCTGACGACCCGCTGGAAGTAGCCCGACCGGGCGAGGGCCCGGTGTCCTCGCCCAGTCGGTCTCGGCGGCCCGCCGTCCACAGATCCACTCACCCTGTGGATAACTACACGGGTGTAGTTCCACAGGTGTGAGTAACTCTGTGGATAACTATTCGAGGTCGAGTAATCGGCTCAGGACAGCATGAAGGCCGGGGCCGACGCGTACTTGAGCACCGTGAGCACGAGCAAGACGGCCGCGACCAGCACCGTGATGCCCACGCTCCACAGCCTGCGGCGTTCCTTCGGGGCATATGCGTAGCCGGCCCCGAGCACGAGTCCCACGACGAGCCCGCCCAGGTGCGCCTGCCACGCGATGTTGTCGATCATGAAGCCGATCGCGAAGTTGATCCCGATCAGCACCAGGATCTGGGCGGCGTTGCGGCCCAGTCGGCGCAGGACGACGAGGATCGCCCCGAAGAGCCCGAACACGGCGCCCGACGCACCGACCACCGGTGTGAACCACCCGCCGTCGATCGTGGGCTGCGCCAGCAGCACGACGCCGACCGACCCGCCGACGGCCGCGAGCACGTACAGCGCGATGAAGCGCGCCCTCCCGAGCATCTGCTCCAGGAAGGGCCCGGTGATCCACAACGCGTACATGTTGAACAGGATGTGGAAGACGCTCGAGGAGTGCAGGAACGCCGCAGTCAGGAAGCGGTAGGGCTGCACGTCGCCGATGAACGGTGCGAACGCCAGCAGCTGGGTCCACTCGCCCCCCGTGACCCGCTGGAGCAACCAGCTCACGACGCACAGGGCGATGATCGTCAGCGTGACGACCGGGCGCCCCGTCCGGACGGTCCCGCCGAAGGCCGTCTTCGTCTGCGGTGCGGACCTCGCCTGCTCGCGCACGCAGTCGACGCACTGGATGCCCACCGCGGCCGGACGCTGGCACTCGGGGCAGGCCGGACGGCCGCAGCGCTGGCAGCGGACGTAGGAGACGCGGTCGGGGTGTCGGGGACACACCGGGGCCGGCTGCGCCGGCCCCGGTGTCCCGAAGGCGGGGACGGAGATGGTCAGTCCTCGATGGTGACCGAGGTGATGACGATGTCCTCGACCGGGCGGTCGCCCGGGCGGGTGCGGGTCGCGTTGATCGCGTCCACGACCGCGCGGGACTCGTCGTCCGCGACCTCGCCGAAGATCGTGTGCTTGCCGTTGAGCCACGGCGTGGGGATCGTCGAGATGAAGAACTGGGACCCGTTGGTGCCCTCGACCTCGCCCGAGACCGGGTTGCGACGCGAACCCGCGTTGGCCATGGCCAGCAGGTACGGGCGGTCGAACTGCAGCTCGGGGTGGATCTCGTCGTTGAACGTGTAGCCAGGACCACCCGTACCGGTGCCCAGCGGGCAGCCGCCCTGGATCATGAAGTCCTGGATCACGCGGTGGAAGATGAGGCCGTCGTAGAACGGAGCGTTGCTCTCGGCGCCCGTGCGCGGGTCCGTCCAGGTCGTGGTGCCCTTCGCCAGTCCGGTGAAGTTCGCCACCGTCTTGGGCGCGTGGTTCGGCAGGAGCTCGATACGGATGTCACCAGCAGTGGTGTGGAGGGTTGCGAACATGGCTTCATTCTCACATGACGTGCTGTGGCGTCGGCGAGTCGCCCGTTCCCGCGCCGAACCCACCGGCGCGCTTGCCTCGCGGGTCCCCAGGCGCGGTGGCAGAGTGGAGTCCCAGCGACCCTGACCAGCACTGCGAACACCAGGAGGCTCCATGTCCGACCGCACCCGCCGTTCCGCCCGAGCCGTGAACGACACTCTCTCGTCGATCGACTCCGAGAAGATCAAGGATCAGGCCGCAGAGCTCGCCGCGCTCGTCGGCGAGGCGGGCACCAAGGCACAGAGCTCGGCGGCCCACCTCGCAGGGCAGACCAAGGACTGGGGACAGCCCAAGGTCGAGGCCTTCGTCGAGTGGGTCACGCCCCGCCTGGAGAAGGCGTGGCAGGACAGCCTGCAGGCCGCGGCTCCCCGGGTCGAGAAGGCCGCCGAGAAGGCCGGTCCGGCGATCGACACGGCTCACGACAAGCTCGTGGACGAGGTCCTGCCCAAGATCGTCGCGAGCTTCAACGCTGCTGCGGCTGCCGCCGCGGACTCCGCGTCCCGCAACGTGGAGGCCGCTGCCGCCGCCACGGCCGCGTCCGCGGTCGCCGCCGGCACTGCCTCCAAGAAGGCCGCGAGGAAGACCGCCAAGAAGGCGGCGAAGGCTGCCAAGCGCGGCATCGACTCCTCGGCCGCCTCCGCGAAGAAGGCAGCCAAGGCCGCCCCCGCACGGCTCACTGCCGCTGCGGACATGGCCGACCCGCAGAAGAAGAGCAAGGCGCTGTGGTGGGTAGTGGGCGGTGTCACGGCCGCAGGCGGTGCCTACGTCCTGTGGCGTCGCGCGCAGCCCACGACCGACCCCTGGGCCGAGCCCTGGGACCAGGTCCCCGCCTCGACCTTCGAGGACGCCCGTGCGGCCGTCAACAACGCCGCCGAGGCGGTGGGCGAGGCCGCGGGCGTCGCTGTCGCCAAGGGCCGCGAGACGACCGGCAAGGTGCAGGAGGCCGTCACGGACGCCGGTGAGAAGATCACGGGCAAGGCCAAGGACGCCGTGAGCGAGGCCAAGGAGGCCACGCGCAAGGCGACGAGCCGCGCCAAGGACGCTGCGCCGTCGGGCAGCGAGGGCGACGCGGCCGGCGACGACACGAAGCCGACCGTCTGACCCACGCACGGCGCACCAGCGCCCGCAGCACGAAGGCCCTGACCCGATCACCTCGGGTCAGGGCCTTCGTCGTCGAGGGGGCACCACGGAGCTCGTCGGGCGGGTGCCGGTGCACCGCCACGGCCTGGCGGCGAGACGTCCTGCTGCGGGCACGCGAAAGGCCGCCGTCCGGGTGCTGTACCCGGCCGACGGCCTGTTCGTGCTGTGGAGCCAGGGGGACTCGAACCCCCAACCCCCTGCTTGCAAAGCAGGTGCGCTACCAATTGCGCCATGGCCCCAGATCGTGCGGAACTACCTCACAGAGGCCGTCACTCGAAGGTGTCGGTGACCTCTGCCCAGAGATCGCGCTCGTTGTTGTCCTCGGACACCTTGCGCCAGATCAAGAATCCGGCGCCGGCAACGAGCAGCAGTGCGAAGAACTTCTTCATGACGTTCCCCCTCGGGTGGGTTTCCTGCAGTGGGCCTAAGAGGACTTGAACCTCTGACCTCTTCCTTATCAGGGAAGCGCTCTAACCGTCTGAGCTATAGGCCCTTGCTGTGCTGCGGCAGCGCTTGAGACTACCGCACTTCTCGGGGTGCGCCCAAACCGGGACATCGTCCGACGTGCTCCGACGCCCTGTCAGGGCCTCCGGACGACGTCCCGGTATGGTGCGTTATATCCTAGTCGTCCGTCAGGGTCAGGTGGATTCCGCCCACCATCGCCGCGACGATGTTGTAGATGAACGCCATGATCGTGGACAGCGCTGTGATGAGCACCATGTTCACGATCGCGATCAAGGTCGACAGCGCGACCACGCGGTTGAACTCCACGAGCTGCAGGACGTCGACCTTCGACTCCTCGCCGACGATGCTGCGGATCAGCGCATCGGTCTCGGTGAAGACGCCCATGCCGTCCAGGACCGTCCACAGGACCGCCGTCGCGACGACCGTCATGATCCCGATCGCCACGGCCAGCAGGAACGACAGCTTCATGACCGACCAGGGGTCGACGCGCGAGATCGCGAGCCGCACCCGGCGAGGGCCGTCGGCGGGGCGCGCCGCGGGCGTCGCACCGGTCCCGGGCTGTGCCTCGCCGGTCGCCGGCGTGCTGCCCGTGACGGGGCTCGCCGATCCGCTGAACCCTGCCGCGGTGTAGTGCATCGCAGGCACTTCCCGGGTCTCGCCCACGGAAGGCTTCCCCGTGCTGGTCGAGTTGGTCGTCACTCGTGGCACCGTCCGGTCGTCGATCTCGTCGGAGGACTTCTCGCTCTGCTTGGTCGGCGTGGGCGCCGGGGCGGGCTCCGCCAGCTTCTTGGCAGCAGCCTTGGCGGTCGCCATGGCGGCCGCAGCCGCCTTGAGCGCGCCGGACCGTGCGGTCGAGCCGGCCGAGGGCGGCGGCGGCACGGGCTCGCCGCCCGCCACCGTCCCGCCCGACGGCGCAGCGCCGGTCGTCGGAGGTGGCGGCGGCACCGGGGCGCTCGCCCCGGGCTGCGCACCGTTGGTCGTCCCGCCCCCTGCGGTCCGTGCGGTGCCGTTGCTCGCCGGTGGGCGGGTGGCGGTGCTCGTCACCTCGTCAGGACGTGGCGGCACCACCTTCGGCACGATCGTCGGCGGGGACTTCTTCTCGCTGCTCATCTACCATCCTCGGTGGCTCCGGGGGCCGCTTCCGACGAAGCCTCCTGCCCGGTCGTGCTGGCGGGAGAGGCGACCTCGGACTGCCCCTGCTCGGACGCGTCCTCGTCCACGGTATCCCGATCCTCTCCCAGCCGACGTTCGACATTACGGGCAACGGCGATGATCTTGTCGTTCTTGTCCGGCTTGGCGAAGATGACGCCCTGCGACGTGCGGCCCGTGGGCTTGACCTCGTCGACCGACGAACGGACGATCTTGCCCCGCTCCATGATCACGAGGACCTCGTCGTCGTCGTCCACCACGAGGGCGCCGACCAGGTCACCGTTGCGCTCGGGCAGGTTCGCCACCTTGATGCCGAACCCTGCGCGGCCCTGGACCCGGTAGTTGTCCTCGGTGAGCTGGGTCCGCTTCGCGATCCCGCCCTCCGTGACCGTGAACAGGTACGCGTCGTCACGGACGACGTCCATGGCCAGCAGGTCGTCCTCGTCGCGGAACTTCATGCCCGTGACACCCGAGGTCGAGCGCCCCAGCGGACGCATCGCCTCGTCGTCGGCCGTGAAGCGGATCGACTGGCCCTTGCGCGAGACCAGGATCAGGTCGTCCGTCGCGTCCACGAGACGGGCCGAGACGAGCTCGTCGGTGTTGCCCTCCTCGTCCTCGCGCAGGTTGATCGCGATGAGACCACCCGACCGGGGCGAGTTGTACTCCGACAGGCGGGTCTTCTTCACGAGGCCGCGACGCGTCGCGAGCACCAGGTACTCGGCCGCGTCGTAGTCGCGCATGTCCAGGACCTGCGCGATCTTCTCGCCCGGCTGGAACGCCAGCAGGTTCGCGACGTGCTGCCCCTTGGCGTCCCGGCCGCCCTCGGGCAGCTCGTACGCCTTGGCCCGGTACACCCGGCCGAGGTTCGTGAAGAACAGGAGCCAGTGGTGCGTCGTCGTCACGAAGAAGTGGTCGACGATGTCGTCCTCGCGCAGCTGCGCACCCCGCACGCCCTTGCCGCCACGCTTCTGCTGGCGGTAGTTGTCGCTGCGCGTGCGCTTGGCGTAGCCGCCGCGCGTGATCGTGACGACGACCTCCTCCTCGGCGATGAGGTCCTCCATCGAGACCTCGCCGTCGTACGGCAGGATCGTGGTCCGGCGCTCGTCGCCGTACCGCGCGACGATCTCCTCGAGCTCCTCGCCCACGATCTGACGCTGGCGCTCGGGCCGGGCCAGGATGTCGTTGAGGTCCTTGATCGCTGCCTCGAGCTCGGCGTACTCGTCGATGAGCTTCTGCCGCTCCATGGCCGCGAGTGCCCGCAGCTGGAGCGTCAGGATCGCGCGTGCCTGGACCTCGTCGACCTCGAGGAGGGCCATGAGCCCCTCGCGCGCGTCCTCGACCGTGGCCGACCCGCGGATGAGCGCGATGACCGCGTCGAGGGCGTCGAGCGCCTTGAGGTAGCCACGGACGATGTGGGCCCGCTCCTCCTTGGCACGCAGGTCGAACCGGGCGCGGCGCATGACCACGTCCATCTGGTGCGTCGTCCAGTGCCGGACGAACGCGTCGATGCTCAGCGTGCGCGGCACCCCGTCGACCAGGGCGAGCATGTTCGCGCCGAAGTTCTCCTGGAGCGACGTGTGCTTGTACAGGTTGTTCAGGACGACCTTGGCGACCGCGTCGCGCTTGAGCACGACGACCAGGCGCTGGCCCGTACGACCCGAGGTCTCGTCACGGATGTCCGCGATGCCCTGGACCTTGCCGTCCTTGACCAGGTCCGCGATGCGCAGCGCCAGGTTGTCCGGGTTGACCTGGTAGGGCAGCTCGGTGATGACGAGGCAGATCCGGTTCTGGATCTCCTCGACGTTGACGACCGCGCGCATCGTGATCGAACCTCGGCCCGTGCGGTACGCCTCCTCGATGCCCTTGTGGCCCAGGATCGTGGCGCCCGTCGGGAAGTCCGGGCCCTTGATCTTGGTCAGCAGGACCTCGAGCAGCTCCTCCTTGGAGGCCTCGGGGTGCTCCAGGTGCCACTTCACGCCGTCCGCGACCTCACGGAGGTTGTGCGGCGGGATGTTCGTGGCCATCCCGACGGCGATCCCGGCCGAGCCGTTGACCAGCAGGTTCGGGAAGCGCGAGGGCAGGACGACGGGCTCCTGCGTCCGGCCGTCGTAGTTGTCCTGGAAGTCGACCGTCTCCTTGTCGATGTCCCGGACCATCTCGGTGGCCAGCGGCGCCATGCGGCACTCGGTGTATCGCGGCGCTGCCGCGGGGTCGTTGCCCGGGGAGCCGAAGTTCCCCTGCCCGGCGGCCAGCGGGTAGCGCAGGGACCAGTCCTGGACCAGGCGCACCAGGGCGTCGTAGATCGAGGTGTCGCCGTGCGGGTGGAACTTGCCCATGACGTCGCCGACGACACGGCTGCACTTGGAGAACGCACGGTCGGGGCGGTAGCCGCCGTCGTGCATCGCGTACAGGACGCGACGGTGCACGGGCTTGAGCCCGTCACGCACGTCCGGCAGCGCACGGCCCACGATGACGCTCATCGCGTAGTCGAGGTACGAGCGCTGCATCTCGAGCTGCAGGTCCACCTGCGCGATCCGGCCGTGGTGCACGGCGACCGTGCCGTCGGCCCCCAGCGCCGCCTCGGTCCCGTCCCCGGGGAGGGTTCCCTGGTTCTCGTCCTGCTCGGGAGTCTCGTCCGTCACCGTCGTCTACCTCGTCCTGTCGTGGTCCTGCTGAGTGGTGAAGCTGAGTCGTCGTGGCACGGAGCCTGTGCCCGGGCCGCGGGTCCCGCCCTCTCGGACGGTCCGCCGGCGCGGGTGGCTGTGCCGGGTCCGGGCCCGGGTCGAGACCCCGGCCCGGGGTCGGGCCGGGCGCCGCGAGCGGCCGGGTCGAGGACCCGACCGCTCCGTGGCACCGACCACGACCGCACGCTAGATGTCCAGGAACCTCACGTCCTTGGCGTTGCGCTGGATGAAGTTGCGTCGCGACTCCACGTCCTCGCCCATGAGGATCGAGAAGATCTCGTCCGCGGCAGCGGCGTCGTCGAGCGTGACCTGGTTGAGCGTGCGGTGCTCGGGGTCCATGGTCGTGTCCCACAGCTCCGAGTAGTCCATCTCGCCCAGACCCTTGTAGCGCTGGATCCCGTTCTCCTTGGGGATGCGCTTGCCCGCGGCCTGCCCCTCGAGCAGGAACGCGTCGCGCTCCCGGTCCGAGTACACGTAGTCGTGCGGCGCGTTGGACCACTTGAGGCGGTACAGCGGCGGCTGCGCGAGGTACACGTGACCGTGCTCGATGAGCGGGCGCATGTAGCGGAAGAGGAGCGTCAGCAGCAGCGTGCAGATGTGCTGCCCGTCGACGTCGGCGTCCGCCATCAGGACGATCTTGTGGTACCTCAGCTTGGCGATGTCGAAGTCCTCGCCGATGCCCGTACCGAACGCCGTGATGAGGGCCTGGACCTCGTTGTTGCCCAGCGCACGGTCGAGGCGCGCGCGCTCGACGTTGAGGATCTTCCCTCGCAACGGGAGGATCGCCTGGTTGTGCGGGTTGCGCCCACGGACCGCCGAGCCGCCTGCCGAGTCGCCCTCGACGATGAAGACCTCGCACTCCTCCGGACGGTTCGACTGGCAGTCCTTGAGCTTGCCCGGCATGCCGCCGGACTCGAGCAGACCCTTGCGCCGGGTCGCCTCGCGGGCCTTGCGGGCGGCCAGGCGGGCCTGCGAGGCCTGGATCGCCTTGCGGATGATGTCGCGGGCCTCGGTCGGGTGCGAGTCGAACCAGTCGGTGAGCTGCGAGCGCACGACGCGCTGCACGAACGACTTGGCCTCGGTGTTGCCCAGCTTGGTCTTGGTCTGCCCCTCGAACTGGGGCTCGCCGAGCTTGATCGACAGGACGGCCGTGAGGCCCTCACGGATGTCGTCGCCCGTGAGGTTGTCGTCCTTCTCCTTGATGATGGACTTGGCCCGCGCGTACTCGTTGACCAGGGACGTCATGGCCGCACGGAAGCCCTCCTCGTGCGTGCCGCCCTCGGTCGTCGAGATGGTGTTCGCGAACGTGTGCACGGACTCGGAGTAGGCGCTGGTCCACTGGAGCGCGATCTCCACGGAGATGCGCCGCTCCTTGTCCTCGGACTCGAAGTCGATGATCTGGTCGTGGATCAGCTCGACCTTCTTGGCCGAGTTGAGGTGCCGGACGTAGTCCACGAGACCGTCGTCGTACTTGTACGAGACCACG
This sequence comes from Oerskovia douganii, assembly GCF_015142735.1. Lineage (GTDB taxonomy): Bacteria > Actinomycetota > Actinomycetes > Actinomycetales > Cellulomonadaceae > Oerskovia > Oerskovia douganii. The sequence goes on along the minus strand of NZ_JACSPN010000007.1, from coordinate 129,948 downwards.
CGGGGCTTGAACTCCTCGTCGCCCTCGGGTGCGGCCACGAGGTCCTCCGACGGGTCGGCGACCTGGCCCGTGACCTCGTCGTCGGTGTCGAGGAACTGGCGGCGCTCGTCCGTGAGCGTGATGCGCAGCCCCTTGTTGAGGAACGCGTACTGCTGGAAGCGCGAGCGCAGCGTCTCGAAGTCGAACTCGGTCGTCTCGAAGATCTCCGGGTCCGGCCAGAACGTCTGCGTCGTGCCGGTCTCCGTGGTCGCCTCGCCCTGGACGAGCGGTCCGTCGGTCTTGCCGCCGTCCTTGAAGTTCTGGCTCCACACGTGGCCGTCGCGCCGGATGACGGTCTCCACCTTGCGCGAGAGCGCGTTGACGACCGAGATGCCCACGCCGTGCAGGCCGCCCGAGACCGCGTACCCGCCGCCCCCGAACTTCCCGCCGGCGTGGAGGATCGTCATGACGACCTCGACCGTGGGCTTGCCCTCGGTCGGGTGCATCGCGACAGGGATGCCGCGGCCGTTGTCCGAGACCCGTACACCTCCGTCGGCCAGAAGTGTCACGTCGATCGTGTCGGCGTACCCCGCGAGGGCTTCGTCCACAGAGTTGTCCACAACCTCGTACACGAGGTGGTGGAGCCCGCGCTCACCGGTCGAGCCGATGTACATACCGGGCCGCTTGCGCACGGCCTCGAGCCCCTCGAGGACGGTGATGTTGCTCGCGTCGTACGTGCCACCCGAGGGATCCCGGTCCAGGCCCGGACCTCCACCGCTCTCCGGGGGCAGGCTCGAAGGGACGTTGTCTGTGTGCTCTGCCACGGGCGGAAGCGCTCCTCGTCATCATGCACGCGACAGGTTCACCCGCTGGGGAGGATCGCTGCACGGCTCATCGGTTCCGGCTCGCACGGTGCACCGGTTCGGTGCTCGCGGAGGTACCCGGAATGACCTCTCCATTCTACCCGGGAGGTGGCCGAAACAGCGGATCAGGGGCCCTTCCCGGCAAGTTCTCCACAAGGTTCTCCACAGGGTGGTGGATCTGTCCGCCGCCGAGGCGGAACCAGCGGGTCCGCCTGTGGACAAACTCGGGCGAACCGGGCACCGGGATCAGCCGTACGTGTCGCGCGGTCCACGTCCCCGGACCGACTTCGGGCCACGCCGGAAGCTGGGCCCCGTCGGCCCCAGGACCGTGACGGTCTCGACGACGCCCTCGCCGACCTCCTGGGCCAGGCGCTCGAGCAGCCGGGGCGTCAGCAGACGCACCTGGGTGGCCCACGCGGTCGAGTCCGCCCGCACGACGAGCACCTTGTCCTCGAACGTCTCCGGCTCGCAGTGGTCCGCGACCTGGTCGCCGACCACCTCGCGCCACCGCCCGATCACCCCGCCGACCGACACGTCCTGGACCCATCCGCGCTCGTGCAGCAGCCGCTGGACGACCGCACCGAACGTCTGCGGGTCGCGTCCCCCCGGCCGGGCGCCGCTCGACGGGGGAGGGTCCGCCAGGACCCGCCGCGAGGGCTGCCCCGGACGGATGCCCTTCGCCCGCGCCGCGGCCCGTGCCCGGTTGAGCGCCTCGCGCGCGACCTGCGCCGGGGGCGTCAGGTCCACGACCTCCCCGACGGGCAGCCCCGCAGGACGCGTCGGTTCGCCGTCCTCACGGGCCGCGTCGCCCTCCTCCGGCCGCTCGACGTCACGCACGACGGGTCACCGTGCCGTCGAGCACGTCGAGCCGCAGACCCGAGAGCTGCTCCGGCACGTCCTCCGGGACGGCCGCCGTGATGATGACCTGGTGGGCGCCCGCGACCAGGTCCGCGAGCCGGTTGCGGCGGCGCACGTCGAGCTCCGCGAACACGTCGTCGAGCAGGAGGACGGGCTCGCCGTCGGGCCCCCAGTCCGGCGACCACAGGAGCGAGCCGGCCGCCTCCGGTGCGCCGTCCGTGAGGAGCCGGTACGACGCGAGGCGCAGCGCGAGCGCGAACGACCACGACTCCCCGTGGCTCGCGTACCCCTTGGCGGGCAGGCCGCCGAGGGTCAGCACGAGGTCGTCCCGGTGCGGCCCCACGAGGCACACCCCGCGCTCGATCTCCTTCTTCCGCACCGCGGCCATGGCCTCGAGGAGCTGGGCCTCGAGGGCCTCGACGGTCCGTGGCCCGGCCTCCTGCCCGACGGCGTCGCTCCCGTCCTCCAGCGCGGCCGCCACCGAGGACCGGTAGGCGATGTGCGCCTCGCCCTGCCCCGAGCTGACCTGCTCGTACGCCGCGGCCGTGTACGGCTGGAGCGCCGCCACCAGCTCGAGCCGCAGCGCGACGATCTCCGCGCCCGTGGCCGCGAGCTTGGCGTCCCACACGTCGAGCGTCCGCAGGTCCGGCGTCGACGAGCGCGAGGCACGCATCGCCCCGCCCGCGGACTTGAGCAGCGCGCTGCGCTGGCGCAGGACCCGGTCGTAGTCGCTCAAGACCCCAGCGAAGCGGGGGACCAGGAGCACCGCGAGCTGGTCGAGGAAGCGCCGACGACCGTCCGGGTCCCCCTTCACCAGGGCGAGGTCCTCCGGCGCGAACAGCACCGTCCGGGCGATGCCGAGCACGTCACGCGGCTTGCCCGCGGGCGCCCGGTTGATCCGTGCCCGGTTCGCCTTGCCCGCGGCGATCTCGATCTCGACCGTGCTCGCGCGGTCGCCACGGACGATCCGTGCCCGGACCAGGGCCCGCGAGGCGCCCGCCCGGACGAGTGCTGCGTCCGACGGCACCCGGTGGCTCCCCAGGGTCGCCACGTAGCCGATCGCCTCGACGAGGTTCGTCTTGCCCTGCCCGTTGGGGCCCACGAAGGCGTTGACGCCCGGCTCGAGCTCGAGGTCGACGGACGGGTACGAGCGGAAGTCCACGAGCGAGAGGTGAGAGATGTACATCAGGTCCTACGGCGTCGGGTCGAGAGGTCGGTCGTCGCTCTGCGGTGCGACCGCCCACAGGGTGTGGACAGGGCGGGGGACGAGGCGCCGGGCGACGTTCCCCACCAGTGTGCAGGCTCCGCGGTGCGACGGACGACCGGGCGCGCGACGCCGTCGGGCGCGGGACACGACGGCCTCAGGAGCCGCCCGCGGGCTTCACGGCGTGACCGCCGAACTGCTGGCGCAGCGCCGCCACGGCCTTCATCGCGGGCGACGCCCCCTGGCGCGACGCGAAGCGCGCGAAGAGGGCGGCCGAGATCACCGGGAGCGGGACCGCGCTGTCGATCGCCTCGTCCACGGTCCACCGGCCCTCGCCCGAGTCCTCGACCCAGTCGCTGATCTCGCCCAGCTCCGGGTCCTCCTCGAGGGCCTTGACCAGGAGCTCGAGCAGCCACGACCGGACGACCGTGCCCCGTGTCCAGGCCTTCAGGGTGCCCGGCACGTCCGTCACGATGTCCTTGGCCTCGAGCAGCTCGTAGCCCTCGGCGTAGGCCTGCATGAGGCCGTACTCGATGCCGTTGTGGACCATCTTCGCGTAGTGCCCCGCCCCCACCGCACCGGCGTGGACGAAGCCCTCGTCGCGCGGGCCCTCGGGGCGCAGCACGTCGAAGACCGGCATCGCGGCCTCCACGAGCGCCGTGTCACCGCCCACCATGAGGCCGTAGCCGTTCTCGAGGCCCCAGACGCCGCCCGAGACCCCGACGTCGAGGTAGCCGACTCCTCGCGGGGCGAGCTGTGCCGCGTGCGCCGCATCGTCCGAGAAGTGGGAGTTGCCGCCCTCGATCACGACGTCGCCCTCCGCCAGGAGGTCCCCCAGCTCGGTCACGACGCCGCGCGTGACGTCACCCGCCGGCACCATGACCCACACGAACCGCCGGCCCGCGGGCAGCGCCGCGACGAGCTCGGCGATCGAGGCGACGTCCGAGACCTCCGGGTTGCGGTCGAAGCCCGTGACCTCGATGCCCCCCGCGCGCAGACGGGTGCGCATGTTCGCGCCCATCTTGCCCAGACCGACCAGACCGATGTGCATGACCATGGCGTACCTCCGTGCCGTAGGGCTCGTCCCGCCGCTGCTAGCTCGCGAACCGGATGGGGACCAGCAGGTAGCGGTAGTGCGAGGAGTCCTCGCCGTCCAGCGACTCCTGGCCCGTGAACTCGACCGGCTTGTTGGGGTGCGTGAAGCTCAGGCGGACGAAGTCCGTCCCCAGGGCCCCCAGCCCGTCGAGCAGGAACTGCGGGTTGAAGGCGACCGAGATCTCCTCACCCACCAGGACCGCCTCGAGGGCCTCGGACGCCTGCGCGTCGTCGCCCTGGCCGGCGTCGAGCACGACCTGACCGTCCGTGAACGACAGGCGGATCGGGGTGTTGCGCTCCGCGACGAGCGAGACGCGCTTGGCCGCGTCGATCAGGGGTGCCGTCGCCATCACGGCGTGGATCGGGGTCTCGTCGGGGAAGAGGCGACGCACCGCGGGGTAGTCGCCGTCGACGAGCTGCGACGTCGTGTGGCGCCCGCCCGCCTCGAAACCGATGAGGTCGACGCCGGAGCCGGCCGTGAGGCCCACGTTGACCAGGCCCGAGCTACCGAGGGACTTCGCGACGTCGTTGAGCGTGCGGGCACGTACCAGGGCGACCGCGTTGAAGTCGGGGGACGACGGGGTCCACGTGAGCTCGCGCAGCGCGAGACGGTAGCGGTCCGTCGCGAGCAGCGTGATGCGCTCGCCGTCGATCTCCATGCGCACGCCCGTCAGGAGCGGCAGCGTGTCGTCACGGCTCGCCGCGACCGTCACCTGGGCGACCGCGTGCGTCAGCTCGTCGCCGGAGACCGTCCCGGACAGCTCCGGCATGGCGGGCAGCGCGGGGTAGTCCTCCACGGGCATCGTGAGCAGCGTGAAGCGGCTCGCACCGCACGTCACGATCACCTTGTTGCCCTCGACCGCGAAGTCCACCGGCTTGGCCGGCAGGGCGCGCGAGATCTCGGCGAGGAGCCGGCCCGACACGAGGACGGTCCCCGGCTCGACGACCTCGGCCGGGATCTCGGACCGTGCGGAGACCTCGTAGTCGAAGCTCGACAGCCCGATCGTGCCGATCGCGTCGGCCTCGATCCGCACCCCTGCGAGGACGGGCGCCGGCGGCCGTGTCGGCAACGTACGGGCCGTCCAGGTCACTGCGTCGGCCAGGACATCACGCTCAACCCGGAACTTCATCCCACACCCTCTCGTCCATGGATCGATCTTCACATGTCAGGCACTCGACCGCGCGGTACACAGGGGTGAGTTCGCTCGTGCATGAAGACCGCACGTCGCGGTTCGTCGCGTCGACCTCCTCACCGTCGGGGAGGACGAGACCTGTTCGGGTCGTCGTGCCCGCATGAACCCTACGCGAGTCGTGGCCCTGCCCGGTACCTCTGGCACGCTCTGTGGATCTCGGGTGATCCTGGTCCTGCCCGGGCTCTCGGACGCACGTGCTGTGACTGCGGTCACACCTGCGACTTGAGGCAGCTCGAACGGCGCGGCACCAGATGAAGGCGTGTGGATTTTTCCTCTTAGAGATCATTCGTCGTAGTCATCGGTGTTGTGCAAAGTGTGGAAAACGGGTCTCTTCGCAGGTCAGAGGCATGTTCTGCGTGTGGACGAGCCGGGTACGAACCTGTGGGTAAATCGCAGGCACTGTTGACGGCGAGTTGTCCACAGATCGCCGTCCACCGACGGCACCTCCTCTGTCCACACGATGTGCCCCTTCATCCACAGTTATCCACAGGTAGGTGCACAAGGTTGTGGGGGAGCGCGGCCTCCACCTGATCTGTACACAGCACAGAGTGCCCTGTACACAGCCTGTTGGGGACGCAGGACCACCGATCTGGGGACGATCGAGGGTGAGTGGTGGACATACCCCCAGGCGCTGTGGACAACCATGGGGACGACGTCGTATCCACAGCTACTTGTACACATCGGTTCCGACAGCCTGTGCATCCTCGCGGACGGCTCAGCCAGTTGTGAACAGGGTGAGCGACGTCGTCGGGGCGTCTGTGCACAGTGTCGAGCGCCGGACGAGAATTCATCCACAGTTAAGCCGCATAAAGTGCATAACAGACCCTGGACGTGCGACGACGCGCGTGGACCCCGTCGTCACACAGGGCTGACGGCCGGCGAACCTGGGCCGTCCTTGCGTCCCGGGATCGGGACGTCCCGGGACCGGACCAGACGAGCGCGGCGCGGGGTGACCTCGGGACGGGGAGACGGTGCGGGGCCGCGCTGGACGGCGCTGGTTCGCGCTGGACCGCCAGGCGGTCACCCCACGACGAGGAAGGAGCTGCGGAGGCGCTACGTCAGCACGGCAGGGCGACGGACGGAGGAGCCCGCGGCACACGGCTCCAGGCCGGACCGGGACAGGAGCCGCAGGCACGTGACCAGGCCTCGCCCCTGCCGGCCTGGTCCCCTCACGAGCACGGGACGAAGGTCAACCCCGGTGCTGCTGCTTGATGCGGCTCGTCAGCTCGGTCACCTGGTTGTACGTCGAACGACGCTCAGCCATCTGCTCCGTGATCTTGCGATTCGCGTGCATGACCGTCGTGTGGTCGCGTCCACCGAACTGCTGGCCGATCTTGGGCAGGGAGAGGTCGGTGAGCTCGCGGCACAGGTACATGGCGATCTGGCGCGCGGTCACCAGCACACGCGAGCGCGAGCTGCCGCACAGATCTTCTATGGTCAGACCGAAGTAGGCCGCGGTCTGCGCGATGACGCTCGCCGGGGTGATCTCCGAGGCGTCGTCGTCGGTGATGAGGTCCTTGAGGACGATCTCGGCGAGCGCCAGGTCCACCTGCTGCCGGTTCAGGTTCGCGAACGCCGTGACTCGGATCAGCGCACCCTCGAGCTCACGGATGTTCGTCGAGATCTTGGACCCGATGTACGACAGGACGTCGGTCGGGACCGCCAGGCGCTCGCTCGCCGCCTTCTTGCGGAGGATCGCGATACGGGTCTCGAGGTCCGGAGGTTGGACGTCGGTGATGAGGCCCCACTCGAACCGGCTGCGCAGCCGGTCCTCGAAGCCGTTGAGCTGCTTGGGGGGCAGGTCCGAGGTGATGACGAGCTGCTTGTTGGCGTTGTGCAGCGCGTTGAACGTGTGGAAGAACTCCTCCATCGTCTGTTCCTTGCCCTGCAGGAACTGGATGTCGTCGATGAGGAGGACGTCGACGTCGCGGTAGCGTCGCTGGAACGCCCCTGCCTTGCCCTCACCGATCGAGTTGATGAAGTCGTTCGTGAACTCCTCCGAGTTCACGTACCGCACGCGCACGTTGGGGTACAGGTTGTGCGCGTAGTGCCCGATCGCGTGCAGCAGATGGGTCTTGCCCAGACCGGACTGGCCGTAGATGAACAGCGGGTTGTACGCCTTGGCGGGTGCCTCCGCGACGGCGACGGCGGCCGCGTGGGCGAACCGGTTCGACGAACCGATGACGAAGGTCTCGAAGATGTACTTCGGGTTCAGCCGGGTCGGCTCGGCGTGCGGGCGCTGCTGCGCCGGGGCGGGGAGCATCCGCTCACGCTCCGGCTCGACGCGCACGGGCATGGGAAGAGGCTGGTCCGGCACGCTCGCCGTGAGAGCGGCGGGCGAGGGGGGCTCGGCCGCGAGCTCGGGGTCGACCGTGATCCCGAACCGGACGTCCCGGCCGAGGGCGCCGGCCATCGCCGAGACGAGCTCGTCCCGGACCCGGGTCTCCAGGTAGGTTCGCGTCTGCTCGTGCGGCACGGCGATGAAGACGGTGTCGTCCAGGATCGCCAGAGGCTTGGCAAGCTTGATGAACGCGATCTGCCGCGGCGTCATGTCGGGACTGGCCTCGAGGACGGCGATGGTCTGGGCCCAGACGTCAGCGATGTTCTCGTCAGGGTTGGACACCAGGTGATTCCTTCGTCGTCGGGCGGGGCGTGATGCGGGGGATCAGTCTGGAGTGTGCCACGCCGGCACGTTATCCACATAGTTTTCCACAACCTGTGGGGATGCTCGGAAGCACTCCGGCTCTCTCGGGCCTGCTGCGCCGTCGGCGCACGCCAGGCGGTCTGGTGCCCCGGCCGGGCGCCCACGGTCCCATGACCAGGGTAGACGTATCGCCTGCTGCGCGACATATCATGACAGGCTCGGCGCTGAGTACCTGGGTTTGACCCGAGGGGGGTCCCCGGCGTAACGTCATACAGCCGTTCCAGGTACTTTCGCGCGCCCTCACGGGGGCGAATCCACGGACTGATCGTGGCGGGTACACGGGCGGCTGGGATGCAGAACTGCATCTCTTCCAGCTGTAGCACTGCATCGTCGAGGACATAGACGGTGTACCTCCCCGACGTTCTTGGAGTACCTCGTGAGCAAGCGGACTTTCCAGCCGAACAACCGGCGCCGTGCGAAGACCCACGGTTTCCGGCTGCGTATGCGCACCCGCGCCGGCCGCGCCATCCTGGCAGCCCGTCGTCGCAAGGGCCGCGCCGAGCTCTCTGCCTGACAGCAGGTGCTACCCGCGGCGCACCGCTTGCGCCGTTCCGTAGATTTTGAGCGGGCGGTGCGACGTGGCGTGCGCGCGGGACGATCGACCGTGGTGGTTCATCTCGCCCAGGATCCTGGGGGAGAAGAACCACCACAGGTCGGTTTTGTCGTATCCAAGGCCGTCGGCAACGCGGTTCACCGCAACCAGGTGAAGCGACGCCTGCGCGCTGCGTCCTCGGCGTACCTCGAAGCGCTGCCCCCACGGACACGGGTCGTCGTGCGAGCCCTCCCGGCCTCCGCCGACAGCGACTACTCCCGGCTCGAGCAGGACCTCGCGTCCTGCCTCGCGCGAGCAGTGGCCCAGTGGGACCGCCGGAGGGCCGAGCCGTGAGCGCGACCGCCCAGGTGGACCGCCCCGCGGTCGCCTCGCCCGGGTGGGGCGTGCGGTCGTGGCGGTTCGTCCGGCGAGTTCCGATGCTCGTGCTCGTGGGGCTCATCCGGGGATATCAGAGCGTGATCTCCCCGATGACCGGTCCCACCTGCAAGTACTACCCCTCGTGCTCGCAGTACGCGCTCGTCGCGATACGACGACACGGTGCGTTGCGCGGCGTACGGCTCGCCGTGTGGCGGCTGCTGAGATGCAATCCCTGGAGCAAGGGAGGCGTCGACGACGTCCCCGAGGCGCCGAGGAAGCACTCGCACTAGTCCTCCTGCCGGCGACGTCGGTCAGGACCCAGTTTGTTGAAGGTTAGGGAGTAGTACGGATGGACTTCTTCGCGTTCCTCGCGCCGATCGAGTGGGCGGTCGCGTGGATCATGTACCTGTGCCACCAGGGGCTCGTGTTCCTGGGCATGGGCGACGGACCGGGGCTCGGCTGGGTCTTCTCGATCGTCGGGCTCGTGATCATCATCCGTATCCTCCTGATCCCGCTGTTCTTCAAGCAGATCAAGGCCTCCCGCGGCATGCAGATGCTGCAGCCCGAGATGCAGGCGATCCAGAAGAAGTACAAGGGCAAGTCCGACCCGGCGTCCCGCGAGGCCATGAGCCGCGAGACCATGGAGCTCTACAAGAAGCACGGGACCAACCCGTTCGCCTCCTGCCTGCCGATCCTGCTGCAGTCGCCGATCTTCTTCGCCCTGTTCCGCGTGCTCAACGGCCTGGTGCCGATCTCCAACGGCGACGCCAAGGCGATCGGGCCGATCGACGCGAGCGTCGCGAGCGACATCGAGAGCTCATCGCTCTTCGGTGCGCACCTCTCGGACATCTTCCTCAAGACCGACGACGTGCAGGCGAAGATCGTCATCGGCGCCCTCATCGTCGCGATGTGCGCCACGACGTTCTTCACGCAGCGCCAGCTGACCATGAAGAACATGCCGAAGTCGGCGCTCGAGGGCCCCATGGCGTCGACGCAGAAGATGATGCTCTACGTCTTCCCGTTCATCTTCGCCGTCTCGGGCGTGAACTTCCCCGTCGGCGTCCTGGTCTACTGGACCACCACCAACCTCTGGTCCATGGGCCAGCAGTTCTACACGATCAAGCGCATGCCGGCCCCGGGATCCGAGGCCGAGCGCCTCATGAAGGAGCGCAAGGCACGCAAGGCGGCGGCCAAGGGCATCGTCGAAGATGCGGCCCCCGTCATCGAGCAGCCTCGCGGCCAGCGGCAGCAGCCCAAGCGCAAGGACCGCCGGAAGCCGGGCACGCCCCGCGTGATCACGGGAACCACCGTGCCCGCGGACCAGGTCGAGGACGCGCCCGTCACCGACGAGACCGACGGTCAGCCCAAGGGAACCGGCTCGGGTTCCTCGAAGCCGAAGAAGCCGAAGAAGTAGCCCCAGTCCTGTTCCGAGAGCACCGAGGATCCTTCCCGACCCGGGTTCTCCCGACCACCTCCAAGGAGTCAGCATGTCGTCGACCGACGCACCCGCTGCCGAAGACCAAGCGCCCGACGAGATGACGCGCCTCGAGGAAGAGGGCGAGGTTGCTGCTGACTACCTCGAGGAGTTCCTCGACATCGCAGACCTCGACGGGGACATCGACATCGACATCGACCACGGTCGTGCCGCGCTCGAGATCGTCGCCGACGAGCCCGCCTCGCTGCGCCACCTGGTCGGCAAGGAAGGGGAGGTCCTCGACGCGCTCCAGGAGCTCACCCGCCTCGCTGTCCAGGCCCGGACGGGCGAACGAAGCCGACTGATGCTCGACATCGCCGGTTTCCGGGCTCAGCGCAAGGTCGAGCTGACCGAGCTCGCGACCACGGCCATCGCGACCGTGCGCGAGTCGGGTGAAGAACTCTCGATGGAGCCTCTCAACGCTTTCGAGCGCAAGGTCGTGCACGACGTCGTCGCGGCCGCGGGGCTCACGAGCGACTCTCGGGGGACGGACCCCGAGCGATACGTCGTGATCCGGCCTGCAGACGCCTCCTGATCGTCCGCACCACAGACGGCCGCCTGATGTTTCACGTGAAACATCAGGCGGCCGTTTCTCTGTGCGACGGGGGAGCGGCGATTCCACGGGGGCGAGGGTGCTTCCGCGTGTGCGCGGGTGGGAAGATGACGGACGGCGCGCTACGCCGGGGAACGGGACTCGCTGAGCGCGATGCGGCACAGCGCCCCTGCGGGAGCCGCCGTCCGCAGCGTCCCTCTGAGCGATGGTGGCCCCGGTCGAGGGTCCCTGTCGCGCCCATCAGGTCCAGCGGGGGACTGGCGATGCTCGACGGTGCTGACGATGCTCGACGGTGCGTTGGGTGGGGACAGGGGCCGACAACCCGGGTCTCGTGACGACTGGGCGACCGGCGCTGTCCAGCGTCCGGCGTTGGCGCGCCCGGGCGCCGCGTCGTCAGTTCCGGGTCCTGTGCGCCGAGTGCCGATTGCCCTCCGCCGCGTGCGACGGTCCGCGTGCCACGGTCCGCGTGACGCGTGCAGGGCGCCAGGTCGAGCACAGCGGCAGTACCCATCGGTTGTCATCCGTGGTGTCTCACGAGGGAGCCGGGGCAGATGTCCGATGCCCGTTGAGCCGAGTGGTCGGCGGCCCGCACTCCCACCGACAGTGATGCACAGTCCAGGTCCGGGGGCTGGTTCGGCTCACGTGTCAGGCTGGTCTGTCCTCGGCGCGTTCCGTGGTGCCGCCGGGGTCGCGTCCCTGACGGACGCTGCCCAAGGGAGCGGTCACGGACCGGACGTCGGCACGGGAGGCAGATGCGAGTGATTGAACGAGACGGTCGTGGACGCGACGCAGTACCGGAGTGGGCATTCCGCCGCGTGGCCGCGAGACATGACACCATGGGGTGCCAGGCTGTCGGTGAGGAACCGACGTTTGCCGGTGAGTACTCGAGTATCGAAAGAGGAGTAGATGGCCAACGAGACGAGCGACGCTGCTGAGAGTGATGTTTCACGTGAAACACTCGCCGATTCGCCGGAGGTGAAGACCTACTTCGGCAGCGCGTACCCGCTTGTCGCTCGGTTCGCCGAGATGTTGCGCGATCAGGGCGAGCTCCGGGGGCTGATCGGTCCTCGCGAGGTCTCGCGCATCTGGGACCGGCACATCCTCAACTCTGCGGCGGTCGTCCAGTTCCTTCCTGAGACCGGCACCATCGCCGACATCGGATCTGGGGCCGGACTCCCGGGCATCGTGATCGCCGCGATGCGACCGGAGGCCGAGGTCCTGCTGATCGAACCGATGGAGCGCCGGTGCGTCTGGCTGTCCGAGGTGATCGAGGAACTCGGCCTGGCTAACGTCGAGGTGAAGCGCGGTCGTGCCGAGGAGTATCACGGCGCGTTCCAGTGCGAGGCCGTCACTTCGCGCGCGGTCGCTGCCTTGGAGAAGCTTGCCCGGATGTCGCTCCCGTTGGTGGAACGCGGGGGAGAGATGGTCGTGCTCAAGGGGCGCAACGTCACGCAGGAGATCGAGCCCGCGCGCAAGGTGCTTCGGAAGTACAAGACCGAGGAGCCGGAGATTCTGGAAGCGTTCAGCATCGAGGGCGTCGAGCCCACCACCGTGCTCCGCGTTCGGCGGACACCGGCCCAGTTCTGAGCGTTGCGTCCGGATCACGCCTCGCCCGCCTCGCTCGCCGAACCACCCGATGTCCAGCGGGACTGATCACACCACCAGTGGTGCGCAGCACATAGGGTGGCTCGGGGAAGTGGTGCGTCGACGCATGGTCTCGGGTAGCCAGAACCCCGGCACGACACGCGTTCGACGGTCCACGAATGAGGCTGCCACGGAGCGCATGCTGTAGTAGGTCAAGTGAGGGAGATGGGCGTGACGGAGAGTTCCGACCAGCAACAGGACGGTCCGGGCCAGGCGCAGGACAGGATGAGCCTGAGGGATGTTTCACGTGAAACCCCTGTCGACTCGGTGTCCTCGTCCCGCTTCGATCAGGACCGCCGGGAAGCCCTGATGGCGAGCCTTCCGGAGATGGACGAGGACACGCCGCTCGCCGCTCAGCTCACCATCGATGCGCGTCGTCGGATCGACCTTCAAGGGCGACGGTTCCCACGTCCGGCGTCGACGCGCGTCATCACGATCGCGAACCAGAAGGGCGGAGTCGGCAAGACGACCACCACGGTCAACTTGGCTGCCGGCCTGGCGCAGGCGGGTCTGAACGTGCTCGTGATCGACAACGACCCGCAGGGGAATGCCTCGACCGCGTTGGGGGTCGAGCATCGAGCAGGCACGCCCTCGGTCTACGAGGTGCTCGTGGACGGCGCACCCCTGTCCTCCGCGGTGCAGCAGTGCCCCGACCTCCCGAGCCTGTGGTGCGTACCGGCGACGATCGACCTGTCGGGCGCAGAGATCGAGCTCGTGTCCTTGGTTTCACGTGAAACACGGCTTCGCAAGGCTGTGGACGACTTCCTGGCCGAGCGCGTCCAACAGGGCCTCGAGCCCATCGACTACGTGCTGGTGGACTGCCCTCCGAGCCTGGGGCTGCTCACGGTCAACGCCTTCGTGGTGGGCCGCGAGGTGCTGATCCCCATCCAGTGCGAGTACTACGCACTGGAGGGACTCAGCCAGCTCCTCAAGACGATCGAGCTCATCAAGGCGCATCTGAATCCGCAGCTCCACGTCTCGACCATCTTGCTGACCATGTACGACGGTCGGACCAACCTGGCGCAACAGGTCGCCGCCGAGGTCCGCGAGCACTTCCCCGAACAGACTCTCAAGACGTCGATCCCTCGCTCGGTGCGGATCTCGGAAGCGCCGAGTCACGGTCAGAGCGTCATCACCTACGACCCGAGCTCCACGGGCGCCTTGGCCTATCTCGAAGCAGCGCGGGAGGTTGCCGACCGCGGTCGTCCTCAGCCTTTGTCTGTTCAACCCGTCGACGGAGCGTCTCGCAACGTCTCGCGGCAGAACTACCTCGCCGAGCGATGGGCAGTGCTGCCTAGCTATCAGGAGGATGCACGATGAGTGAGAAGCGCCGTGGACTCGGCCGTGGACTCGGGGCGTTGATCCCGACGAGTCCTGAGCGAGAGCGCCCCGTGGACGTGTTCTTCCCCTCGGCACCGCGGGTCGCCGAGGCAGGTGGTCAGCGGGTCGCCGTCGAAGCCGGGGGAGCGGAGCCAGCGGAGCCCGCCACCTCCGTACTCACGATCGAACGGCCGGAGGCGGACTCGCCGACCTCGCTGCCCGCGGACGTGGAGACGGAGCCTGTGGCGGCCTCCCCGAAGGATGCGGCGGGCCCGGGGAAGGACACGCAGGAACCGGAGGAGTCGACAGCAGAGGGGACGGACTCCACGGCTTCCGGTGAAGCGGAGGCCGATGTTTCACGTGAAACCCCGCAGTCGAGCAGCGAGGACGCGACACCGGCAGAGGACGGCCTCCTGCCGGTCCCTGGTGCGACCTTCGCCGAGCTGCCCGTCGGGCTGATCCGGCCGAACTCTCGACAGCCGCGCACGGTCTTCGACGAGGGTGAGCTCGACGAGCTCGTCGGTTCGATCCGCGAGATCGGGGTTCTTCAGCCGGTCGTGGTTCGCCGCGACCCCGAGAACGCCGGCGGGTACGAGCTCATCATGGGTGAGCGTCGGTGGAGGGCGACGCAGGCCGCCGGCCTCGACGTGATCCCCGCGATCATCCGCGAGACCGAGGACGCAGACCTGCTGCGCGACGCGCTCCTCGAGAACCTCCACCGCAGCGCCCTGAACCCCCTGGAGGAGGCGGCCGCGTATCGGCAGCTCCTCGACGACTTCGGGTGCACCCATGAGGAGCTCGGCAGCCGGATCTCCCGGAGCAGGTCGCAGATCTCCAACACCCTCCGTCTGCTGCGCCTTCCGCCGCTGGTCCAGCGACGGGTGGCCGCGGGAGTGCTGTCGGCGGGTCACGCTCGCGCCCTCCTGGGGCTGACCGACGGCGCGGAGATCGAACGCCTCGCACAGCGGATCGTGTCCGAGGGGCTCTCCGTGCGAGCCACCGAGGAGATCGTCGCTCTCGGGGGACTGGACGCCAAGCGCCCGGTCGAGCGGACGCCCCGTCCGGGGCAGCGCAGCGCAGCGATCGACGAGCTGGCCTCGCGTCTCTCCGACAGGTTCGAGACGCGCGTCAAGGTCGACCTGGGGAAGAACAAGGGGCGCCTGACGGTCGAGTTCGCGTCGGTCGAGGACCTCAACCGGATCCTCGATCTCATGGCCCCCCAGGATCCTGGCCTGTTGCGGCGGTAGCCGCCAGGCGTCACCAGCGTTTCACGTGAAACATCGGCCCCGATGAGCAGCTGCTCATCGGGGCCGATGTCGTACCAGGCCGAGGCTTCTACCGCGAGGCTGCCCGACGGTTGACGCCCTGCGTCACGATCGCCCGGTAGAGATCTCCGAGGTCACGGCCCGCCGCCTGCGCGGCCTGGGGGAAGAGCGACGTCTCGGTCATCCCAGGTGCGACGTTCACCTCGAGGAACTGGGCGTTCCCGTCAGCGTCGACGATGAGGTCCGTCCGGGACAGGCCTCGAAGGCCGAGCGCGACATGAGCACGGACGGCGACGTCCCCGACGTGGCGGGCGATCTCCGGCGTGAGTCGTGCGGGCGCGTAGTACCGGGTGCGGCCCGGGTTGTACCGTGCGTCGTAGTCGTACGTGCCGTCGGTGACGATCTCGACGGCGGGAAGCGCCTCGGGTCCGTCAGGTCCGTCCACCACGCTCACGGCGATCTCCGTGCCCTCGACGGCACGCTCGATGAGGGCGATGTCGCCGTAGGAGAAGCAGTCCACCATGGCGCGGGGGAGGTCCTCTGCGCGACGGACGAGCGTGACCCCCAGAGCGGAGCCCCCGCGGGTGGGCTTGACCACGAGAGGCAGGCCCAGACGCCCGACGACGGCGTCCAGCACCGGCTGCGCACCCAGCTCCCGGAAGAGGCTCTGGGGCAGCGTGACGTAGTCCGGGGTGTCGATGCCGGCGCCGAGCACGACGTTCTTCGCGATCGGCTTGTTCCAGGCCGCGCGCGACGCGCGGGGGCCGGTGCCGACGTAGTCGATGCCGAGCAGCTCCAGCACGTCGCCGATCGAGCCGTCCTCACCGCTCGCGCCGTGCAGGAGCGGCCAGACGACGTCGGGCTTGATCTCGTCGAGGAAGGGGAGGAGCGACGCGTCGACGTCGTGGACGAAGACCTCGATCCCCGTTCCCCGGAGGGCGTCAGCGACGCGGCGTCCGGAGCGCAGCGAGACCTCCCGCTCGTGCGACAACCCGCCAGCGAGCACGACGACCCGCTCGACGGGACGTCGGTCCGGTCCGGTGGTCCCCGTGTCGCCGTCGGGGGTCGGGAGGTCGGCCGAGACGTTCTCGGTGGCGTCCTCGGTGACGGTCAGTGATTCCGCAGCGGTGCCCACGGTCTTGGTCCTCTCGACGTTCAGCGGGGTTCTCGCACGAGCAGGGGTGGCGCTCACGCGAGGTTGGGGCCAGGGTTCTCGACGTCCGTCAGGTCCGGGTCCTGGGCCCCTGACGTCCCGAACAGGTCGACGAGGTCTCGCTCGGCGGAGACGACCCCGGCGAACCGGCGCACGCCCTCCCTGATGCGCTCCGGCGTCGGGAAGCAGTACGAGAGGCGCACATGGTCCGCCCCCGTGCCGTCGGCGTAGAACGCCGTGCCGGGGACGTAGGCAACGCGAGCGGTCACGGCCCGCGGAAGCATGGACCGTGCGTCGAGCCCGTCCGGAAGCTTCACCCAGGTGTAGAACCCGCCGTCGGGGACGTTCCAGGACGCCGACGGGAGGTACTCCGAGAGGGCGCCGATCATCGCGTCGCGTCGCTCGCGGTAGAGCTCACGGAACTGCTTGATCTGACCCTGCCAGTCGCAGGTCTCCAGGTACGTCGCGATCGCGAGCTGGGACGCGTTCGACGGGCACAGGATGGCCGACTCGCTGGCCAGCACGAGCTTCTCGCGGACCGCGTGCGGCGCGACGACCCACCCGACCCGGTAGCCCGGCGCGAACGTCTTGGAGAACGAGCCCAGGTAGAGCACGCCCTGGTCGTCGAGCGACCGCATGGCCGGCAGCGGGTCGCCGTCGAACCCCAGCAGGCCGTAGGGGTTGTCCTCGATCACGAGGACCCCGAACCGCTGCGCGATCTCGAGGATGCGGGGGCGCCGCTCGGCCGAGAGCGTCACACCGGCAGGATTGTGGAAGTTGGGCACGGTGTACAGGAGCTTGACGCGGCGGCCCTCGGCAGCGAGCCGCGTCAGCGTCTCCTCGAGAGCCTCCGGGACCAGCCCGTGCTCGTCGAGCGGGACGTGGACGATGTCGGCCTGGTAGGACCGGAAGACACCGAGCGCCCCGACGTAGCTGGGAGCCTCCGCGACGATGACGTCGCCGGGGTCGATGAAGATCCGCGTCACGAGGTCGAGCGCCTGCTGGGATCCGGTCGTGACCACGACGTCGTCCGGGTGGCAGTCGATGCCCTCGAGTCGCACGACGTCGACGATCTTCTCGCGCAGCGACTCGTCTCCCTGACCCGAGCCGTACTGCAGGACCGTGGTCCCGCGCGTCGCGACGAGCTTCTGCATGGCGGCGGCGATGACGTCGAGCGGGAGTCCTTCGAGGTAGGGCATGCCGCCGGCGAGCGAGACGACCTCGGGGCGATTCGCGACCGCGAACAGGGCGCGAATCTCCGACGCTCGCATCCCGTGCGCTCGTTCGGCGTAGGCGCCGAACCAGGGGTCGAGGCGGGTGCCGCCTGAAGCGGCAGACTGAGCGGGGTGCGTCGGTGTCGTGCTCACGATCCCCAGTCTCGCACGACGGATCGGGGGAAACAGTGAAGGGGCCGCTCCCCGGACGGCGGCCGGCCCGTGCCGTCCGGCCTGGCTCCGACGACGAAGGGCGGCCGGTCCGACGAGACCGGCCGCCCCAGGGCGTGCTGCGTGTCGCGAGCCGCGACGGTGGATCAGGCGATCAGCGCGTCGATCTCCTCGGCGAGGATGCGCTTGGGACGACCACCGACGATGGACTTCACGAGCTCGCCGCCCGAGTAGAAGTTGAGCGTCGGGATCGAGACCACGCCGTAGGCCGCAGTGATCGCGGGGTTCTCGTCGGAGTCGAGCTTCGCGATCTTGACCTTGCCGGCGTACTCACCGGCGAGCTCCTCGAGGATCGGGGCGATCTGGAGGCACGGACCGCACCAGGTCGCCCAGAAGTCCACGATGACGGGGATGTCGGACTCGAGGACCTCGGTCTTGAACGTGTCGTCGGTGACCTTGACGGTGTTGGTCATCGGATCTCCTCCAGTGCGCGGGGCAGCTCCTCCGGTGCGGGGGAGTCGGGGGTGCCGGCGATCTCCGGCAGTCCCTTCTCGGTCTCGACCGCATCGACGAGCTCGGTCAGGTAACGCTGGGCGTCGAGAGCCGCGGAGCAGCCCGAGCCGGCGGCCGTGATGGCCTGGCGGTACGTGTGGTCCACGGCGTCGCCGCACGCGAACACGCCCTCCAGGTTGGTCGCGGTGGTGCGCCCGAGGACCTTGATGTAGCCCTCGTCGTCCAGGTCGACCTGCCCCTTGACGAGCTCCGAGCGAGGGTCGTGCCCGATCGCGACGAACAGGCCCGTCGCGTCGATCGAACGCTCCTCGCCCGTGACCGTGTCGCGCAGCGTCAGGGACTCAACCTTGTTCTCGCCGTGGATCCCGACGACCTCGCTGTTCCAGGCGAACTCGATCTTGGGGTCGGCCTTGGCACGGTCGGCCATGATCTTGGAGGCGCGCAGCTCGTCACGGCGGTGCACCATCGTCACCTTGGACGCGAAGCGGGTCAGGAACGTGGCCTCCTCGACGGCCGAGTCCCCGCCGCCGACGACCACGATGTGCTGGTCGCGGAAGAAGAACCCGTCGCACGTCGCACACCAGGAGACACCGCGGCCGGACAGGCGCTTCTCGTCCTCCAGGCCCAGCTCGCGGTACGCCGAGCCGGTCGCCAGGATCACGGCGCGTGCCGTGTAGGTCTCACCGTTCCCGGTGACCACGGTCTTGACGGGACCGTCGAGCTGCAGCTCGATCGCGTCGTCCCACTCGACCTGCGCACCGAAGCGCTCGGCCTGCTTCTGCAGGTTCTCCATGAGCTCGGGGCCCATGATCCCGTCGGGGAAGCCGGGGAAGTTCTCGACCTCGGTCGTGTTCATCAGCGCGCCACCCGCGGTGATCGAACCCGCCAGGACCAGGGGCTCGAGGCCTGCGCGAGCGGCGTACACGGCGGCCGTGTACCCGGCGGGGCCCGAACCCACGATGATGACGTTCCGCGGCGCGGTCGTGGGGGTCTGTTCCGTCACGTGTACTCCTCAGTGGTGGGTGGTGCACCGGGTCCAACGCCACGAGGCGTCGTTCTGTTCCGGTGGCACCGGCGGCAGGATGGCTTCAGGACGTTCGGCCGCACCGGGTGGCTGCGCCGACCAGGGCGCAGCCGCCCGGGTCAGTAGACCGTGACCTCGTTGAGCTCGACGCGGAAGAACCCGTCCGAGGTCGGCGGGAGCTCCGTGAACATGAGGACGAAGGTGGTGCCCTCGGTCGTGGGGTCGAGCTCCAGCTCGACCGTGCCCGACAGGTCGGAGGACGCGAGAACCTCGTCGCCGGCCTTCCCGTCGTCGGTGACCGCGCGGACCTCGACGTGACCACCGGTGTTGTTCGTGCTCAGCACGATGCGCTGCACCGTGGCGGGCTCCTCGAGCGTCACGGTGTAGCCCGTCCGGGACTTCTGGCGACCGAAGTCGGCAGACTTGTACGAGTACGTGAACCAGTACGTGGAGTCGTCCCCGTCGATCGCGCGCGGGACCGCCTCGGGCTTCTCACCGACGTCGTTCGGGTCGGTCACGTCGGGGTCGAGGAGCCCACCCGAGGCGATCGCGAGGGGCTCGGTGTTCACGACCACCTCGTCGCCGTCGTCGTCCCCGGAGGCGTCCGGGGACGTCCCCGAGCCCTCGGAGGTCGTCCCGCCCTGGCCGGCGTTCGGCGTCACGACGGGGTCGAAGCCCTGCAGCCCGATCTTCACGCCCCAGACCACGGCGACGACGACCAGGAGCAGCACGATGGGCATCACGACCCAGGTGGTCCGGACCCCGCGCTTCTTGGCGCTCGTCGTGGCGAAGGGACCCGTGCGGGGAGCGCCCTCCGCGGCGGCGGCCGTGGGCTGCGCCGGGGGCGGCGGCACGGGGAGGGGCGGCGGCGCGGTGGGGTACTGCCCGGTGGGTGCAGCGTGCGTCGGGTAGGAGCCCGTGACCGGTGCGGTCGGGACCACGGGCGCAGCCGCGTAGGCCGGGGCCGGGTCGGCGTACGTGGGGGCGGGGTAGCTTGCCCCGTCGGGCAGGGCCGAGGCACCGGTCAGGGGGACGCGGTGGATCCGCCCCGTGGTCGGGCGATGGAACGGGACGGCGGGCGGCGGCGTCCCCGGCGGGGTCGACAGCGGGACGTCGAACGCGTTCCGGATGGACTGGCGGCTGACCCGGTTCGCGGCGGGCGGTGCGGGCGGCGGTTGGACGAACGTCGGCAGCGCAGCGACCACGGACAGCGCGCCCCAGGGCTCGAGCGCGCTGACCAGGTCCGCGGGGGACGAGGGGGGCGCGTTCAGGCTGTCGAACTCCTGGGTGTCGTCGTTCGTCGTGGACGAGCCGCTCGTCGCGGACGACGAGCGTGGCTCCTCGTCGGCGAGCACCGCGGCGCACAGGTCCGACAGGTCGGTGGGCGCGCCGGGGACGAGCGTCGCGAGCGGGACGATGCCGGAGGCGTCGCGCTGCGCGGGCAGCGGGTGGACGGAGTCCGGGCTGATCCACGGGACGTCGAGGCTGGGGCCGGCCCAGCGCGCCGTCATGGCGTAGTACAGGAGCGCGACGAGACCGACGGTGTCCGTGCGTGAGGTCTTCTCGGCGTCGTGCTGGTCCTGCCCGCTGATGCCCGCGTCGAGGCCGAGGCCCGTCACGACGACGCGGTCGCCGTCGACCCGGAGGGCCTCCGGGCGCAGTGCCAGGTGGTGGACGCCGCGTCGTCGGGCGACCTCGAGCGCCGCCGCCGCCTCGCCGACGATGGCGCGGGCCTGCTGGGCGTCCACGATCCCGCCCGCGACGACCTCGGACAGCGTGATGCCCGCAAAAGGCTCGGTGATGACGTACGCGACACCGTCGTCGGTGCCGACGTCCAGGACGCGGGTCAGGCGCGGGTCGGCGACCAGCGCAGCGCGCCGCGCCGAGTCGATGGCCTCCGCGACGTGCTCACCGGTGACGAGCGAGACGCGCACGGTACGGTTCAGCACCGAGTCGTGCGCGGACCAGGCGGTGACGTCGACCAGGTCGCTCGCCAGCCGTTCGGCCAGCAGGTAGCGCCCCACCAGTGTCGTGCCGGGTCCTGCTGTGGTCACCTGCCCACCTCGAACTTCCTTGCCGTCGACATCTTCCCCCCACATGGTACGGGCGTCCTCTATCTCGGGGCCGGGCGTCGCCGCCCGAGCTTGCGGAGCAGCGGGTCGGCGAGCTGGTCGAGCTCGCGGACGCGCATGACCTTGAGACCGCCGATGTACACGGCGGTCATGACGATCCCGACGACTGTAGTGACCAGGGCGGCACGGAGCCACGAGAGTCCGTACAGGTCGCCGAAGAGCTGGAGGACCCCCCAGCCGGCTGCGGCGCTGAGCCCCGCGGCGAGGACGGTCTTGACGTGCATCCGGACGATCCGGAAACCGTCGAGCCCGTGGAGCTTGCGACGCAGCCCCGCGGTCCGCAGCAGGACCGCGACGACGTTCGAGATCGACATGGCCGCGCCGACCCCGACGACCCACCAGACAGGGTCGAGGGTGCGCGTCGCGAGCCACGCGACGCCGACGAGGGCGATCGTCGCGGGGACCTGGATCCAGAAGACGGTCCGGCCGTCCTCGTACGCGTAGTAGACCCACTTCATGAGGACCATGCCGCCGAGCGGGACCAGGCCGAAGGCCATCGCGACGAGGATCTGGCTGACCGCCACGGCGCTCGAGGGTGTGACGTTGATGAGCAGGAGCTTGGTGATCGGGAGGGCGAGGATCGCGAACACCGCGGTCGCGAACACCGTGAACACGCCCACCGTCCGCACACCGCGTGAGAGGTCGTGCCGGACGCGGGCGTAGTCGCCCGCTCCCGCAGCGGCGCTCATCCCCGTGAACAGGGCCGTCGCGATCGACACGGTGACGAGAGAGTGGGGCAGCAGGTAGATCATGAGCGCCTGCGTGTAGGCCGCGTTCCCCGCGACCGCGAAGACCTCGGGTGCCCCGGTCACGACCCCGGTCACGATGCCGCTCGCGATCGGGTCGCCCTCGTACGCCCCGAACGTCTCGCGGAGCGCGGCGGCGGGGGCGCTCGACGCGAACTGCGTGGTGAACAGGACGCCGACCTGCTCGAGGATGACGGCGCCGAACGTCCAGATCGCGACCTGCCCGGCGGAGCGCAGCCCGATGCCGCGCAGGCCGAGACGGAAGTGCCACCGGAAGCCGGAGCGCCACAGCGGCACGAGCAGGATGAGCGCCTGCGCGGCGACGCCGAGGGTCGCCGTGCCGGCGAGCACTGCGATCTTGGCGCCGTCCCAGGTGCCGAGGTCGTCGGCCGCTCCCGTGGCGTAGGGCCCGTAGATCGCGATGAAGGCGCCGAACCCGACGATCGAGACGACGTTGTTGACGACCGGGGCCCACATGAACGGCCCGAACTGGCCGCGCGCGTTGAGGACCTGCCCGAGCAGGGTGTAGAGCCCGTAGAAGAAGAGCTGGGGTGTGCACCAGAACGCGAACGCGACCGCGAGGGAGAACTGGGCAGAGCCCCAGCCGTCCGTGTAGAGCGACACGATCACGGCAGCGCCCGCGGTGAGGACGAGGCTCAGCCCGAGGATCAGGGTCCCGGACAGCGTCAGCAGCTTGTCGAGGCGTTCCTGCGGGTTCTTGGAGCGGTACGCGCGGACGATCTGCGGGACGAGGACGGCGTTGAGCACACCCCCGGCGAGGATCGCGAACAGCACGTTGGGGATCTTGTTGGCGACGTCGAACGCGTCCGCGGCCAGACCGGTCGTCCCGATCGCGGTCACGAGCAGGACGTTGCGGACCAGTCCGAGCACGCGTGAGACGGCGGTGCCGGAAGCCATGAGGGCCGAGCTCCGCCCCAGGCTGCTCGTCGCCCGCGCCGGGGTGGGTGCGTCGGCGGTGGTGGCGGACCCGTCCTCTGCGGGAGCGGTGCCGGACGGCACGGCGGGCGTGCCGTCGTCGGGTCGGTCGCGGCGCGTGCGCGCGGCTCCCGCTGGGCGTACGTGCTTCACCCGGCGTCGCCCCTCGTCGTGCCCGACGGCGCGGCCGCACCCCGGGCGGTCGGCACGCCTGCGGCGGGCGTCAGCTCGGCGACACGGCGCGGCGAACGGCCGCGACGGATCGTGCGCCAGATCCCGCCGATCAGCAGGAGCGCGACGAGCCCGGCGAAGATCGCCGTCCCCGTGTTCTCCCACTCGGCGCGAACCTGCACCACGAACTCCGAGGGCGGGGACACGACCGTGCCCGCCGGGACGCTGAGCAGCTCGACCTCGACGCTCACGTCACCGCTGCCGATCGCCTGGACCGGCACCTTGAAGTCCGTCTCGGTCCCCGGCGCGACCGTCCCCACGGGGAAGGAGACGACCTTGAGGAGCCCGCTGTCGGGTCGGAGCGCGACCTGCACGGTGACGGGCTGGTCCAGGGTGTTGCGGACCCAGACGGGAAGGTTGCCCGACGTGTTGATGAGGGTGACGTCCAAGCCGCGCGGGACGATCGACACCGCGGACCGGATCACCGCGGCGTCCTGGACGGCCGTGCCGACGGCCTTCCTGCGGTCGTCGGGGCGGTTCCGGTAGGCGACCGCGGTGGGGACCACGAGCGCGGGCTCGGCGCTCTGGACGATGGGCGCCGGGTCCGTGGCGATCGTCGCGAACGTCGCGACCTGGGTCCGGGCCCGCTGGAGGGCGTCCATCTCGGACGCGGGCAGGGTGTCCTCGTCGGTCGACGACTCGGGCAGGGCCGTCCGTGGGACGTCCGGGACCGGGGAGTCGAGGAGGTCCTGGACGGGGGCGACGTCGACCCACGGCACGGTACCCAGGGTGTCGAGGACCGTCGCGAGCGCGCCCGGGTCCGGGTCCCACGACCGCGGGAGGGCGATGAGGACGTGGCGCGAGTCGGTCGGTCGTTCGGACGCGACGACGGCCGTCTCGGCGAGCAGCCGCTGCAGGCCGTCGGCCGTGGACGGCTCCTCGGCGCCGGGCTCGAAGCGGGTCGCGTCGACGAGGACCTGGCCGAGGGTGTCGTCCGCGACGAGCGCCGTCGCCGGACCGGCGTCGGTCTGCACGGTGGCGAGCGCGGTCGGGGTGTAGCTCACCGAGGTCTCGGGGGTGAGCCCGTCTCCCCGGACGACCACCAGGGGTGAGCCCGACTGGACGCTCGTGCGCACGGTCGCGAGGTCGGGGACGTCGTCGGCCGGGTAGGTGAGGTCGGTCCGCCACGCGGGGTCGGTCGCGACGGCCCCCGGCAGGGGGATCGTGGGGGCAGGGAGGAGCGCGCCCACCTGGGCGTAGGCCGCGGCGTCGGGGTCGTAGGGGCGCAGGCCGAAGACGGTCCGCCCGGCGGTCCCGTCGTGCAGCTGCGCTGCCCACGCGACGGAGTCGGCGTCCGACGACGTCTCCGCGGCAGCGACGAGGGCCGGGTCGACGGCCCACGAGATCACGGGGTCTCCCGCGGTGGCGGCCAGGAGGCGGCTCAGCCGCTGGTCGGGCCGGAGCGCCTCGTCCACCGCCCGGACGTCGACCGTCGACTGGATCTCGGTGCCGGTGTCGGCCGTGCTCTCCAGGAGGCCCAGGGCGGGCCCCGTGACGGGCGCGACGACGCTGACGCGGACGGGCAGCGGGGCCTGCGACTCCTCCCACAGGAAGAACGAGCGCAGGACGTCGAGGCGCTCGCCGCCGTCGGTCACGGTGACGGAGAGCGGGCGGGGACCCCAGCTCGAGCCGGGCTCGAGGTTGAAGTCGTCGGCGGCGACCGTGAACGTGACCGTGGCGTCGCGGCCCGGGCCGAGAGGGTCGAGGTCTTCGACGGCCATGCGCTCGGCGGACTGCTGCGAGGTGGGTGCGTCGGCCCAGGCCTCGAGCGCGGACCGGCTCGTCATGGTGCGCCAGCTGACCCCGAGGGTCGCCTGGGGGTCGTCGATCGTCTCGTCGGTGCCGTTGTGGACCTTCACGGCGACCGTGACCGTGTCGCCGGGCCGGACCGTGGTCGGGGTCATCGACACGAGGGTCGTCGTCACCGCCCCGGTGGACCCGGCCGTGTGGGTGTCCGTCGAGGTGCCGGTCGAGACCGGCGTCGCGGTCGGTGCCGTGGCGAGAGCCGTCGAGGGCACGACGGAGAGGCCGAGCAGGAGCAGCGCGGCCAGGAGACCGCGGGCAGGCCTGCCCGCGGACGAGAAGGGTCTGCGCGGTGCCGGACGGCGGGTCGGCGTGCGGGGCGCGCCGCCGGAGAAGTGGGAGCTCATGGAAGGTCGGTCGGGTTCCGTGGGTCGTCGGGTGCCGGCCGGCTGGTACGGACGACGGTGCGAGTCACGGTACCCCGGAAGCGGGCGCCCGTGCGTCGTCCTCGCAGGACGTCGTGGGCGACGGCCGCGAGGCGCCGTTCGTTGGGGTAGGACAGGCGGTCGGAGAGGTCCTCGAAGGGGATCCAGGCCACGTCCTCGGCCTCGCCGTCGGGGTCGCCCTCGACCGTGAGGTGACCGCCGGTCGCCCGGAGGAGGAAGTGGTGGACGACCTTGTGGACGCGGCGGTCCTCGCCGGTGAACCAGTAGTCGATGATGCCGAGCGGGACCTGGACGACGCCCGTGATCCCGGTCTCCTCCGCGATCTCGCGGACGGCCGCCTCCTCCGGGGTCTCCTCGCCCTCGAGGTGCCCCTTGGGCAGGCACCACTCGAGCCGACCGCCGCGGTTGCGCCGCGCGATGACCGCGGCCCGGTAGAGCCCTTCGAAGGTGTCGACGACCAGCCCACCTGCGGAGATCTCCTCGACGACGGGCAGCGGCGCGGTCGGGGCGGGCGACGGGTCGGGGGGCCGCGCGGTGTCCGGGTCGATCCGCAGCGCGTGCCCACCGGGCGGCGCTGGTACACCGCGATGGTCCGGAGAGTGCGCTGGGGTGGACATGACCCAACATTACCGAGTGTGGAGTCCCGGCCTGATCTGGCACGCTTGGATGTCGTGCCCACTCCTTCCCAGAACTCTCCCGTCCCCGATCCTCTCGCGCTGCCCGCCGAGGGGTCCCGCGGGGTGCCGACGACGCCCGAGCAGCTCGAGCTGCTGCGCCGTGCGCTCGCGGTCCTGACCGAGATGGCCCCGGCCGCGATCGAGCTGGGTGAGCTGTTCCGTGAGGCCGGCCACGAGCTGGCGCTGGTCGGCGGCCCGGTCCGCGACGCGTTCCTGGGGCGCGCGAGCAACGACCTCGACTTCGCGACGTCGGCCGACCCGGACCAGACGCAGGCCCTGCTCGCGGCGTGGGGGGACGCGCACTGGGACATCGGCAAGGAGTTCGGCACGATCGGTGCCAAGCGTTTCGCGCCCAAGGGCAGCCCGCGGGGCACGGGGGAGCTGGTGGTCGAGGTCACGACCTACCGGACGGACGAGTACGACCCGGCGTCGCGCAAGCCGCTCGTGGCGTTCGGCGACACCCTGGTCGGCGACCTGTCGCGACGTGACTTCACGGTCAACGCGATGGCGGTCCGGGTCCCGGAGATGCTGTTCGTGGACCCGCACGACGGCCTCGCGGACCTCGCGCTGGGTGTCCTGCGCACCCCGATCGCCCCCGAGCGCTCGTTCGACGACGACCCGCTGCGCATGATGCGGGCGGCGCGCTTCGCCGCCCAGCTCGGGTTCGACGTCGAGCCCGCGACCCGTGCGGCGATCGTCGACATGGCCGCACGCATCGAGATCGTCTCCGCCGAGCGGGTGCGCGACGAGCTGACGAAGCTCCTGCTGTCCGACGCCCCGCGCAAGGGCCTCGAGGTCCTCGTCGACACGGGCCTGGCGGACCACGTCCTGCCCGAGCTCCCGGCGCTGCGCCTCGAGATCGACGAGCACCACCGGCACAAGGACGTCTACCAGCACTCGCTGACCGTCCTGGAGCAGGCGATCGCCCAGGAGACCGGGCCCGACGGCGCGGTCCCCGGCCCGGACCTCGTCCTCCGTCTCGCGTCGCTCCTGCACGACATCGGCAAGCCGGCCACGCGCCGGTTCGAGCCCGGCGGCGGCGTGAGCTTCCACCACCACGAGGTCGTCGGGGCCAAGCTCACCGCGAAGCGGCTCAAGGCGCTGCGCTTCGACAAGGACACCGTCAAGCAGGTGTCCCGCCTCGTCGAGCTGCACCTGCGCTTCCACGGCTACGGCGAGGGGGAGTGGACCGACTCCGCCGTGCGCCGCTACGTGACCGACGCCGGGCCGCTCCTGGAACGCCTGCACCGCCTGACCCGCGCGGACTCGACGACGCGCAACAAGCGCAAGGCGCAGCGGCTCTCCGACGCCTACACGGACCTCGAGCAGCGCATCGAGCGGCTCCGTGGCGAGGAGGAGCTGGCGTCGATCCGTCCCGACCTCGACGGGCAGCAGATCATGGCGATCCTGGGCATCCCGCCGGGCCCGGAGGTCGGGCAGGCCTACAAGTTCCTCCTGGAGCTGCGTCTCGACCGGGGGCCCCTCGGTGAGGACGCGGCACGCGAGGAGCTGTTGACGTGGTGGGCAGCGCGCGAGGCGTGACCGACCAGGGGTCGTGACCACGGACCCCGCACGGCGTCCCGACGCGCGAAGGGCGGGCACCCACGGTGCCCGCCCTTCGCGCCTC
The DNA here is from genome assembly GCF_015142735.1 of Oerskovia douganii. Classification (GTDB taxonomy): domain Bacteria; phylum Actinomycetota; class Actinomycetes; order Actinomycetales; family Cellulomonadaceae; genus Oerskovia; species Oerskovia douganii. Next base: position 102,273 of record NZ_JACSPN010000007.1, on the reverse strand, counting down.
CCGTGCCCGGTCCGCAGGGACCGGGACGGAGCGTCAGCGGCGCTCGGCCGCCTCCCCGACCCCTTCGAGGACCGGGGCGTCCTGCGTGGCGGACGCGGCGCCGTCGGGCACGGTGTCCGTGGGCTCCTCGGCCGCGGGCCTGCGCAGCAGGAACGACAGCGCGACCGCGACCAGCATGACCACCGCGCCCCAGACGAACGCCGTGGACACACCGTCGGCCAGGGCGACCCGGGCGGTGGCACCCTCCGCCGCCCGGGCGACCTCGCGCGACGTCATGACCGCGACGAACAGCGCCGTGCCCGCGGCACCCGCGAGCTGCTGGACCGTGCCGATCATCGCGCTGCCGTGCGAGTACAGCGACGGCTTGAGCGACGAGAGCGCCCCCGTGAACAGCGGCGTGAACACGAACGCCAGACCCAGGCTCAGGACCACGTGCGCGCCCAGGACGAACCACGGCGACGTCGTCGCGCCGACCGTCGTCAGCGTCGCGAGCGAGACCGCGACCGCGCTCAGCCCGGGCAGGATCAGGGGCCGCGGACCGATGCGGTCGTACAGGCGGCCGACCGTCGGGCCCAGCAGACCCATGATCAGCCCGCCCGGCAGCATCAGCAGACCCGTGAGCACGGGCTCGAGGCCCAGCGCGGTCTGCAGGTACAGCGGCAGCAGGATGATCGACCCGAACAGCGCGATCATCGCGACCGACATGATGCCGAGCGACACCGTGAAACCGCGCGAGGAGAACACGCGCAGGTCGAGCAGCGCGGCGTCGCGACGCTGGAGCACGAGCTGGCGCGCGACGAACAGCGCGAGCGCCACCGGCCCGACGACGAGCGGGATCCACACCGGCACGGCCGGGGTGGCGCGTGCCGCCTCGCCCAGGTTGGACAGGCCGAAGACCAGCCCGCCGAACGCCAGCACGGCCAGGAACAGCGACAACGGGTCCAGACGGGTGTGTGTACGGTCGGCCGAGTCCTTGACGTACTTCGCGCCGAACGCGAGGGCGACGAGAGCGATGGGCAGCACGAAGCCGAAGATCCACCGCCACGACAGGGCCTCGAGCACCAGGCCGGACAGCGTCGGGCCCAGGGCCGGCGCGGCCGCCATGACGATCGCGACGTTGCCCATGATGCGGCCGCGCGCGCTCGGCGGGACCAGCGTCATGATCGTCGTCATGAGCAGCGGCATCATGATCGCCGTGCCCGACGCCTGCACCACGCGAGCGCCCAGCAACCAGCCGAAGCCGGGCGCGAACGCCGCGAGAGCCGTCCCCGCGCTGAACAGGGACATCGCGAGCAGGAACGCGCCACGCGTGCCCAGCCGCTGCAGGAGGAAACCCGTCGCGGGGATGACGACCGCCATGGTCAGCATGAAGGCCGTGGTCAACCACTGCCCGGTCGTCGCCGTGATGCCCATCTCCTCCATGAGGTGGGGGAGCGCGACGCCCATGGTGGTCTCGTTGAGGATGACGACCGAGGCCGACACGAGCAGGAGCGCGATCACGAGGAAGTTCTCGCGTGACAGCTTCTCCGGGGTGCGTAAGGACGGGGCGGTGCTCTGAGGTACCTGCATGTGCTCTCCTGTGGGGTCGGTGCGCACGCGACTGAGGACAGCACGCAGCGAGGAACGGGGGGAGCGCCGGTCGTGATGTCGTACGCCCTACGAGAACGACGCTCATCCATCCTCGGATATTCCCCCCGGTCCTGACGACTCCTTTTCCGGGCACGACTCATCGGTCGCTCTGCACCGCGAGATCGCGGCGCCCGGCGCGAGGGGCGGGCCGGCTCAGCCCGCCGTGGTCCGCTCGTCGGAAGGTCCCGCCGGGAGGCGAGCGACGTCGTCGGGCCCCGCGGCGTGCCGCGCCCCGAACCGGCCGAACACCACCGCCGCCGCGACGTACGCGACCGCGAGCACCACGAAGACCGGGCGCGAGTACCCCGAGTCCGGCAGCGTGAACGCCGCGAGGGCCGCGGCCCCCACGAACGCGGCGTTGTACAGGACGTCGTAGAACGCGAACGCGCGACCCCGGTAGGCGTCCGCGGTGTCCCGCTGGACGATCGTGTCCACCGCGATCTTGGTCGCCTGCGCGGCCAGGCCCAGGAGCAGCGCCCCCGCGTAGACGACGGTGCGCGACGGCGTCGTCGCCAGCAGCAGCTGGCTCACCGCCGCCAGGCCCAGCATGAGCGCGATCCACAGGTGCGGGCCCGTGTACCGCGACACCGTCGGGGTCAGGACGACGGCCAGCGCACCGCCCGCCCCCGTGAGCCCCACGACCGTCGCGAACGTCGCCAGCCCCGCGTTGGTGTTCCCCGGGTCCGACAGGAGGTTGCGCGAGATGAGGATCGACGCGATGAACGTCACCCCGTACAGGAACCGGTGCGTCGCCATGACCATGAGGGCTTGACCCGGCGTGCGGCGCGCCACGAGATAGCGCGCACCGTCCGCGAGCCCGCGCGCGACCTTCGCGATCTCGGTCGTGATCGCCGCCTCGGCAGGCTTGTCCGGACCCAGCAGCCCGCGCGACATGCGCAGCGCCAGCAGAGACGCCAGCCCGAACACGACCGCCGCGCACACCAGCGCGACCGAGTCCTTGACGCGGCCCGGCTCGAACGTGAGGCTCAGCAGGAAGCCGATGCCGCCGCCCACGAAGGCCGCCGCGGCACCGAGCGTCGGCGTCAGCGAGTTCGCCGTGAGGAGCAGCGGCCCGTCGACCACGCGCGGCAGACCCGCCGACAGGCCCGCGAGCAGGAACCTGTTGACCGAGAGCGTCGCCAGCGCCAGGACGTAGATCCACGGCGTCACGCCCGTGGTCAGCATCAGGACGGCGGTCGCGGCCGTCAGGACCACCCGCACCGCGTTGCCCCACACCAGCACCTGCCGCCTGCTCCAGCGGTCCAGGAAGACCCCCGCGAACGGTCCCACGATCGTGAACGGAGCCAGCATCACCGCGAACGCCGCAGCGATCGAGGCTGCCGTGCCCTGGGACTCCGGGGAGAAGAAGAGGAGCGACGCCAGCCCGACCTGGAACATCCCGTCCCCCGCCTGGCTCACCAGACGGACGGCGAAGAGCTTCCTGAAGTCGCGCAGCCGAAGCAGGACGCCGAGTTCCGAGATCACACCCACCGGTTCAGGGTATGCGGTGGCGGGAGGGATCCACGCCCCGGGCCGGGAGGGCTGAACCGTGAGGCGGGTGGTCCGGTACGAGACAGGTGCCCCGGACACGGCCCGAACCACCAGTCTCGTACGGGACCACCCGTCTCGTGCCGGTGCCCGACCCCGGGTGCGACGAGGGGCGTGGGCGACCGACGCCGTCGGCACGCGAAGAGGGCCCGGAACCCTCAGGTTCCGGACCCTCGTCGTGAGCGGTCGGATCAGCGCAGGTGGCTATGGTCGCGCTGGTCCTGCGCTCGCAGGCTCGCTACGGATCAGCGCAGGTGGCTATGGTCGCGCTGGTCCTGCGCTCGCAGGCTCGCTACGGATCAGCGCTCGTTCTCACCGGCGATGAAGGCCTCCAGAGCCGCACGGCCCTTCGTGTCCTCCATCTGGACCGGCGGGGACTTCATGAAGTACGTCGACGCCGACAGGATGGGGCCACCGACGCCACGGTCCTTGGCGATCTTCGCGGCGCGGACGGCGTCGATGATGATGCCGGCCGAGTTGGGGGAGTCCCAGACCTCGAGCTTGTACTCCAGGTTCAGGGGCACCTCGCCGAACGCGCGACCCTCGAGGCGGACGTACGCCCACTTGCGGTCGTCGAGCCACGCGACGTAGTCCGACGGGCCGATGTGGACGTTGCGGTCCTCGGTCTTGCCGCCGAGGGGACCCTCGAGGTTCGACGTCACGGCCTGCGTCTTCGAGATCTTCTTGGACTCGAGGCGCGTGCGCTCCAGCATGTTCTTGAAGTCCATGTTGCCGCCGACGTTCAGCTGGTACGTGCGGTCCAGCACGACGCCGCGGTCCTCGAAGAGCTTCGCGAGGACGCGGTGCGTGATGGTCGCGCCGACCTGCGACTTGATGTCGTCGCCGACGATCGGGACACCGGCGGCCTCGAACTTCGCAGCCCACTCCGGGTCCGACGCGATGAAGACCGGCAGGGCGTTGACGAACGCGACGCCCGCGTCGATCGCGCACTGCGCGTAGTACTTGGCAGCGATCTCCGACCCGACCGGCAGGTAGCAGACGAGCACGTCCGCGCCCGACTCCTTGAGAGCGGCGACGATGTCGACCGGCTCGGCGTCGGACTCCTCGATGGTCTCGCGGTAGTACTTGCCGAGACCGTCGTTCGTCACACCGCGCTGGACGGGCACGCCCAGCGGCGGGACGTCGGCGATCTTGATCGTGTTGTTCTCCGAGGCGTTGATGGCCTCCGAGAGGTCGAAGCCGACCTTCTTGGCGTCGACGTCGAAAGCGGCGACGAACTCCAGGTCGGACACGTGGTAGTCACCGAACTGCACGTGCATCAGTCCGGGCACGGTGCTGCTCGGGTCAGCATCGCGGTAGTAGTGCACGCCCTGGACCAGGGAAGATGCGCAGTTTCCGACGCCAACGATGGCGACGCGGATGGAGGACATCCTCGCTCCTTGCTGTCAGTGCCGGAGGCGCTGCGCGCCGACGGCTTCGTAATTAGTGGTTGTCGTGCCCGTGACGGTTCTCGGGGCCGCTCGACGGCCGGGTGCGACGACGGTCGCGCTCGGTCGTGATCAGTCCGTCGAGCCAGCGAACCTCACGTTCGACCTGTTCCAGGCCGTGACGTTGCAGCTCAAGGGTGTATTCGTCCAGCCGCTCGCGAGTGCGAGCCGCTGACTCCCTGACCGACTCCAGCCTCTCGGTGAGCCGGCTGCGCCGGCCCTCGAGGATGCGGAGACGGGTCTCGGCGTCGGTCTGCGCGAAGAACGCGAACCTGACGTCGAAGCTCTCGTCCTCCCAGGCCGCCGGTCCCGAGCTCGCGAGGACCGTCTGAAGACGCTCCTTGCCCTCGGCCGTCAGCTGGTACACGATCCGGGCACGCTTGCCGGACAGTGCGTGGGGAGGGGTGGTGGGTGACTCGGTGCCGACGATGTGGCCGTGCGCGACCATCGCCTTGAGCGCCGGGTAGAGGGAACCGTAGGAGAAGGCGCGGAACGAGCCGAGCATCAGGTTGAGCCGCTTGCGGAGCTCGTACCCGTGCAGCGGGGACTCGTTGAGGAGGCCGAGGATGGCTGTCTCCAGCACGTCGGAACGGCTGCGTGCCATGACACCTCCTCTTCCGCTGGGACCGTTGCCGCGCGGAGGGCGGTTCGGGCTGGTTCACCTACTCGATGTATCGAGTCGATACATCGACAGGCTAGGTGGAATCGCTCCTGCGCGCAATGTCTTCCTGCAGGCGAGCAGATGTGAAGGACTGGCGGACCTGCAGCGTGGCTGTGGCGAAACAATGGCGATCCGCCCGTCGCGGTCCTTGCCCCGGCGGACCGACGGCCTATTGTTCAGGGTGGTCCGATGCATGTCCGCGTCCCCCCTCGCCCCTTCCTGGGCGTAGCGCGGCGCCTGTCCGGGCCAGAAGTGACTCCCAGAGGAAGGTGAACCGTGGCGAGCTCCGCGAGGCAGACGAAGGGCACGGCGCGCACCGCCAGCACAGCGCGCACGGCCACCACGGCGCGCAAGCGCCGGTTCTTCAACTACCCCCGCTCCCATGTCAAGGGATTCCGTCGGTGGCTCCCGTCGTGGCGTGTGCTGCTCGGGACCTTCCTCACGGGTGTCGCCCTGGTCGCAGGGGTGGTCATCGCGGCCTACGCCACGACGTCGGTGCCGAGCGAGCCCGCGTACGCGACCCAGCAGCAGAAGACCACGGTGTACTACGACGACGGTGCCTCGGAGATCGGGTCCTTCCAGGTCGAGAACCGGGTGATCGTGCCGTTCGACACCCTGCCCGAGTACGTGGGCAACGCGGTCGTCGCGTCCGAGGACGAGACCTTCTGGGAGAACTCCGGCATCGACATCAAGGGCATCGCCCGTGCTGCCGTGAACAACCTCAAGGGTGGTGCGCGCCAGGGGGCCTCGACCATCACCCAGCAGTACGCCGAGCGCTACTACTCCGACGAGACGATCTCCAGCTACGTCGGCAAGTTCCGTGAGGCGATGCTCGCCCTGCGCCTGACCCAGGAGCAGGACAAGGAAGAGATCCTGGGGAACTACCTCAACACGATCTACTTCGGTCGTGGTGCGCACGGCATCGAGGCGGCCGCGAAGGCGTACTTCAACGTCCCGGCGGCGCAGCTCACGATCTCCCAGGCCGCGCTGATCACCGCGGTGATCCCGAGCCCGAACAGGTACGACCCGGCCGTCAACCCGGAGATCGCGCAGGAGAAGTGGCAGCGCGTGATCAACCGCATGGCCGAGCACGACTTCATCTCGGCCGAGGAGAAGGCTGCAGCCGTCTTCCCGGAGGTTCAGCCGAAGAAGCCCGCGGCGAACTCCAAGGGGGGACAGGCCGGCTACCTGCTCGAGCTGGTCGAGGAGGAGTGGGCCAACTCCGGGCGCGACGTCGAGGACCTGTACAAGAAGGGCTACAAGGTCGTCACGACGTTCAACAAGTCCATGCAGGAGCTGGCGGTCAAGACCGCTGAGAACCCCGAGACGCTCCCGCGCGAGGGGGACAACGCTGCGTCGCCGTACCTGACCCCGTCCATCGTGTCGATCGACCCGGCGGACGGAGCGGTCAAGGCCGTGTACGGAGGCCCGGACTACGTCTCCAAGCCCTACAACACGGCCACCAAGGGCGCGGCTCAGGCAGGTTCGACGTTCAAGCCGTTCACCCTGGTCGCGGCGCTCGAGAAGGGCATCGACCTGTCGGAGCGCTACGACGGGAACAACAACGTCCAGGTCCCCGGGTTCTACGACGGCGACCGCAAGGTCGTGAACTTCGGCGACGAGCCCTACGGGCAGATCGACCTCGTCAAGGCGACCGCCAACTCGGTCAACACCGTGTACGCGGCGCTCAACATGGAGGTCGGCCCGCAGGCGACGGTCGACGCAGCGGTCAAGGCGGGCATCCCCAAGAACACCCAGGACCTGCTGCCCGTCCCGTCCAACGTGCTGGGTTCCGCCACGGTGCGCCCCATCGACCTCGCGCACGCCTACGCGACGTTCGCCGCGCAGGGCTACGAGTCCACGCCGCACGTCGTGCAGTCGGTCACGACGCTGAACGCCGGCGCCGAGATCTGGGAGCCGGAGGGGCGCAACGAGCAGGTCTTCGCGCCCGACGTGATGGCCGCCGCTACCTACGCCATGACGCAGGTCGTGGAGCAGAAGGGTGCCTCGGGCGCGCACGCGAAGGCCCTCGGGCGCCCCGTGGCCGGCAAGACCGGAACCTCGAACGACAACAAGTCGGCGTGGTTCGCCGGGTACGTGCCGCAGCTCGCGACCGTCGTCGGCCTCTACCAGTACAACGACGACACCAAGGCTCAGGAGTCCATCACCTCGTTCGGCAAGTGGTCCCGCCAGTCCATCACGGGTGGTACCTGGCCCGTGGAGGCGTGGACGTCGTACATGGAGGGCGTGCTCGCGCTCCCGCAGTACGCCGACGTCCAGGAGTTCCCGAAGTACACGATGAAGAAGCCGACCCCGACCGCGACCCCGAGCGAGGAGCCGTCGGACGTCCCGACGATCGAGGAACCGGTCGAGCCCGAGGAGCCCACGGAGCCCGAGGAGCCGACCACGGTGACTGTCCCGACGAACCTCCTGGGCAAGTCGAAGGCCGAGGCCGCGCAGATCCTCGCCGAGCTCGACCTCACCGCCAGCTTCACGGAGGCCTACTCGCCCGAGCCCCCGGGCGTGGTCATCCGCGCCCCGGGCGGGAAGCAGGTCGCGCCGGGCAGCCGCGTCTCGATCGTCCTGTCGAAGGGGCCCGAGCCGGTCGCACCGGAACCGACCCCGACCCCGACCCCGACCCCGACCCCTGATCCGCCGGAGAGCGGCGAGGAGGGCTCGACCGGTCAGGGGAACGCCGGTGGCGGACAAGGCGGCGGGGGCCAGTAGCTCCTGCGCCGGTGGCGGCGCGGTCCGCGCGGCCCCCGGCGCCCCCCCCCCCCCCGGCCCCACCACCCAGATTTCCCGACCCCGGCCATGACCGGGTACCTTGGGATCTTGCTGTGTCTTGTTCCGCGCTGCCATCAGCACGGTGACCGCACAGCGACGCACAACCCTCCTGTCACGGAGAGACCGTGACCGCTGAGTCCGCAGGAGGTGGGTTAACCGCATGCGTCAGTACGAATTGATGATCATCCTCGACCCCGAGATCGAGGAGCGCACCGTTGCTCCGTCGCTCGACAAGTACCTGACGGTCATCAAGACCGACGGTGGCACTGTCGACAAGGTGGACATCTGGGGCCGTCGCCGCCTGTCCTTCGAGATCAACAAGAAGTCCGAGGGCATCTACGCCGTCGTCGACTTCACCGCGACGTCGGACACGGCCAAGGAGCTGGACCGTCAGCTCGGCCTCAACGAGGTCGTCCTGCGCACGAAGGTCCTGCGCACCGACGCTCGCTGATCGCCTCGCACGTCTGACTTCCCTCGTGGCACCCCCGGTGCGCTGCGCGTCCTCACGGACGACGTCGGTGGCACGTGGTGGGATGTCCGCGGACGGGGGTCATCCCCTTCGAAGAGTCTTCGATACGCAACGAACAATGAGGAGCTGGCATGGCTGGTGAAACCGTCATCACGGTGGTCGGGAACCTGACCGGGGACCCGGAGCTTCGCTTCACCCCCGCTGGGGCTGCCGTCGCCAACTTCACCGTGGCGTCCACGCCGCGCACCTTCGACCGCCAGAGCAACGAGTGGAAGGACGGCGACACGCTGTTCATGCGCTGCTCGATCTGGCGCGAGGCCGCGGAGAACGTCGCCGAGTCCTTGACCAAGGGCATGCGCGTGGTTGTTCAGGGCCGTCTGGTCCAGCGTTCGTACGAGACCCGCGAGGGGGAGAAGCGCACGGTCGTCGAGCTGCAGGTGGAGGAGATCGGTCCTTCCCTGAAGTACGCCTCCGCGAAGGTCACCCGGGCCCAGCGCTCGGGCGGCGGCAACTTCGGTGGTGGCGGCGGCGGCTTCGGCGGCGGCGGCGCTTCGAACGGCGGTGGTTTCAGCGCTTCCGGCGGTGGCCAGCAGAACAACGACGACCCGTGGGCCACGGCTGGCCCGGCGTCGTCGGGTGGGTCCTCGTTCTCGGACGAGCCCCCCTTCTAGTCACCGCTCACCCCAGACAAACCCTTCCCGGCGGGGCAGGTGCCCGACGACGGCACCCACCCCGGCCGGGGATAGCACCTTGTGAAGGAGCAACACCATGGCGAAGCCAGTGGTGCGCAAGCCCAAGAAGAAGTCCAACCCCCTGAAGTCGGCGAAGATCGAGTCGGTCGACTACAAGGACACGACCCTGCTGCGGAAGTTCATCTCCGACCGCGGGAAGATCCGTGCCCGTCGCGTGACCGGCGTCTCCGTCCAGGAGCAGCGTCAGATCGCACGTGCTGTCAAGAACGCTCGCGAGATGGCGCTCCTGCCGTACTCGTCGTCCGCACGCTGATCGAGAGGGGATAGAACATGGCAAAGCTCATTCTGACCCACGAGGTCACCGGCCTGGGCGAGCCCGGCGACGTGGTCGAGGTCAAGGACGGGTACGCCCGTAACTTCCTCGTGCCCCGTGGCCTGGCGACCGGATGGTCCAAGGGTGCCGAGTCGCAGATCTCTGCGATCCGCAAGGCTCGCAAGGCTCGCGAGATCGCGACGCTCGACGAGGCCAAGGCGACGCGCGACTCGCTGCAGTCGAAGCCCGTCGTCGTCACCGCGAAGGCGGGCCAGGGCGGCCGTCTTTTCGGTGCTGTCACCACGGGTGACATCGCCGAGGCCGTGAAGGCTGCCGGCGGCCCGTCCGTCGACAAGCGCAAGATCGAGATCGGCCAGCCGATCAAGTCGACCGGTTCGTACACGGTCACCATCCGCCTGCACGCCGAGGTCTCGGCGAACATCGCGGTCAACGTGGTGGCTGCCTGATCGACTGATCGCCCCTGTCCCGTGAGGGATGGATGGATCGGAGATCGTCACCGAAGGCCCGGTCCCCTCTGCGGAGGGGGCCGGGCCTTCGTGCGTCCGGGCCGGGCGGCGTCTCAGGCGCCCGTGACCATCCACCGGTCGCTGCGCGCACGGAGCCCCGTGGTCAGGGCACGCGCCGCCATGAAGACCCCCGCGAAGGCCGCCCACAACCACGCGAGGCCGGCGGCGCCGTCGGGCGCGAGGGCGCGGACCGCCAGCGCGAACGGCACGTACACGACGAACGTGACCATGCCCGCCCACGCGAGGTAGCGGCCGTCCCCGGCTCCGATCAGCACGCCGTCGAGGACGAAGACCCACCCCGCCATGGGGAGCAGCAGGCCGCACACGGCCATCCCGAGCGCGACGGCGGTGCGGACGTCGGGGTCGGACGTGAAGAACAGCGCGAACCACCAGCCGCCCGCCGCCATGACCAGGCCGAGGAGCGCGCCCGCCGCGACGCCCCACTCGAGCGTGCGACGCAGGACCGAGCGCACGTGCGACCGGTCACCGGCGCCCAGGCCGTGACCCACGAGGGCCTGCGCGGCGATCGCGAGGGCGTCGAGCGCGAACGCCGCGAGCCCCCACACCGACGCCACGACCTGGTAGCCGGCGAGCGTGACCTCGCCGAGCCCCGTCGCGACGAAGACCGTCAGGAGGATCGCGAGGCGCAGCGAGAGCGTGCGCACGAACAGCGGTGCGCCGGCGCGCGCGTTGGACCAGATGCCGCCCGCGGCGGGGCGCAGGGAGGCACCCTCGCGTCGGGCCCCGCGCACGACGACGACCGCGAGCACCGCGCCCATCGTGAGCTGTGCGACGGCGGTCCCGATGCCCGAGCCCGCGATGCCCAGGCCCACGCCGTACACGAGGACGACGTTGAGGACCGCGTTGAACGTCGCTCCGCCCGCGGCGACGTAGAGGGGCGTGCGCGTGTCCTGCAGGCCGCGCAGGACCCCCGTCGAGGCGAGGACGACGAGCATGCCGGGCAGACCCAGACCCGACCACCGCAGGTACACCAGGGCGTGCTCCGCGACCTCGCCCGTGCCGCCCATCGCGCCGATCGCCCAGCCGCCACCGACCCACAGGGTCGCCGCGAGGACGAGGCCCAGCCCGAGCGCGAGCCACATCCCGTCGATCCCGGACTGGAGCGCCTCGCGCCGGTGCCCGGCGCCGATGCGCCGGGCCACGGCCGCGGTCGTCGCGTACGCGAGGAACACGCACAGGCCGACGAGGGTCAGGAGGACCGTCGACGCGAGGGAGAGCCCGGCGAGCTCGGCGGTCCCCAGGTGCCCGACGACGGCGCTGTCCACGAGCACGAAGATCGGCTCCGCGACGAGCGCGCCCAGGGCAGGGACCGCGAGGGCCAGGATCTGCCGGTCGATCACGCGACGGCTCGGCGGGGCGCTCCCTGTGGACGACGGCTGCGGGTGCGGGGCACCGGCGGTGACCGGGGAGGGGTCCTCGGATGAACGGGGTGAACGACCGGCGTCGGAGGGCTGACCGGGAGCTGGCTGGCGTGCGTGCGGCGTGTCGCCGGAATTTCTTTCGTCCACACCCCTGAGCCTAGTGAACAGGCTGCTCATGGGCCTGTACAGGGGACAACTCGTCAGTTGTCCACATGGTTGTCCACATGGCTGTGAACAGGCTGGCGGGGTCTGTCCACAGGCTGTCCACACCTCTGTGAACAGGGTCGTTTGCGGGGGATGGAAGCGCGATCTACTGTCGCTGAGTCGTGCATGCTCGGGCCTACGGACGGTCGACGGTGCAGCACCACACGACACCCCTCGACGACGCGGGCTCAAGGACGTGTCGGTGGGCCGGAGTAGAACAGATGTGCGACGCAGGACGATACCCGGCCACGCCGGGGGAGTGAGGGGCCCGCATGTCGATCGACGAGCTCGAGTCGAGCTTCGGACCGCCCGCAGGCAGCGGTGGTCCCGGCTTCGACCGCACCCCGCCGCAGGACATCGCGGCCGAGCAGAGCGTCCTCGGCGGCATGCTCCTGTCCAAGGACGCCATCGCGGACGTGATCGAGCAGATCCGCGGCACCGACTTCTACAAGCCCGCGCACGAGTCGATCTACGACGTCATCATCGACCTCTACGGTCGTGGTGAGCCTGCCGACGCCATCACGGTCGTCGCCGAGCTCACGCGCCGCGGCGAGCTGGGACGGATCGGCGGAGCGCCCTACATCCACGACCTCATGGCCATGGTCCCCACCGCCGCGAACGCGGGCTACTACGCCCGCATCGTGCGCGAGCGGGCCGTGCTGCGCCGCCTCGTCGAGGCCGGGACGCGCATCGTTCAGCTCGGGTACGCGACCGACGGGGGTGACGTCGACGACGTCGTCAACAACGCGCAGGCCGAGGTCTACGCGGTCACCGAACGACGCACCGCCGAGGACTACATCGTCCTGGGCGAGGTCATCGGCGGGACCGTCGACGAGATCGAGGCCGCCGGGCACCGCGGCGAGGGCATGGTGGGGGTCCCGACCGGGTTCGCGGACCTCGACCGCCTGACCAACGGGCTGCACCCCGGGCAGATGATCGTGATCGCGGCGCGCCCGGCCATCGGCAAGTCGACGCTGGGAATCGACATTGTTAGGAGTGCTTCCATAAAGCATAACATGACGTCCGTCGTGTTCTCGCTCGAGATGAGCCGCAACGAGATCACGATGCGTCTGTTGGCTGCCGAGGCGCGCATCCACCTGCAGAAGATGCGCAACGGCTCCATGGGGGAGGACGACTGGCAGAAGCTCGCCGGCACCATGGGCAAGATCTCCGAGGCGCCGCTCTTCATCGACGACTCGCCCAACATGTCGCTCATGGAGATCCGCGCCAAGTGCCGCCGGCTCAAGCAGAAGCACGACCTCAAGCTCGTCGTGATCGACTACCTCCAGCTCATGACGTCGGGCAAGCGGGTCGAGTCCCGACAGCAGGAGGTCTCCGAGTTCTCGCGTGCGCTCAAGCTCCTCGCGAAGGAGCTCGAGGTGCCGGTCATCGCGATCTCGCAGCTGAACCGTGGCGCCGAGCAGCGCACGGACAAGAAGCCCGCGATGAGCGACCTGCGTGAGTCGGGCTGCCTCACCGAGGACACCAAGATCCTGCGAGCCGACACGGGTGCCGAGACCACGATGGGTGAGCTGTACGCCCTCGGTGCCAAGGACGTGCCCGTGTGGGCGCTCAACGAGCGCCTCCAGTACGTGCGACGCCACCTCACGCACGTGTTCCCCACCGGGACGCGCGAGACGTTCCGCCTCAAGCTGGCCTCCGGCAAGGAGATCAGCGCGACCGCCAACCACCCGTTCCTCACCTACGAGGGCTGGACGCCGCTCGGCGAGCTGCAGGTGGGCTCGCGCCTCGGCGTGCCGCGCCACGTCCCCGGACCGGAGCAGAGCGTCGCGTGGGACGACCGCAAGGTCGTCATGCTCGCCCACATGCTGGGCGACGGCTCGTTCGTCAAGCGCCAGCCCATCCGCTACGCGTCGATCGACGAGAAGAACCTCGCGGTCGTCTCGGAGGCCGCGGGTGCCTTCGGCATCACCCCGATCCGCGACGAGTACGCGGTCGCCCGCTGCACCACGCTTCGGCTCCCCGCGCCGTACCGGCTCGCCCGGGGCAAGCGGAACCCCGTGGCGGAGTGGCTCGACGACATGGGGCTCTTCGGGGCGCGGAGCCACGAGAAGTTCGTGCCGTCCACCGTGTTCCACCTGCCGAAGGAGCAGATCGCGCTCTTCATCCGGCACATCTGGGCGACCGACGGCTCGGTGACCGTCAACGCCAACGGTCGCAGCGGTCGCATCTACTACGCCTCGACCTCGCGTCAGCTCGTCGACGGGCTGTCCCGCCTGCTGCTGCGCTTCGGCATCTCGACACGCCTGCGGACGGCAACCGCCAAGGGCGCGTACCGGACCGGGTACACGCTCGACATCTCCGGCGTGGACGACCAGCGACGGTTCCTCCAGGAGATCGGGGTGCACGGCGAGCGCGGTGCCGCCGCCGAGCGCCTCCTCGAGATCATCCGGGACACCCGCGCGAACACCAACGTCGACACCGTGCCGCGCCAGGTGTGGGACGACGTCCGCGTGCTCCTCGAGGAACGCGGCATGTCGCACCGCAAGTTCGCCGAGGCCATGGGGACGCAGTTCAGCGGGAGCGCGATGTTCAAGGCATCGCCTTCCCGGCAGCGGCTCGGGAAGATCGCGGAAGTCCTCGACAGCGAGGAGCTCGAGATCATGGCGGTCAACGACCTGCTGTGGGACGAGGTCGTCTCCATCACCCCCGAGGGCGAGAAGCCCGTCTACGACGCGACGGTCGTCGGGACCCACAACTTCGTCGCCAACGGTATCGCCGTCCACAACAGCATCGAGCAGGATGCCGACATGGTCATCCTTCTGCACCGTGAGGACGCCTACGAGAAGGAGTCCCCGCGAGCAGGTGAGGCCGACCTGATCGTCGCCAAGCACCGTAACGGCCCGACCGACACGATCACCGTCGCGTTCCAAGGGCACTACGCGCGCTTCGTGGACATGCAGGTCTAGCCGGTAGTTTCGTCATCTTCCCTGGTCTGACGGCTCAGCCGAGCGCCCGGTAGGCGAGAAGGAACACCAGGGAGACGACGGCGGTGCCCGCCGCGGCGATGGTGATCTCCAGGGCTCCGCGGGCGCGACGCGCCAGCGTGGCGGCGAGCAGGACGAGGGACACGAGCCCGATCGCGACCCAGTAGCTGGCGCCTGTCGTCTCGACGACGGTCGTGAGTCCGTACACCGACTCGCCGAGCCCGATCCCCGCGAGCAGCGCCGTGCCCAGGGCCGCACGCACGCCCGGCTCGCGAAGCCAGGCCGCTGCGACCCCGACGAACGGCCCGACGATCACGCCGACGACCCCGAACAGCGTGGGGTCGTAGAAGAGGCCGCGGAGGTCGGCGGCGACGGTGTAGCCGAGGACGAGCAGCACGAAGCTCGCGACGCCGAGCAGTGCGGCATGCCGTGTCCGGGCCCGAGGGTCGCCTGCCGCCCAGACGACGAGGAGGGCCGTGAGCAGGGTCCAGCCGCTCGCGGAGTTCGTGAAGGGAGCTGCGGCGTCGGGCAGGAAGCCTTGGGCGAAGGACGTGAGTCCGCCGAGCAGGAGGCTCGCGGTGAGCACGACGGCGGCGCGCGACCAGGGCTGTCCGCCGGGCGCCGTGGTCAGGGCACGGCGGCGCGGTGCGGAGGACGAGCGGTCGGGAAGGGAGGTCGCGTCGGTCATGCCTCGACGCTAGGCGCGTGCTCGTCTCCGGGCGTCACCCCGTCGTGGGACGCGGGTGCAAGAGGGTCCTACCGTGGCAGGAGGAGCGCCCCGCCCCGCCGGTTTCCCCGTCCATCCGTCGAGGAGACGGCCACTGATCCGCACCCGGCCGCGGGTTCCGACGACGACGAGCCCACCCGGGCGGGCTCCCGTGCGGGGGCCGCGCAGCCGACGTGCCGCCGTCACGGGGGACCCTGCTCCTGGGAGGGCAGGGTCCCCCGTGACGCCTCCGGGGCGTGGCTCAGCGAGTGGCGTGGACGAGCCGGACGAGCCGCATCGGCGAGAGGTGCTGCTGGCGGTCGAAGAACCCCTCCGGCGTCGCCGCTGCCTCGTCGACGTCGGCCTCGACCTGCCACCCGTGCTCGGTGAGCCAGGTCCGGACGGTGCCGGGGGCGGGCGAGCACTGCCACGGCTCGCCCACGTGCCCGGCCATGGTGGCGACCGCCTGCGTGTACTCCTTCCCGGCGTCGTTACGCAGGTCCGCCGGGAGGTGGTGGTCGAAGACGAGCGACGACCCGTCGGCGAGCCCGGCGAGGGTGGCGATGAACCGGCGACACTCCTGCGGGGTGAGGTACATGCTCACGCCCAGCCAGACCACCGTCACCGGGCGTCGCAGGTCGACGCCGGTCGCCGCGAGGTCGGCGAGGTCGAACCCTTGCGCCAGGTCGGCCGTGACGCCGTGGGCGGCGTCGACGAGGCCTGCTTCCGCGAAGAGCCGAGCGCGCCATGCGAGGACACCGGGTCGGTCGACGAGCCACACCGACGCCCGGGCACCCGGTGGCAGGCGGTTGGCGAGGGTGTCCAGCCCTGCGCCGATCACGACGACCTGTTCCGCTCCGGCCTCGGAGACGACGGCTTCTGCGTAGCGGGACCTGGTGCAGGCGGACAGGCGGGCTGCAGCGAGGACGGCGGCCTCCGGCTGGGCCAGCTGGTAGTCGAGGGGGGACGGGCTCGTTGCTCGGCACAGCCGCTGGGCGACCTCGTCGGCCAGGAGATGGGGCTCGTCGTCGACGAGCGGGTGCGCCGCGCGCGCGGCGGCGGAGAACAGGGCGGTCTGACTGGGCGTCTCTCGTGCTTTCACCTCAACCAACTACCAGGTTCGGCGGCGCAGGTCCAGGAAGCGCGCCGATCACCCGTCGACCCGGCGGCATGGGAACGTGCCCACGGAGCAGCGCGCGCCGGACGCGGACGAGCCGGGCAGCGTCGATCCGGTTCCCGCTCGTGCGCTGCGGGTCCGGACACGCTCTGCGTCGCCCGGCCACGAGCAGGCCCGACGGCGCCGCTCACCTCGCAGGTGAGCGACGCCGTCGGGCGGTGGCTCACCCGGGCCGCAGCCCGGGTGCGACGCAGGTCAGCCCTGCGGCGCCCACGGTCCCCAGCGGTCGCCGGGGGCCTGGTTCCTCGTCCACCACTTGGCGGTGTACGTGGTGCCGTCGTGGATCACGGTGTCGCCCGAGGAGTAGACCCGGGTGGGCTTCCACGCCCCGACCCCCTTCGAGTCGACACCTGCGATCTCCTCCCACGGACCCCACGGGTCGCCGGGCGTCTGGCCCTTGGTCCACCACTGGGCCCGCCACACGGCGCCGCCGTACGTGACGGTCGTGCCACCTGCGTAGGCCGTCTTCTTGGACCACGCCGCGGGCTCGACGTACGTCGGCTGGGCCTGCGGGTTGAACTCGTCCGTCACGACCTGCTTCGCGGCGTTGGTCACCGGGTCGTCGAGCAGGAGGACGTCGAGGCCCTTCTGGATGTCGTTCGAGATGATCGCGCCGTTGTACCAGTAGGCCGACCACGAACCGCCGAGGATCAACCGGTCGGGCGACAGCGCCCCGCGGTCGAACCAGGCGATCTCGACCGGGTTGGCCGAGTCCGTGAAGTCCCACACCGAGATCCCGCCCTGGTACCAGGCCTGGACCATGATGTCGCGGCCCGGGACGGGGATGAGGGAGCCGTTGTGCGCGACGCAGTTCTCCGTCGCGGCCTGCTCGCGCGGGATCTTGTAGTAGCTCTTGAACACGAGCTGGCCGTCGACGATGTCGTAGATCGCGTCGGCGCCCTTCTCCGGTCCGACCGTCGCGTTGCAGGTCGGTGCGCCGCCGCCGCCGAGCTCGTCGGTGAAGACGACCTTGGTGCCCGCGTTGTTGAAGGTGGCCGAGTGCCAGAACGCGAAGTTCGTCGTGTCCCGGACGACCTCGGTGACCACGGGGTGGGCGCGGTCGGAGATGTCCATGAGGATGCCGTCGCCCATGCACGCGCCCGCCGCGAGGTCCTTCGACGGGTAGGTCGTGATGTCGTGGCAGCCCGACGTCGTGCTCGAGCCGTTGCCGCCGGGGTTGCCGCCGTCCGGGAAGAGGACGGGCGTCGAGACGACCGCGGCCGACGCCGGGTCGTCGAGGGGGACCTGGACGACGCTGATCAGGTCGTGCGGCGGCTGGCAGTCGGGGAACGCCGCGTTCGGCGAGTACGACGAGACGTAGACGAACAGGTCCTCGCCGTCCTTCGACGGTGCGAGCGAGTGCGTGTGCGAGCCGCACTGCGTCTCGACGGCCGACACGTACTGCGGCGACGTCGGGTCGGAGATGTCGAAGACCTTGACGCCCTCCCACGAGTCCTTGACGACCGCGCTCTGGCCGACGTTGTCGCACGAGGCGTTGCTGCGCGACGAGTCGGTGCTGAGGACCAGGAGGTCCCCGTAGACGGAGATGTCGTTCTGGGAGCCGGGGCACACGACCTGGGCGACCTGCTGCGGGTTGGTCGGGTCGGCGACGTCGTACACGGTGAACCCGCCGTAGTTGCCGGCGAACGCGTACCTGCCCTGGAACGCGAGGTCGCTGTTGTACTGGCCTTCAGGGGTGAAGGCGCCGTTCTTGGGGATGTTCGCGACGAGGGTCAGGTTGGGGCTGCCTGCGATCTGCCCGGGAGCCAGGACGTCGGTGGCCTGGGCGAGGGGAGCGAGGCGCTGGGCGGGGAGCGACGACGGGGCCTGCTCGACGAGCTCGGCCACCGCCTCGGGCGACCCGTCGGACGGTTCGGCGGACGCCGCCGACGCGACAGCGAGCGAGGAGACGGCCAGAGTGGCCGCCAGGGACGAGGCGAGCAGGATCCGGCTTCGTGGCCTGTGCGTTCTTCGATGCACGGGGGAAACACCTCCTTGGTAGGGTTCTGCGCATTCTGACCGGGAAATGTGATCTGCACCACTGCAACCGAGCGGTTCTGGCGAAGGTTTACACGGAGGGAACAGAGCGGGTGCAAAGTTTTCAGAGCGGAAACGCGGCGCGGTCAGCGGGCGCCCGTCAGGTCGTGCGGGTCGTGACCTGCGGGTTCGCCGTGGCCGGCCTCGTGCTGGGGGTCGCGGCGTGCACGGGCGACCCCGGTCCGACCGTCACGCCGTCGAGCGTCGTCGTCCAGCCCGGGCTGCCCGGGGAGGAGGCCGCGACCATCGCGCCCGACGACTACGGCGCGGCACCCGAGGAAGGCGCCTGGAACCAGGCCGACGTCGGGTTCGTCACCGGGATGATCGAGCACCACCTGCAGGCGCTCGAGATCGCCGCGCTCGCCCCGGACCGGGCAGGGTCCGACGGCGTGCGCTCCTTCGCCGAGCGGGTCACCGCCGCCCAGGGGCCCGAGATCCACGCGCTCGCGTCCTGGCTCCAGGCGCGCGACGTCGTCGTGCCCGAGGGAGCCCAGGACGCCGGTGGAACCGGGCCGCGCGCGCCCGCAGGGACAGGGACCGGGCACGGCGACCACGGCGACGGGGTCGTCGGGATGCTGACCGACGAGCAGATGGCGGCGCTCGCGGCCGCGAGCGGCCCGGAGTTCGACCGGCTCTTCCTCGAAGGCATGATCACGCACCACCAGGGCGCGCTCGACATGGTCGACGTCGTGCTCGTCGACGGGCAGGACCTGTACGCGAACGAGATCGCGGCCGACACCGCGTCGGGTCAGGGGGGCGAGATCGACCGCATGCGAGACCTGCTCGACGGGCTCTGAGGTCGCGCCGGGCTGCCCGCGCCGGACCGGCCTGCCCGCGGCGCCGCCGGGTCGGCCCGGCGCCGCGGCTCGACCCGTGGTGCGACTAGTGCTCGTGCGTGACCAGGACGGGCCAGCGGGCGTGGCGCAGCAGGTGCTGGCTGACCGACCCGAGCATCGGACCGGTCAGCTCCCCGTGCCCCCGGGAGCCGACGACGACCAGGGACGCAGGGTCGGCGACGCGTGCGATCTCCTCGGCCGGCGGGCCCTCGACGACGTGGGTCCGCACCAGGAGGTCGTCGTCCTCGGCGCTCGCCGCCCGCGCGGCCTCGTCGGCGTTCTCCTGGGCCTGGGCGCGGAAGGCCTCGCGGAGCTCCTCCCGACCTGTCGTGAGGGGCGTGACGAGCAGGTCTGCGGGCACCGTGTAGGAGGCCACGACGTCCAGGGGGACCTGCCGTCGCACGGCCTCGCGCGCCGCCTCGACCACCGCGGTCCGGGAGTGCGGGGACCCGTCGACGCCGACGACCACCGGCCCGACCGTCGAGAACGGCGTCTCCGCGGGCACCACGACCACGGGAACGGGGGAGCGGGCCGCCAGGTGGATGCTGACCGAGCCCAGGAAGAGGGATCCGAAGGCCCCCAGGCCGCGGGACCCCACGACCACGAGCTCCGCCCGCTCGCCGGCCGCCTCGAGGAGGGAGGCCGCGGGCGGTCCCGTGCGCGCGGAGACCTCGACCTCGAGCTGCGCGTCGACCTCACGGGCCAGCTCGACGGCCACGCGCAGGATCTCGGCCATCTCGTCCTCCTCGTCGGCGATCGGGGGGAGGTAGAAGCCGCCCGCGAACACGACGTCGTAGGACGGGCGGAAGCGGGAGTGCACCACGAGCAGCCCGAGGCCGCGCAGCCGGGCCTCGTGCGCGGCCCAGACCAGCGCCGACCGGCTGCTGGTCGAGCCGTCGATCCCGACGACGACACGGTTCCGAGTCATGGGTGTACCCCCTGGTCAGCGATCACCACGGCCCCGCACGGTTCGACGCCGACGGCGGGCACCGGGGTGCGCGCCGCGTGGTCGTGAAGGGCTCCGACAGCCCTCAGTCTTTGCCCGCCGTGCCGCCTCGGCAACCGGGCAGCCGCGGCCCGGGGGCCACCGAGCCCGTCCGTGGCACGGAGATCGGCGCCGACGTCGAGCTGGTCCTCGCGGCGCCGGGGCCCCGGGACCGGTGACGGCTCGAGCTCTCGGCATGCACGCACCCGAGCCCGGTGGGAGCATCACGTCAGGCTCGAGCGACGGGGTGTGCACATGGATGTCCAGGACGTCGAACAGGTGGCGTCCACCGGGACGCTGCCCCGGTGGGACCGCGTCGAGCACCTCGTCGTCGACGCCCACGCGCGCTACCGCGACCTCGCGGCGGGCGCGGTCGCGGACTACATCCCGGTCCTGGCAGCAGCGGACCCCGCACTGTTCGGCGTGAGCGTCGCCGTGGTCGACGGCGAGATGCACGAGGCCGGCGACACCCAGGTCGAGTTCTCCGTCCAGTCGATCTCCAAGGCGTTCGTCTACGCGCTCGTGTGCGAGGCCTACGGGCACGACGCGGTGCGCGAACGGGTCGGGGTGAACAACACCGGGCTCCCGTTCAACTCCGTCATGGCCGTCGAGCTCAACGACGGGCACCCCATGAACCCCATGGTCAACGCCGGCGCGCTCGCGACGACCGCGATGATGCCCGGTGCGACGCCCGCCGAGCAGTGGGAGAACGTCCGTACCGGCCTCTCGCGCTTCGCCGGGCGGGCGCTCGAGCTCGACGGCGTCGTCTACCGGTCCGAGTCCGAGACGAACATCCGCAACCGGGCCATCGCCCGCCTGCTGCAGAGCTACGGACGGATCGAGACCGACCCGCTCGAGGTGGTCGACGTGTACACGCGCCAGTGCGCGCTGCGCGTGACGGCCCGCGACCTGGCGGTCATGGGCGCGACCCTCGCCGACGGCGGCGTCAACCCCGTCACCGGTGAGCGCGTCGTCTCGGCGCAGGTGTGCCGCGACACCCTGGCCGTGCTCGCCTCGACCGGCCTGTACGAGCGCTCGGGCGAGTGGCTCTTCGAGATCGGGCTCCCGGCGAAGTCCGGCGTCGCGGGCGGGATCGTCGCGGTGGCCCCGGGCAAGGGCGGGATCGGCACGTTCTCCCCACCCCTGGACCCTGCCGGGAACAGCGTGCGCGGCCAGCGCGCGACGGCCTACCTGTCGCGGGCGCTCGGCCTCAACCTCTTCGCGTCGTCCGTGCACGTCCCCGAGAAGACGGAGCCCCACGCATGAGCCGAGCAACGCCCGACGAGGTCGTCGTCGCCGAGGAGCGGCGGTCCTGGGTCCCGATGGTGGGCCTGTTCCTGGCCCAGGTCCTCATGTCGTTCAACGTCGCGGCCCTGCCCGTGTCCCTGGGCGGGATGGTCGAGGAGTTCGGCGTGCCGCCGACCGTGGTCAGCTCGACCATCGTCGTGTACGGCCTCGCGGTCGCTGCGCTCGTGATGACGGGGGCCAAGCTCGGTCAGCGGATCGGGTGGGTCGTCGTCTTCCGCGTCGTGGTCGCGACGTTCGCTGCGTCGGCGCTCCTGATGATCCTCTCGCCCACCGTCGGCTGGGCCATCGCCGGGCAGGCCCTCGCGGGGGCCTCCGCCGCGATCATCGTGCCGGCGCTCGTCGCGCTCATCGCCGAGAACTACCACGGTGCTCAGCAGGCGACCGCGATCGGGTCGCTCGGCTCGGCCCGCGCCATCTCCGGCGTGAGCGCGTTCTTCATCGGGGGAGCGCTCGGGACCCTCGTCGGGTGGCGGCCCGTGTTCGGGATCGTGCTGCTCCTCGCCGTCGTCGTGTTCGTGTTCAGCTTCCGCCTGCGCTCGGACCGCGGCGATCCCGGCATCCGGATCGACCTCGTGGCCGCGGTGCTCATCGGTGCGGCGATCGTGCTCCTGACCCTGGGGTTCAACAACCTCAACGCCTGGGGACTGCTCTACGCGACGCCCGACGCGCCCTTCTCGGTCGTCGGGGTGTCGCCCGCCCCGCTGTTCGTCGTCGCGGGCGTCGTGCTCGGGCAGACGTTCTTCTGGTGGACCCGACGCCGGGCCGCCACGGGAAAGGTCCCCCTGGTCGACCTGACGGTCCTGGGGTCGTCGAGCGAGCGGGCCGCGGTGTACGCGATGTTCATCGTCGTCGCGCTCGAGGCCGCCCTGAACTTCACCGTCCCGCTGTACATCCAGATCGTGCAGGGGCGGACACCGTTCGACACCGCGCTCGCGATGATGCCGTTCAACCTCACGGTGTTCGTCACCGCGACGCTCGTCGTGCGCTTCTACGGGCGGTTCAGCCCACGGGTGATCGGCGTGACCGGGTTCGTCCTGACGACGGGCGCCCTCGCGTGGCTCTCGCTCGTCGTGACCAACAACTGGGAGACGCTGCCCACGATCCTCGGGCTCTTCGTCTTCGGCGTCGGGCAGGGGGCCCTGGTGACGCTCGTCTTCAACGTGCTGGTCACGGCCGTCCCCAAGGCGCTCGCCGGGGACGTCGGATCGATCCGCGGGACGACGCAGAACCTCGCGTCGGCGGTCGGGACCGCCGTGGTCGGGGCGCTGCTCGTGACGATCCTGGGCATCAGCGTGGCGCGCTCCGTCGTCGAGCACCCCGAGCTGCCGCCCTCGCTCGTCGCCCAGGTGGACCTCGACAACGTGAACTTCGTGAGCAACGACGAGCTGCGCGCCGTCCTGGAGGGAACCGACGCCACCGAGGCGCAGGTCGACGCCGCCGTCGCGCTCAACGAGCAGAGCCGCCTGGACACGCTGCGCATCGGGCTGCTGATCCTCGCCGCGGTCAGCGCGACCGCGATCCTGCCCGCGAGCCGGCTCCCGCGGTACCGGCCGGGCGAGATCCCCGACCCCGCGCCCGAGCCCGTCTCCTGAGGCGCCCCGGGGCGGAGGCCGCGAGAGCGGGAGGTCCCGGCGCCGTCGGGCCCGTCCTAGTCCTCCGGCTCCCAGCGCAGGACGTCCCCCGGCTGGCAGTCGAGGACGCGGCAGATCGCGTCGAGGGTCGTGAAGCGGACGGCCTTGGCGCGGTTGTTCTTCAGGACCGCGACGTTCGCGGGCGAGATGCCGACCGCGTCCGCGAAGTCGCCCACGGACATCTTGCGCCGGGCGAGCATGACGTCGAGGTCGACGACGATGGGCATCAGATCACCTCCGCGAGCTCGCGGCGGTCGGCGATCGCGGCGTCGAGGAGCCCGCGCATCACGACCATCAGGAGGGCGAGCGCAGCGCCCCCCACGACGCACGCGCCCAGGGCGAGGAACATGCCCGGCCCGCCGGTCTCCTCGACCAGGATCAGGTGGACCCAGACGACCGCCGACAGGCCCGTCGCGGCCGCGGAGCACACCGTGATCGTGTCGACCCACCGGAGCGAGCCGTCGGCGAAGATCCGGTCGTCGCCGACCATCGACAGCAGCCGCCACACCGCGACCAGCGCCGCCTGGACGCACACGAACCCGAGGATCGCGGCGACCGAGTAGGGGAGCACGAGGTGCTCGACCTCGGGGTACAGGGTCGCCTGCTCGGTCGCGACCACGGGGACCAGGAGCTGGGCGAGCAGCGCCCCCAGGAACATGGTGATCAGGGTCAGGCGGAGCAGCATCGTCACCGTCGTGTTCATCTATCGATGATCGATGGGTTTATATCGGAAGTCAAGAGATGCGGTCAATTGTGGAACAGGTGTTCCATAAAGGTGCCGGCTTCGGGATAGCATCCGCTGTCCGATCGTGCAGAAGACAGGTGGCCTTTCCAGATGGTGCGTCGACGGTGGTTCAGGACTCGCTGGAGAGCGCTCACCGCGATCGGGGCGTTCATCGCGACCGGCCTCGTCCTCAACGCCGTCTGGCCCCACGACATGACGGCCGTCGTCCAGGACGTCGACGCGGACGGCGTGATCGCCGTCGAGCTCGAGGGACGGACCGAGCACCTGCGCCTCGCCTTCGTCGATCTGGCGGGATCCGAGGAGCAGTGCCTGGGGGAGGAGGGCGTCGAAGCGCTCGGCCGGCTCCTTCCGGCCGGGACGACCGTGTCCCTCGTCCACGGGACCGCGCACGAGACCGACGGGTCCTACGTCACCGGCCTCCTGGTCGACGACGTGCTGGTCGACGCGCAGCTGGCTGGGACCGGGCTCGCCGCGCTCGCCGACGCGCCCGGCCGCCCGGAGCTGACGAAGGAGGTGTGGGCGGCGCACTCCCAGGCGTCGGTCTCCGAGCTCGGGTACTTCGACCCCACCGTCCCGTGCACCCCGGCTGCACTCGTCGCCTCCTACGAGGCACAGGTCGAGGAGTTCGTCGACGAGTCGGCCGCGGCGGCCCTGAGCCAGGACGTCGACGTCCTGGACGAGGCGCTGGCCGCGCACGCCGCCGTGGCCGCCGCGCACGCGCACCTCGAACAGGTCCTCTGGCACGAGGCGGACGACTTTCCTGCGACCGTCCTGAGCGCGGTCGCGCGCGACGCTCTCCGTGGCCGGACCAACACCGGGGTCGCGGTCGCCAACACCGCACTGGCCGAGGCGGAGACCGCCCTGCGCGCGGCCGAGGCGGCGGCGGAGGCCGCTCGCCTGGCAGAGGTCGAGCGTCAGGCCGAGGTGGCGCGTCAGGCGGAGGTGGCCCGCCAGGCCGAGGTGGCGCGTCAGGCGGAGGCCGACCGTCTCGCCGCGGAGCAGCGGCGACGCAGCGCGAGCGCCCCGAAGAACTCGTCGGGCGGGTCCTCGTCGGGCGGGTCGAGCGGCTACACGGGCTGTCGTGCCTATGCGCCCGGCGGGAAGACGTGGAAGCCGATCCCGTGCCCCTGAGCAGACGACGGTAGGCCCCGCCTCGTCTGCCGCGCGCACGCCACCGCCTCCCGGTCCATCCTGGGGGCATGCCCTCGCTGCTGCAGGTCGTCCGGTCGGTGGTCGCCCCGCTCACGCGTACGCGGGCGTTCCGCACGGTCGGCCCGGTGGTGCTGCCGCCGGTCGAGCGGTTCCTCGCGCGCGTGTCGGGCGGGCGGTGGCAGGTCAGCGCGATCCTCGTCCCGTCGCTCGTCCTGCACACGACGGGTGCGCGGTCGGGGGAGCCGCGCAGCACCTACCTCATGTACACGCCGGACGGTCACGGTCGGGCGATCGTGGCGGGCACGTCGTTCGCGCGCGACCGGCACCCCGCGTGGACGTACAACCTGCTCGCGCACCCGGACGCGTCGATCACGGTCCGCGGCCACGACATGCGCGTCCGGGCGACGCCCGTCGAGCCCGGTGACGAGCGCGAGGCCGCGTGGGACCTGATCCAGGCGCAGTGGCCGGGCTACCGCGCCTACGAGCGCGAGTCGGGGCGGGTCGTGCGGCTCTTCCGGCTCCAGCCGGTCGCGTGAGCGGAGCGCGGGGGGAGTGCCTCGTCAGGACCTGTGCGGCCGGTCGTCACGCCAGCGGCCCGACGACGGAGCGCTCGTCCGGCAGCCCCGTCACCCGGTCGACGGGCTCCCCCCGCCCGCGGGGCCACTCGCGGAAGTCACGGAACGCGACCGGCACGCCACGGGCGAGCGAGAAGTCGGCGGAGTCCGTGACCTGCACGTGCACGTGCGGCTGGGTCGAGTTCCCGGAGTTGCCGCACTCCGCGAGCGGCTGCCCGACGCTCACCGGGTCGCCCTCCCGGACCCGCAGCGACCCGCGCCGCAGGTGCACGAGGGACACGAAGGCTCGCGCGCCCGGCAGCGCGATGGTCACGTGGTTCCCGGCGACGGCGTGCACCCCCTCGCGCAGCCGGGCCGCTGCCCCCAGCGCGTAGGGCACGAGGGCCAGCTGGGAGCGGCGGGCCGCGTGGTCCTCCTCGCCGTCGTGCACCTGGACCACGACGCCGTCCGCAGGCGCGAGGATCGGGCGACCGAACGCGACGAAGCGCTCGGGAGGCTCGGCCGCGAGGACCGTGCGCCAGTCGCGGACCGCCGACGTGCGGCCCCGCCGGTCGACCCCCACGAAGTCGATCGCGTACCGCTCTCCCAGGACGTCGACGCCGTGGCTCGGCACCCGACGGGCCGGGCTGTTCTGCACGAGCCACCGACCGCGGAACGGCAGCGCCAGGGTCACGGTCATGCGGCCTCCGTCCTCGTCGTCCCACCCCGGACGTGCTGCCCGACGACCCGACGACCCTATGACCCGAGGAACCCGAGCAGCGCCCGGTTCACGTCCTCCGCGTGCGTCCACAGCAGGCCGTGGGGAGCGCCGTCGACCTCGACGTACCGCGCCTCGGGGAACGCCTCGTGGAACGGGCGGCCGGTCGAGTCGATCGGCAGGATCCGGTCGGCCGTGCCGTGCAGGACCAGGGCGGGCTTGCCGCTCGCGCGCACGGCCCGGACGTCCTCGCGGAAGTCCTCGATCCAGGTCGGCACCACGGCGTAGGCCGCGACGGGCGCGGATCCGGCCGCGGTGTTCCAGCTCGCCGTGACGGCCTCCTGCGAGATGCGCGTCCCGAGGTTCTCGTCGAGGTTGTAGAAGTCGGCGAAGAACTGCGTGAACCACGCGAACCGGTCACCACGGGCCGTCTCCACGATGCCGTCGAAGACGTCCTGCGGGACGCCCGTCGGGTTGTCGTTGCGCTGCACGAGGAACGGTTCGAGCGACGCGAGGAACGCGAGCTTCGCGACGCGCTCGTGGCCGTGGTTCGCGACGTAGCGGGCGAGCTCGCCCGTGCCCATCGAGAACCCCACGAGGACGACGTCGCGCAGGTCGAGGGCCTCCAGGACGGCGTGCAGGTCGGCCGCGAACGTGTCGTAGTCGTACCCCGTCCCGACCTTGCTCGACCGGCCGAAGCCGCGGCGGTCGTAGGTGATGACGCGGTAGCCCGCGTCGAGCAGGACGCGCGTCTGGCGTTCCCACGAGTGCCCGTCGAGCGGGTAGCCGTGGATGAGTACGACGGGCTGCCCGGCGCCGTGGTCCTCGTAGTACAGCTCGACGGGCGTGGTGTTCTCGCTGCCGGAGGTGATGTGGCCCATGAGAGGTCCTCTCGTCCAAAGGGTGGCGGTCGACGGTTCACCGGCCATGCTCGTCCGGGTCGCGGCGGTCGGCATCCGGGGGCGCTGCCCGGGGGCGCGTCAGCGACGCGCCGACCGCGCCCGCCGTAGCGCGCTGAAGGCGCCCGTCGACCACAGGGCCCATGCGACGAGCACGGGTTGGAAGAACAGCCGACCGAATCGCTTGGCGTCGGTGTCGAGCCCGAACCCGTCCTTGTGCTCGAGCCACTGGCCGATGTTGCCCGGGAAGATGACCACGAAGAAGGCGGCGGCGATCAGCCCCACCGCGACGCGGCGTCGGGACAGCACCACGAGCGACGAGCCGAGCGCGATCTCGACCGCCCCCGACGCGAGGACCGTGACGTCCTCGTCCACGGGGAACCAGTCGGGGACCTGGGCCTGGAACTCCTCGCGCGAGAAGGTCAGGTGGCTGATCCCGGCGAAGACGAGGCCCAGTCCGAGCGCGACGCGCCCGATCCGGCGGGTCACGGTGTCGGGCGGCGGGTCGGCGGTCAGGGGGTTCGTCATGCGGCCATGGTCCTCGCGGTCGAGGGGTCTGGCATCCGGGAGCGCAGGGAGTCGTGCCCGACGGCGCCGCTCGCCTCGGGCGGGACCGCCCGCCCGTGCCGAGGATCCGGCCGAGGATCCAGGAGCACTTGCTAGCGTGGCGATCGCCCTGGCCGCCAGGGCGTCGTCGAGAAGCACGGAGCAGCGATGAGCACGTCGAACGTCCCGACCACCCCCGAGCCCCGACGGGCGGGCACCCCGGGCCGCACCTCGCCGGCGGGCCTGGTCGGACGCCTGCTGCTCGTCCTGCTGGGTGTGGCGCTGATCGCCGCACCAGGATGGGTCGTCGTGACGACGGGCGACACCGTGCGCCACCAGCACTGGGCGCTCACCGCGCTGCTGGTGGTGAGCGCGACCGCCGGGGTGCTCGTTCTCCTGGCGACCGCGCTGAGCGCCCGACGACGCACGCAGCACCCGGCGCCCGAGCGCTCGCGACCTCGCCGCGTGCTGCGCGGGACCGCACTGGGGGTCGGCGTGGCAGCGCTCGTGGTCCTCGCCGCGGGGGTCGTGTGGCTCCGGCCCTTCTCCGCGACGGCGCCCGCGCTCGCAGCTCTCGAGAGCGACGGCTCGGTCGAGGTCCGCGACGAGGCGGGCTGGATCGCGTTCGTCCCGCAGGACGGTGCGGCGACGACCGGACTGGTCTACTCGCCCGGCGCCCGGGTGGACGTGCGTGCGACCGCCGCCGTGCTGCGCCCGCTCGCCGAGGCCGGGTACCTGGTCGTGGCGCTCAAGGAACCGCTGGGCATCGCCTTCACGTCGCCGAACCAGTCGGCGTCGGCGATGGCAGCGTTCGACGAGGTCGACACCTGGGCGGTGGGCGGTCACTCCCTGGGCGGCGTCGTCGCGGCGTCGTTCGCCGCCGCGCACGACGACGAGGTCACCGGCCTGCTCCTGCACGCCTCGTACCCGTCGGGTGACATGAGCACGGCCGACGTCGAGGTGACCTCGGTGTGGGGATCGCGCGACGGCCTGACGACGCCCGACAAGATCGAGGCGTCCCGCGCCGACCTGCCCGCCACCGCCGACTTCGTCGAGGTACCAGGGGGCGTCCACGCCTTCTTCGCGGACTACGGCGAGCAACCGGGAGACGGTCAGCCGGCAACCAGCCGGGCCGACGCGCAGGCGCAGATCATCGAGGCGAGCATCGGCGCGCTCGACCGCCTGGAGGCACCGAGCCCCTGAGCCTCGTCAGTGAACGGATCGCTCGGCGCAGCCCATCCAGGACCGCAAGGTCTTGACGGCTCTCTCCTCGCTCTCGTCCGTGCCCCACCAGCAGGGAAAGGGGGACGCGATCCGGTCGAGGTCCTCCCACCAGTCCTCGATACAGCGTTCGCGGCGCTCGCGGACGACGCTGCTCCTCGCGGCCTCGTCGTCCCAGGTCGCGAGCCAGGGATCGACGAGCAGGCCCGCGATCGCGCAGCTCATGAAGACCTCTGCGACCCGCTCGAACGACGCGCCCGATCTCAGGGTGTGCGTCCACCAGGCATTGAGGAAGGCCTCGACGGCCTCGCTCTCGTCAGCGGGCCAGGTGGACCAGCGGGCTGCGGCCAGGCCTCTGGCGCACCACCGGGCGTCGATGTCGACGCCGTCGACGAGCAGGACGACGAGCCTCGGGAGGACGCGGCGCAAGACCCTCGGTTGGTCGGCCCAGTGGAGCGGGTCCTTCGCGGCGACCCGCAGCACCAGGTCGTCCGGGAGCGGCCGGTTCGGGGTACGGAGCAGCGCGCTCTCCTCGTCGCTGAAGCAGCGACCGCACCCGCGGTCGTCGGGGCGGGCCGTCGCCCTCGAGAACAGGGTCGAGATCCTGGCGACTGTTGCGGTGACGTCGGGGTCAGGGAGCATGGCACTCCTTCAAGACTCCAGCGAGCAGGCCCGCCGAAGAGAGCGACACTACCGGCTGTCCGGCTCGGCCGGTGCGCCGCAGCCGTGGAGTCGTTCATGCCTCCGCGTCGAGCAGCGCCTCGTACGGCGCCGTCTCGGTCACCCCGACGACGGCACGGGCCAGGTCGGCGTCCGCGGTCACGAGCGCGATGCCCCGGAGCCGGGCGAGGGCCACGTACTCGGCGTCGTACGTCGAGGCCAGGCCCAGCTCGTCGGCGATCTTCCACGACGTACGACGCAGCACGGCGTCCCCGAACAACCTGACCGGGAGGCGGCCGACGCGCGCCAGGTGCTCGCGCCCGACCTCGGCGGTCAGGTCGCCGCGGTGCACGGCCTCGTGCAGCGCGGACAGCGTCTGCGACCTCAGGAGCGTCGGGGCGAGCAGCCCGTGGGCGTCCGGGACCTGGGCGTCCTCCGCGACGAGTCGCAGGGCGGTGCCGGCGTCGACGACGAACCTGGTCATGGTGCACCTCGCGGGTCAGGGGCGGGACGTGTCGCCTCATCGTCACGCTCGCCGGTGACACACGCACCTGCGTGCGTGGCGCCGTCGGGCAGGGTGTCCCACCCCGCGGCTACCGTGGCCGGCATGGCGCTCCCACCCGACCTCCTGGCCCGGCTCGACGCGGCCGTCGCCCTCTACGGTGCGGGCGAGCCCGCGACGCGCGCCCAGCTCGAGGAGGCCGTGCGCGGCCTCGGGGTAGAACTCGACCCGGGCTACGTCGAGCTCGTCGGGCGGCACGGCGGCTGCTTCGTGGGTGTCCCCGTCCACGGGCTGCGCAACGCCCCGCTGCTCGAGGACACCGACGTCGCGACCCTGACGCGCACCTTTCGCACGGACGGCTGGGACGTCGCGGAGGAAGGCCTCGTGATCGGGTTCGACGGGTCGGGAAACCCGCTCGTCGTCACGGACGACGGGCCGGTCGTGACGTCCGACCACGACACGGGGGAGCGGTACGTCCTCGCGGAGACCTTCGCGGACCTGCTCGACCAGAACGTTCCCGACCTCGCAACGCCCGAGGGCGAGAGATGATCCTCACGCAGCGCAACATCCTGGGCGGCCCCGAGCGCGACCTCGCCGCGGCGATCGTCCTGCGGCGGGCGCTCCAGGCCGAGTGCGTCCCGATCGAGGTCCCCGGGCTCGACGAGCTCGACGTGATGCTCGCGCTCGGCGGCTCGATCACCCCCTCGGCAGGCCAGGCGGGGGTGCGGAACGTGCGCTTCTCGCGGTCCCGGCGACGGATCACGGCGACCGTCACGGTCCCTGCGGCCGAGCTCGACGCGGCCACCCCCGAGCTCGACGCCCTGCTGCCCCACCTCGCCGAGCTGGCCGCGACCGTGGCGTCACGGTGCGTTCCCGCCGAACCGGACGCAGTGCGCGCGGCGCTCGCGGGCGCGTTCGAACGAGCGGTGGCGGCCGCGGCGAGACGCTAGGGCAGCGACCGGTCGTCTCAGGCCCGACGGCGACCGACCTGTCCCGCGCGGCGCCCTCAGGCGGCGGGGTCGCCCCCGAGGAGGCCGAGCAGGTCGGTCGTGACGAGCTCGCCCTCGGCCTCGATGCGCGACCCGCCCTCGCCGGGGCGTGACCTCGCGAACGCCGAGAGGTCGAGGCGGTGGACGCTCGTCCGGTCGCGGCCGTGACGCCGCATGAACAGACCCGCCCCCTCACCGTCCTCACCGACCAGCATCCAGTGGGGTGCGAGGTGCGGCACGTCGTGCGCTGCGTTGACCTCGGAGAAGCGGTGCGGGCCGTGGACCGTGATCCCGTCGGGGCGCAGCACGCCCGGCGTCGAGCGCCAGAGCTCGGCCACCACGGGGTTCGGTCCGTCACCCAGGCCGCGCAGCAGGGCCACCTGCACGGACACGAACCCCGCGAACGTCTCGGCGACGACCTCCTCGGACCCGTCGATGCCGTCGACGCGCACGACCGGGTGCTCACCGCTGGCGCTGGTCCGGTCGAGTGCGAAGGAGAAGGTCTCCGCGCCGTCGGGGTCGCTCGCGAAGCACAACCTGTCCCCAGTGAGGCGCCACTCGGCGGTGAGCGCGTCGTCGGCCTCCGCGACGTGCTCCGGGTCCGCGAGGGACGCGACGTCCACGTGCCCGACGCGGCTCGCGCGGGTCTCCGTGAGCCACCAGCGGTACGACGCCGGGAGCCGCCCCACCCGGGTCTCGGCCGCCCGGACCCAGCTCTCCGGGGCCCCGGTCCCCGGCCACCGCCGGATCTCCGGGGTCGACTCGACGAGGTCGCGCAGCATGGCGAGGTCGGGCGTCATGGAGGCAGAGTCTGCCAGCCTTCGTGCCTGCGGGCGCGCGTCGACACGTGCCGCCCGGGCGTCGGTGCGGCGGGCTCCGCGCGCAGGGGTGATGCTGGGCAGATGGAGATCGAGGCCGTCGGCGAGGTGTGGCACTGGCGTGGACCCGCGCCCTTCCACTTCGTGTCCGTGCCCGACGCGGAGAGCGCCCGTATCCGCGAGGTCGCGTCGCTCGTGACCTACGGCTGGGGCATGATCCCCGTCTCGGCCCGGATCGGGGCGACGACGTGGACCACGTCGCTGTTCGCCAAGGACGGGCTCTACGTCGTCCCGCTCAAGGACCGGGTCCGCGCGGCCGAGGACGTCGAGCTGGGCGACACGGTCACGGTCGTGCTGACGCTCGACGTCAACCGCTGAGGGCGTCCCCGGGAGCCACGACCGCGGCAGGGCCCGGGGGCCGGGTCACGGCCCCGACCCCCGCCTGAGCCCGCGCGACGTGCGAGCGCGCATGCTCGATCGCGGGCGGGAGGTCCTCGAACAGGTGCTTCTCGTGGCGCAGCTCGTCGAGCACGCCGACGCGCGTGAGCACGGGCAGGTGGGCGGGCTGGATGCCCTTGACCAGGACCGTGACGCCCGAGCGTTCGAGGTCCGCGACGAGCTCCCCGAGCGCGTGCGCGCCCGTCGCGTCGACCAGACGCAGGTGCGAGAGCCGCAGGACGACGACCAGGGCGTCCTGGTCGTCCCGGATCTGCGCGTGGATGCGGTCGGCGGCACCGAAGAACATCGCGCCGTCGAGACGGTAGAGCGCGATGTGCTCGTCACCCGGCTGGGCCGGCCCCGGGAGGGGCTCGCGGTGCACCGCGGCGGCCTTCGCGACCGAGCGCAGCGCGAAGAACGCCGCGACGAGCAGCCCGATCTGCACCGCCTCGATGAGGTCTACCGCGACGGTCACGACCGCTGTCACGACGAGCACCACGGCGTCCGCGCGCGTCGAGGTCAGCACGGCCCGGAGGGTCGCGACCGAGACCATGCGCACCGCGGTGACCATGAGGACCCCGGCCAGCGCGGCGAGCGGGATGGCGGAGACGGGGCCGGTCGCGAGGTAGATGACGCCCAGGATCACGACCGAGTGCACGACGGCCGCGAGCCGCGTGCGGGCCCCGGCGCGCACGTTGACCGCGGTGCGGGCGATGGCCCCGGTCGCGGGCATGCCGCCGAACGCGCCGCTCGCGATCGACGCGAGCCCCTGTCCCACGAGCTCCCGGTCGGGGTCGTAGCGGTGGGTCGCGTCGTCGGGCACGCTCCCGGTCGCCCCGCGCCGCCCGGCCGGCTCGGGGGACGGCATGGCCGCGGCGACGCGGGCCGAGAGGAGGGACTCGATCGCGGCGAGCGCCGCGACCGCGACCGCGGGGCCGATCAGCGACCGCAGCATCCCGGCGTCGAGGTGCGGCACGGACGGCAGCGGCAGGGAGTCGGGGAGCGCGCCGATGCGTGCGACGGGTGCGTCGACGAGCTGAGCGACGACGGTCGCGAGCACGACCGCGACGAGCGAGGCGGGCAGTGCGGGCGCGACGCGGGGGAGGACGAGCATCACGACGGCCACGAGCGCCACCGTCCCGAGCGTCCACAGGGCGGTCGGGCCGTCGCCGAACGCGACGACGGCGGAGTCGACGGCCATGCGGAGCGGGTTGCCGCCCACCGCGCCCGTGACGCCCAGGGCGGCGGGAACCTGCTGGAGGAAGATGATCGCCGCGATCCCTGCGGTGAACCCCTCGACCACGGGCCACGGGATGAAGGTCACGACGCGCCCGAGCCGCGTCACCCCGGCCAGCAGCACGACGACGCCCGCGAGGATCGCGACGAGCGGCACCGCCGCGGGGCCGTGCTGGGCGACGATCGGGGCCAGGACGACGGCCATCGCGCCCGTCGGGCCGCTGACCTGGACGCGCGAGCCGCCGAACACAGCGGCCACGATGCCCGCGACCACGGCCGTCACGAGGCCGGGGCCGGGGCCGACCCCCGCGCTCACGCCGAACGCCAGCGCGAGGGGCAGGGCGACCACGCCGACCGTGACTCCCGCGAGCAGGTCGGCGCGCAGCGTCCTCGGCCGGAGGTCGACGTCGGCGCGCGACGGCAGCAGGTCGCGTACCGAGCGACCCGCCCGGCTCACTGTCCGGTCCGTTCGCTCTCCCCGTGGAGCGGGGGCAGCTCGTCCGCGGCCGCGAGCTGGCGGCCGGACGCGTCGAGGGTCTCGCGCAGGAAGGCGCGCGCCACGACGAGCAGCTCGGCGACCAGGGGCCGGCTCAGCCGGTAGACGACGGTGTTGCCCGTGCGCGACGACTCCACGACACCGGCGCGCTTGAGGACCGCCAGGTGCTGGGACAGGACCGAGGCCTCGACTCCGGTCGCGGAGAGCAGGTCGGACACGGGGGCCTCGTGGTGGGGCGCGGCGCTGAGCACCTCGAGGGCCTGGATGCGGGTGGGGTGCGCGAGCGAGCGGAACAGCTCGGCCTTGATCGCGTAGAGCGGCGCCGTGGTGGCGGTGGTGGGCACGGGACCTCCTGGGGACTTGGCGAGTTTAGCAACTCCTCAAGTCATGGTCCGCCCGGGGCGCAGCGGGCCGCGGCGCGGTCAGCTCCCGGTCGACGGTGCCGGGGGCGGCGTCGGGTCGAGAGCCACCAGGACGGCGGGTACCTCGCACCCCGGCGGCGCGGCCACGTCCATGCGCGCCACGACGGTGAAGCCGTCCGCGGTGACCGGGGTGTCGAGCTCTGCCGGCGCCCCGTCCGTGAGCGCCGCCGAGTAGTCGGTGATCCGCGCCCCGAGGGTCTCCCAGTCGCTCACCCAGAGCCGGGTCGGGTCGTCGGCCTCGACCTGGTCGGCCGGAAGTCCGGAGACCGAGGCGGTGAGACCGTCGATCGCGGTGACCACGCTCGTGAGCCGTGCCGCACGCTCGGGCGGCGGAGCGGCTGCGTCGACCGCGGCGGCGGCCGTCCGGACCGCCGCGCAGGGCGCCTCCAGCGCATCGATCACCGGCGGGCTGTCGACGAGCTC
This sequence comes from Oerskovia douganii, assembly GCF_015142735.1. GTDB lineage: Bacteria > Actinomycetota > Actinomycetes > Actinomycetales > Cellulomonadaceae > Oerskovia > Oerskovia douganii. The sequence continues at coordinate 67,166 of NZ_JACSPN010000007.1, read as the reverse complement.
GGGCCGGTCGTGCGACCCGTACGTCCCGAGGGCCGCGACCACGCCCCAGACGCAGGCTCCGAGCAGGGCGAGGCCCGACGCTCCGAGCGCCCAGGCCCGCCCGCGGCCGCGTCGTCGGTGCGCGGTCTCCGAGGGCGAGGGTGACGGCATGGGTCCCGGATGCGTCGTCATGCGGCGATCCTGGCAGGCGGCGCCTCGCCCCAGGCCGCCCGGTGCCGGATCGTGACCGGTCCGCAACCCTCGTGGCATCATCACGGCGTGCCGATCCTCACCGAGCCCACCGTCCACCCCGGTCGCCTGAGCGGACAGTCCCCGCCCGTCCTCGTGGGGGACGGGCTGACGGTGCGTCCGTGGACCCGCGCCGACGCGCCGACGGTCTTCGCCGCCTACCAGGACGGCGCGATCCAGCGCTGGCACGCCCGCACCATGGCCGACGTCGCCGAGGCCGAGGCCTGGATCGACTCTCGGCACGAGGGCTGGGCGCTGGAGACCGCGGGCGACTGGGCCGTCGAGTCCGACGGCGTCGTGGTCGGCCGCATCGCCCTGCACCACCTCGACCTGCACGACGGCGGGGGAGAGGTCGGCTACTGGGTGCTGCCCGCCGCCCGGGGGCGCCGGGTCGCGCCGCGCGCGGTCGGGCTGCTCGCCGCCTGGGCGTTCGGCGACCTGGGGCTGCACCGTCTGCGGCTCATGCACTCGACGCGCAACGAGGCGTCGTGCAAGGTCGCGCTCGCGGCCGGCTTCGCCCACGAGGGGACGCTCCGGGAGAGCGGCAAGCACGTCGACGGCTGGCACGACACGCACGTGCACGGGCTCGTCGCCGGCTGAGCCGGCGGGTCCACGGCGTCCCGTCCCACCGCGTCCCGCCCCACCGCGTCCCGCCGCCCCGAAAACCGACCAGGTGGACCTCATCTGTCCCTCATGTGCCGTGGCTACGCTCGGCCACCGTTCACGGACACGGACCTCCCGGCACCGTCGCAGGGTCCTTGTCCGCACGTTCTCGACGAGGAGACCAGATGACCGCCGCCCGACCCGACACGTCGTTGCCGACAGTCACCCGTGCACGCCCTGCCACGTGGTTCACGGATCGTTCCGACGCCGCCCTCGTCGCCCTGACCGCCGTCCTCGTCCGGTGGTCGGTCCCCGCGCTCCGGGTCATGCTCGGCCTGGTGTTCCTGGGATTCGGGGTGCTCAAGTTCTTCCCCGGGGCGAGCCCGGCGGAGCAGATCGTCACGCAGACGGTCGAGGCGCTGACCCTGGGTGTCGTCGAGGGGGCCGGGGCGGTGCTCCTGACGGCGGTCGTCGAGACCTTCATCGGGCTGACGCTCCTGAGCGGGCGGTGGTTGCGGGCGGGCCTCGTGGTGCTCGCGGTCGCCCTGGTCGGCATGATGTCGCCCGTGGTGCTGTTCGCCGACGAGCTCTTCGGTGACGGCATGACGCTCATGGGCCAGTACGTCCTCAAGGACGTCGTGTTCGTCGCGGGGGCGAGCGTGGTCGCGGCGGTCACGCTCGGGGCACGGCTCACGTGCGGCGCCCGCGACGCGTGAACCCCGCCGCCCGACGACGTCGCGCGCGTGCCGCCGTCGGGCTGCGGGAGGCGCGTCAGGAGTCCCAGATGGCGCCGTAGGCGGGGATGCCGCGCGACTCGAGGGCCTCGACGACCTCGAAGGTCGTGGGCCGGTTCGAGATGCAGATGACGGCCTCGGCCCCCGTGGTGGCGACGGCGTCGAGCGCGAGCGCGACGAGGTCCGGCTTGCCCTGGGCGCGCGTGTCCCACACGAGCGCGTCGGGCAGGGACTCGGTGATCTCGGCGACGAGCTCGGGGCCGAACGTGGCCTCCGGGGTCCGCGTCGCCCACACCAGGTGCGCGGGCGCGCCCGCGAGCAGGCTCGGCAGGCACGGGCCGATCCCGCTGCCGGTCGTGACCCACACGACCTTGCGGAAGAGCTTGCCGACGTTGCCCGCCCCGGCCGTGGGCACGCCCCTGACCCAGACGTGCTCGGGCGGCGAGTCGATGAACGACCCCGTCCAGTCGCCCGCCCGGGAGATCGCGAGGCGCAGCTCGGGTCGGCTCGGCGTGACGAGGTTCGCGAACGGGTGCCACTGCCCGAGCGGGTGCCGGGCGATCGTGGTCGACGACCCGACGAACGTCCGCGGGTGGTGGTGGAGGCGGACGAGCGCGACGTGCGACGAGGGCGTGTGCACGTCCACGGCGACCTTGCGCAGGTGCAGCCACGGCAGCGCCACGCTCACGACGACGACCAGCAGGACCCACGTCGCGGGTTCCGTGAGGATCACGTCCCACGCGCTGCCGGGCGCGACGTCGTGCGCGTACCGGACGGTCAGGACCACGAACAGGGCGAGCGTGAGCCAGCCGCCGAACCGGTGGCTCATCTCGAACGCCTCGTGATGTCGGCGGCGCAGCGGCGCGGTCGCGAGGGCGGCGATCAGGACCAGCAGCAGCGCGAGCGCGACGACCACGCCGAGCGTCGTCGGGGACAGCCCGTCGCGCCCCGCGGGGCTCAGGGCCGTCACGGCGAGCACCCCGAACCACGCGGTCGCGGCGAGCGCGGCGCCGACGTGGATCCCGCCCAGGTGGTACACCTTCGCGAGCGCTGCCCGGACGCGCAGCGGCCATGACACCGGCGCGCTCGTCGCGACACGGAAGAGCAGGTTGACGACGTGCTGCTGCCGGATGAGCGCCGCCGCCCCCAGGTTGAGCGCCGTCGCGGTCAGGGCGACGTCGAGCCGGGTGGCCGTCGTCGTCCCCGGCAGGACGACGACCGCGGTCCCGACGTTGACCGCCAGGACCAGGACCAGGAGCCGCACGTACGGCATCAGGGCGGGCCGGGTCCACAGGCGTCGCCACCCCGTGAGCAGGGGCGGGAGGTCGGCTCTCTCCGGGGCGGTCGTCGTGCTGTGCGGGGCCAAGGACTGGGCGGTGGAGCGGGACGGGCTCATGCGGTGGCCTCCTCGTCGAGTGCGGTGACCATACTGTGGCAGGGAGCGCCGGTTCGTGGGGCCTGGAAGCGTGACGAGTCTGCGACCCGTCCGTGGAGGGCCTCGCCCGCCCGCGCCCGACGGCGTCGCGTGCGTCGCGCCGTCGGGTACCGCGGGTCGGTGGCCCGGTGGGGCAGGGACTGCTCAGCCCGTTCCCAGACTTCGCGTCTACGCTGGTGAGACGCTCGCCGGAACCGGCGCCCGCGTGCCCCGGCGATCCCGAGACACACCGGAGTCCTCATGAAGAAGCTGCCCGCCGTCCTCACCGCGCTCGTCCTGGCCGCGACCCTCGCGGGGTGCTCGACGGGCGGTGGGACACCCTCCGCGGGGGACGCGAGCGCGTCGCCCGCCGGGGCCGGGGCGGCCCCGGCAGAGGTCAACGACGTCGACACGCACTTCATCGCGATGATGACCCCGCACCACGAGCAGGCCGTCGAGATGAGCGAGATCATCCTGGCCGTCGACGGTGTCACCGCGCCGACCCGGGACCTCGCGCAGCGGATCCTCGACGGTCAGGCCGAGGAGATCGAGACCATGCTCGGCTGGGCCGACGCCTGGGCCATGGGCGACCTCATGGAGATGCACTCGGTGCACGTCGCGAACGGCATGCTGACGAGCGACCAGATGGGCTCGCTCGAGCGGCTCGCGGACACGAGCACGGGTGACGCGACCGCGGTCGCGGAGGCGGAGACGACGTTCCTCGAGCTCATGCACGCGCACCACGAGGGCGCGATCGCCATGACCGAGGGCGAGATCCAGGGCGGTGGGCACGCCGGGCTCCGCGACCTCGCGCAGGTCATGGTCGACGTCCAGACCGCGGAGATGGCGGAGATCGACGCGCTGCTCGGGCGGTAGGCGGTGCCCGCCGGGCGCGGCGCGGGCAGGCCGGGGGGACCGATGAGTTCCGGTCGCGCGGGCGGTCTCTCCCCTCGACCGTGCGTCCCGCACCGTCCTGAGCCCCGCTGAGATCGAGGAGCACCATGTCTTTCCAGGCCTACCTGGACGCCGTCGAGGACAAGACCGGTCTCACGCCGCGCCAGCTCGTGACGATCGCGCAGGACAAGGGGTTCGACGACCCGTCGGTCACGGCGGGGGTGATCGTGGAGTGGCTCAAGGAGGACTACGACCTGGGGCGCGGGCACGCGATGGCGCTCGTCCACGTGATCAGGAAGGGGCCCACGATCGACAGCAAGCACGTCGGGTCGACGGGCACGCACCGGGATGCGTCGGACACCCTGTGGCTCGACGGGAAGGCGACGAAGCCCGCCTGAGCGGACGTCCGACCGGGCATCCGCGGCGCGGGACGACGGACGGTGGCGCGCGCCGTGCTCGCGCAGAGGTGAGCCACGTCACTGAGTTGGACAGGTGTCCGACTCGCGAGGTTCGTTACCGCATTGTGACAATCGCTGCGCCGCCATGTACGGTCGAACGTGCTCCGCTGAGAACCCTCTCGCTGGAGTGCTCCGGTGGACGCCGAACCCTGTCACCTCCGGAGCCACGTACTACACCCATGGCAGGGGTGGGGGACCCATTCTTGTGGGCACCGGAGACGGTGCCCTTGGGGTGAAGCCGGACGGACCTCGGTCCGCACGGCCGGGTAGAGCTTTCTCCGACCCGAACCCGACAGCTGACCTCTCAGGCGTCCAGGAGAAACACACGTGACCTCTCGCTCACGTGCGCGCCACCGTGCCGCGCACCGCCCCATCACGCCCTTGACCTCTCTCAGCCGCTCCGCCGCGTCCGGCGTCAGCACCGTCGCCCGTCGCAGCGCGGTCGTCGCCGCGTCGTCCGGTCTGCTGTTCTCGGTCTTCGCAGCCCCCGCGAACGCGGCTCCCGCGAGCGACCAGTCGAAGTCGGTCGGCAGCGTCGACCTCGACGCCCTGACCGCGCAGGCTCGCGAGGCCCTCGCGACCAGCCCTGCCGTCACCGTCGCGGCCGACGCGGTCCTCCCGATCGAGCAGGCCACCGTCGCGGTCACCCCCGCACCGGAGCCCGAGCCCGAGCCGGAGCCCGCCCCCGCACCGGCGCCCGCCGCCGCTGCTGCTCCCGAGCGGACCACCGCCGCGGCCTCGCGCAGCGTCGAGCGTGCCCAGCCCGCCGCGCAGGCTGCTCCGGCCGCCGCCCCGGCCGCCGCGGCCTCCGGGTCCGCGGTCGTCGACATCGCCATGAAGTACGTCGGCGTGCCCTACGTCTACGGCGGCTCGTCGCCGAGCGGGTTCGACTGCTCGGGCCTCGTCAAGTACGTCTACGCGCAGCTCGGCGTCTCGCTGCCCCACCAGTCGGGCGCGCAGCGCGACGCGGGCACGCCCGTCTCGGCGTCCGAGGCTCGTCCCGGCGACCTGATCTGGACCCCGGGCCACATCGCGATCTACGCCGGCAACGGCATGCAGATCGAGGCCACGACCCCGGGCAGCACGGTCAAGCACAGCAAGATCTGGCAGGACAACCCGACGTTCATCCGCGTCGGCTGACCCGCCGCCACGAGGCCCCGTCCACAGACCTGTGGACGGGGCCTCGTGCGTCCGGGGGCATCCATCCGCGCCGTCGCGAGGACGCCCCGTGCGATCCTGGCCCGGTGCGAGTCGAGCCGGTCAGCCCCGAGGTCCTGGTCGCACGCGTCGCGGCGCTCGTCGTCGAGCGGGCGCGCGCCGACGCTGCGGGGACGAGGGTCCTCGTCGACGGCCACCCCTCGACCCGCCCCGAGAGCCTCGCCGACGCCCTCGTCGAGCCCCTGCGCGTCGCCGGTCGCCCGACGGCGCGCATCAGCGCGCGGGACTTCCTGCGGCCCGCGTCGCTGCGCCTCGAGCACGGCCACGAGGACCCGGACTCCTTGCTCGACGGGTGGATCGACGTGGGCGCGCTGAACCGGGAGGTGCTGACCGCCGTCGGGCCGGACGGGGACGGGCGCTACCTGCCGAGCCTGCGCGACCCCGTGACCTCGCGCTCGACGCGCGCCGGCTACGTCGAGGCGGCCCCCGGGCTGGTCGTGCTGCTCGACGCCTCCCTGGCGCTCGGGCAGGGCCTCGACGTCGACCTGACCGTCCACCTGTCGCTCCAGGACGCGACGATCGCGCGACGCACACCGGCCACCGACGCCTGGACGGTGCCCGCGTACGCCCGGTACCGGGCGGAGGTCGACCCGGAGCGCACGGCCGACGTGGTCGTGCGCGTCGACGACGCGCGCCGCCCCGCCTGGGTCGACACCGGGGCGAGCCGCCGCTCGTGAGGCGAGAGGCGCCGTCGGGCAGGGCGCCCCGTGCCCGACGGCGCCGCGCACCACGGCCCGCGGGACCGGTAGGGTCTGCGCAGCGTCGCGTGCCGGTGGCAGACCGTGCCAGGCATGGAGGCGCCGGACACGAAGGAGCACGACGATGACCACGTCGCCCCCTTCGCCCTCGCGTGACTGAGGGCGACACGACCGGGCCCGCCACGCGGCCCGGACCCGCCGCGACCGGCGACACGTCCCGGCTCGTCGCATGGAGCCGCGAGCTGCGTGCGGTGCACGAGCGGCTGCGCGACGCCTTGCGCGTGACCCGGGCAGCGCTCGACGACGGCGAGCCCGCCGAACCCGCGACCCGCGACCTCCTGCTGTTCTGCCACGGCTTCTGCACCGCTCTCACGCGGCACCACGAGGGTGAGGACCGCGAGCTGTTCCCCGCGATCGCCGCCGCCCACCCCGAGCTGGTCGGGACCCTGCGCAACCTGACACAGGACCACTCGATGATCACGCACCTGCTGAGCGGGCTCCAGGCGGCCGTCGACCGGTCGGCGTCACCGGACGAGCTCGACCGTCACCTCGAGGGGGTCGCCGCGATCATGGAGTCCCACTTCCGCTACGAGGAGCGCGCGCTGCTCACGGTGCTCGACACGCTCGCGCTCGACGCCGACGTCCGCGACGTCCTGGGACCGCTCTAGACGGCCGGGAGGTCGCCACCGCGGCGGGCGGGCGTCAGCGCACCTCCGACCCCGGGTTGAGCGCGTCCCACCGCTCGCGCGCCGCGGCGATGCCGTCGCGGTGCTCGGCCGACCAGTCGGCCAGGACCCTGACCAGGTGCGTCAGGCTGTGACCCGAAGCGGTCAGCTCGTACTCGACCTGCGGCGGCACGGTCGCGAACACCGTGCGCGTGACCAGGCCGTCGCGCTCGAGCCTGCGCACGGTGAGCGTGAGCATGCGCTGCGAGATCCCCGGGACCGCCCGCTGGAGCTCACGGAACCGTCGGACGCCCTGCGCGAGCTCGACGACGACCAGCACCGACCACTTGTCGCCGATCCGGTCGAGGACGTCGCGGATACCGCAGTCCTCGTGCGGCTCGCCGCACGAGACGACGGGCGACGTGGTCACCGTGGTGTGCCCTGCTGACATCGAAGTGCCTCCTGACGGTCGGGCCTGCTCGGCGGCGACGATGGTCCCGCCCGTGAAGACAACCACACGATCGGACGGTCCACCCATGCTGCTCGTCACCGGAACGTCCGGCGCCCTCGGAGGGGCGGTCGCCGCACGCCTCGCGGACCACGCCGGCCTGCTGAGGGGGACCCGGGCGCCGTCGGGGCCCGACGACCGGCTGGTCGACTTCGACCGGCCCGAGACCCTGCCGGGCGCGCTCGCCGGGGTCGACGTGCTGCTCGTGGTCTCGGCGGGCTACGCCGAGGACGACGTCGTGCGCGCCAGGCACGGTGCGGTCGTCGACGCGGCGGTCGGGGCCGGGGTGCGGCACGTGCTCTACACGAGTCTCGCGGGAGCCGCGGACCGGCTGACGATCGCGCTGGCCCACCGGTGGACCGAGGCCCGCCTCGCGGACGCCCCGCTCGACGTCACGATCCTGCGCAACGGGCTGTACGCCGAGGTGCCGGTGGCGCTCGCGGTCGGGTTCACGGCCCAGCCCGACGGCGTCTTCGCGGCGCCGTGGGGGGACGGCGCGGTGTCGGTGGTGCATCGCGACGACCTGGCCGAGGTGGCCGCCCGCGTCGCGGCCGAGGTGCACGACGACGTCCGAGCGGGGCGGGCGTCCCGTCATGCGGGGCGCGTCTACGAGCTGACCGGGCGCGCACGGCTGACGGGCCGCGACGTGGCCGCGCTCGGGGGCGACCGGTACGAGGCCGCGCCGCTCGGCGGGACCTGGGACGCCCTCGCCGCCGGGGTCCCGCCCTACCAGGTGGCGCACGCGGCGTCGATCTTCGCGACGCTCGGCGCGGGCTTCCTCGCGGGCGGGGCCGGCGACGTGGACCACCTGGAGGAGCTGCTCGGGCGGCCCGCGCGCCCCGTCACGGACGTGGTGCGAGGAGTCCTCGGGTCCCGCGGGGTGCCGGGGCGGGCGTGAGCGCCGCCCCGGCGGTGGCTCAGTCCCGGGTCACCGAGACCCGCCCGTTGGACGACTCGGCGACGATCTCGAACTCGCCGTCGGGGTCGTCCGGCACGGTGACCTCGGTGCCGCCCAGGTCGGTCTCGGCGCGGACCCGGTAGCTGCCGTCGGGCACCGTGACGCGGACCGCGCCGTTGTCGGTGACCGCGCGGACGTCCTGCGGGGTCGCGAGCGAGATCTCGACCGACCCGTTCGAGGTCTCGGCGTCCACCCCGTCGCCGCCCAGGCGGGTCCCGGCGATCCTGCCGTTGGAGGTCCGCGCGACGACCTCGGCGTCGACGTCCGTGACGGCGACGGACCCGTTGGAGGTCGTGACGTCGACCTCGCCGGTCGCGGTCAGGTCGATGCTGCCGTGCTCGGTCTCGCCCGTGACGGGCAGCCCCGCGGGCAGGTCGATCGAGTAGTTCGCGGAGCAGCGCCGACCGCACCCGGACAGCACCAGGACGCCGTCCTCGACGCGGTGCGTCGCGCCCTCGTCGTGCGAGCCCACGTACTCGAGCCTGCGCTCGATGCTCACCTCGGCCGTGTCTGAGCCGCGCAGCGCGACCGACCCGGCGTCGAGGTCGAAGCGCACCGACGTGATCTCGTCCGTGACGGTGAAGGTCTCGGTCGCCGTCGTCCGCGGCCCGAACGCGCACGCGCCGAGCGTGGCCGCCGTGACGGCGACCAGGGCCGCCGTGACGAGCCGTCGGTGGGTGGTCCGCATGTGTGTTCCTCTGTCTCTCGGTGCATGCCCGACGGGCGCGCCGGGTCCTGCTCGTGACGGTCTCGGCGGCCCCGCCCCCCGGCAGGGCCGCCACCACCGAGGCTAGGGCTCCCGGGGGGTGGCGGACCATGGGGTGTTCCCCCCATCTGTGCCTCGGGGTCGACCCTGAGAAGGCGCCCCGGCCAGGGCGGGTCGGGCGCCCCGGCCGGGGCGGGTCGGGCGCCTCGCCCGGGCGGCGCCCGACCGGGCTGCACCCGCCCGGGCGACGCCGCGAGGTGTGACCCGCGTGCCCGCGCGCAGCGAAACGTCGCCGGGGTACCCTCGCCCGGGTAGGAAGGTTCCCGACCTACCCATGTGCCAGGAGAACGACCGTCGACGGAGACCGGTAGACATGCTTCTTGCAGGAGATCAGCGACTGCTCCGGGAGATCAACGCCCGCGCCGTCCTCGAGGCGCTCGACGCCCACGACACCCTCGGCAGACCGGAGATCGTCGCGGCGACGGGCCTGTCCCGAGCCACCGTGGCCCAGTCCCTGCGCACGTTCGTCGAGCAGGGGGTCGTGGAGGAGGCGGGGCTCGACCACGAGCTCCGCGGGCCCGCTGCCACGCTGTACCGCGTCGACCCGGCGCACGGGTACGCGCTCGCGGTCGACATCGGCCACGTGCGGGTGCGGGTGGCGCTCATCGACCTCGTGGGTCGGGTCCGCGCCCGCGCCGAGCAGCAGCTGCCCGTGAAGGACCCCGAGGCCCGCGCGAGGGTCGTCGGAGAGCTCGCCGCGCACTGCGTCGCGGCCGTGAGCCAGGACCCGGGGGCGGGCGTCGTCTCGATCCGGTGCGCGGTCGTCGGGCTCCCGGCGATCGTGGCCGTCGACCACGCCACGGTGCGGCACGTGCCCGGGCACGAGAAGGGCGGAACGGCGCTGCACGACGCCCTGGAGGACAGCCTGGGCTGCCCGGTCCTGCTGGAGAACGACGTCAACCTCGCGGCGATCGCCGAGCAGCGCTCGGGCGTGGGGCAGGGGCTGGACTCGTTCGTCCTGCTGCGCCTGGGCATCGGGCTCGGTGCGGTCATCATGACGGGTGGCAGGTTGTACCGCGGCGCGTCGGGCGGGGCGGGCGAGGTCGGGTTCCTCCCGCAGCCCGGTCGTGCGCTCGGGGCGGAGAGCATCGGTGCGGCCTCGCTCGCGTCGTCGGCGGCGGACGCCGGTCTGCCCGCGGACCTGGAGCCGCACGAGAACCTGGACCGGGCCGAGGAGGGTGACGAGCGCGCGCTCGCCGTCGTGGACGAGCTCGCCGGGCGGCTCTCGGTGCTGATCGCCTCGATCGTCCTCCTGCTCGAACCGCAGAAGGTCGTCCTGGCGGGGGTCGCCTCCGAGGAGCCCGTCCTGCGGCGCGTGAGGACCTACCTCGCCGAGCGCGTCGGGATCCTCCCGATCGTGGTCGAGCCGAGCGGCGTCGCGGCCGATGCCGTGCTGTTCGGCGCGGTGGCCCTGGCCAGGGACAGGCTGCGCGACGAGGCGTTCGCGGCCGCGGTCCGGCATGCGGCCGAGTCGCCGGACCCGCCCGACGACGGCACGTCCGCGGGCCAGGACGTCACCTCGCTGGAGGCCGACGATGCGCGCACCCTCTGACCTCGTCACCCGGCTCGGCCTCCCGCCCGGAGCCAGGGCGCTCATCCTCAACGCGGACGACCTCGGCATGTGCCGGGCCGCGAACAGGGCGATCACCGAGCTCCTCGACGCGGGCCACCTCGACTCGGCGACCCTCATGGTGCCGTGCCCGTGGGCGCCCGAGGCCCTCGCGTTCGCGGCCGCCCGGACCGACCTCGACCTGGGGGTCCACCTGGTCCTCACGAGCGAGTGGAACGGGTACCGGTGGCGCCCGCTCACGGGCGTCGCGACGACGCTGGTCGACGCGTCGGGGTACTTCCCGGCGGACTGCCGCAGCGTCGAGCTCCAGGCCGACGACGGGGACGTGGCGGCAGAGCTCGCGGCGCAGCTCGACGCGGCCCTGCGCGCGGGCATGGACGTCACGCACCTCGACAACCACATGGGGTCGGTCTACGGCCTCGAGACCGGCCGCACATTCCTGCCGCAGGTCTTCGAGCTCGCCGCCCGGCACGGGCTGCCGTTCCGGCTGCCGCGCACGGTCGCCGGGACGGGGCTCCCGGACACCTTCCGGTCGGTGCTGGACCAGGCCACGGCAGCGGCGGACGCCGCCGGGGTCGTGATCCTCGACCACCTCGTGACCCACCCGTTCGAGCTGCTGGGCGAGGGCACCGCCGAGGAGGAGGACTACGACTCGGTCAAGAAGGGGTTCCTCGACCTGCTGCGCGCGACCGGGCCCGGGGTCACCGAGGTCTTCCTGCACCCCATGCTCGACGACGCCGAGCTCGCGGACGTCGCGCACTTCGCGACCCGCAAGCGGGGCATCGAGCATCGGCTGCTGGCCGACCCGGACGTCGCCGCGACCCTCGCGGAGGAGGGGATCGTGCGCATCGGCTGGCGCGACCTGCGCGACGTGCAGCGTGGTCTCCCCGCCCGGGGCACGGGCTCGACCCCCGTTCCCGGCGACCCGGCCACCCGGGCGGGCGACGCCGTCGGGCACGGGCGGTGAGCGCCCTCGCGGGCCTGCGGGACCGCCGCCTGACGGGCGTGCCCTCGCGCGCCCGGACCCTCGCGTACGGCGCCTCGGCGTTCCCCGCGAACCTCATGGCCCAGACGTTCTCGGCGTTCGTCGTGTTCTTCTACGTCGACCACCTGCGGGTCCCCGCGGGCTGGGTCGCGGGCGCCATGGTCGCGCACGGCATCCTCAACGCGGTCCTGAACCCGCTCGTGGGCGCCGCCTCCGACCGTCACAGGACCCGGTGGGGCAGACGGGTCCCGTGGATCGGGCTGGGGATCGTGCCGCTCGTCGCCGCGTTCTCGCTCGTGTGGATGCCGCCCGACGTGAGCCCCACGGGCCTGCTCGTCTGGTTCCTCGTCGTGGTCGCGGTCTACGACGTCGCGTACGTCGCGGTCGTGCTCAACACCTCGGCCCTGTTCCCGGAGATCTTCCGCACGACGGCGGAGCGCGCGCGGGGGAACACGCCGCGCCAGATCTTCGGCCTGGTCGGGATGATCCTGGGGACCGCGGCCGCGCCGCTGCTCTACGGGTCGCCGCTCGGGTGGGTCGGCATGGGCCTCGTGCTGGGCGTGCTGTGCCTCGCGTTCTACCTGTGGTCGCTGGCCGGGATGGTCGAGCGTCCGGTCGACGAGGTGGCGGTCGCCGCCCGCGAGGCCGCGCTGCCGCTGCGCGAGCAGCTCCGGTACACGTTCGCGAACAGGGCGTTCGTGACGTACGTCCTGGGGTCCCTGCTGCTCCAGTCGACGACCGCGCTCCTGCTCGCGTCCGTGCCGTTCTACGTGCGCTACGTGCTGGGCGGCGCCGAGGCCGACGCGACGCTCGTGCTCGCACCCATCTTCGTCGTCGCGATCCCCGCGATCGTCGGGTGGTCGTGGGTCGTGCGCCGGGTGGGCCCGCGCCGGGCGCTGCTGTGGTCGGTCGCGGCGTACGGCGTGGCCGTGGGCCTGTTCCTGGTCCCCGGGACCATCGAGGGGGCGATGGTCGTCGCGGGCCTCGTGGGCATCGGGGTCGCGGGCATGATGCAGCTCCTCGAGGTCGCGCTCGGTCAGGTGATCGACGACGACGAGCGGCGCACCGGGCTGCGCCGCGAGGGCATGTACTTCGGGGTCAACGGCTTCGTGGTGCGCGGGTCGGTGATCGTGCAGGCGGTCGTGATCGCGGTGGTCCTCGGGGCGACCGGGTACGACCCGGACCTGTCCGTCGCCGCCCAGCCGGAGGCCGTGGCGACCGGGATCCGGGTCCTCATGGGCGGTGTCCCGCTCGTGGTGGCCGGGCTCGCGTGGCTCTGCTTCTGGGGGTACCCGCTGCGCGGTCTGGACGTGCCGTCGGCCGGTGCGGGGGGCGAGGCCGGGGACGACGAGCCGCAGGACGTCGAGCTGCTCAGCCGCTGACCCGGTCGTCGGGGGGGCGGCGCGGTCGCCGCGCCGGGCCTGACCGCTCGGTGCGGCGCCGGGCGTGCCAGAGTGGGCGTGACCCATGGACCACGCCGACCTGAGGCGGCGCGGCCCGACGACGGAGAGGACGACCCCGATGACGTGGTGGATCTGCCGGACGTGCGCCGTGGAGCACGCCGAACGGCCCGAGGTGTGCGCGATCTGCGCCGACGAGCGCCAGTGGGTGCCTGCGGACGGCCAGGCCTGGACGACGCTCGACGAGCTCTCGGCCGAGGGGCACGAGGTCTCGGTGACCGAGCTCGAACCTGACCTCTTCGCGCTGGCCGGCCACCCGGGGGAGGGGATCGGGCAGGAGTCCAAGGTGGTGCGGACCCCGGCCGGGATGCTGCTGTGGGACCCGGTGGGCTACCTCGACGACGACGCCGTGCGGCGGGTCCGCGCGCTGGGCGACGTCGTGGCGGTCGTCGCGAGCCACCCGCACATGTTCGGCGTCCAGGTCGAGTGGAGCAGAGCCCTGGGGGGCGTGCCGGTCCTCGTCGCGGAGGCCGACGCCGGGTGGGTGGCCCGCCCGGACCCCGTGATCGAGACCTGGTCGGGGGACCGTGAGATCCTGCCGGGCGTGACGCTGACCCAGCCGGGCGGTCACTTCCCGGGCAGCGCCGTCGTCCACTGGGCCGCGGGAGCCGAGGGGCGCGGGGTCCTGCTGAGCGGGGACACGATCTTCGCGAACCCGGACCGCACCTCGGTGAGCTTCCTGCGCAGCTATCCCAACCGGATCCCGTTGTCGGGGGCGGTCGTGGACCGGGTCGCGACCCACGTCGAGCGCTTCGCGTTCGACCGGCTGTACAACAACTTCGAGGGCGTGATCCCCGTGGACGCGCGGGCGGTCGTGCGGCGCTCGGCCGACCGGCACGCGGCCTGGGTGCGGGGGGACTTCGACCACCTGACGTGAGGGGTCGGCCGCGCGCCGTGGACACCCCGTCCCGACCCCGACAAGATGACCGTGTGAGCATCGAACCCGCGCTGGACCCCGAGATCCTGGACTTCTACACCGACCACTATCGCGAGGACGCACGCCTGCACGGGTCCGCGCAGGGGCGCCTCGAGCTGCTGCGCACGCGCGAGCTGCTGGGCCGGTTCCTCCCGTCGCCACCGGGCCGGGTCGTGGACGTCGGCGGTGCGACCGGGGTGCACGCGGCGTGGCTCGTCGGGGCGGGGTTCGACGTCGACCTGCTCGACCCGGTGCCGTCGCACGTCGCGCAGGCCGCGGAGGTCCCCGGCGTGCGGGCGCGTGTCGGGGATGCCCGTGACCTGCCGTTCGAGGACGCGGTGGCCGACGTCGTGCTGCTGCTCGGCCCGCTCTACCACCTCACGGTCGGTGCGGACCGGCTGCTCGCCCTGCGAGAGGCCGCCCGCGTGGTGCGCCCGGGCGGTGTCGTGGTCGTGGCGGGGATCAGCCGGTACGCGGGTCTCCTGGAGCGCGCGGCGATCGGTGGGATCACCGACGAGGTGGAGTCGTCGATCCGGCGGGCGATCGAGACCGGGGTGCACGACCCGCGCGCGGGCTTCACGACGGCGTACTTCCACCGTCCCGACGAGCTCGCGCAGGAGATGTCGGAGGCCGGGCTCGTGGAGGTCGCGGTCTTCGGGGTCGAGGGGCCGAGCACGCCGGCGCTCGACAACCTGCCGCTCGACCAGGCCGAGCCGCTGCTCGGCTCGGCGGTCCGTGCGGCACGCCTGGTCGAGTCGGACCCGGCGTTGATCGCGGCGAGTCCGCACTTCCTCGGGTTCGGCCGGGTCGGCTGAGCGCGCCTGCCGCCGAGCGGCCCGGTCAGCGAGCGACACCGCGACACGCTTGTGCAATCTCTCACAAGCGCGAGGTTTCGTGCGCGGAGATGAGACGATCGACACAGCCCCAGGTCCCACGTCGGAGGAGACTGCCATGAGACCGCTCGTCACGAGGACCGCCGTCGCAGCGGTCACGGTCGGGGCCCTGCTCCTGACCCGGCGCATGACCATGACCTGGGGGACACGGGACGACGAGCCCTCCGACGCCCTCGCGGGCGACGAGATCGTCCCGCACGCGGATGCCGTCGCGACCCGCGCCGTGACGATCGCCGCCCCGCCGCGCGAGGTGTGGCGCTGGGTCGTCCAGCTCGGCCAGGGCCGCGGCGGCTTCTACAGCTACGAGTGGCTCGAGAACCTCGTGGGCTGCGACATCGAGAACGCCGACCGCATCGAACCGGCGTGGCAGCGGCTCGCCGTCGGCGACGACGTCCGCCTCCACCCCGACATGGCGCTGCGCGTCGCCGCGATCGTCCCCGAACGGCACGTCGTGCTGCGTGGCGCGGTCCCCGTCGGGGCGTCCGCGCCGCCGTACGACTTCTCGTGGTCGTTCGTGCTGCGCCCCGCCCCGGACGGCGCCACGCGCCTGCTCGTGCGCGAGCGCTACGGGTACACGCGCTGGTGGGCCGGCGCCGTCGTCGAGCCCGTCCAGCCCGTGAGCTTCCTGATGAGCGCCAGGATGCTGCGAGGGATCCGCGACCGCGCCGAGGGACGTGTGGGCGCGGCGGCCGCCTGAGGTGAGCGGCGCCGTCGGGCAGGACGACCCGGCCCGACGACGCCCCGCACGTCCCACGTCCTCGCTCGACGCGGGCGCGGCGCAGCCCGACGACCCGCGATGATGGTCAGGTGTCCACCGTCCCGCACCGCGGCCTCGCCGTGAGCCCCGCCCTGTCGATCCCCGAGGCCGAGCTCGCCTGGCGGTTCTCGCGCGCCTCGGGCCCGGGGGGCCAGGGCGTCAACACCACGGACTCGCGCGTCGAGCTCTCGTGGGACGTCGCCGCGTCGGCGGTCCTGAGCGACTCCCAGCGCGCACGCCTGCTCGAACGCCTCGACAAGCGCCTCGTCGGGGGCGTGCTGACCGTGACCGCGAGCGAGCACCGCGAGCAGCTCCGCAACCGGGCGGCCGCGCGGACGCGGCTCGCAGCCCTGGTCGCCGAGGGGCTCGCCCCGCCCGCACGGAAGAGGCGCGCGACCCGCCCCACGCGCGGCTCCCAGGAGCGTCGCCTCGCCGCGAAGAAGCAGCGGACCACGACCAAGCAGATGCGTCGCCGCCCCACGGACTGACCCGTGCCGCCCGGGTGCCGACCCTGCGGAGGGGTGCGAGCATCGAGGGGGCGCCCACGTCGGGACCGGGGGACCGGGGGCGGGACGCCCGCCCGACAAGGAGGAACCGCCGTGCACGCCGCCCTCGTCACGTCGTTCGACCGCCCGCCCCGCTGGACCGAGGTGCCCGACCCCGAGCCGGGGCCCGGCGAGGTGCTCGTGCACGTGCTGGCCGCGGGCCTGCACCCACGCGTCCGCTCGGGGGCCGCGGGCACGCACTACACGAGCGACGGCGTGCTGCCGCTCGTGCCCGGGTTCGACGGCGTGGGTCGCACCGAGGACGGGCGGCGAGTGTTCTTCGCGGGGCTCGAGGCGCCCCGCGGCAGCATGGCCGACCTGGTCGCGGTGCCCGCAGACGACCTCGTGGACCTGCCCGAGGGGCTCGACGACGTGACCGTCGCGGCCGTCATGAACCCCGCGATGTCGGCCTGGCTCGCGCTGCGCCACCGGGCCGGCCTGCGCCCGGGCGAGGCCGTCCTGGTCCTGGGCGCGACGGGCAACGCAGGCCGCCTCGCCGTCCAGCTCGCGCGCCACCTGGGGGCGGGCCGCGTCGTGGGGGCCGGGCGCGACCCCGCCTCGCTCGCGGTGGTCCGTCGCCTCGGGGCCGACGCCGTCGTCCCGCTCACGGCCGACGACGCCGCCGAACGGCTCGCACGTGAGGCCGCGGACGTCGACGTCGTCGTCGACTACGTGTGGGGAGCGCCGACCGAGGGGGCGCTCGCGGCCGTGACGGGCGCCCGCAGCGACCCCGCGCACCTGCTGCGCTGGGTGCACGTCGGGGCCACCGCCGGTCCCACGATCACCCTGCCCGCGGCGACGCTCCGCAAGACGAACGTGCAGGTCAGCGGGAGCGGCCAGGGATCCGTCTCGCCCGTGGCGATGGTGTCTGCGCTGCGGGAGCTCGCGGCCGCGCTGCCGCAGGTCCGACCGCAGGTCGACGTCGTCACGACCCCCCTGCGCGAGGTCGAGGCGGCGTGGGGCGCGACGACCGCGTCGGGCACCCGGATCGTGCTGGTGCCGTGAGCGCTTCACCCGCTCGCGGGTGAGCAGCGAGGCCCCCGGCCGGGGCAGTATGGGGCGCAGCCCCGTGACGACCGGTCCCGGGAACTGACGGAAGGACGAGGACATGAGCGAGCAGAAGGGTGGCCTGGGTGGCCTGGGCGGGTTCGTCGAGAAGGCCAAGGAGGCCCTGACGGACGAGCGCATCGACCAGGTCGCGGACCTGGTCAAGGGCCGCACGTCGGACTCGGTCGACAAGCACGTCGACACCGTGGCCGAGCAGGCCAAGAAGCTCAACGACAGGTGAGCAGCGCAGGGGTGGCCCCGTCGGGGCCGCCCCTGCGTCGTCGGGCCGGGGGCGCCGTCCGCCGGCGCGTGCCGGTGCGTGCCGGCCCGGGCCCGACGACGTCGCTCACCGCCGGGGACGTCTCTCCCCGCGCGGTGGCACGGCTCGGGGCGCACGGCCACGGGGCCCGGGGGGTGCGTCGCCCCAGTGCCCGGGGTGCTCGAGCCCTGCGGGCAGGAGCGTCGCGGAGTCGCCCCGGGCCGCGTCGATCTGGGTCTGCGTGAGGAACAGCGCGTCGGTGAGGTCGGCGCCGCGCAGGTCGGTGCCGCGGAGGTCGGCTCCCACGAGGTCGGCTCCGCGCAGGTCGGCCCCGTGGAGGTCGGCGCCGACGAGCAGCGCTCCGCGCAGGCTCGCTCCCCGCAGGTCCGCGCCGGCCAGGCGTCGGCCCACGAGGTCAGCCCCCCGGTGCTCGGCGCGCCGTCCCCGCGGCTGGTGCGCCGACCGTGCGCGGGCGCCCTCGCTGGCGCGGAGCAGCAGCGGGTTGACGCTGCCCCGGAGCGCGTCGAGGTCCAGTGCGAGCAGGTCGTCCGGTGCACCGAGGGAGAGGTGCTCGACGCGGTCGACCGCGGCCCGCAGGTCCGAGGTCAGCGCCGGGTCGTGGCTGCCGAGCTCGTCGGTGCGGTCGGAGCCGTCGGAGCCGTCGGAGCCGTCGGTGCGGTCGGTGCGGTCGCGGGCGCCGTGGCGCTCGGTCAGTGCCACGGCCTCGGTCAGGTACCAGAGCAGCTCGTGCACGTGACGCAGCACGGGCAGCAGCGCGAACATCGACGCCCGCACCTCGGGGTGCTCTCGCCAGTCCTGCCCCGCGAACGTGGACCCGGAGATCTTCTGCCCGGCGCCGAAGCAGTCGTAGACCGTGCAGCCCACGAACCCGCGGTCCCGCAGGTCCGGGTGGATGCCGCACCGGTGGTCGGGCCGCAGGTTGCGGCAGGGTTCGCCCGCGTCCTTGTCGATGGGGAAGTCGGCCGAGCGCGTGAACGCCAACGCCACGCAGCACAGCCCGAAGCAGCTCGCGCACTCGGCGTGCAGGCCCAGGCGGGCACGTTCCGCGGCGGGGCTGGAGGACGACGGGGGCATGGGACTCCTGGCGGACGGTGGGGCGGCTGGTCTCCAGTACACCGCGCCCCCGGTACGGAGTCGAGCGAGTTCCACGACCCGGCGGCGGCCGCCGACGCGGGGGGCTGGGGCGGGGGCCGGGGCGGCAGGGTCTCGACGCCCCCGGCCGATGTCCGGTTGCCGACCTGCGGAGGACGCGGGTACCCCGTGCTGCCGACCCTGCGGAGGAGGACCTCGTCCGTCCGGTCGATGTGCGGTCGTGGTCGCGTGCCTACGGTGGGAGCGACGCACAGCGGCCCGCCCTGCCTTCCCGGGGCGCCGCGGTGCGTCCACGGCGTCGCACCCGGCGCCCGTCCCGTCGGCCTCGCGCACCCCGCTTCGGCCGCAGTCCCCCGGAGCGTGAAGTGCAGAGCAAGGGTGAAGTGCCGAGCAAGGTCGGTCCCGTCCTCGTCGTCATCGGCTCGATCCTGGGCATCGCACTGCTCGTGGCGAGCCTCCTGGTGCTGCGCACCGCCATGATGCAGCGCCCGGTCGACTCGTACTTCCTCGGGTACGAGGCCACCTCGGCGGCCGGCATCGAGTCGGTCTCGTGGACACAGGCGCCCGCAGGGGACCGCACCGGGACGTCGGTCGAGGAGAGCGCGTCGGGCGCCGTCGGGTCTCCCTACACGACCGAGGCGGTCGTCGCCGCGGGGCAGCCGGCGCGCATCGAGGTCGAGCCCGTCGGGGACGGCGTCGCGTCGTGCCGGATCGTCAAGGACCGCGGGCGGACGAACGAGGCGGTCCTCGCGGAGGCGACCTCGGCAGGGCCGGGGGAGACCGCGACGTGCGCCGTCACGATGCCCACCGGGGCGACCTTCGAGAGGTGACCTGACCGGCGTCCGCCCGCCGGTGGCGGCACGGGCGCTCGACGGGTCGATGTCCGATCTGTGAAAGAGTTGCCCGTGCGCGCATCGGCCGGTGCGGCGCAACGTTCGCGGAGAGGTCGTCATGGGTTTGCTGAGCTGGTTCAAGGGTCGTCGGAAGAAGGCGGAGGTCGCGCCGGTGGTGAGCGTCACGTCACTGTTCGACGGCGCCCAGAAGGCCACCCCCGACACCGCGCCGGCCGAGGCTGCCGCGTCGTCCGCCCCCGCTGCGGCCGCCGTGGCCGAGCCGGCGTCGACGCCTGTCGCGATCGCCGTCCTGGAGCCGGAGACGGCTCCGGAGGCCGAGCCTGTCGAGCCGGAGACTGCGGCTGAGCCCGTGGTCGAGACGGTTGAGCCCGTGGTCGAGACGGTCGAGCCCGTCGTCGTGCCGGAGGCTGTGGCTGAGCCCGTCGAGCCCGAGCCCGTGGTCGAGGTCGTCGAGGTCGTCGAGACGGCGACCGTGGTCGAGACGCCCGAGGCCGTCGTGGTCGAGGAGACCGTCGAGGTCGCGGAGGTCGTCGCCGAGGCCGCCGAGCAGGACGTCGCGGAGGTGGAGGTCGTCGAGACCGGCGCCGTCACGGTCGAGGTCGTCGAGGCCGTCGTGATCGAGGAGGCACCGGTGGCCGAGGCCGAGCCCGTCGTCGCCGAGGCCGACGCCGTGCCCGCCACCGATTCGGTGCCCGCCGCCGAGGCACCCAAGGCCACCGGCTACCTCCTGCCGGGCGAGACCACGGCCGCCATCCGCACCTGGGCGCTGGAGAACGGCCACACGGTCAGCCTCAAGGGCCGCCTGCCCAAGGCCGTCCTGGAGGCCTACCGCGCCGCGAACGCCTGACCGGCGCGATCTGCGTGCACGACGCCGGGCTGCCCTGAGCAGCCCGGCGCGTGGCGAGGTGCGGTCAGGGCACCTCGTACATCAGCAGGGCGACGTCGTCGCGCGCGCCGCCCGCGAGGAGCTCGGCGAGCAGGGCGTCGGGGAGGTCGGCGGCCGGGCGCTCCTCGCGGATCGCGAGGGCCGCGTCGGCGAGCCGCCGCAGCCCCTCGGACAGGTGCTCCTCGCGCCGCTCGACCAGGCCGTCCGTGTACAGGATGACCGCGTCGCCGCTCGCGAGGGACGCCGTGGCCTCCTCGCGGGGGCGGTTGCTGAGCGCGAGGGGCGTGCCCCGGCCGTCGTTCAGCCAGCACGTGTCGGCCTTGTTGACGACGAGGGGCGGCAGGTGCCCGGCCGCCGAGTAGGTCAGGGTGCGGGCGTTCTCGTCGACGATCGCGCACAGCACGGTCGCGAGCTCGGCTCCGGGCAGTGTCCGGGCGAAGCGGTCGAGGCCCTCGAGCGTGGCCGCGGGACCCAGGTTCTCCAGGAGCAGGGCGCGGCTCGCGCTGCGGAGCTGGCCCATGACGGCCGCGGCCCGCAGCCCCTTGCCCACGCAGTCGCCCACGACCAGGCCGAACCGTCCGCCGGACAGGTCCACCACGTCGTACCAGTCGCCGCCGATGAGGAGGTTGTCGTCGGCCGGGCGGTACCGCGTGTGCCAGCCGGGCGCCGTCGGGTCGTCGGGCAGCATCGCGTCCTGGAGCGCGTTCGCGACGTACCGCAGCTCGTTGACCTGCCGGAGCTGCGCCAGGGTGCTGCTCAGCGCGGTGCCCACCGAGGACGCCACGAGCTGGAGGAACGAGCGCTGGGCGTCGTCGTCGGGGCGGTGGGGGTTCCCCTCGAGGACGATCACGCCTGCGGCGGCGCGGTCGCGGCTGGCTGCGAGCGGGGCGACGAGCGCGGGGCCGACCTGCTCGAGCCGCCGCTCGTCGGCGACCTCGCGCAGGATCTGCGACGGCACGGACTCGTCGTGGCGTTCGTGGGTCGAGGCGAAGGCCACGAGGCCGTCCGCGGTCTCGAGGTAGAGGTCTGCGCGCGTGACGTCGACGCTGCGGCCCAGCACGCCCACGGTCGCGGCCGCGAGCTCGTCGACGTCGCCCTGCAGGCGCTGGAGCGTCGCCGTGAGGGTGCCCAGGATCTGGAGGCGGCGGGAGTCGACCACGTGATCGGTCGTCTCGGTCGCGACGTCCATGACGCCCCGGATCACGCCGTCGTCGTCGCGCAGCGGGCTGTAGGAGAACGTGAAGGCGGTCTCCTCGTCGAACCCGGACCGGTTCATGACCAGGGGCTGGTCCTCCGACCAGGTCGGCTCGCCGGTCGCGAGCACCGAGGCGAACAGCGGCTCGATGTCGTCCCAGATCTCGGCCCAGACGACGCTCACGGGCGCGCCCATCGCGCCGACGTGCTTCTCCTGGCCGAGCATGGGCCGGTAGCCGTCGTTGTAGATCATGAGGAGCTCGGGGCCCCAGGCGATGAAGATGGGGAAACGCGTGCTGAAGCACAGGCGCACGGCGGCGCGCAGCGTCTTGGGCCAGGTCTCGGGGGAGCCGATCGAGGTGGCCGACCAGTCGATCGACCGGGCCAGCTCGCCGCTCTCGGTGCCCTGGGTGGCCAGGTCGAACCAGTCGGAACTCACGACTCATGATAGGAGGTTTCCACAGGGGCCCGTGCATCCTGTGCACTGCACACCCGGCCTCGGGCCCTCGGGGTCACGCCCGTTCCGACAGGCCGACCAGGCCCGACTCGTACGCCGCGATCACGAGCTGCACCCGGTCCCGGCACGCGAGCTTGCGCAGCACCTCGGACACGTGCGACTTCACGGTCTGCTCGGTGATGAACAGCTCGGCCCCGATCTCGGCGTTCGACAACCCTCGGGCGACGGTGAGCAGCACCTCGCGCTCGCGGACCGTGAGGTTCTCGACCCCTGGTGCGACCTGGGGGCTGCGGCGCGCGAAGTCGCCCACGAGTCGGCGGGTCACGGTGGGCCCCAGGAGCATCGAGCCCTCCGCCACGAGCCGCACGCCCTCGACCAGGCGTGGTGCCGGGGTGTCCTTGAGGAGGAAGCCCGAGGCCCCGGCCTGGAGGGCGTCGAACACGTACTCGTCGAGGTCGAACGTCGTGAGGATGAGGACGTTCGTGCCGGGGTGGCGTGCGCTGATCTCGGCGGTCGCGGCGATCCCGTCCATGACGGGCATGCGGACGTCGACCACGGCGACGTCGGGCCGGTGGGCCGCGACGACGTCGAGCAGCTCGGCCCCGTTCCCCGCCGAGCCGACGACCTCGATGTCCTCGGCCGCGTCGAGGATCGCGGCGAAGCCGTAGCGCACCACGGGCTGGTCGTCGGCGACCACGACGCGGGTCATGCGTCGGTCCCGTCCGGGACGTCGAGGAGGTGGACGTCCAGGGGGTCGCCCGCGGAGTAGTGCAGGTGGGTCCCCGCGCGCTCGGGTGCTGGTGAAGGTACCGGCTCGGGCTCGCCGACGGGGAGCGTCAGCTCGACGACGAACGACCCGTCCTCCTCGCCCGCCGTGAGGGAGCCGCCGATCGACTCGACGCGCTCGCGCATCCCGAGCAGCCCGCGGCCGGGAGCCCCGGGCGAGGTGCGGGGGACCAGGGGGTTGGACAGGCGCGCGGTGACGACCGGTCCCCGGACGTCCGCAGCGCCCCCGTCGGGCCCGTCCGGGTCGGACGGCTCGCCCGTGCCCGACGGCGCCGCGCCCGTCCCGAGCGTCAGCGTCACCGGCTGCCCGGGGGCGTGGCGACGCGCGTTGGTCAGCGACTCCTGGACCGCGCGGTAGAGCACGAGCCCCTGGGCTGCCGGTAGCACCGGCAGCTCCCCGACGACCGTCACGGACTGCCCGGCCGAGCGGGCCGCGTCCACGAGCGCCCCGATGTCGCCGGACCCAGGTTGCGGGGCCCGGTCGGCGCCCTCGGTGCGTTGCAGCACCGCGAGCACCTGGCGCAGCTCGCCCAGCGCGTGCCGGGCGTCGTCGGCGATCTCCGCGAGCACGACCCTGGAGTCGTCGTCCATCGACGGGTGCACGTACGGCGCCGACTCCGCGCGGACCGCGACGAGGGAGATGTGGTGCGCGACGACGTCGTGCAGGTCGTGCGCGATCCTGGCCCGCTCGACCGCGACGGTCTCGACGCCGAGGGCGTGCTCGGAGGCGCGGTCGGCGGCGGCGGCGCGGACCCGCGCGCGGGCTCCCGCCCCGATCGCAGCACTGATCGACACCGCCGCGAGCGACATGACGGCGTAGATCACGAACGAGACGGCGCTCTCCCGGCCGGACGTCACCGGGCCGATCGGCAGCAGGGCGGGGATCTCGGAGGTGCAGTAGATCGCGATGACGCCGGTGCTCAGGGCGAGCGGAAGCAGGGTGCGGTACCACCGGTCGTGCGCCGCGACGACGGCGACGGCCAGGAGCGCGAGCCACCAGGCCCAGACGAACGTCCCGATCAGCGGGAGGAGGAGGAACGGCCAGGCGGCGAGGACGCAGGCCAGCCGGACGGACCGGCGCGCGACGAGGACCCCTGCGACGGCGCTGACGTTGCCGAGCGTGATGACGGGCAGCACGAGGCTCGGGTCGGCGATCATGTTGGTCCAGAGACCGACGTCGGAGGGGAGCTGGATCGGGGTCACGAGCATGAACAGCCCCACGAGCAGCGCGAGCACGCCGGGGAAGACCCAGGGCCGCCAGTCCGCACGCTCGCTCCCGGGACTGGCTCCGGTCTCCCGTGAGCGTCCGGGCTCGCCGTCGGTGGCGGAGGGTGGCGGCGGGGTGGTGGACCCGGGGGCCCGGGCGGCGGTGACCATGCCGACGATTCTTGCGGCTCCGACGTCCGGAGCGGCACCGGCGCGCGACGGACCGCCACTCCTCCTTGCGGGGGAGGAGAGCACGCGACGCACCTGAGGCGGCGGGCCCTGGCGCGGCGCACCGGCCCGACGGCAGGATGGGCCGATGCTCCCCGACGACGCGGATCCCACCACGCCCAGCGCGAGGACCCCTCGACCGACCGATGCCGCGGCGCCGGTGGCCGCACGTCCCACGCCGCGTGCGCCGGGTCGACGAGAACCACCCATGCCCGCGCGTCGGGCCTCGCCCGTCTCCACCGAGCCGCCGCTCCCGTACGCGCTCGCCCGCGCGGCGCTCGGCGCCGCTGTCATGGGGGTCGGGCTCGGTGCCTCGGTCGCGGTCGGCATCGCGGCGGCGGAGCTCTGGGGACTCGACGGGTTCCTCGCCCGCCTCGTCCCCGCGCTGCTCGTGACGGCGCTGGTCGTCCCGACGATCCTGTTCCTCCGCCGCCGGGTCGACGGCCGACCGCTGCGCGGCATCGGGTTGGTCGGCCCGCTCGCCGCGGTCCGGACGGCGGTGCTGGGGTGCGGCGTCGTCCTGGCTGCGGCCCTGGTCGTCCTGGGCGGAGCGACCGCAGCGGGCTGGGTGACCTGGCGTGCGGTCGAGGCCGGAGACCTGCTGCTCTTCCTCGGGACCAACGCGCTGATCGCGCTGCTCTACGAGGCCGTGCCGGAGGAGATCTCGCTCCGCGGTTACGTGCTCACGACGCTCCGGTCCCGGTATGCGCGGTGGGTCGCCATCCTGGCCACGACGGCCCTGTTCGTGGCGGCGGCCTCGGCGTCGGTCGTCGTCGGCGCCGGGCTCACGCGCCTGCTGGGCGTCGAGCCGTTCCCGTGGGGTGTCGTCCCGCCGGGGGAGGACCCGGTCTCGTACGCCATGCTGCTCGTGGTGTTCGGTCTCATGCTCGCCTACGCGCGCGAGGCGAGCCGGACCGGGAGCGTGTGGACGTGCGTCGGCGCGCACCTGGCCTTCCTCACGGTCAACCGGGTCGTGCTGTCGGCAGGCGGTACGGGGGTCGAGGTCGATCTGGCGAGCCCTGACGTCCTGCTGCTCGTCCCGCTCTACGTGGGGGTCGCGATCGTGGCTCTCGCGTTCCTGGGCGAGCGCACACCCCGTCCCAGCCCGCGAGAGGTTCCGCGATCTGCTTGACCGGCCCCTCCTCGCGGCCTGCGGTCCGGCCACGAGGAGGTTGCCGACCTCGTGCAGGAGTACCACGAGGCCGCGCCCAGGCCGCACTCGGTGGCGTTCTCGGCGCGGCCCGGGCCTGACCGGCGCGGCCGGTCGGAGACCTCAGACGCGCACGACCATCTTGCCGGTGTTCGCGCCGCGCATGAGGTCGAGGAACGCGTCGACCGAGCTCTCGATCCCGTCGACCACGGTCTCGTCGAACACGACCTCGCCCGCCTGGAGCCAGGCGCCCATGTCGCGCGAGAACGCGGGGAAGTGCTCGAGGTGGTTGCCGATCGTGAAGCCCTGGAGCATGAGGCTGCGGGTGACGATGTTGCCCATGTTCCGCGGACCCACCGCGGGCTCGGTCTCGTTGTACTGCGAGATCGCGCCGCACAGGGCCGCACGCCCGAAGTCGTTGAACGCGCCGAGCGCGGCCTCGAGGTGCTCGCCGCCGACGTTGTCGAAGTAGACGTCGATCCCGTCGGGGGCGGCGACGGCGAGCTGGTCGGCGACGGGCCCGTCCTTGTAGCTGAACGCGGCGTCGTAGCCGTAGCGCTCGGTCAGGAGCGCGACCTTCTCGGGGGTGCCTGCGGACCCGACGACGCGTCCGGCGCCCTTGAGGCGCGCGATCTGGCCGACGGCGGTGCCCACGGCGCCGGCCGCGCCGGAGACGAACACGGTGTCGCCCTCGCGCAGGCCGGCGATCTCGAGCAGCCCGACGTACGCGGTGAGCCCGGTCATGCCCAGGACGCCCAGGTAGGCGGACAGCGGGACGCCCGGGATCTCGGGGACGACGCGGAACGCGGCGGCGTCGTCCTGGGTCACGTCGCGCCACCCGAGCTGGTGGAGCACGACGTCGCCGACCGCGAAGCCCTCGGCGGTCGAGGCCTCGACGCGTCCGACGGCGCCGCCCGTCATGGTCTCGCCCAGGACGTAGGGCGGGGTGTAGGACTTCACGTCGTTCATGCGTCCGCGCATGTACGGGTCGACGGACACGAACTCGTTCCGGACGCGCACCTGGCCGGGCGCGAGGTCGGGGAGGTCGACCTGGACGGTGCGGAAGTCGTCGTGCGTGGGCCAGCCGGTGGGGCGGGCGACGAGCTGGATCTGGGTGGAGGTGGTCATGCGTAGGGTCCTTCGGTCGGTGGTTCGGGTGGGGCGTGCCCGACGGCGCAGCCGCCGGCGGGGGGCGGGTGCGGCGGGGCGCTGGGTCGGTCGGGTGGGGTGGTCGGTGGGTGCGGGCCGGCAGGTGTCAGGCCGTGAGCCCGATGACCAGGAGCACGATCGAGAGTGCGGGCGGGACGGCCTGGACGAGCGCGGCGCGGGCCTTGGCGGGCGACGAGACGATCAGGACGAGGCCTGCGAGCACCATGGATCCGGTCGCGCTCAGGACGAGCGCGGCGCCGACCCCGGTCTGGCCGCTCGCGGACAGCACGATCCCGATCGCGGTGATGATCGCGAGGAACAGGTTGTAGAAGCCCTGGTTGAACGCGAGCTCCTTGGTGGCGAGGGCCTCCTGCTCGGTGGTGCCGAACGTCGCACGGGTCCGGGGGGAGGTCCAGGACACGGACTCGAGCACGAAGATGTAGACGTGGATCAGCGCGGCGAGGCCGGCGAGGGCCAGTGCTGTGGTGGTCATGGGGTGTCCTTCGTGGTCGGGCGGTCGTGGTGCGCGCCGGGTCCCGGGACGCATTGTGTATCGTTCGGTCCACTACGACGGTACAGTTGTGTACCGGTCAGTGCAATACGAGAAGCGGAAGGTGAGGCGGTCCACATGGGCAGGGCCCCGTCGTACGACTCCACCACGGTCGTCCAGGCCGCGCGCGACGTGTTCTGGGACCAGGGGCTCGACGGCGCGTCGCTCCCCGACCTCGAGCGCGCCACCGGGCTGAACCGGTCGAGCCTCTACCACGCGTTCGGCTCCAAGCGCGGGCTGTTCGACGCCGCGGTCGAGGACTATCTCGGCACCGTGATCCGGCCCCGGCTGCGCCCCCTCGTCGAGGCCGCTCGTCGCACCCCGCCCGAGGCCGCGCGGGCCGTGGTGGCGTACTTCGAGCAGCTGGCCTCCGCCGTCGGGCAGGTGCCCGCCGACTCCCCGCGGCGCGGCTGCCTCCTCATGGGGTGCGCGACCGGCCCCGCCGGGCACGACGACGCGCTGCGTGCCGCGGTCGACGCCTACCGGGCCGAGCTCACCGACGCGCTCGTCGGCGCCCTGCGCGCCGCGGACCCGGCGCTCGCGGACGGGGTCGTCGAGCAGCGCGCGCGCCTGCTGCTCTCGCTGCAGCTCAGCGCGCTCGCGCTCGCCCGCGTCAACCAGGGCGAGTCGGTCGCGATGCTGCGCGCGGCACGCGACCAGGCGGCAGAGTGGGTTTCGCGCGACGCGTAGCGGTGCGGGGCGCAGATGCTTCGTCTGATAGGAAGTAATTCCCCGAGCGAGACGAGAAGCCCATGGAGTTCGCCCCCTACCTGATCGCCGGCGTCCTGGCGGTGGTCGGTGTGACCGCGCTCGCGCCCCGTCTGGGGGTCGCCGCCCCGCTGATCCTCGTGCTGCTGGGCGTCGCGGTGTCGTTCCTGCCCGCGGTCTCCGCCGTCGAGGTCGACCCGGAGTGGATCCTCGCGGGCGTCCTGCCCCCGCTCCTGTACTCGGCGTCGGTCAGCATGCCCGCGATGGACTTCCGTCGAGACCTCAAGGCGATCAGCGGGCTCTCCGTGGTCCTCGTGGTGATCAGCGCCGTGGTGCTCGGCGTCCTCTTCCACCTCCTGATCCCCGGGATCGGGCTCGCGACGGGCATCGCGCTCGGCGCGATCATCAGCCCCACCGACGCGGTCGCGACCTCGATCGTCAAGAAGGCCGGTGTCTCCCCGCGCATCGTGACCGTGCTCGAGGGCGAGAGCCTGCTCAACGACGCCTCGGCCCTGGTCCTGCTGCGCTCGGCCATCGCGGCGACGGCCGCGACCGTCTCCGTGGGCCAGGTCGCGGGCGACTTCGTGTACGCGGTGGCCGTCGCCGTCGTGATCGGCTTCCTCGTCGGCAAGGCCAGCCTGTGGGTGCGCTCGCGCGTGCACGAGGCCACGTCCAACACCGCGATCTCGTTCGTCGTGCCCTTCATCGCGTTCCTGCCCTCGGAGCACCTGGGCGCCTCGGGGCTCGTCGCGGTCGTGACGGCCGGCATCGTCACGGGGCTCGGCGCCCCCAAGCACCTGAGCCCGCAGGACCGGATCGCCGAGAAGGCGAACTGGCGGACGGTCGAGCTCCTCCTGGAGAGCGGCGTCTTCCTGCTCATGGGGCTCGAGGTGTTCGGCCTCGTCGAGGAGGTGCGCGAGGACCACGGCAGCCTGTGGACCGCCGCGGGGCTCGCGCTCCTGGCGGCGGTCGTGGTCATCGCGCTGCGGTCGGTGTTCGTCGCCGCGCTCCTGTGGCTCATGCAGCGCTCGAACCGCCGCAACCCCGAGGTCCGCGAGAAGCTGTCCGCCGCCACCGACAGGCTCGACCGCGGCGAGCTGCCGACGCTCGAGGACCGTGGGCGGGGCAGGAGGAGCGGGGGCCCCGGCGGGGTCGCCGCTCCCGGCCTGGGCGGCCTCGCGGGGGCGTGCGGCGGTCCCGGGCGCGGACCGCGCGGGGAGGTCGCACCGCTCGCGGTCGACGACCCGCGCGTGCGGTCGCGGACGGCGCGCATCCAGTCGTTCCTCACGCGCCGCATCGCGGACATCGACTACCTCGCGGCCGAGCCTCTCGGCCGCCGTGAGGGCGTGCTGCTCGTGTGGGCGGGCATGCGCGGCGTCGTGACGCTCGCGGCGGCCCAGTCCCTGCCGGCCGACACCCCGCACCGCGCTCTGCTGGTCCTCATCGCGTTCTTCGTCGCGGCCGGGACGCTCCTGGTGCAGGGCGGCACGCTGCCGTGGGTCGTGCGGAGGCTCGGTCTCGCGGTCGACCCGTCGACGGAGAACGACGAGCGGCTCGCGCTCCTCGGCGAGCTGTCGCGCGTGGCCACCGAGATGATCGACGCGCCGGGGCTCGCGCGCCCCGACGGGACGCCCTACGCGCCCGAGACGATCGAGCGCGTGCGCCAGGAGATCGCGCACGACGACCTCGTGGACCGCGAGGCGACCGAGGGGGACGACCGGCACCGGCAGTACCGCGAGCTGCGGCTCGCGGTGCTCGCGGCGCAGCGTGAGGAGCTGCTCCACGTGCGGGACCACGGCACGTTCAGCTCGGGGGCCATGGACCAGACGCTCAAGGTGCTCGACGCGAGCCAGATCAGCGTCGAGATGCACGCCGAGCGGTAGACGGCCCGCGCCGGGGGAGGGCTACGCCGTCTGGTCCCGTGCGATCCGCACGAGGTGCAGCAGCGCGTCCAGGTCGATGTCGGCGAGGGCCTTGAAGCCCACGCTCGAGCTGCCGATCTTGGCGCGACCGAGCGTGTGCGCGTACTTCTGGGCGACCGGCTGGTCGTCCTCGACGGCGTTGACGTACACGCTCAGGTAGTTCTGCTGGACGGCGAGCCCGACCGCGAACCACTCGACGCTCCCGCCGCGGGGGCGGGCCTGGAGCAGGTCGCCGTACCCGATGATCCGCTGGTCGGTACCGCCCCAGGAGACGCCTTCCCACAGGACGCGGGACCGGCCGGCCATCACCTCCGAGATCGCGCCGTCGAGGCGGACCGCGTCGTCGCGGAACCGTTCGGGGAGGGTCGTGAGGTACGCGTCGGGGTCGGTCCCGGTCTTCTGCACGGAATGCTCCATCCGGTCGGGGCGGCTGGTCGAACGAGGCTATGCGGGGTGTCGGGGACCGGCGACCTGGCGCGCGGGTCGTGACCTTACCGTTGCCCGGCGCACCGGACGCCCCCTTGCATCTAAGGTGCTATGGTCGCAAGGTGTCCCCCCGCAAGAAGCCCGACGACCCGGCCCCCAGCGCGGTCGAGCGAGCCTTCGCCGCGGTGTCCGCCTCGATCATCACGGGAGAGACGGCCCCCGGCGCCCTCCTGACGGAGGGCGAGGTCGCCGACGAGCTCGGCATCAGCCGGACCCCCGTCCGCGAGGCCTTCCTCCAGCTCCAGACGTGCCGCCTGCTCACGCTGTTCCCCAA
The DNA here is from genome assembly GCF_015142735.1 of Oerskovia douganii. Classification (GTDB taxonomy): domain Bacteria; phylum Actinomycetota; class Actinomycetes; order Actinomycetales; family Cellulomonadaceae; genus Oerskovia; species Oerskovia douganii. Next base: position 36,627 of record NZ_JACSPN010000007.1, on the reverse strand, counting down.
GCGGGGAGCGATCGTCGCCTCGGTCACGGACAAGGAGGTCGCCGACCTCCTGGCCGTCAGGATCATGCTCGAGTCGTCCGCGATCCGCGCCCTGGACGGGCACGCCCTGCCCGACGGCGTCGCGCGCGACCTCGACGAGCTCGTCGCCCGGCAGGTGGTCGCCGAGCAGGACGGCGACCTGCTCGCCTTCTCGCGGGCCGACTTCGCGTTCCACTCCCGCATCATCCGGGCCGGGGACAACGACGTGATCGAGGACCTCTTCGCGCAGCTCGGCCCACGCCTCGAGCTCCTCACGCACCGGGCCGTGCGCCGCGACGCGACGTCGCCCACACGTCTCCTGGCGGACCACCGCGTGCTCGCCACGCTCGCCCGCGCGGGCGACGCCCAGGCCTACGAGGCGGCGCTGCGCGCGCACGTCCAGCGCGGCAACTACGGCTGACGGGCCTCGGCCCGGCTCCTGTCCGCCCGTCGTCCTGCTCGGACCCTGCCGCACCCGCTCCGGTCGTGGCCGTGCCGCGCCCGTCGACGGGTACCTTCCCACCGCTGTCGTCCTTCGAGAAAGATCATGAACCGCCACCGCCTCGTCCCCGGCTGGCTGCGAGTCGCCCCGGCGCTCGTCGTCATGGCCTGGGGTGGAAACCACTTCACGCCGCTCCTGCACATGTACCAGGACCTCGGCAGCTACTCCGTCGTCATGGTCGACCTCTTCCTCGGCATGTACGTCCTGGGGCTCGTGCCCGGGCTCCTCGTGGCGGGCCCGCTGTCCGACAGGTACGGCCGCAAGCCCCTCGCGGTCGTCGGCGTCCTGGGCGGGGTCGGGGCCAGCGTGCTGCTGGCGCTGGGCTTCGGCAGCGAGGTCGTCATCTGCCTGGGGCGCCTGCTCGCGGGGCTGAGCGTGGGGGTCGCGATGTCGGTCGGCACGAGCTGGGTCAAGGAGCTCTCGAGCGCGCCGTTCGACCTGACCGCCGACCCCGCGGCCGGGGCGCGGCGTCCGTCCCTCTCGCTGACGCTGGGCTTCGGGATCGGTGCGGGGGTCTCGGGCGTGCTCGCGCAGTGGGGGCCGTGGCCCACGGTCACGCCCTACGTGGTGCACGTCGTGCTGAGCCTGCTCGCGCTCGTCCTGCTCGCGACCTCGACCGAGACCATCGGGGGCCACCGCTCGACGACCTCGCTGCTCGCGGACCTGCGGGTCCCGGTCGCGCACCACCGCCGGTTCGTGCGCGTCGTGGTGCCCGCGGCGCCGTGGGTCTTCGGGGCGGCCGGCATCGCCTACGCGGTCATGCCCCAGCTCGTCACGGAGCGGACCGGCGACCTGTCGCTGGCCTACGCGACCCTGCTCACGGTCCTCACGCTGGGCACGGGGGCGGCGGTGCAGCCGTTCGTCGCGCGGATCGACCAGGTCACGCGCGGGCGCGCGCTCGTGGTGGGGATGACGCTGATGCTGCTCGGGGTGGTGCTGGGCGCGACCAACGCGACGGTCCTGTCGCCGGTCCTGGGCGGCGTCGCCGCGGTGACGCTCGGCGCCGCGTACGGGATCTGCGTGGTCGCGGGGCTGATCGAGGTGCAGGCCATCGCGACCCCCACCGACCTCGCGGGGCTCACGGGCGTCTACTACAGCCTGTCGTACGTGGGCTTCCTGCTGCCCGTCGTCCTGGCCGGGGCCACGGCGCTCGCCGGGTACACGCTCCTGCTCGCCGTGGTCGGGGTGCTCTGCGCGGGGAGCCTGGTCGCGGTCGTGCGGGGGTTGCGCGTCACGGGGTGACCCGCCTCCCGTCCCTGTGGTGCTCGTCACAGCCTGTGCGCCGAACTCGCGTCATGGATCCGTTCCCACGCGGTCTCTTCTTGTAGGAACCAGAAGACGGATCACAAACGTGGGCGACGTGCGGCGACCACGGACGGAGGAACGATGTCCATCACCCAGCGAACGTCCGCGCAGCCCTCGACGACCGGCGACGCGACGCAGGAGGTCGTGCTCTCCCGCCGCGAGCTCGTGGTGCTCTCGCACCTCACTGAGGACATGACGCTGGAGCAGCTCGCCGCGATCCTGTTCGTCTCCCGGAACACGGTCAAGTCCCAGCTGCGCAGCATCTATCGCAAGGTCGGGGTCTCGACCCGCGACGACATCCTGCGCTGGGCCCGGGACCGCGGGATCTCGTAGGCCGGCCCCGCCCCGAGGTGCGTGCCGGGGCCACGGTGGGATGCTCGAGGGACGTGCCCGTCGTCGACGCCGGGCCCCGACGTTCCGAGGCGAGCATGGGACAGGCAGAGGACGACCCGACGGTCACCGATCCCGACCACTACGGCGTGATCTTCGAGAACGACAGGGTCCGGGTGCTGGAGTACCGGGACGTGCCGGGGACGCGGACGCATCCGCACCACCACCCGGACAGCGTCATGTACACGCTGAGCGGTTTCGAGCGGCGCATCTCGTCGGGCGACCGCGTCATGGAGGTGGCCCTGGAGCCGGGAGAGACCCGCTGGCTGCCCGACCAGGTGCACGTCGGGGAGAACACGGGGTCGACGGCCACCCACGCGATCTTCGTCGAGCTCAAGGAGCCGCGCGTCCCGGGCGGTCCGTCGGGCGACGCCGCGTCGGCGGGGTCGGCCCGCCCGCGCGCCTGACGGGCCGACGTCGGGTCAGTGGAACTCGTGCCCGGCGTCGTCGACGCCGACGGCTTCCATGGCCGCGTCCTCACCCGGGGCCGAGGGGAGCGCGACGAATCGCATCTCGACCAGGACCACGTCCTGGCACTGGGGGCACAAGCGCTGTTCCTTCCATCGGCGGTGCGGCATCGCGGTCCTCGCTTTCACAGGTAGAGCACTGACGTCGCAAACGCCCCTGCCGACCGGGGGGCCGGGCAGGGGCGTCGTCTCGCTGAGGTGGCGGCGCAGGCAGGGGCTCGCGCCGCCGGGCTGATCGTAGCCCCTGGTGACCTTCCAAGGATACGTTTCGTGCACCCCCGGTTTCGCGCCCGGGTCAGCGTGCGAGCCGCTCCACGACGGCGCCGTAGAGCACGGGGGCGTGTGCCGCGAGCGGCACGATCGCCCGTCGTGCGGGCGACGTCGCCCAGGCGACGAGCCCCGTGGTCAGGACGCGGTAGTCGCGGGTCGCGTGGCGCCAGGCGCGCTCGTAGGCCTCGGCGTCGTCCAGGTGCCCGACGGCGGCGCTCGCCTGCGCGAGCCCCACGCGCAGCCCTTCGCCCGTGAGGGCGTCCACGTACCCCGACGCGTCCCCGACGAGGCGCACCCGCCCGGTGCTGCGCCGTCGGGAGCGTTGCCGGAGGGGGCCCGCTCCACGGACCGGGCCCAGCGGCTCGGCGTCCCCCAGCCGGGAGACCAGCGCGGGGAACCCGTCGAGGGCCTCGTCGAAGTGCGTCCCGGTGGGGCCGAGCATCGCGATCCCGACGACGTCGGGCGCCACGGGCGTCACGTACGCCTCGACGTGCTCTCCCCAGTGGACCTCGACCAGGTCGGTCCAGGCGGGGACGCGGAAGTGGCGGCGGAGGCCGAAGCGGCGGCGCGGGTCGGGCGTCGTGCGCAGGGGAGGGGCCGTGCCGCCGAGCTCGGTGGGGATGCGTGCGGCCCGCGGTGCGGCCCCGTCCGCGCTCCCCGCCGTCTCGGCGTGGTCGTCGCCCGGCCCGGTCCCGGGGGCCCGGGGCCCTCCTCCGAGCACGTCGTGGCCGCTGCGCGCGAGGAGCGACTCGTGCGCGAGCGCGTCGGCCCCGACCTCCAGCCCGGCGAGGCGGCGCACGGTCGAGTGCAGGCCGTCGCAGCCCAGGAGCCAGCGCGCGCTGATCCCGGCGGCCGTCACGGAGTCCGCCGTCTGCTCGACGTGCTCGACCCGGCCCTGCACCGTCACGGCGCCCAGCGCGGCGGCACGCTCGGCGAGCGCGGCGTGCAGCGTGGTCCGCCGGACGCCCCGGCCCGGCCCGGTCGCGAAGAGGTGGTCGGCGTGGCGGTGCGGGTCCCGGTAGCTGATGCCGCGCAGGACGTGGCCCGCGGGGTCGACGTCGAGCGCGTGCAGCGCCCGCAGCGCGCCGGGCATGAGGCCCTCGCCGCACGCCTTGTCCACAGGGCCTGTGCGCGGTTCGACCACGACGACGTCGAGGCCCGCGAGCCGCGCCTCGATCGCCACGGCGAGCCCGACCGGCCCGCCCCCCGCGACCAGGACGTCGGTGTCCGTCACGGCTGGGTGCCCGCCGGGGGAGCGCCTGCCCGACCCGTCGCGCCGACACCGGCCCGCACGCGGGGGAGAGCGTCGAGCGCGCGCTCCTCGGCCGGGAGCCGGAACCTCAGCAGCAGCACCGCGTTGAGCACCGTGAACACGAGTGCCGTGGTCCAGCACGAGTGGACGAGGGGCAGCGCGAAGCCCTCGACGACCACGGCCACGTAGTTGGGGTGGCGGAACCAGCGCTGCCCCGGGTGCCGCGCGATCCAGCGGTACGGGCCGCGGTCCACCCACGGCAGCCCGGGGACCACGATCACGCGCGTGTTCCACCGTGGCCCGAGCGACGCGATGCACCACCAGCGCAGAGCCTGGCTCGCGACCACGAGCACGAACGCGGGCCACCCGACCCAGGGGACGAACGGCCGGTCGGCGACGTTGACCTCGACCACGCACGCGACCAGCAGGCCCGTGTGCAGCGCGACCATCGCGGGGAAGTGGCCGCGCCCCGTCTCGATGCCGCCGCGTGCGAACGACCACCTCGCGTTGCGGGCCGAGACCACGAGCTCCGCGAGCCGTTCGAGCGCGGTCGCCCCGACCACGACGTAGAAGAAGACGAGCATCAGCCCTCCTGGGGACCGGGGAGGCGCAGCAGGACAAGCTCGGCGCTCACGCCCGGCCCGAACGCCATGAGGACGCCGTGCCGCGGCCGAGCGTGACCGGGGGGAGGGCTTCCGGCCGCCTCCCGGGCTGCGAGCGTCGCGGCGAGCACGTGGAGCACCGAGGACGACGACAGGTTCCCGACGGCGGCGAGCGACTCCCGGCTGAACCTCAGCTCGGCCTCGTCGAGGCCCAGCGAGTCGCGCACCACGTCGAGGATGCGCGGGCCGCCCGCGTGCACGACCCACGTCCCGACGTCCTCGGCCGCCAGGTCGTGCTCGGCGAGCAGCGACTTCACGTCGCCCGCGAGGTGCGCCGCGATGACCTCCGGCAGCCCCGCGGACAGCACGATCCCGAACCCGCTGTCGCGGATCGACCAGCCCAGGTGCTCGGCCGTCTCGGGGTAGAGACGGCTGCGCGTGTCGAGCACCTCGACCCCGCGGGTCGCGGCGCCGTGCGCAGGACCCGCCGGGTGCGTGTCCCCGACCATGACCACGGCCGCCGCGCCGTCCCCGAACAACCCGGTCGCGACGAGGTTCGCCACGGAGTCGTCGCCCTGCTGCAGGGTGAGGGAGCACAGCTCGACCGACACCAGCAGGGCGACGTCCTGCGGGTGCCCCGCCAGGTAGTCGTGCACGCGCGCGATCCCCGCGGCGCCCGCGACGCAGCCCAGCCCGAACGACGGCAGCCGCTTGACGTCCGTCCGCAGCCCGAGCCGCGTCACCAGCTGCGCGTCGATCGAGGGGGCCGCGATCCCGGTCACGGACGTGAAGAGCAGGAAGTCGACCTCGCCCGGGGCCACCCCTGCGGCGTCGAGCGCGGTCCGGCACGCCTCCTCCGCGAGGTCCGTGCCGACGCGGATGAAGTGGTCGTTCGCGACGCCGAACGACGTGAGCCCCGCGTACTCGTCGAGGTCCAGGGCGGTGTGCCGGGTCCGGACGCCGCTCGCCCCGTGCAGCCTGCGCAGGACAGCGCGGGTGCCGGGCGCCCGGGTCAGCAGGGGCCCGATCGTCTCCGTGATCTCGCTCTGGGGGTGCGCGAGGCCCGGCAGTGCCGGTCCGACCGCGAGCAGCCGCGACATTCTGGCATCGTGCCACGGGGACGCGCGGCCCGCGCGTTGCTAGCGTCGGACGGGTGGAGGCCCGGGGATGACGAGGTGACGCCGCGAGCGACGGCGGCGGCGACGACGCTGCGCGGGCTCGCGCTCGCGAGCCACGCGGGCCCCACGGTCGTGGTCACGGTCCTCGCGGGCTTCTTCGCGGCGGGCGTGGGCTCGGGCCCCGGCCCGACGGCGCTCGTCACCGCCGCGGTCTTGTCCGGGCAGCTCTCGGTCGGGTGGTCCAACGACTGGCTCGACGCCCGACGCGACGTCGCGGTGCAGCGCGCGGACAAGCCCGTCGTCGCGGGCCTCGTCTCGACCCGTCAGGTGCACGCCGCCGCGCTCGTCGCCGCCGCGGTGTGCGTGGTGCTGTCGCTCGCGACCGGGCTCGTGGCCGGGCTGGTGCACCTCGCGGCCGTCGCGAGCGCGTGGACCTACAACGCGTGGCTCAAGTCGACCGCGTGGTCCTGGGCGCCGTACGCGGTGTCGTTCGGGCTCCTGCCGCTGTTCGTGGTGCTCGCCGCTCCCGGCGACCGCGTCGCCGCACCCTGGGCCATGGCCGCGACCGCGCTGCTGGGCGTCGGGGCGCACGTCGCGAACACCCTGCCCGACCTCGAGGACGACCGCGCCACCGGGGTCCGGGGGCTGCCGCACCGCCTGGGCCGGACGCGTGCGAGCGTGCTCGCACCGACCGTGCTCGTCGCGGCGGTCGGCGTCGTGGTGCTCGGGCCGCCCGGTCCGCCGACCGTCGCGGGCTGGGTCGGTGGGGCGGTCGCGGTGGCGCTCGCGGTCTCCGCAGGCGTCGTCGCGGTGCGACGGACCACGAGCCGGGCGCCCTTCGCGCTCAGCATGGCCGTCGCGGCGGTGTGCGCGGCCCTCCTGGTGCTGGCCGGACCGGACGTCGCGCTGCCGGGGTGAGCGGCGGCGTCGGGCCCGGGCTCAGCCCAGCTCGCGGGCGAACGCTCCCCGCTCCGCCGCGAACCACGCCTCGTTCGCCCGGATCCGGTCGCCCACGCCGCCGTCCCACATGCGCTGCCACCCGCCGCCACGCGTGGCGGCGTTGTGCCGCATCGCGTGCCAGCTCCGGGCGAACCGGGCGGTGAGGGTGTCGAGCAGCGCGAGCCGCTCGGCCTGGTCGAACCCGTAGGCCTCGGTGAGGACGCGCGTGCGACGCGGCGCACCGAGCGACGACATGCCCGCGTCCCGGGTGCCCGGCGGGCCGATCGGGGCCCAGTGGAGCGCGGTCGTCGCGACGTCGAGCAGCCGGGTCGTGGGTCCCGCCAGGTCGAAGTCGATGACCGCGGCGAGCTCCCGCCGCCCGTCCGCGGCCCGGGAGAAGACCGAGTTCTCGACGGTCACGTCGTTGTGCCCGACGACGTCGGGCTCCTCGAACACGTCGCGCACCCCCGGGAACTGGACGCGCTCGGGCCACGCGACGCCGTCGGGCAGGGCGACGGTCGCCGACGCGTCGTGCAGCGCGCGCTGCCACTCGCCCAGCTGGACGAGCACGTCCTCGCCGAGCGCCCAGGGCGACGGCGGCCGACCGCCCCACTCGCCCTCGACGAACGACACGACCTCCCGCCCCGCGCCGTCGACCCCGAGGAAGCGCGGCGCTCGGGGGAAGCCGACCCGTTCGAGGTGCAGGAGGTAGGCCTCGACCGCAGGACTGTGCGCGCCGCGCGGGCGGCGCACCGTGCTGCCCCGGCGGACCAGGCCGTCCGAGACGTCGCCGCCCAGCAGCGGGAACTCGGCCTCGTCGACCACGTCGACGTACCGGGGCGCAGGAGTCATGACGGACATCGTGGCACGCGCTGCCTCCCGGCGCCGGGGCTCAGGGAACGGCGCGGTCGCGGGACACGAGGACACGGTGCCCGACCGCGAGGACCGCGACCGCGACGAGCGCGGCGGCCACCGTGAACAGGGCACGCTCGAGGTCGGCGGCGAGCACGACGTCCTCACCCCCCGACGTCTGCAGGATCACCGCGGGGGTGAGGAAGAGCGTGAAGACCCAGTACGGCTGCTTGAGGTACGCCCACGCAGCGGCCCCCGTCAGGACGAGCGCCACGACCGACAGGACGCCCGGGGAGCCGCTGAGCAGATGGGCCACCAGGCCCGCGAGCACCGCGCCCGCGAGCGTGCCGCCGACCCGGGCAACGGTCCGCGAGAGCGTCGCCGCGAAGTACGGCTGGACGACCACGAACAGCGTGAGCAGCAGCCACCACGCGTTGGGCGAGCCGACCCATCCCATCGCGACATAGGTCGCGACGCCCGCCAGGGTCGCGAGCGCGAGCCCGAAGTAGGTCGCGGCCCGCTCGGGAACGGGACGGGGACCCGGCAGGCGCATACCGCTCGTCAGGGCCCCACCGACCATGGCCGTCCACAGGCCGCCGAACGCGACCCAGCCGGCCATCGCCGCGAGGGCACCCAGCGACGTCGAGGGGCTCACGGTGCCCGAGGGGAGCGCGACGAGCGGACCGCCGATGAGCGCGAACGCCGTCTGGGGCCCCACGAAGCCGCCGATCCCGTGCCAGCCCCGGACCGCGGAGAAGCCCACGCACGCGCCCAGCACCGTCATGAAGACGGCCCCGACGAGCGGCCAGTCGCTCAGCGAGACGCCGATCGCCATGCACAGGGCCGTGAGCGGCCCCGCGACGAGCGCAGCGTTGCGCCCCACGAGCAGCCCGACGCCTGCGGGCAGCATGCCGAGGTAGACGAGCGTGCCGTCGTGCTTCCACGGTGACAGCATCAGCGCGACCATGGGCGCGACGAGCAGCAGGACCAGCCCTGCCTTCCGGGGGCTCATGCCTCACACGGTAGGTCAGCCCCGCGGGGTCGGCCCGGCGAGACGTGACGGCGGGGACGGCACGGTACGGCAGGGTCGGCGTCGGCGGGCGTCGGCCGGGGCGGCCTGGGCGGACCGGTTCAGCCCAGGACGGGGCCCTCACCCGTGCACGTCTCGACGATCACGTCGTCCACGAGCAGCCGGACCTCCCACGTCCACCCGGGGCCGAGGTCGGCAGGGACTCCGTCGGAGAGGCTCAGCACCGCGGCCTGCGAGGGGAGCGGATCTGCCATGGACAGTGCGCCGAGGGCCTCCGTGGCCGACCAAGCCGTCGTCCCGTCGGCGCGCAGCACGCTCGCGTCGATCGAGACGTACCCGTGGCTGGCCCCTGCCAGGTCCACCTCGATGGACGAGGATCCCGGGTTCGGCGGGGCGGCCCGCGTGATGCCCAGGCGGGTGTCCTGCCCCTGGCCCCACACGCTCAACGTGGCGCCGAACCCGGTCAGCCCCTCCGAGCTCGGGGCCGAACGTGTGACGGTGCAGGTCGAGGAGGTCGTGAGGGGCAGCATCTGGAACGAGTTCGTGAACGACAGCGCCACGCCGCCGAGGCACAGGACCGTCGCCGTCGCGGTGACCGCCCGGGCGCGTCCGGGCGAGCGGTCCCACCAGGCGGCCGTGGGCGGCGTGCCGTGGGCGCTCGGTACCTTCCGGGAGCTCCGGGCCTCCGACGCCTCCCGCCCGTCCGGTGACCACGGTGCCGAGGTCCGCAGCGACCTGGGCAGTGGACGGGTCGACCTCACGACGGTCGACAGCAGGCCGTCGGCGAACGTGCGGTGCTCCTTGTCCCAGAGCGGGCGGAGGTAGCCGATGCAGAGGATCGCGTCGAGGAAGTGCGCGAGCCAGCGCAGGACCGTGGTCAGGAGGCCGACCGGGCGGCCGGTCCTGCGGTCGACCACGATGATGCCCACGGCCCGCTTGCCCGGCGTGGCGCCGGCGTACGCCTGGAGCAGGACGAGCGCGACGACCGTGCCGACGATCCAGGGGCTGTCCTGCCAGGTGGTCCCGTCGGCCGAGGCCAGGGGGATGTTCCCGACCGGGGTGTAGAACGGCAGCACCGCAGGTGGCGTGATCGGGCCGACCGCGAGGAACGTGACCCCGGTCAGGAGCGCCCCGTCGAGGAACGTGGCCACGACCCGGCGCCCCCAGCTCGCGTACGGCCCGAGCGGTGGGACGACCGGGGGGACCGGCAGATGGTCGGACAGGTCGTGCTGCAGCGTCGTCGGCGTCATCGCGGGGTCCCCCATGGGACGAGGGTCCCAGATCCGCCCCGATGCGTCGAGCGTGCGGCGCGGGTCGTCGTCAGCCGCCCGTGACGACCCGAGCGGCACGCTCGACGCCCGCCGGTCCGCGCGTCGCTCCGGCCCGGCGGGCCGCTCACCGCAGCGGGTCGAACGCCCTGATCTCCTGCGGCACCGTCCCCGTCACGATCTGCTCGGCGAGCAACCTGCCCGTCGCGGGCCCGAGGACCATGCCCCACATGCCGTGCCCGCCTGCGACGTAGACGCCGGGTGCACGCGTGGCGCCGACGAGCGGCAGCCCGTCGGGGGTCACGGGCCGGGACCCCACCCACTCGTCGTGCCGGTCGTCGAGGTCGACGCCCTGGAACAGGTCGCGCACGGAGGCGAGGATCGCGTCGATGCGCCGCGGCTGGAACGGCTCGTCGGGACCGCGGAACTCCATGGTCCCCGCGATGCGGAACCGCCCCTGGTACGGCGTGCACGCGACGCGACGCGACGGCAGGTAGATCGGTTGCTCGACGGGCAGGTCGGTCTTGACCGTGAACGAGTAGCCGCGCCCGGCCTGCACGAGCGTGCGCACACCGAGCGGCTCCGCGAGCCCGGGCAGCCACGCGCCGGTCGCGAGGACCGCGACGTCCGCGACCACGGGGTCCTGCCCGTCCACGAGGACCTGGACGCCGCGCCCTTCCTGGGCGCGCAGCCCGGTGACGGTCGCGCCGGTCACGATGCGCCCGCCGCGCGCACGGACCGCGTCGCCCAGCGCACCGACGTACGGCCCGGGCTCGATGAACCGCTGGCCTTCCAGGGCGTAGACCGCGCGCACGCGGTCGGTGAGCTGCGCAGGACGCCCGACGGCGTCGCTCGCCCCGGGCGCTCGGCCCGCGTCCGGGTGCGTCGGACCGGGGAGGGGAGCGGCGCCGTCGGGCCGGTCGATGCGGCGCAGCGGGACCACCTGCCCCGCGGCCTCGACCTGGGCGATCTCGTGGAGGAACGGCGCGGCCTGCTTCTCGTGCTCGAACCCGATCATGAACGGGCCGGGCGTCGTGCGGGCGGCGACGCCGTGCGCGGCGAGCTCGTCGAACGCGTCGAGCGCGAGCCGGTCGATCGGGGTGAGCGCTGCCATGGCGCGGTCCCACGCGCGCTGGGTCGCGTGCGTCGCGAACCGGGCGAGGAAGGACCACAGGCGGGGGTCGAGCCGCGCCGGGACGTGCAGGGGAGCGGCCGGGTCGAGCAGCGCCTTGGGGGCGTAGGTCCAGAGCGTGGGGTCCGCGAGGGGCATGGCCATGCCGGGCGTGAGCCAGCCGGCGTTGCCCCAGGACGAGCCGGCGGCGACGCCCTCGCGGTCGAGGACCGTGACCTCGACGCCGCGGCGCTGCAGGTGCCAGGCGGTCGCGAGGCCCACCATGCCGGCGCCGACGACGACCGCCGTGCGGGGGGAGCGTGGGGTGGTGCGTGACGTGGTCATTCGGGGCTCCTTTGCCCTGAGACGTTGTCGACCCGGCCTCGAGGATGCTGAGGCCGGGTCGTGGGAGACGGGTTGCGCCTCAGCACCATGGTGAAGGGATCTTCGGTAGGGTTCAAGCAGGCAGACGGGTTCTTCGGGACAGAGGCGTTCTGCCGAACGATCTTCTTCCGGACGACGAGAGCGGGCGACCATGCCGAACGATCTTCGGGCCGGGTCGACGCAGGTCCAGGCGGCCGTGCTCGACGAGACCGACCGCCGCATCCTCGCCGTCCTCGACGCCGACGCGCGGGCCACGAACAAGGCCGTCGCGGAGGCCGTCGGGATCGCGCCCTCGACGTGCCACGCACGTGTCCGCTCGCTCCAGGAGCGCGGCGTCATCCAGGGGTTCCGCACGGAGATCGACCCGGCGGCCATGGGCCGGAGCCTCCAGGCGCTCATCGCGGTCCGTCTGCACTCGCACGCCCGGTCGGGTCTCACGACCTTCCGTGACTACCTCGCCGGGCTGCCCAACGTCGAGGGCATCTACTTCGTGACGGGCGACCGGGACTTCATGGTGCACGTCGCGGTGCGCGACTCGACCGCGCTGCGTGACCTGGTCGCGAGCACGCTCAGCGTGCGCCCCGAGGTCGCGGGCACGAGCACGACGCTCATCTTCGACTACCTGCGGCCGTGAGCGTCCCCGCGGTCGTCGTCGACCAGCCGGTCGAGGAACGGTCCGACGAGCTCCTCGACGCTGCTCCACACGTCGTCGAGGGGGGCTCCGGACTCGATCATGCGTGAGGCGGAGTTCACCACCGCGTTGACGAGCTCCGCCGAGCGGGCGGCGTCCCGGGCCCCGAGCGCCTGCAGCGCGTCACCCAGGGGACGCACGAGCTCGTCGTGCATGGCGCGCGAGCCTTCCATCACGGCGCTCGGCGGACCGACGTTCGCGAGGGCCGTCGCGAGGGCGTGCTCACCCTGGGCGACGAGCTCGAGGTTCGCCCGGAGGTAGGCGACGACACGGCCGCGGTCGTCCGGGGCCGCGTCCATGGCCCGTGCGACCGTGGCCGACCACCGGGGGAAGACGTCCTCGACCAGGGCGAGCAGCAGGTCGTCCGCCGACCGGAAGTACTGGTAGAGGCTGGGGCGGGCCAGGCCCGCGCGCTCGGCGAGCGCCGCGAACGTGGGCGGTCGGCCCGTCTCCGCCAGGAGCGATCGTGCGGCGTCGAGGAGCACTCGCATCTGCGCCGCGCGGTGCTCGGCGACGGTCGGGGCGCTGATGCGGGGCACGGCTCTCCTCCGGACGGTCTCCCTGCCCCGCCCGGGGCAGGGAGACGTGGGTCAAACGCTCAGTCTCCCATCCTCCATGTGGACGACGCGGTCGCAGTGGTCGAGCACGTCGTGGTCGTGGGTCACCATGACGGTCGCGACGCCGTGCTCGTGGGTCTCGGCGGCGAGCAGCCGGACCACCTCGTGGCTGCGCGCACGGTCGAGAGCCGCCGTGGGCTCGTCGACGAGGAGCAGCGCGGGGGCCGTGACCAGGGCGCGTGCGATCCCCACGCGCTGGCGCTCTCCCCCGGACAGCTCGTGCGGTCGTCGGTCGGCCTTGTGGTCCATGCCCACCTGCTCGAGCAGGGTCAGGGGGTCGCGCCCCCGGCCCTCGCCGCCCGCGACGTGGAGCGCGAACCGGAGCTGGTCCAGGGCGGTCAGCGCGGGCAGGAGGTTGCCGGACTGGAACACGAAACCGATCCGCTCCCGTCGCAGCGCGGCCTGGCGTGCCCCGGTGAGCGACGAGACGTCGGCACCGTCGATGCGGACCGTCCCCTCGCTCGGCCGGGTCAGCGCCCCGGCGACCGCGAGGAGGCTCGACTTGCCCGCCCCCGACGGGCCCAGGACGGCGAGCAGCTCTCCCGGGGCGACCGTGAGGTGCACGTGGTCGAGCGCGGTGACGGTCGAGTCGCCGTCCCCGAGCGTGAGGGACACGTCGTCGAGCACGAGTCCGGCGCCGGTGGGCGCGGACGTACCCGGGAGCTGCTGGGTGGGGTGCGTCATCGGTGGCCTCCGAGAGCCGTGAGGGGGTCGACGTGGGCGATGCGCCCGACCGAGGCGGCGGCGCCCGCGAGGCCGAGCCCGACGAGCAGCGCTGCGGCGAGCGCGAGGGGTCCGGCCTCGAGGGCGAAGGGCATCGGGGTCGAGGTGAGCAGCGCGCCGAAGCCGATCCCGGCGCCCATGCCGACCGCGGTGGACACCACGAGGAGCACCGCCGCCTGGCCGAGGGCGTCGCGCACGAGGTAGGACGTCGAGGCGCCCATGGCGCGGGCGACGGCGATCTCGTGCTTGCGCTGGATGGTCCAGACCGTGAAGAACGCGCCGACGACGAGGGCCGAGATCGCGTAGAGGAAGACCTGGATGAGGTTGAGCGTGAGCGTCTCGGCCGCGTAGCCCGGCGACCCGTCGAAGGACTCGGTGAGCGAGACGGCCGTGGTGCCCGCGGCGGCGTCGCCGGCCGCGAGGTCGAGGTCGGTGCCGTCGACGGGGGCGAGCGCGACGGCGGTCGCCTCGTCGTACGCCTCGGGCCGCACCTCGGCGGCGTCGGTCGCGCCGGCGTGGATCTCCTGCCAGGTCGTCAGGGGGACGTAGGCGACGTCGACGTGCCCGAACGTGTGCTGCCCGTCGAGCATGCCGACGATCGTCAGCTCGGTGCCCAGCCGTTCGACCGTCACGGTGTCGCCGATGCCCAGGCCCAGGTCGCCCACCGTCTCGCTGACGACGATCCCGTACGGGTCCCCGAGGATCTCGCCGGCGGCCAGGTCGGTCGGGGAGGGCGCGACGAACGATCCCGGCTCGACGCCGAAGAGCGCCAGGTCGACGGCCTCGCCGCCGGGGCCCTCGGCGTTGACGAGCTGGTTGCCGAACAGGGCCGCGTCGGCGACGTCGTCGCGGGCGGCCCAGCGCTCGGCCTGCTCGCGGTCGACCGTGCTGCGGGAGAACGCCGAGTCGACCGAGGTGTCCGCGCCGAACGCGAAGGCCGCGACGGGCAGCTTCTTGAGGCCGGACACGCCGTCGTTGACGAGTCCCGAGGACAGGCCCGACAGGAGGACGACGAGCACGGACACGAGCGCGACGACACCTCCCATCAGGGCGAATCGTGAGCGCGCGAACGACAGCTCGCGCCACGCGAGAAACATGGTGCTCCTTCCGGGCCGGCACGGGTTGCCGACGCCTTGTCGGTAAGGATACCAACATGGCGTCGGCAACTAGTCCCGCCCCTCGGGGCGCCGCGTCGGAGCCGTCAGAGCGCGAGCGCCCGCGCCTCCTTCTCCGGGTCGAGCCCCACCCGGGGGCGGTCGGCGCGGTGGGGGGCGGCGCCGTCGGGCAGGGTCTGCAGCCACGCCCACGTGTCCGCGACCGTCTCCTCGACGGGCCGGTTGCGCAGCCCCGCCCCGACCGCGCGCGACACGTCGCCGCGGTGCAGCGTGTCGTGGAGCTCGCCCGGCGGCAGCCAGACGGGCAGCTCGGTCCACGGCGCGATGCCCGCGGCCTCGATCACGTCGGGCGCGGTCCAGCGCAGCTCGGCGTCCGATCCCGTCGCGGCCACGCACGCGTCGAGCAGCTCGCCCATGGTGGCGTGGCCGCTGGGGCTCACGACGTTGAAGGGCCCGCTCAGCCCCTGCTCGGTCGCGTCCAGCACGAACGCCGCGAGGTCGCGGGCGTCCACGTACTGCAGCGGCAGGGCGCTCGGTCCGGGGGCGAGCACGGGCCCGCCGCGGGCGATGCGCTGCAACCACCAGGGCAGGCGCCCGACGTTCTCCCGCGGCCCCAGGACCAGACCGGCCCGCGCGAGCACGGCCCGGTGCCCGAACGCGGTCTCGACCGCGAGCTCGCCGCCGCGCTTGGCGCGCGCGTAGTCGACGTCGGCGCCGTCGTCGGGCGAGGCCTCCACGACGGGGGCCTCCTCGTCGGCCCCGGCCCCGGTGGGGTACGTGTACACCGACCGGCTCGAGACGTACACGTAGCGACCCACGCGGTCGTCGAGCAGGTTCGCGGCGTCGCGCACCGCGCTCGGTGCCCACGACCACGTGTCGACCGCGACGTCCCACTCGCCCTCGGCGAGAGCGTCCAGGCCCCCGACGGCGGTCCGGTCGCCGTGCCGCACGCGCACGCCGTGCGCGGCCTCGCCCGTGCCGCGGTGGAACACCGTGACGTCCCAGCCGCGGGCCACGGCGTCGTCGACCACCGCCCGCCCCACGAACTCCGTCCCGCCCAGCACCAGCAACCGTGTCCCGTCCGTCATACCCCCGACTCTGCCCGCTGACGGCCCCGCGCGACAGTGCACGACGCCCGGGGCGGACGGGCGGCGCGTGCGATAGTGGCCGAGCCGCTCGTCGGGTAGCGGACGCCCGTGCGCGCGGGCGAGGGACGAGGGGGCTGCGAGCGGGGGAGGGGGCGGCGTGCCAGGTCGTCGGGTTCGGGTGCCCCTGTGGGCGGCCGCCGTCGTGCTCGCGGTGCTCGTCGTGGTCGCCGGGTGGCTCCCGCTCGACGCGGCAGGCGGGCTCGCGGGACGCGTCGGGCCGATCCTGCTGTTCCTCGTCGCGATCACCGTCGTCGCGGAGATGTGCGCGGCCGCCGGCCTGTTCGACGCCGCCGCCTCCTGGGCGCTGCGGCTCGCCCGGGGCAGCAGGCTGCGCCTGTGGGGGCTCGTGGTGCTGCTCGCGACCGCCTGCACGGTCGTCCTGTCGCTCGACACCACGGCGGTGCTGGTCACGCCCGTCGTCCTGACCATCGCGCGCCGCACCGGGTCCCGGCCCTTGCCGTTCGCGCTGACCGTCCTCGCCCTCGCCAACACCGCGTCGCTGCTGCTGCCCGTGTCCAACCTGACGAACCTGCTCGCGGCCCACCGCCTCGCGGGTCTCCAGCCGGGTGTCCCGTACGCCGCGACCATGTGGCTGCCCGCGCTCGTGGTGATCGCCGTGACCGTGGGCTACCTGTTCGTCGCCCACCACCGGGACCTGCGCGGGACGTTCGACGCGTAGCCGCTGACGCAGGAGCGCGACGTCGTGCTCCTGCCGCTCGCCGCCCTGGTGACGGTCGGGCTCGGGGTGTGCTTCGCCGTCGGGCTGCCCGTGGCCGTCGTCGCCGTGGCCGGGGCGCTCGTGCTGCTGACGGCGACCCTCGTGCGGCGGCGCGACCTCGTGGCCCCCGTCGGGGAGCTCGTGCCGTGGCGGACCGTCCTGGTCATCGGCTCGCTCTTCGTGGCCGTCGAGGCCTGGCAGGTCCACGGGCTCGGCGACCTGCTCGCGCGCTTCGCAGGCACCGGCACCGGGACCGGTGACCTTCTCCAGGTCGCCGGGGCGGGGGCCGTCGCGGCCAACGTCGTGAACAACCTGCCCGCCTACCTCGCGCTCGAGCCCGCCGCGGCGGGGGACCCCGCCCGGCTCGCGGCCCTGCTCGTCGGCGTGAACGCCGGCCCGCTCGTCACGCCGTGGGCCTCGGTGGCGACCGTGCTCTGGTGGATACAGTGCTCGCGGCACTGGATGGGCTTCCGCGAGGTCGTCGGCTGGTGGCCGCTCGTGCGCCAGGGGCTCGTGCTCGCGCCGCTGGCCGTGGTCGCGGGCGCGCTCGCGGTCGCGGCGCTCGCGTAGGTGCTGCGGCGTCGCCACTGCTCGTGCCCCCGCCCGTGCCCCTGACCCGAGGAGACCACCGTGACCGTCCTGCGCTCGATCCTGCTGTTCGGCGCGGCCGCACTCTTCGAGATCGGCGGCGCGTGGCTGATCTGGCAGGGGGTCCGCGAGCACAAGGGGTGGGTGTGGATCGGGGCGGGGGTCGTCGCGCTCGGGCTGTACGGGTTCTTCGCGACGCTCCAGCCGGACGCGAGCTTCGGGCGGATCCTCGCGGCGTACGGGGGCGTGTTCGTCGCGGGCTCGCTGCTGTGGGGCATGGCGGTCGACGGGTTCCGCCCGGACCGGTGGGACGTGGCGGGGGCGCTGCTGTGCCTCGCGGGGGTCGCGGTCGTCATGTACGCGCCACGCCCTGCGTGACGGTCCTTCGCGCCGTCGGGCACCGCGTGACCCACGCCACCCCGTCCGCCGGGGAATAACCGCGGGACCCTCTCGGTTCTCCTCCAAGTACATGCAAATGCATCAACTTGTAGGACGAGGGAGCAACCCCCATGCAGTTCGGAATCTTCACCGTCGGCGACGTCACCACCGACCCCGTCACCGGTCGCACGCCCAACGACACCGAGCGCGTGCGGTCCATGCTCACCATCGCGAAGCACGCGGACGAGGCCGGCCTCGACGTGTTCGCCACGGGTGAGCACCACAACCCCCCGTTCGTCCCGTCGTCCCCCACGACCATGCTCGGCTACCTCGCCGGGCAGACGAAGAACATCATCCTGTCGACCTCCACGACGCTCATCACCACGAACGACCCGGTGAAGATCGCCGAGGACTACGCCATGCTCCAGGTCATCTCCGACGGCCGCATGGACCTCATGATGGGCCGCGGCAACACCGGCCCCGTCTACCCGTGGTTCGGCAAGGACATCCGCGAGGGCGTCAACCTCGCGATCGAGAACTACGCGCTGCTGCGCCGCCTCTGGGAGGAGGAGGTCGTGGACTGGCAGGGCAAGTACCGCACGCCCCTCCAGGGCTTCACGGCCACGCCGCGCCCGCTCGACGGCGTCGCGCCCTTCGTGTGGCACGGCTCCATCCGGACCCCGGAGATCGCCGAGCAGGCCGCCTACTACGGTGACGGCTTCTTCCACAACAACATCTTCTGGCCCATGAGCCACACCAAGCAGATGGTCCAGTACTACCGCCAGCGCTTCGAGCACTACGGTCACGGCAAGGCCGACCAGGCGATCGTCGGGCTCGGCGGCCAGGTCTTCATGCGCAAGAACTCCCAGGACGCCGTCCGCGAGTTCCGGCCCTACTTCGACAACGCGCCCGTCTACGGGCACGGCCCGTCGCTCGAGGACTTCTCCGCGCAGACCCCGCTGACCGTGGGCAGCCCGCAGGAGGTCATCGACCGCTACGGCGCCATGCGCGAGCACGTCGGCGACTACCAGCGCCAGCTCTTCCTCATGGACCACGCGGGCCTGCCCCTCAAGACGGTCCTGGAGCAGATCGACCTGCTGGCCGGCGAGGTCGTCCCCGTGCTCCGCAAGGAGATGGAGGCCAAGCGGCCCGCCCACGTCCCGAGCGACCCGCCGAGCCACGCCCAGCGCGTCGCGAAGGCCCGCGCCGAGGGCAAGGTCGCGGAGCAGGTCGTCGCGGCCGCGGACCACTGGACGGGCAGGACCGCGGAGGACGACATCCAGGCAGCCGAAGCCGTCGAGGGCACCCCCCGCAAGGGGTCGGCGTTCGGTCTCTGACCGAGCACCCGCCCGGGGGACCCCCCGAGCGGCCGGGCCGCCCCCGTGGCCAGGGGCGGCCCGGCCCGCAGCACCACCGGCCACGCCGACGACCGCCCGTCGTGCGGCACACCCGCAGAATCCCTCACGAACCAGGAGCACCACCTCATGACCGCTCGCCAGATCGTCGCGATCTCCGCAGGCCTCGGCCAGCCGTCCTCGACCCGCCTGCTCGCCGACCGTCTCTCCGCCGCCACGGCGGCCGAGCTCGGCGACCTGGGCGTGCCCGCCGAGGTCACGACGGTCGAGCTGCGCGACGTCGCCCACGCCATCACCGACGCGATGCTCACGGGCTTCGCGAGCGGCGACCTCGCCGAGGTGATCGAGAAGGTCACGGGCGCCGACGCGCTCGTCCTGGTCACCCCGCTGTTCACGACCACCTACTCGGGGCTCTTCAAGTCGTTCGTCGACATCCTCGACAAGGACTCGCTGCACGGCATGCCCGTGCTGCTGGGCGCGACGGGCGGCACGTCGCGCCACTCGCTGGCCGTCGAGTACTCGATGCGCCCGTTGTTCACGTACCTGCACGCGGACGTCGTGACGACGTCGGTCTTCGCGGCCACGGACGACTGGGCCGCCGAGGGCGACGGCACGCACGACGCCGGCCCGCTCCCGGCGCGCATCCGCCGGGCGGCCAAGGAGCTCGCGACCACGGTCGCGGCCCGCGAGCCGCGCACCACGACGGGCATGTTCGACGGCGTGCCCTCGTTCGCGCAGATGTTCGGCCGGTAGCGGGCGCCGGGTGCGGCGGGTGGTGGCCTGCCGCACCCGGGTGAAAGCCGGCGTGGCCCGCATCACGTCAGGACGGGGGTGGCTCCCTCTGGGTGTGCGCCCGACGACGAGGCGCCGACAACCCACCACCACCTGAAAGGCACGTCCATGTCCACCCTCTCCGTCAACGGTCCGGCGTTCTCCCGCCGCGGCTCCGTCGCGACCTCCGTGAGCGACGCCGTCGACGCCCTCGCACGCTTCCTGACCCGCTGGTCCGTGCCCGCTCTGCGGGTCGCGCTCGGCCTGGTCTTCCTGGGCTTCGGGGCCCTGAAGTTCTTCCCCGGCGCCAGCCCGGCCGAGGTCGTGGCCGAGCGCACCATCGACACCCTGACCCTCGGCCTCGTCCACGGCACGGTCGCCGTGGTCCTCACCGCGGTCGTCGAGTGCTTCATCGGGCTCACCCTCGTCACGGGGTACTGGCTGCGCGCGGGGCTCGTGGTCATGGCCGGCGCGTTCGTCGGGATCCTCGCCCCGACCGCCCTGTTCTTCGACGAGCTCTTCGGGTCCGGCATGACGCTGCTCGGGCAGTACGTGCTCAAGGACGTCGTGCTCGTCGCCGCGGCGGCGGTCGTCGGGGCCTACGCCCTGGGCGCCCGGCTGCGCCGTACGGCCTGAGGCTCCCCGGGGCCGGGTGCCCGACCGCCGAGACCTACGGCGCGAGGTGCGGCCGTCGTGGTCACCGGGAGACCGGGACCCCCGACGGCCGCACCTCGTCGTCGTCCGTCCGACTGCCCGTCCGACTGCCCGTCCGACCGCCCGCAGCCCGCGACCCCGGCCCGCCCAGCAGGCGGCGTCCCGGCGGCAGCGCCATGGGTACGGCGACGGCCGCGGCCGTCAGGACCCACGCCGAGTAGTCCAGCCCGAGGAACGCCCAGATGCTGCCGTGCATCGCGGCGACCGCGAGCACGAACGGGATCCGCGTGCTGCGGACCGCGAGCCACAGGGGGGCCGTGAGCTCGAGCGCGAGCGCCCCGCCCGCGAGCGCCTGCGGGAGCCACGGGTGGTCGGCGACGGCCTGGACCCATCCCGGGCCGAACGGCGACCCGACCCAGCCCTGGCGCAGGACCCACGACATGTTGTCGCCGAGGGCCCAGTCGAGGCCGCTGTGCCGCAGCTTCTGCGCCCCGGTCAGGAAGTACACCGTGGCGAGGGCCGCGAGCGCCGCGCGCGGGGGCCACCCCCACGGGGTGCTCTGCTCGACGGTACGGGCGCGTGGCGGGTCGGCGGCGAGGAGCAGCGCGAACGCGACCGTGACGGTCAGGACGTCGTAGTGCATGACCTTCCCGGAGCTGCCCCACAGGGCCGCGAGCGCGGTGTACGCGCACCAGGCGAGCACGAGGCCGGCTCGTCCCCGGGTCCGCCCGACGGCGAGCACGACGCCCACGAGACCCGCGGCCTGCACCGTGACGAGCAGCCAGGCGGGCGGGGGCACGACGAGCCAGCCCATGACGTTGACGTGGTCGGTGAGCACGGCGGGGCGCAGGGCGATCGCGGTCCAGTCGCGCGTGGCCAGGCGCAGCCCGATCACGAGCGCGAGCAGCGTACGGACCTCGAGCAGCCGGTGGGCGGGCCCGGGGGCCAGCAGGGCCCGGTCGACGGCGTGCGCGGCCCGGCGCAGCGGCGGACCGGTGGTCGCGGTCACGGGACCACCTCGAGGACGGTCTCGCGCGACCGCACGACCCACCGGTCCGTGCCGGGTTCCAGGGTCCGCACGGTCCTGTCGAGCCGGACGGTGCTCACGGTCGCGGTGTCGATCCCGGCGAGGTCCAGCCAGGCCGTGACCATCGCGTGGCGGCGCTCGGGCGGCGCGGTCGTGAGGGTCCGGTACTGGCTGGCCGTGGTCGTCAGGGGCTCCGCCGGGTGGGCCGGGAGGACCGTGACGTCCCCGTCGGCGGTCTCGGCGACGAGGTCGAGGACCGTGCTGGTGTCGGTCCGGACGGCGCTGAAGAGCCGGTAGGCGGTGAGCGGCCAGACCTCGACCTGGACCGCTGCGGTGAGCAGGAGAGCGAGCACGATCCCGTAGGTCACGCCGCGGGCCCGGCGCCGGTCGGCCGCCGCTGCGGCCGTCGCGCGCGCGGTCGCGTCGGGCCAGGGGGCGGCCCAGGCGGGCCGTCGGGCGCGCGAGGCGTGCGCGGTGCGGAGGGTCACGCCCCGACCTTCCCAGGCGCAGCGGGCGGGTACATCGGCCCGACGGCGGCAGTCGCCCTCGCCTCAGGGTGCGGTCCGCGAGGGGAAGGGTCAGCCCTGGGGCTGATGCTGCGCCGTCGGGCCGGAGGGTGCAGCGACCGCCCGGGCGCCCTCCTCGCCGGCCACCCGCGTGCGCCTGGGCCCAGGGCGCGCACCGACCGCGTGCGTGCCACGCTGGGCGCATGCCCGCGCGCGACGACGACGCGTCCTCCTCCCGCCCGGTGCCCGGTGGCGTGGGCCCGCGGGACGGCCCCGCCCTGGGCACGCTGCTGAGGCTGTGCGTCCCGGCGGTGCTCGTCGGCATCGTCTCGGCGCTCGTGCTCTACGGGCTGGACCAGCTGTCCGCCGCCGCGGAGGACGCCCTGTGGTCGGACCTGCCCGGGGCGCTGGGCGTGGACCCGGACTCGCGCTGGTGGATCTTCGGGATGCTGACCGGGGCGGGCCTGCTCGTGGGGCTGGTCGTGTGGCTCGTGCCGGGGCACGGGGGCCGGGATTCCGCGACGACCGAGCTCATCGCGCCCCCGCTGCCGCTCCGGGTCCTGCCGAGCCTCGTGGTGGTCACGGTCCTGGGCCTGGCGGGCGGCGTGAGCCTGGGGCCCGAGAACCCGATCATCGCGATCAACACCGCGCTGCTCGTGGCCCTGGTCGCGCGCCTGTGGCCCCGGGTGCCCACGGACCTCGTCGTGATGCTGGCCGCGGCCGCGACGATCGGCGCGCTGTTCGGGACGCCCGTCGCGGCCGCGCTCGTGTTCACGGGGGTCGTCGCGGGGTTCCCCCGGGGTGGGCCCCTGTTCGACCGGCTGTTCCTCCCGCTCGTGTCGGCGGGGGCGGGGGCCATGACCATGGATGCGTTCGGGCGCCCGTTCGGCTCGATGGACGTCCCCGACCTCGGGGTGCCGGACATCGGCGACGTGGGGATCTCGCTCGCGGTCGCGACCGCGGCCGCGGGCGTCGCCCTGCTGGGGGTGATCGCGTTCCCGCACGTGCACCGGTTCTTCCACGGCCTGCGCAACCCGGTCCTGTACGTCACGCTCGGCGGCGTGGTCCTGGGAGTCCTGGGCGCGATCGGCGGTCCGCTCACGCTGTTCAAGGGGTCCGAGCAGTCGTTCGAGCTGGTCCAGCAGCGCGCCGACCTCTCGACGGCGAACCTGGTCCTGATCGTCGCGGTCAAGCTCGTGGCGCTCGTGGTCGCGGCGGCCGCGGGCTTCCGGGGCGGGCGGATCTTCCCCGCGGTGTTCATCGGGGTCGCGGCCGGGGTGGCCGTCAACGCGGCCTTCCCGGGGGCGCCGCTCGGTCTGTCGGTCGCGAGCGGGGTCCTGGGCGTGGTCCTGGCCGTGGGCCGCGACGGGTGGATCGCGTTGTTCGTCGCGGTCGCGGTCGTCGGGGACGTGGGCGTGCTGCCCGTGCTGTGCCTCGCGATCCTGCCGGCGTGGCTGCTGGTGCGCAGCGCCCCGGAGATGCTCGCGGCGCCCGAGCCCGCTGGGTCCGTCACGCCTGCTGGGCCCGCGGGGCCCGAGCGGCCCGCCTGACCGCCCCGCACCCTGCTCACTCCCAGCCCACGCGCGAGTCCTCGTGCATCGGGGGGCACGTCCCACCGGGCTCGGTCACTGCCTCGAAGTGCCACATCTCGTTCGCGTAGGTCCGGCACAGCCCCAGCTCCTCGCCGTGCTGACCCAGCCACAGCGCACCCTCGGTGGCCCCGACGTCGATCGCCGTGCCCGCCACGTGCGCCGAGGCCTCGGGCGGCAGGACCCACCGCTTGGCCTCCTCGCGCGAGCCACGCTTGCGGACCACGTCCTCGACGACCTGCTCCTGCTCCTGGGCCGACCGCCACCCCGAGACCAGGGTCAGCTCGACCCCGTCCTCGGCCGCGAGCGCCCGCGCCTGCTCGAACCGGCGCTGCAGCTCGAGGTCGAGACCGGTCGCGGGAGCCTCGCCCGCGGGGCCCTCCGCGGCCTCGCCGACGGCCGCGCCCGGCCCTGCTCCTGGCGCCCTGCCCGACGCGGTCCCCGTGCTCGGGTCCGTCGACGAGGAGTCGGTCGTGAGCTCGTACGCCGAGACCCCGCAGGCCACGAGCCCGATCACGACGACCGCGGCGTACACGCGGTCCGCGGGGGTCCGGCGCCGCCGTGCCGGGCGGCCCGGTGCCCTGCCCGACTCCCGGGCGCGCCCGGGCCCTCGCCCCCGCCCGGCGTCCCGGGCGCCGCCCCCGGCGCGGGGGCGGCCGTCGGGCGCGGCCAGCAGGCTGTCGAAGGGTGGCACGGTGCCCGTCGGCGCACGGCCGCCGGGGTGCGCGTCCCACGGACCGGGGGCAGGGGGCGGCAGGGGAGGGGAGTCGAAGGTCATGCCTCGACCCTCGCCGCACGAGCCCGGCCGGGGCATCCTTCCTCGGGGCGGACCTGCCCGGTCCGCAGGGCGCGCCCCGCCCGGGTGGGTTCGTCCCCGGGGCGGACGCGGCGCCGTCGGGCACCAGCCCCAGGGCGGACTCGCCCACGGGGCCGCCCTCGCTACGGTGGGTGCGTGCAGCCCTCCCGCCGTGCGCCCGAGTGGGCCCAGGACGTCCTCGTCGCGCTCGCGGTCGGGCTGGTCTGGTTCGGCGGAGTCTGGTTCATGTACCAGGGGGACTACTGGATGCCCCGGGACATCCGGTCGTACTGGTGGACCGGCGTCTGGCTCGTCCTGACGCTGGCCCTGAGGAGGGTCGCGCCCGGTGGGGCGTTCTGGGTCACCGCGGCGTTCTACCCGCTCTTCCAGGACGACGCCCTGAGCAACCAGTTCCACCTCGTCCCGCTCCTCGTCGCGGGCTTCAGCGCGACCCGCGAGGGCGCAGTACCCCCTCCGCTCGCGGCGCTCGGTGTCGTCCTGTCGGGCTGGTCGCTGCACATGAGCAGCCTGCACTGGTACGGGTACTGGGAGCTCATGAGCATGTCGTCGCCCTCGGCGATCCTCACGACGGTCGCCCTGGCGCTCGCGGCCGTGGCGCTCGGCTGGATGGTCCGGCGCATCGCCGTGACGGGCGAGACCCTGCGCGAGCGCAACGAGGAGCTCACGGCCCTGCAGGGGGCCCTGGCCCAGCAGGCGGTGCACGCCGAGCGCACGCGCATCGCCCGCGAGCTGCACGACGTCGTCGCGCACCACATGTCCGCGATCGTCGTCCGGGCGCAGGCCGCGGACCGCGTCGCGCCCAACCAGCCCCAGGCCCCGGCCGAGGCGGTCACCTGGATCGCCGAGGAGGGCAAGAAGGCGCTGACCTCGATGCGATCGGTCGTGCACGTGCTGCGTCGCGAGACCGGGGAGGCGCTCGAGCTCGCCCCCGCCCCCGCGCTCGACGACGTCCGGGCCGCGGCCGCCCGCCTGACCGAGGCCGGGCGGGACGTCGAGCTCGACCTGCCCGACGACCTGGGCGACCTGCGGCCCGAGGTGAGCCTCGCCGTCGTGCGCATCGCCCAGGAGGGCCTGACCAACGTGCTGCTGCACTCGCTGGCCCCGAGCCTGAGCCTCGAGATCGTCGCGACGCCCGGGTACGTGCGCGTCGCGGTCCGCGACCCCGGGCCACCCCTGCCGGACAACCCCGACCTGCACGGCGGCAACGGCCTGCTGAACATGCGCGAACGAGCCCTGTCCTGCGGAGGCACGCTGTCCGCAGGACCCGACCAGAGCGGCGGCTGGCGCGTCCAGGCCGTCCTGCCCCGGGAGACCCCATGACCCACGGCCCCGTCCCGTCCCCCCGTCCGGACGGCGTCGCGCCACCCGGACGGCCGCGCGGCCCCGTGCCCCTGCACGTCGTCGCGGAGAGCCGGCCGTTCAGCGAACCCGTGCGCGTCGTCGTGGTCGACGACCAGGCGACCATCCGCCTGGGCCTGCGCATGATCCTCGACAACGAGCCCGACATCACGGTCGTGGGCGAGGCGGCCGACGGCGTCCAGGGCGTCCGCATGGCCCGCGCCCTCCTGCCCGACGTCGTCCTCATGGACGTGCGCATGCCCCACCTCAACGGGATCGACGCCGCAGCCCGGATCTCCGCCGACCCGGCGCTCGCGGGCGTGCGCACGCTCGTCCTGACGACGTTCGACGACGACGAGTACGTGTACGGCGCGCTGCGGGCCGGGGCCGCGGGGTTCCTGCTCAAGGACGCCGACCCCGAGTCGCTCGTGAGCGCTGTCCACCGCGTGCGGGCGGGCGACAGCCTGCTCGACCCCGGGGTCACGCGCAGGATCATCGAGCGCTGGGTCGAGCTCTCGGACTGGCACGCGGGGTCGGGCGTCGCGAGCGCGCCCGGGGCCGGGTCCGGCCTCGAGCTGGCGACGCCGCGCGAGCTCGAGGTGCTGCTGGCCGTCGCGCGCGGGCTGTCGAACAAGGAGATCGGGGAGGAGCTGTACCTCTCCGAGGCGACGGTCAAGAGCCACGTGCGGTCCCTGCTGACCAAGGTGGGGCTCACGAACCGGGTCCAGCTCGTGATCCTCGCGTACGAGGCGGAGCTGGTGCGCCCCGGGAGGTGACGGCGTGCTCGTGGGGCCCGGTGCGGGGTCGGCGTAGGCTTTCCCGGGGGCCAGGCCCGGTCCCACCACTCTTCCTCGAAGGACACAGGCAGCACCATGGTCAACCTCGCGTACGTCATCGCCGGATCGGAAGCCACCGGGGGAGCCGGTATCCAGGCCGACCTCAAGACGTTCCAGGAGCTGGGCGTCTACGGCGTCGGGACCCTGACGTGCATCGTGTCGTTCGACCCGAAGAACGACTGGGGCCACCGGTTCGTCCCGGTCGAGCCGCAGGTCATCGCGGACCAGTTCGAGGCCGCGAACGCCACCTACGACCTCGACGTCGTGAAGATCGGCATGCTCGGCACGCCTGCGACGATCGACGTGGTCGCGGAGTCGCTCGCGAGCAAGCGCTGGCACCACGTGGTCCTCGACCCGGTCCTCATCTGCAAGGGCCAGGAGCCGGGTGCCGCCCTCGACACCGACACCGCGCTGCGCGAGAAGATCCTGCCGTTCGCGACCGTCATCACCCCGAACGTGTTCGAGGCCAAGGTCCTGTCCGGCATGGACACGATCGAGTCGGTCGACGACCTGGTGGAGGCCGCCGAGCGCATCCACGCCCTGGGTCCGGACTTCGTGGTCGTCAAGGGTGGCGTCGAGCTCCCCGGGCCGGACGCGGTCGACGTGCTGTTCGACGGCCAGGAGATCACGGTCTTCTCGGTCCCCAAGGTGGGCGAGGAGCGCGTGAGCGGCGCGGGCTGCACGTTCGCCGCGGCGATCACGGCCGAGCTCGCCAAGGGCAACGACGTCGAGCGTGCCGTCGCCACCGCGAAGCAGATCGTCACGGAGGCGATCGAGGCGCGCGTGAGCTCGCACGCACCGTTCGACACGGTGTGGCAGGGCGCTTTCACGCACTGACCCCTCTCGGGCGAGCGGGGCGGCAGCAGCGCCGCCGCCGCTCCGGCCCGACGGCGTCGCACGCCCGGGCGAGGACTCCTCGCCCGGGCGTCGTGCTGCCCGGGCCCGAGCCCGAGCATGCCCACGGCCCGGCGACCGACCACCAGGCAGACGTCCTCGACACGCCGCGGCGCCGAGCGCCTAGGCTACGGACCCGTGACAGACAACCTTCCCCCCGCATCCACCGACGGCAACGGCCGCACGGGCGCACGGCACGAGGTCCCGGCGCCGTTGCGCGACGACGTGCGCCTCCTCGGCCGTCTCCTGGGCACGGTCCTGACGGAGTCGGTGGATCCCGCGCTGCTCGACGACGTCGAGCGGCTGCGCGAGCTCTCGATCCGCGCGTACGGCGAGCACGCCGACGCAGCGCTCGAGGAGGCGGAGCGTCTCGTCGAGAGCTTCAGCCACGAGCGCGCCGAGCAGGTGGCCCGCGCCTTCACGGTGTACTTCCACCTGGCGAACCTGGCCGAGGAGCACCACCGCGTGCGCGTCCTGCACGACCGTGAGGCCGAGCTGGCCCCGTCGGTCGTCGACGACACGCTGCCCGAGGCCTTCACGCAGCTCGCCGACGAGGTCGGCCACGACGAGGCGCTCGCGCGACTCCAGCGGCTCGAGTTCCGCCCGGTCCTGACGGCGCACCCGACCGAGGCCCGCCGACGGGCCGTGTCCGCGTCCATCCGTCGCCTGTCCGCGCTGCTCACCGAGCGCGACACCCTGCCCTACGGTGGCGCCTCGCTCGCCGAGAACGAGCGCAAGCTCCTCGCCGAGATCGACGCCATGTGGCGCACGTCCCCGATCCGCGCCGCGAAGCCCTCGCCGCTCGACGAGGTCCGCACCGCGATGAGCGTGTTCGACGCGACCCTCTTCTCGGTGTTCCCGACCGTCTACCGCCGCCTCGACGACTGGCTCCTGGCCGACAAGGCCGGCCACGACCGACCGCTGGCCGCACCGTTCGTGCGCCTCGGCACCTGGATCGGCGGCGACCGCGACGGCAACCCCAACGTGACCGCGGAGACCACGCGCCAGGCGGCGGCCATCGCGGCCGACCACGCCCTGCGTGCCCTCGAGCAGGCCGCCCAGCGCATCGGGCGCACGCTCACGCTCGACGAGCAGGGCACGCCCGCGTCCGACGGCCTGCGCTCGCTGTGGCAGAAGCAGCGCCAGCTCTCCGAGGCCATCACGGCCGAGGCCGCGGCCGAGTCCCCCGGCGAGCCGCACCGCGCGGTCATGCTCGTCGTCGCGCGCCGCATCACCGCGACGCGACTGCGCGACGCGGACCTCGCCTACGCGGTGCCCGAGCAGCTCGAGGCCGACCTCCGGGTCGTCCAGGACTCGCTCATCGACGCGGGCGCGCCCCGGGCCGCGTACGGCGACCTGCAGCAGCTCGTGTGGCAGGTGCAGACCTTCGGGTTCCACCTGGCAGAGCTCGAGGTCCGCCAGCACTCGCAGGTCCACGAGGCCGCGCTCGCCGAGATCGCGGAGCACGGTGTGCACGGCACGCTGTCCGACCGCACGCGCGAGGTCCTCGACACCTACCGTGCGATCGGCTCGATCCAGCAGCGCTACGGCGTGCGTGCCGCGCGCCGCTACATCGTGTCGTTCACGCAGAAGCCCGAGCACCTGGCCGCTGTCTACCAGCTCGCCGAGCTCGCGTTCGAGGGCGCCGACGACGCCCCCGTCATCGACGCGATCCCCCTGTTCGAGACCTTCGCGGACCTCGAGGCGAGCGTCGAGATCCTCGAGGCCTCGCTCGAGCTGCCCCAGGTCCAGCGTCGGCTCGCCGAGAACGGCCGCAAGGTCGAGGTCATGCTCGGCTACTCGGACTCGTCCAAGGACGTCGGTCCGGTGTCCGCGACCCTCGCGCTGCACTCCGCGCAGAGCCGCATCGCCGAGTGGGCGCAGCGCCACGACATCAACCTGACCCTGTTCCACGGCCGTGGCGGGGCCCTCGGGCGTGGTGGCGGCCCCGCGAACCGTGCCGTGCTCGCCCAGCCCCCGGGCTCGGTCGACGGCCGCTTCAAGCTGACCGAGCAGGGCGAGGTCATCACGGCCCGCTACGGCGACGCGACGATCGCGGCCCGGCACATCGAGCAGGTCGCTGCCGCGACGCTGCTCGCGTCCGCGCCGTCGGTCGAGCGTCGCAACGCCGAGGCGACCGCGCGCTTCGCCGACGTGGCTGCCGCCCTGGACTCGGCGTCGCGCGAGCACTTCCACGCGCTGGTCCGCAGCGAGGGCTTCCCGCAGTGGTTCAGCGAGGTCACGCCGCTCGAGGAGGTCGGCCTCCTGCCGATCGGCTCGCGCCCGGCCCGCCGCGGCCTGTCGGTCGAGTCGCTCGAGGACCTGCGCGCCATCCCGTGGGTGTTCTCCTGGTCGCAGGCCCGCATCAACCTGGCCGGCTGGTACGGCCTGGGCACCTCGCTCCAGGAGTTCGGCGACCTCGAGCGGCTGCGCGAGGCGCACCGCGACTGGCCCCTGTTCGCGACGCTCATCGACAACGTCGAGATGTCCCTCGCCAAGGCCGACGAGCGGATCGCGGAGCGCTACCTCGCGCTGGGCGACCGCGACGACCTCGCGGCGAAGATCCTCGACGAGCTGCGACTGACGCGCGAGTGGGTCCTCAAGATCTCCGGGAGCGAGTGGCCCCTGGCGGGGCGCCGCGTCCTGGGACGTGCGGTCCAGCTCCGCAGCCCGTACGTCGACGCGCTGTCGCTGCTCCAGCTCCGTGCGCTGCGCGGCCTGCGCTCGGGGGCCGAGGGGCAGTACAAGGACGGACTGCAGCACCTGCTGCTGCTCACGGTCAACGGTGTCGCGGCGGGCCTGCAGAACACGGGCTGACCTCTCGCCGGATGCGCTGGGCGTTCGTCCTCGACCCGAGGACGGACGTCTTCCGCATGCTCGGCCGACGCCCACCGCACCCGGACGCCCGCGGTGAGCTGCGCCGTCGGGCCTCTCAGCCCAGGCGCGCGCGCAGCCAGGCGATGTCCGGGCCCATGTCACCGTGCGTCTCGCAGATGACGGGCGCCCCGGCCGAGGCGATGACCGCGACCAGCTCGTCGGGCGGGATGAGCCCGTCGCCGAAGTGCGCGTGCCGGTCGGCCCCCGAGTCGAACGTGTCGCGGCTGTCGTTCGCGTGCACCAGGTCGATCCGACCCGTCACCGCGCGCACCTGGTCCGCGGCGGTGCTCAGGTCGATCCCACCCGCCCACGCGTGGCACGTGTCGAGCGTGAAGCCGACCTGGTCGCCGCCCTCCGCAGCCCCGATCGCGTCCCACAGCCGCCCGATGCTCTCGATCGTGCGGGCCATCGACTTGGCTCCGCCTGCGGTGTTCTCGATGAGCACGGGGACCTTGGCGTCGAGCGCGTCGATCGCCTTGCGCCAGTTGTCGTAGCCGACCGCCACGTCGTCGGTCGCGGTCACGTGGCCGCCGTGCACGATCACGCCCTTGGCGCCGATCTCGGCTGCGCCGTCGACGATCTTCTGGAGCGACTTGCGGCTCGGGATGCGGATGCGGTTGTTGGTGCTCGCGACGTTGATGACGTACGGCGCGTGCACGTAGACGTCGAGGTCCGCGGCCGCCGCGTCCGCGCGCAGGGCCTCGGCCCCGCCCGGGTAGGTGAACTCGGCGCCCTTCCAGCCCTGCGGGTCGCCCAGGAAGACCTGGACCTGGTCGGCGCCGATCGCTCGTGCCTGGTTGACGGCCTCGGCCTGGTCGACGTGTGCTCCGATTCGCATGAGCCCCACGCTACGTGCCGCGGGGGACGCGCGGCGCGGCGAGCCGCGGGCGGCGCCCCGGACCCGGGACCCCGGAACCCCGGGACCGCGGGTCCCAGGCCCCCGGCCACCGGACGCGGCATGATGTCCTCATGGCCATCTTCGCTTTCTCCGTCGCCCCGCTCGGTGCCGGCGAGTCCGTCACGGACGCCGTCGCCGAGGCGGTCCGCATCGTCCGTGCGTCGGGCCTGCCGAACCGGACCACGTCGATGTTCACGGAGATCGAGGGGGACTGGGACGAGGTCATGGACGTCGTCAAGCGTGCGACCGAGGCGGTCGGCGCGGGCGGGCACCGGGTCTCGTTGGTGCTCAAGGCGGACATCCGCCCAGGTCGGACGGGGGAGCTGACGGGGAAGGTCGAGCGCGTCGAGGAGCGCCTGGCCACGGACTGAGACGACCTGGACGCGACCGGTCCAGTGGGTGAAACGTCCACGTTCGAGTCGCTTGCGCGGGCGTCGTAGGCTATGCGGCAACGCCGCCGTCCCGAGCAGCGTTCGAGGTCGCTTCCCGAGCCGCAGGAGACCCACGATGCCCCTCTTCGAGGTGGACGCCGAACGTCCAGTTCTCGTCCGCCCGTCGCAGCCGGCGGGTGGGGGGTTCGGCACGGTCGCGCAGCGCGTGGTCGACGGGCACCTGGACGGGCTGCTCGGTGAGCAGATCTTCCCGGTCCGGCAGGGTGCGTCGATCGAGGAGCCGCACCTGCTGGCGCTCGACGCCGCAGGGCTGCCGGTCGTGATCGAGGTCGTCTCGGAGCTGACCGAGGAGACGCTGACCCGGGCCATGAACCATGCGGGACGCGCGGGGCAGCTCACGCGTGCCGAGCTCGCGGGGCGGTACTCGGGTGGCGCGGCGCGCTTCCAGCAGGACGTCACGACGTTCTACGACAACGTGCCGCTGACCCGTTCGCAGGCGACGTCCCGCGCGACGGGGGCCCGCCTGATCGTCATCTGCTCGAGCGCGGAGGACGGGATCGTCGACGCCCTCGACTTCCTGCGCCAGCCGGGCTCGTCGGTGTCGGTCCTCAAGCTCGGCGTGATGCACGGCGCGGACGGGCGGCGGTTCGTCGACGTCTCGCCGCTGGTGCCCGAGCGCACCTCCCGACCTGCGGCTGCCGCGGCCCCGCGGCGTTCGGCGATCGAGCCGACGCGTTCGGCGCAGCGCACGGCGGACTTCGCCGAGGGGGTCGCGGTGGGGCGTGCGCTCACGGGCAAGCTGCCGATCGTGACGCAGCGTTCGCGCTCGGACCGCCGCCGGGGCTCGGAGCTGGAGACGTCGGCCACGGTGTACGGGAGCGCCGCGGGGTCGGCGGACGTGACGGGCCCGCTCGAGCCGATCCGTGAGCCGCTGCTCGGCGCGGACCACGGCCTGCCCGACGACCTCTCGGTGCCGCTGCCCCCCGAGCCGCCGACGGTCCCGCCCGTCCCGCTGTTCGCGTCGCCCCCGGTGGACGAGTCGGCGGGTGGCTACCCGTCGTCGGCGGACGCCCTGTCGTCGCGCACGCCGAGCCGCGCCTCGATCCTGACGCGCGAGTCGATCCGCACGCGCGAGTCGATCCGGACGCGCGAGTCGGTCCTGACGCGCGAGTCCTACGAGGCCGAGGCGCCTGCGTACGACCCGTTGTCCTACCAGCCGCCGGTGAACGTCCCGGTGGTCGACGCGTTGAGCTCGATCGACCCGTTGGGCCGGGACCTCGTGCCGTCACCTCCGCCGCCGCCGGCCTCGGCGCTCGGCCTCGACCCGGACGACGACCCGGACGACGACCCGGACCTGCACGCGCTCGCCCGGTCGTTCGGCAACCCGGTCCAGCTGGTGTGGTCGCGCCCGCGGCGCGGGCAGCGTTTCGAGGCGGTCCTGTACCCGGACGGCTTCATCGAGCTGACCGACGGCGCGCGCTTCCGCCACCCGGACGCTGCGGCGATCGCGGCGTCGGGCACGGCGACGGCCGACGGGTGGAGCGTGTGGCGTCTGGGCGACGGGGGCCCGACGCTCACGGACGCGTTCCGCGAGCACTACGCCTGAGCACCCGGCCGACGCACGGCTGAAGGGGTGGCGCGCCGTCGGCGGGCCACCCCTTCGTCGTCGTGGGCCTCAGTCGGTGCTGCGCACCATGGTCCGGATGCCCACCGCGAGCCCGACGGCGGCGGTCACCACCGCGGCCACCCAGCCCCAGGCGGCGGCCGACGAGGTCAGGTCGCCGGCGAAGAGCGAGCGCTCGGCGTCGACCAGGTAGGTCAGGGGGTTGAGGCGGGCCGCGGCCTGCATCCATCCCGGCCCGGTCTCGAGCGGCAGCAGCATCCCGGACAGGATCATGAGCGGGAACAGCAGGGTCTGCTGGACGAGCCAGAACATCCACTCCTGCTTGCGCACGGCGAGGGCCAGGGCGTAGCTGAGCGACCCGATGCCGACGCCGAAGACCGCGAGCATGACCAGCCCGAGGACCGCCCCGACGGGGTAGAGCTCGAACCCGAACGGCAGCATCACGAGCACGACCACGACGGACTGCGCCGCGATCGGCACCATCTCCTTGAGCGCGCGCCCCACGAGCAGCGAGGGCCGGGACAGCGGTGAGACGAGCATGCGCTCGTGGGCCCCGGTGTTGAGCTCCTGCTGCAGGTTGGCGCCCGTGGTCGACGTGCCGAACAGGGTCGTCATGACGAGGATCGACGGCACGAACCACTGCCAGACGCTGCCGCCGAGCGTCCCGGCCGCGCCACCGTCCTGCCCGCTGAGCGTGCCGACGAGCAGGGGTCCGAACAGCGCGAGGAACACGAGCGGCTGGACCAGGCCGAACACGACCGAGAACGGGTCGTGGAGCAGCGGCCGCAGCTCGCGGACCAGGACGATGGTCGTGTCCCGGGCCAGGTTCGCGAGGCGCCCGCGAGGACGCGGGGCGGGCCGGCCGGTCGTGGCGCCGCCCCGCCGGGTGGCCGCAGGGCCGGTCGTGGTGTCGACGGTGCTCATGCTGCGTCCTTCCCGGAGAGCGGGCTCTCGGTGGTCCGTGCGGTGGGGGTGACGCCCGACGTGCTGGTCCGGTCTGCTGCGCCCGACTCGCGCAGGCTGCGTCCCGTCAGCGCGAGGAACACGTCGTCGAGCGTGGGGCGGTGGACCTGGGCCGTCGCGACGGCGATGCCCGCGTGGTCCGCCGCGCGCAGCAGGGCCGGGAGCAGCGCGGGTCCGTCCGCGGCGCGGGCGGTGACCCGGGTGCCGTCGGCCGCGGCCTCGTCGGTCCCGACCTCCCGGACCCCGTCGGCGCGCGAGACGAGCTGCGCGAGGCGGGCGCCGTCGTCGGGCGCGGCGGTCTCGAGGACCACGCGGTCCCCGGCGAGGTTCGTCTTGAGGGCTTCCGCGGTGTCGTCCGCGATGACCTCGCCGTGGTCGACGACGACGACGCGCTCGGCCATGGTGTCGGCCTCGTCGAGGTAGTGCGTCGTCAGGACGATCGTCATGGGGTCGCCCGTCGAGGCGAGCGCGTCGGCGCGCATGCGCAGGACGTGCTCCCACAGGTTGGCGCGGTTGTGGGGGTCGAGCCCGGTCGAGGGCTCGTCGAGGAACAGGAGCGAGGGCGCGTGGACCAGGCCCATCGCGACGTCGAGGCGGCGGCGCTGCCCACCGGAGAGGTCCGCGACCTTGCGCGTGCGCAGCGCGGTCAGGTCGAGGGCCTCGAACAGCTCGTCGGCGCGGCGGCGCGCGGCCCGGCGGTCGAGCCCGTGGACGACGCCCTGCGTCACGAGCTCGTCGACCGCCCGCTGGTTGTGGCCCGCGGCGTTGCCCTGCCCGACGTACCCGATGTGGTGACGGACCTGCGCGGGGTGCGCGACGACGTCGTACCCTGCGACGCTCGCGCTGCCCGAGGTGGGCGCGATGAGCGTGGTGAGCATGCGCAGGGTCGTGGTCTTGCCGGCCCCGTTGGGCCCCAGGACGGCGACGAGCTCGCCCGGCTCGATGTCGAGCGTGATGCCGCGCACGGCGTGCACGGTCTCGTGACGGCTCACGACGAAGTCCTTCGTGAGGGAGCGGGTGTGGATCACGGTGTCCTCCAGGAGTGGGTGATACCTCCACCTTGGCCGGGGTAGCGGTCAGGTTCTGTCCGCTACCTCGTGCGACGCTGGGGGCATGCTCGAGACCTCGGCCCGCCTCCTCGCCCTGCTCTCCCTGCTCCAGGCCCGTCGGGACTGGCCCGGGGAGGCCCTGGCGGAGCGGCTGCGCGTCAGCCCGCGCACGGTGCGGCGCGACGTCGACCGGCTGCGCGAGCTCGGCTACCCGGTCCGCGCGACCAAGGGGCCCGACGGCGGGTACCGCCTCGACGCGGGGGCAGACCTCCCGCCGCTGCTGTTCGACGACGAGCAGGCCGTCGCGGTCGCGGTGGCCCTCCGCACGGCTCACGGGGGCGGGATCGAGGAGCCGGCGCAGCGGGCGCTCGCGACGATCCGCCAGGTCATGCCGGCGCGGCTGCGTGGACGGATCGACGCGCTCGAGGTCACGGCGGTGCGGTCCTCGCGGGACGAGGCGCGACCGGTCGTGGACCAGGCCGTGCTGGTCGCGGTGGGGAGCGCCGTGCGGGCGCGCGAGGTGCTGCGCTTCGACTACGACGGCGGGTCGTCGCCGACGCTCGGCGCGGGCGACGCGGCGTTCCGCCCGCCGCGGCGGGCCGAGCCGCACCACCTCGTGACGTGGGGCGGGCGCTGGTACCTCGTCGCGTGGGACCTCGAGCGGGAGGACTGGCGCACGTTCCGCGTCGACCGCATGACGCCCAGGACGCCGACGGGACCGCGGTTCGCGCCGCGCGACCTGCCGCCCCTGGCGGGGGAGGGGACGCGCGGCTCCGGGGTGGGCGGGGGCCGCGGGGCGGCGCCGGACGGCGCCGGCGCTGTGCAGGGTCGGCGAGGCACGCGCGCCGGTGCCAGGGCGCCCGACGTCGCCGCGTACGTCGCGCACCAGTTCTCCCACCCGCGGTGGCCGGCCGAGGGCGAGGTGGTGCTCCACGCGCGGGCGGAGGACCTCGCGCAGTGGGTGGGTGACCAGGGAGTGATCGAGGCGCTCGGGCCGGACCGGGCGCGCCTGGTCGCCGGGTCGTGGTCGTGGCGAGGGCTCGCGGCGTGGGTCGGGATGTTCGACGTGCCCTTCGACGTCGTCGGGCCGCCCGAGCTGCACGAGGCCGTGCGCGAGATGGGGGAGCGGTACCGGGCGGCCGCGGGAGGGTGAGAGCAGGCCGAGGGTCGGGGGCAGGGACAGCCGGGCCGCGGGGCCGGGGAGCGCGCGTGGTGCGCGGTGACCGGGGTCACGCGGGAGCGGGTTGACCTGAGCGTTCACGCCCCAGTAATGTTCTGGAAGTCAGCCCGGCAGGGAGAGACAGACACCACTGCGAAGCTCCTCGGAGCCGCCGCGAAGTGGCTGTTGCCCCGGACTGAAATCCGACATCTTGACCTGGATGCCTCGCGCCTCCAGGACCTGACGTCGGGGATCGTCTTCGATGTTCGGTCCGGTTCGCCGGGTTTGAAACGAAGAGGCCGGTCTGGTAGGCTTGAGAAGTTGCCCCGAGTGAAGGCCTGGGAACGGGTTGGATTCGGTGCGTGTCGGTTGCTTGAGAACTCAACAGTGTG
>NZ_JACSPN010000006.1 GCF_015142735.1 Oerskovia douganii | reverse complement strand
CTTGTGAACACTTTCACAAGGTGCGCTTAGATGCAAGCGCCTCGTCGGTTCGTCTCGCCCGTCGGACGCCCGCCCCCCCCCCCCCCCCCCCCGCCGCCCCCCCCCCCCCCCCCCCCCCCCCCACCAGTCTTGGGCTAACGTCGCAGGCAAGGCTGCCCGCGCATCGAAGGAGACCGTACGTGAAGCTGGAGCTCCGCGGAATCACCAAGTCGTTCGGCCCGCTCGTCGCGAACGACCACATCGACCTCGTCATCGAACCGGGGCAGATCCACGCCCTGCTCGGGGAGAACGGCGCGGGCAAGAGCACGTTGATGAACGTGCTGTTCGGCCTCTACCAGGCCGACTCGGGCGAGATCCTGCTCGACGACGTCGAGCGTTCCTTCCGCGGCCCGGGCGACGCCCTGGCCGCCGGGATCGGCATGGTGCACCAGCACTTCATGCTCGTGCCCGTGTTCACCGTCGCCGAGAACGTCATGCTCGGGCACGAGGACACCAAGGCCGGCGGCTTCCTCGACCTGGACGCCGCCCGCAAGCGCGTGCGCGAGCTGTCCGACCGCTTCGGGTTCGGTCTCGACCCCGACGCGATCGTCGAGGACCTGCCCGTCGGCGTGCAGCAGCGCGTCGAGATCGTCAAGGCGCTCGCGCGCGAGGCGAAGGTCCTCATCCTCGACGAGCCGACCGCGGTCCTGACGCCGCAGGAGACCGACGAGCTCATCGAGATCATGCGCCAGCTCCGCGGCTCGGGCACCTCGATCGTGTTCATCACGCACAAGCTGCGCGAGGTCAAGGCCGTCGCCGACGTCATCACGGTCATCCGCCGCGGCGCCGTCGTGGGCACGGCCGAGCCGACCGCCTCCGAGAGCGAGCTCGCCTCGCTCATGGTCGGACGAGCGGTCTCGCTCGGCCTCGACAAGGCGCCCGCGCAGCCTGGTGAGGAGACCTTCGTGGTCTCCGACCTCACGGTCCTCGACCCGAACGGCCAGGCCGTGGTGGACCACGTCTCCTTCGCGGTCGCACAGGGCGAGATCCTCGCCGTCGCGGGCGTGCAGGGGAACGGGCAGACCGAGCTCACCGAGGCCATCCTCGGCCTGCTGCCCTCCGCGGAGGGGTCGATCTCCCTGCACGGGAAGGAGCTGCGGGGGCTCGCACCTGCGGCGACCCTCGGCGCCGGCATCGGGTTCGTCCCGGAGGACCGCAAGGTCGACGGCCTCGTGCTCGACTTCTCGGTCGCCGAGAACCTCGTCCTCGATCTCTACGACAAGGCGCCCTACGCCAAGGGGATCGGCCTCGACCTGAGGGAGATCCGGCGCAACGCGCAGCAGCGCATCACCGAGTTCGACATCCGCACCCAGGGGCCCGGGCAGGAGGTCGGCCGGCTCTCGGGCGGCAACCAGCAGAAGGTCGTCCTGGCGCGTGAGCTCTCCCGGCCGCTCAAGCTCTTCATCGCGAGCCAGCCGACGCGCGGCGTCGACGTGGGCTCGATCGAGTTCCTGCACCGACGCATCGTGCAGGAGCGTGACAACGGGACACCCGTCATCATCGTGTCGACCGAGCTCGACGAGGTCGTCGAGCTCGCCGACCGCATCGCCGTGATGTACCGGGGGCGGATCGTCGGCGTGGTGCCGCCGACGACGTCGCGCGAGGTGCTCGGGCTCATGATGGCCGGCGTGCCCCACGACGAGGCCATCGCACAGGTGGACGAACAGACCGACACGACGGGAGCAACCCAGTGACCGACCAGCAGCCCGCCCCGCCGCCGACGGGAGAGCCCGCGCAGGAGCAGGCCGCCGTGGCCACGCCCCAGGGGTCGGGGGAGTCTGCCCGCTGGAGCGCCACCTTCCGGGAGATCACGACCGGGCCGTTCGGCGTCACGGTCCTGGCCTTCGTCCTGGCGCTCGTCATCGGCGGGCTCCTGATCATCGTCACCGACCCTGACGTGACCGCTGCGGCCTCCTACTTCTTCGCCCGGCCCATGGACTTCTTCGCCGCGGCGTGGAGCGCCGTGAGCGAGGCCTACGCGGCGATGTTCCGCGGTGCCGTCTACAACTACGAGGCACCGACCTTCGCCCGCGGCATCCGTTCCCTCACGGAGACCATGACGGTCTCGACCCCGCTCATCATCGCCGCGCTCGGCGTGGCGGTCGGGTTCCGTGCCGGCATGTTCAACATCGGCGCCCAGGGGCAGGTCATCATGGGGGCCGCGATCGGCGGCTACGTCGGCTTCGCCTGGGACCTCCCGGTCGTGCTCCACCTGCTGCTCGCCCTGCTCGGCGGCATCCTCGCCGGCGGGTTCTGGGCCGGCATCGCAGGCTTCCTCAAGGCGCGCACCGGGGCGCACGAGGTCATCGTGACGATCATGCTCAACTACGTCGCGCTCTACCTCGTGGCCTGGTTCCTCACGACGAGCGCGTTCACGCGGCCGGGCTCGAACCAGCCGAAGAGCCCCGGCGTCAAGGACACCGCCCAGCTCCCGCTGCTGCTCGGCGACCAGTTCCGCCTCAACGCGGGGTTCATCGTCGCGATCCTCGCCGCCGTGTTCGTCTGGTGGCTCATGACGCGCTCGACGTGGGGCTTCCGGTTCCGTGCGGTGGGGTCGAACCCGCAGGCCGCCCGGACCGCGGGCATGGGCATCGCGTCGTCGTTCGTCCTCGTCATGGTCGTCTCGGGCGCGCTCGCGGGTCTCGCGGGCGCGGTGCAGATCCTCGGGACGGAGAAGGCGCTCACGGCCGGCATCGCCGGCTCGATCGGGTTCGACGCCATCACCGTCGCCCTCCTCGGTCGCTCCAAGCCGGTGGGCATCTTCTTCGCGGGCCTGCTGTACGCCGGGCTCAACGTGGGCGGACGCGCGATGGAGGCCTCGACCGGTACGTCGATCAACATCGTCCTGGTCATCCAGTCGCTCGTGGTGCTCTTCATCGCGGCGCCGCCGCTCGTGCGGGCGATCTTCCGCCTGCCTGCCCCGAACCCCGTCGTCATGAAGGGAGCCAGCGCATGACCGCCATGGCTGCACCCGCAACCCAGGTCGCCGCCGTCACGGCCAAGCGCAGCTGGAAGCTCCCCATCACGCTGGGGGTCTTCGGGCTCCTGTCGTTCGTCCTGTTCGGGCTCCTGGGCCCGGCCGGGTCGGTCACGACGTTCGGCATCTCGACCGGGGCCGACCTGCTCCAGTTCGACCCGGTGGCCGTCCCGACGCGGGCGACCGCGATCGTGCTGTCGGTCCTGTGCCTGCTGCTCGCGGGCTACTCGTACGTGCGCGTCCGCGCCGACCAGCCGGTCGGTCGCTGGGTGCTCGCAGTGTTCGGCGTGCTGTGGGTCCTGACGTTCCTCGTGTGGGCCGTCGCGGACAAGAGCACGTCGATCGTGAGCCTCCTCCAGGGGTCGCTCCTGCTCGCGGTCCCGCTCGCGTTCGGCGCCCTGGGCGGCCTGCTCAACGAGCGGGCCGGCGTCGTGAACATCGCGATCGAGGGCCAGCTCCTGACCGGGGCGTTCGGTGCCGCGGTGCTCGCCTCGATCGTGGGCAACGCCTACGTCGGGCTCGTCGCGGCCCCGCTCGCGGGCCTGCTCATCGGTGCGATGCTCGCGCTGTTCACGGTCAAGTACCACGTGAACCAGATCATCGTCGGTGTGGTGCTCAACGTGTTCGCGGTGGGCCTGACGAGCTTCCTGTTCAGCTCGGTCCTCAAGAACGACACGGCCACGCTTAACACGCCGCCGCGCCTGCCGACGCTCCCGATCCCGCTGCTGTCGGAGATCCCGATCATCGGACCAGTGCTGTTCCGCCAGTCGATCATCGTCTACCTGCTGTACGTCGCGGTCATCGTCATCAGCATCGCGCTCTTCCGTACCAAGTGGGGCCTGCGGGTGCGCTCGGTCGGCGAGTACCCGCAGGCCGCGGACACCGTCGGTATCGACGTCAACCGCACCCGGTGGCGCAACGTGCTGCTCGGGTCGATGGTCGCGGGCCTCGGTGGAGCGTTCTTCACCATCGGGTCGGTCGGGGCGTTCGGTCAGGAGATGACGGCGGGCAAGGGGTACATCGCGCTCGCCGCGATGATCCTGGGCCGGTGGAGCCCGTGGGGCGCGCTCGGCGCCGCGCTGCTCTTCGGGTTCGCGGACAAGCTCCAGCAGGTGCTCGGCGTCCTCGAGACGCCGATCCCCAACCAGTTCATGCTGATGCTGCCGTACATCGTCACGATCTTCGCCGTCGCGGGTCTCGTGGGCCGCGTGCGCGGCCCGGCCGCCGCCGGCGAGCCGTACGTGAAGGGGTGACGGCATGAGCGAGGGCTCCGGCACGACGACAGGCCCGGTCGGGGGCACGCCCGACGGCGTCGACTGGGAGGCCCTGCGGGTCGCCGCCCGGGCCGCGATGGAGAAGGCGTACGCGCCGTACTCGTCCTTCAAGGTCGGTGCGGCCGCTCTCGTCGACGACGGGCGTCTGGTCACCGGCGCCAACATCGAGAACGCGGCCTACGGCGTGACGCTGTGCGCCGAGTGCTCCCTGGTGAGCGACCTGATCGGGAGCGGGGGCGGTCGCCTGGTGGCGTTCGCGTGCGTCGACGGTCACGGCAACACGCTCATGCCGTGCGGGCGGTGCCGCCAGCTCCTGTGGGAGCACGGCGGTCCCGCGCTGCTCGTCGAGACGACCCGTGGCGTCAAGCCCATGACCGAAGTACTGCCCGACGCGTTCGGGCCCGACGACCTGGTGGAGCGAGCATGAGCACGAAGAGCATCCCGGCAGGCGCCTCCGGCGCGGTGCCCGACAGGACCGAGTCGTTCGACGCGGTCGACGTCATCCGGACCAAGCGGGACAAGGGGCGTCTGTCGGCCGAGCAGATCGACTGGGTCGTCGACGCCTACACGCGTGGCGTCGTGGCCGAGGAGCAGATGGCCGCGCTCAACATGGCGATCCTGCTCAACGGCATGGACCGCACCGAGATCGGCCGCTGGACCGCGGCCATGATCGCCTCGGGCGAGCGCATGAACTTCTCGGCGCTGTCCCGGCCCACCGCGGACAAGCACTCGACGGGGGGCGTGGGCGACAAGATCACCCTGCCGCTCGCGCCGCTCGTCGCGGTCTTCGGGGTCGCGGTGCCGCAGCTCTCGGGGCGCGGCCTCGGTCACACGGGGGGCACGCTCGACAAGCTCGAGTCCATCCCGGGCTGGCGCGCGGCGCTGACCAACGAGCAGATGATGAACCAGCTCGAGCACGTGGGCGCCGTCATCTGCCAGGCCGGCTCCGGGCTGGCCCCGGCCGACCGCAAGCTCTACGCCCTGCGCGACGTCACGGCCACGGTCGAGGCGATCCCGCTCATCGCGTCGTCGATCATGAGCAAGAAGATCGCGGAGGGCACGGGCGCGCTGGTCCTGGACGTCAAGGTCGGCTCGGGGGCCTTCATGAAGGACCTGGAGCAGGCGCGCGCGCTCGCGCGCCCCATGGTGGACCTCGGCACCCCCGCGGGCGTGCGCACCGTCGCGCTGCTGACCGACATGTCGACGCCGCTCGGCCTGACGGCGGGCAACGCGCTCGAGGTCCGCGAGACGCTCGAGGTGCTCTCGGGCGGTGGGCCGCGCGACGTCGTCGACCTGACGGTGGCTCTCGCGGTCGAGATGCTCGCCGCGGCCGGGAAGCCCGTCCCCGAGGACGAGGTGCGGCGGGCGCTGTCGGACGGCCGGGCCATGGACAAGTGGCGCGAGATGATCGCGGAGCAGGGCGGCGACGCCCGCGCCCCGCTGCCCGTGGCGCGCGAGAAGGAGCACGTGGTCGCCGACCGCGACGGCGTGCTCTCGCACCTCGACGCGTTCGGGGTGGGGGTCGCGGCCTGGCGCCTGGGCGCCGGTCGTGCCCGCAAGGAGGACCCGGTGCAGGCGGGGGCGGGGATCGAGATCCACGCCAAGCCGGGCGACGTCGTGAC
This sequence comes from Oerskovia douganii, assembly GCF_015142735.1. GTDB lineage: Bacteria > Actinomycetota > Actinomycetes > Actinomycetales > Cellulomonadaceae > Oerskovia > Oerskovia douganii. The sequence goes on along the minus strand of NZ_JACSPN010000006.1, from coordinate 184,548 downwards.
CAAGGGCCAGCACCTGCTCACGCTCCACACCGACACGCCCGAGCGGTTCGACCGTGCGGTCGAGGCCCTCGACGGGGCGTGGGGCGTCGCGGACCCCGGCACGGTCGTCGAGACCCCGCCGCTGATCCTCGACCGCCTGGCCTGAGCATGACCTCGGCGGCGCACGAGCCCCCGGACGACGCGGTGTCGCGTGGTCCGGGGGCCCGTGCGCCCGACGACCGCAGGCCGCGCTCGGTGTACGGGGTGGGCGAGGAGCCGGACGTCCGGTTCAGCCTGGCCAACGAGCGCACCGCGCTCGCGTGGGTCCGGACGGGCCTGGGGCTGGTCGCGGGCGGGGTCGCGCTGACGTCGTTCGCGTCGCTCGCGGAGATGTCGGGCTTCGTCGACGTGATCGCCGCGGTCGCGTGCCTGGCGGGGGCGGGCTTCGCGGCGTACGCCCTGCTGTCGTGGCGGCGCAACGAACGGGCCATGCGCCGCGGGGAGCCGCTGCCCGCCCCGACGGGTCTGCCCGTCCTGGTGGCGGGCGTCCTGGTGCTGGCGCTGCTCGTCGCGGGCTACGCCGTCACGGAGGTCTGGCGGGCGTGACGTCCCCGGCGCGCGACCCCGGCCTGCAGCCCGAGCGGACCGCGCTCGCGTGGCAGCGCACGGTCCTGGGGGTCGTGCTCGGGTCGCTCCTGCTCGCCGCGGTCAACCTGCGCGTGGGGCAGCCCGTCCTGTCGGTGCTCGCGGGCCTGCTCGCGGTCGCGACCCTCGTCCCCGCGGTGCTGCGCCCGCCGTCGGGCGGTCTTCCGCGCGACGGCGTGCTGCGGTCGTGGGACTTCCTGGTGCGGGTCGCCTCGCTCGTGGGCGTCCTGGGGCTGCTGGGCGCGGCGAGCGCGGTCGTGAGCCTGGTGTGAGGGCGGGTCGTCGTCGGGCGTCCCGGGATGGCAGGCTGTCCGGATGATCGTCGCCGACCTCCAGGTGTCCCGGGTCCTGCGCGCCGTGGGGGTGGGGCGTGGTCCGCTGCCGCTCGTGCCGCCGTCGGGCAGGTACGTGGTCCCCGGGCCCGACGACGCAGCGCCCACGGTCCGTCGGCTCGCCCGCCGCGCGGGACACCCCGGGCCGGTCGCGGACCGGCTCGTCGACGCGCTCGGGACGCTGCGCCCGTGGGAGCGGGCGCACGTGCTCGACCCGCTGCACCGGGCCGAGGCCCCCCGACCGTCGGCCGACCGTGCGGCGCCCCGCGACCCGGCCGGCGCACCGGGGGCCGGGCCGGACGCGCGCTTCGGCGAGCCGCTCGTGCTGGGCAGGGCCCGCGCGGTCCAGGTCGACGGGACGACGTGCGGCTCGGCGGTGCTCGCGGTCCTCGCCGCCGCGGGCGACCCCGTGGTCGCGCTGTGGCTCGTCGCGGGTACCGACGTCTCCCAGGGGTCCTGCGCGCACGTGGTGACCGAGGGCGCGGCGGGCGCGACGGCCCGGGAGCTCGAGACGTCGTCGGGCCGGTTCGCCGCGCTCCAGCGCCTCCTCAAGGCGCGCACGACGCACGCCGCGCTCGGCCCCCTGCCCTGGCCCGGGAGCCTCGGCACGCCCCCGTGGACGGCCGCGCGCGACGCGCGCTACGCGGACGTGCGCTACACGCACCGGATCGTGCCGGGGGCGGGCGACAAGGACCCCGTGCTCGCGAGCGCGCTGCGCTCGGCCGCGGCGGGAGTGCCCGTGCCGCTGTACACGGGCGGCGACGTCGGGACGGGCTGGTCGACCGCCGTGCCCCGGCACGTCGTGCTCCTCGCCGGGGTGAGCCCGGCGGCCGCCGGCGCTCGGGGCGGTCCCGCGGAACTGTTCGGAGGGCGCTGGTGCACGGTCTACGAGCCGTCCTCCGGGGCCCTGCACCGGCTGCGCGTCGCGGACCTCCTCGAAGGAGCTCGTGCCGACCGCGAGCCGAGCAAGGCCGTGCGCCGTGCGCTCGGCGGCTGGCCGCACGTCACCTGGGCGGTCCTGCCCGCCGGACGGGCTGGCGGGTCGCGCCGCGTCGGGTGACGATGGGGTGAGACGAGAGGAGCACCCCCATGAGCACCGTCCCCGGCACGGAGTCCTGGCGAGACGCGGGCCTGGTCACGCCCGACGACGACGACCCGAAGAACCTGGTCGAGGAGGAGCTGACGCCCCCGGCCACGCCCTCGGGCACGGACGACCCCGAGGACTACAGCCCGCGGACCCCGCGCCCGGACCTGGACGGCGAGGCGGACGAGGCCGACGTCGTCGAGCAGGCGGCCGTGGTGCCGCTCGACGAGGGGGGCGACGGGGACGGCGCGGCCGAGGGGGAGTGACCCGCGACCGGCGGCCCGGGTGCGGACCGCCGGGAGTGCGCGCGTGCGGGCGTGACGCAGCCGTGACCTCGGGACCGGGTCGCCGTCGCGTGCGCCCGGTCCGCGCCCGGTAGCGTGAGCCCATGACCTCCACACCCTCCTCCGTGAGCGAGACAGTCGCGGCGATCGCCGCGCTCCCCAAGGTCGTCCTGCACGACCACCTCGACGGCGGGCTGCGCCCCGCGACGATCATCGAGCTGGCCGCCGCGGTCGGGCACGACCTGCCCGCGACCGAGCCGGACGCGCTGGGCACCTGGTTCGTCGAGTCGGCCGACTCGGGCTCGCTCGTGCGCTACCTCGAGACGTTCGACCACACGATCGCCGTGATGCAGACGCCCGAGGCCCTCGCGCGCGTCGCGCGCGAGTCGGTCCTCGACCTCGCCGCGGACGGCGTCGTGTACGCCGAGCAGCGCTGGGCCCCGGAGCAGCACCTGCGCGGCGGCCTGAGCCTGCAGGACACCGTGGACGCCGTCCAGGCCGGGCTGGAGGAGGGCGTCGCCCTCGCGGCCGCACAGGGACGCACCATCCGTGTGGGCCAGCTCGTGACCGCGATGCGGCACGCCGACCGCTGGCAGGAGATCGCCGAGCTCGCCGTGGCGAACCGCGGCAACGGTGTCGTCGGGTTCGACATCGCGGGCGCCGAGGACGGCTTCCCGCCCTCGCGCTTCCCCGACGTCTGGCAGTACCTCGCGGACGAGAACTTCCCCGTGACGATCCACGCGGGCGAGGCCTCGGGCGTCACGTCGATCGCCGAGGCCGTCCACCTGGGCCAGGCGTCGCGCATCGGGCACGGCGTGCGTCTCGTCGAGGACATCTCGTTCGACGAGAGCCACGGCACCGCAGCGCTGGGGCAGCTCGCGCACTGGGTCCGCGACCACCAGATCCCGCTCGAGCTGTGCCCCGTCTCCAACCTGCAGACGGGCGCGGCGGCGACCTCGATCGCGGCGCACCCCATCACGCGCCTCAAGGAGCTCGACTTCGCGGTCACGCTCAACACGGACAACCGCCTCATGTCGCGCACGTCCATGACCCACGAGATGACGCTGCTCGTCGAGCAGGCCGGCTGGACGCTCGAGGACCTCTACGACGTCACGGCCACGGCCGCGTGGAGCGCCTTCATCCACCACGACGAGCGCCGCGCGCTCGTCGACGACGTCATCCTTCCCGGTTACCAGGAGATCCAAGGAGCACAGCTGTGAGCACCCCCGGCACGTCCCCCCTCGACCGCGCGGCCCTCGCGCAGTTCGTCGACCACACCCTGCTCAAGCCCGAGGCGACCCGTGCGGACGTCGAGGCGCTCGTCGACGAGGGCGTCGCGCTCGGCGTCTACTCGGTGTGCGTCTCGCCCTCGGTCCTGCCGCTCGACGGCAAGGGCCTGAAGATCGCGACCGTGTGCGGCTTCCCGTCGGGTACCCACCACAGCGAGGTCAAGGCCGCGGAGGCCGCGCGCTCGGTCGCCGACGGCGCCGACGAGGTCGACATGGTCATCGACCTGGGCGCCGCCAAGGCGGGGGACTGGGAGTACGTCCAGTCCGACATCGCGGCCGTCCGGGCTGCCGTCCCGGCCCCGAAGGTCCTCAAGGTCATCATCGAGTCCGCCGCCCTCACGGATCACGAGATCGTCGAGGCGTGCCGCGCCTCGGAGGCCGCGGGGGCCGACTTCGTCAAGACGTCCACGGGCTTCCACCCGGCCGGCGGCGCGACGACGCACGCGGTCTCGATCATGGCCGAGACCGTGGGCGGACGCCTCGGGGTCAAGGCCTCGGGCGGGGTGCGCACGCTCGCCGACGCGCTCGCCATGATCGAGCACGGCGCCACGCGCCTGGGCCTGTCCGGCACGGCCGCGGTCCTCGCGGGCTTCGACGGGATCGAGCCCGCCGAGGGCGGTGCGTCGGGCTACTGACCCGACCCCCGCGACCGCGGGACGACCGAGGGGTGGCCGAGCCCGGACGGGCGGCCACCCCTCGGCGTATCCGGGTTAGGCTAGCCTCACTTCGCCATCGCGGGCGGAGCACCGCCTGGAGGACCGCATGACCGACCCCACCCCCCGCAAGCCCGAGCGCGTCGCGACCCGTGCCGTCGTCGTGCGCACCGAGCGCCTGACGCCGCACATGATCCGTGTGGTGCTCGGCGGTGAAGGGCTCGACGGCTTCGACGCGGGCCCGTACACCGACCGCTACGTCAAGCTGCTCTTCCCGGAGGCCGCAGGCCCCGAGGGCCGCGTCCCGATGCGCACCTACACGATCCGCTCCTGGGACCCCGCCGCGCGCGAGCTGGCCATCGACTTCGTGGCCCACGGCGACGAAGGGCTCGCCGGCCCCTGGGCCGCCGCCGCCCGGCCCGGGGACCCGATGTCCTTCCTCGGCCCCGGTGGTGACTACGCGCCGTCGGGCACCGCCGACTGGCACCTGCTGGTGGGCGACGAGAGCGCCCTGCCCGCCATCGCGGCAGCCCTCGAGGCCGTGCCCGACGGCGTCCCCGTCCTCGCGGTGGTGGAGGTCGCCTCCGCTGCGGAGGAGCAGCCCCTCACCTCGCCCGGCGCGCTCGACCTGCGCTGGGTCCACCGGGACGCCCACCCGGACCGGGCGCCGGGCGACGTGCTCGTCGAGACCGTCGAGGCGCTCACGTTCCTTCCTGGCACTCCCCAGGTGTTCCTGCACGGCGACGCCGGGTTCGTGCGCACGCTGCGCCGCCACGTCCGCCTCGGGCGCCAGGTCCCCGTGACCGCGCTGTCCGCGTCCGGCTACTGGCGGCGCGGGCGCACCGAGGAGGGCTGGCGCGCCGAGAAGGCCGACTGGAAGGCCGCCGTCGCGCTCGACGAGCAGCCCGTCCTGCGGACCTGACGGGGGCCCTCAGCGGGCACGCTCGACCGCGATCGCGACCGCGACCCGGTTGGGCAGGTCCAGCTTGGTCATGGTGCGGCTCAGGTGCGTCTTGACGGTGGCCTCCGCGCAGTAGAGCCGCTCGCCGATCTGCGCGTTGCTCAGCCCCTCCGCGACGCCCTGGGCGATCTCTCGCTCGCGCTCCGTGAGCAGGCCGAGGAGCGCCCGGGCGCGCTGCTGCTCGCTGGTCACCTGACCCTGAGCGACCCGGGAGACCACGTAGCGGACCACGCGCGGGGCCAGCACCGACTCGCCGTCCGCCACCGCCAGGACACCCCCGATGAGCTCGGTGGGCGAGGCGTCCTTGAGCAGGAAGCCCCCCGCCCCGGACTCCAGGGCGCCCAGGACGTCGGTGTCGCTCTCGAAGCTCGTCAGGACCAGCACGACCGGAGGGTCGGGGAGGGCGCGCAGCGCACGCGTCGCCTCGATGCCCTGGACGCGCGCCATGCGCAGGTCCATCAGGACGACGTCCGGGCGGTGCGCGAGGAACGCCGGGACGGCCTCGTCCCCGTCGGTCGCCTCCGCGACGACCTCGATGCCGGGGTTGCTCGACAGGATGAGTCGCAGGCCCGTACGGACGAGCGCGTCGTCGTCGACCAGGAGTACTCGGATCACGCGTCGATCGTAGGGGCAGCCGCCCACAACCCCTCTTCCGCGGCCGCCGATCCGGTCGCCGGGTGCGGGCAGCCCGGGCACGTGCACGGCCCGTCGGCTACGCTCCGGGCGCATGGGGGAGCTGGCAGAGAGCTACGTCCGGTGGGCCGACGTCGAGACGCGGGGTTCCTCCCCGTCGTACGAGGGATGGGCGCGCGCGATCGCGGCCGACGACCAGGTGCTCGCCCTCATCGGGGCCCTGCCCGCTCGCAAGCGGCAGCCCAACCTGGTCTTCGCGGCGGCCCGGACCGCGGGCGCCCCGCTCGACGAGTACCACCGGTTCCGCCCCTGGCTCGTCCGGCACTGGCCCGAGGTCGCGGACATCGTGCTCGCCCGCTCCACCCAGACCAACGAGGCCGCCCGCTGCGCGCTGCTCGTGCCCGAGCTGGCCCGGCTCGACGGACCGCTCGCGCTCGTCGAGGTCGGCGCCTCCGCCGGCCTGTGCCTCTACCCGGACCGGTACTCCTACCGCTACCGCACGCCCGACGGCGTCGTCGCGCTCGATCCGGTCACGGGTCCCTCGTCCGTGGTGATCGGGTGCGCGATCGACGCGGGGATCGCGGCACCGACGCGGCTGCCCGACGTGGCGTGGCGAGCGGGCATCGACCTCAACCCTCTCGACGTCGGCGATCCCGACGACGTCGCCTGGCTGCGGGCTCTCGTGTGGCCCGAGCACCACGACCGCCGCGAGCGCCTCGAGGCGGCGTGCGCACTCGTGGCCACGGATCGACCGCACCTCGTCCGCGGAGACCTCCTCGACGACCTCGACGAGCTCCTGGGGTCAGCACCCACCGACGCGCACCTGGTGGTCTTCCACAGCCAGGTGCTGATGTACGTCGAGCCGGCGGGCCGGGAGCGGTTCGTCGAGCGCATGCGCGGGCTCGACGGGACCTGGATCTCGCACGAGGACTCCCGGGTGCTGGGGTCCTCCGCGGGCCTGGCCCACGACGGCAGGACCGTGCTCACCGTGGACGACGTCCCGGTCGCGCGGGCCGACCCGCACGGACGGAGCATCGAGCGCCTGTGAGCGGGCCTCACCCGGGCCGGGGGGGGGGGGGGGGGGGGGGGGGGGGGGGGGCCCGGTGCGTCCGGGAGCGGGTTGGCGACGCGCAGGCTCACCCCGCTCGCCGGGTCCCCGCCGAGGTCGATGAGGACCTCGCTCCCGGGCGCGTGCTTGTGCACGTTCGTCAGCGACTCCTGCAGGATCCGGTAGGTCGCACGCGCGACCTGCGGGCTGATCGACGAGGCCTCGTCGAACACCACGGTCGCGACCAGGCGCGTCCCCGCGGCCCGGGTCGTGGCGAGCAGCGCCGGCAGGTCCGACAGCGTGCCGCCGGCGCGCTGAGCCTGACGCTGGGCCAGCCCGTCCGGGTCGCGCAGGATCTCGATCAGGTCCCGGAGGTCCTCGAGCGAGCGATGGGCGTTCTCACGGACCACCTTGGCCGCGTCGCGGAGCTGTCCGTCCTCCTCGGGGACCGAGACCTCGAGCACCCCCGAGTGCAACGACACGAGCGAGAGGGAGTGTGCGAGCGTGTCGTGCACCTCGCGTGCGATCAGGTGGCGCTCCTGCTGCCGGGCGACCTCCTCCTGCTGGCGGCTCACCTCGTCCCTCAGCCTCTCGGTGACCTGGTCCTGGCGGGCGACCTCGTCGCGCAGGTGCTCGGCCACGACCTCGTGGTGCTGCGCCTCGCCGCGGAAGCGGCCGACCTGGTAGTGCGCGCGCCGGGCCCAGCCCACGCTCACCGAGAGCGCGAGCCCGCCGACGAGCAGCAGGACGTAGACCCACGGTGCTGCCCCGACCGCTGCCTGCGCCCCGGTCGGGGTGAACGAGAAGATCTGGTGCTCGGGCTCGCGGACCATGTCCCGACCGAGGGCGACCGCCGTCGCGAGGGCCGTCACCGCGCCCAGGAGCCATCCCGTCCGCACCGGCCGGGAGGAGATCACCCAGGAGAGCGCGACGAGCGCCCCGATCGCGTCGAGCGGGAAGACCAGGGCCCCGGCGCACGCCACCACGCAGACCGCGACGGGATAGCGGCGCCGGAACACGAGCAGGGTCGCGACCCCGACGGCGTACAGCCAGCCGAGCATGACCCACACCACCGTGCCGCCGCTGGGCGCGGCGCCGTCGACCATCCCTCCCGCCGACCCCGCGTACGTGACGCACGCGGACGAGGCGAAGAACGAGGCCGCGACGATCCAGACCGTCGCCGCACGGGACCACCAGCGCCGGCCGCCGGTCGGCCGGTCGGGGACCCTCCCGGGCGAGGGGGCCGGGGGCGGCACCGCGGGACGCCCCTGGGGCGCGGCGGTCCGTCCCTGTCCCTGCTGCCACCCCGCTGGGTGCGGGGCAGCACCTGGGGGGACCCGGCCGCCCGGCGGGACCGGGGCGGCGCCCGGCCGTCCCGGCGGCACGGGACCGCTGCGGTGCGGCGTCGCGCGGGGCCAGGGGGCGCCCGAGGGCGGGTACGGGGTGGTCACGGCCCCAGCGTAGGGAAAGCCACCGACGGAGGGAGTCCACCGACCGGTGCGGCGGGCCGTCGTCCGCGTACGACTTTCGGTGCGCCGACCGTACCCGGACCGCCGACGCCCGGGCAGGGCCCGGCGCGGTGAGGTGGTGACGTACCGATCCGGAACCACGAGAGGCCCTCCCATGAGCAACGACCCGGCGCAGCAGCCGCCCGTCCAGCAGCAGCCGTACCCCGCCCAGCAGCCGGCGCAGCAGCCGTACCCGCAGCACCCGTACCCGGGAGGACCCGTCTCGGCGCCGCGCAGGTCCTTCTTCGCGCGGCACAAGGTCTTCACGGTCTTCCTGGCGATCCTCGCGCTGATCGTCGTCGTCTCGGTCGCCGCCAACCTCGGTGGCGACGACCCGGCGGGCGGCACGGGAGCGGCCGGGACGACGGACGCTGCTGAGCCGGGGGCGGAGCCGGGCACCGGTGAGGAGGCCCCCGCCGCCCCGGAGCCGGCAGCGCCCGCGGCGCCCGGTATCGGCACGGCCGTGCGCGACGGCAAGTTCGAGTTCACGGTCACGGCCGTCGAGCCGGGCGTCGGCCGGGTGGGTGACGACCTCCTGGGGGTCGACGCCCAGGGACAGTTCGTCCTGGTCCACGTCACGGTGACGAACATCGGCGACGCCGCCCAGATGTTCGACTCGAGCTCCCAGAAGCTGTTCGACGCCCAGGGACGGGAGCACTCGGCCGACTCCACCGCCGGGATCTACCTGGGGGACGCCAACAGCTTCCTCAACGACATCAACCCCGGCAACTCGATCCAGGGCGTCGTGGTCTTCGACGTCCCCGCCGACGCGGTGCCCGCGAGCATCGAGCTCCACGACTCCTTCCTGTCGGGCGGGACGCAGGTCGCGCTCGGCTGACGGGCCCCGAGGCAGGGCGCGCCAGCACGGACGACGCAGGCCGTCGCCCCGCTCCCGGGGAGCGGGGCGACGGCCTGCGTCGCGCGGTCGGCCGAACGGGACGGTCGCTGTCGCGACCGCGGGCGGACCGACCCGGTCAGATCCCGAGCGCCGCCGCGACGTCCGCGCGGACCTGGTCGAGACGCGTCCGGGCGAAGGCCCGGGCTGCCGTGAGGTCGTCGTAGCTCGCGTCCGGGGCGACCGGGACGATGACCTCGAGATAGCACTTGACCTTGGGCTCGGTGCCGCTGGGGCGCACGATGACCCGCGTCCCGTCCGCCGACAGCAGCCGCACGCCGTCGGTCGGGGGCAGGCCGTCGAGCCCCTCGGACAGGTCGAGGACCTCGGACACCCCCGAGCCTGCGAGGGTTCGCGGGGGAGCCGCGCGCAGGCGCGACATGGCGGCCGGGATCTCGTCGAGGTCCGTGAACCGGGCCGAGAGCTGGTCGGTCACGTGCAGGCCGTGAGCGCGCGCGAGGTCGTCCAGGGCGTCGACGAGCGTGCGCCCCTCGGCCTTGAGCCGGTTCGCGAGCTGCGCGAGGAGGAGGGCCGCGCTGATGCCGTCCTTGTCGCGCACGTCCTGCGGGTCGACGCAGTAGCCGAGCGCCTCCTCGTAGCCGTAGACCAGGCCGTCGACGCGTGAGATCCACTTGAACCCCGTGAGCGTCGCGGAGTAGCCCAGGCCGTGGCTCTCGGCGATCTTGCGCAGCAGCCGCGAGGACACGATCGAGCTCGCGAAGAACGGGGGCGCTCCGTCGGTGCCCCCGGCCCCGCCGGGCGTCGCGCGCCTGCCGATCTCCTCACCCAGCAGCGAACCCACCTCGTCGCCGTGCAGCATGCGCCACCCGTTCGAGCGGGCGGTCTCCGCCCCCTGGTACGTCCCGACACGAGGGTCGTACACCGCGAGCGCGCAGCGATCCGCGTCGGGGTCGTTCGCGATCACGAGGTCTGCCTTGGCGTCCTGCGCGTAGGCGAGCGCGAGGTCGATCGCCCCCGGCTCCTCCGGGTTGGGGAAAGCCACCGTGGGGAACAGCGGGTTCGCCTCGAACTGCTCCGCGACGCTGATGACGTCGGTGAACCCCGCATCCTTCAGGACCCGGTCGAGCACCTCCCCACCCACGCCGTGCAGCGGGGTCGCGACGATGCGCAGGTCGCGCGCGGCGCCGTCGGACAACCGGCCCACCGACTCGACGTAGCCGAGCGCGAGATCGCGCCCGAGGACCGTCCAGCCGTCCGTCGCGCGCGGGACGCGCGCGGCCACGGGCGCGCGGTCGATCGCGGCCGCGATCTCGGCGTCGTACGGGGGGACGATCTGGGCGCCCTGCCCGGAGTCCGTGACCACGCGCCCACCGAGGTACACCTTGTACCCGTTGTCCGCGGGTGGGTTGTGGCTCGCGGTCACCATGACGCCCGCGTCGGTGCCCAGGTGGCGCACCGCGTACGCGAGCACGGGCGTCGGCAGCGGGGAGGGCAGGATCGACGCCTCGAGGCCCGCGGCCGTGAACACCGCCGCGCTGTCGAGCGCGAACGTGTGCGAGTGGTGGCGGGCGTCGTACCCGATCACCACCCGGGGCGTCTGCCCCGGGAGGGCGTCCCGCAGGAACGACGCGAGGCCCGCCGCAGCCCGGATGACCACGGCCCGGTTCATGCGGTTGGGGCCCGCGGCCATCTCGCCGCGCAGCCCCGCCGTGCCGAACTGCAGGGTGCCGGCGAACCGGTCACGCAGCTCCGCCCGGGCGCGGGCGCGCAGCTCGTGGTCGCGCGGGTCGGGGGAGTCGGCCTCGGCCAGGAGCGTGCGCAGCTCGGCCTGGTCGCGCGGCTCGGGGTCCGCCTCGATCCAGGCCTCGACCTGCTCCAGGAAGGTCGCGTGGTCCTGCCCCGACTCGTAGCCGGGGTCGTCCACGTCGAGGTAGTCGGGTCGGTTCGTCATGTCACACCAGCTTCGCGATCTCGGCGAGCAAGGAGCTGATCCGGGGGCCGGCCGCCTGGCCCGCCTCGATGACCTCACCGTGCGAGAGCGGCGTCGGGCTGATGCCCGCGGCAAGGTTCGTCACCAACGAGATGCCCAGGACCTCGAGCCCCGCGTGCCGCGCGGCGATGGCCTCGAGCGTGGTCGACATGCCGACCAGGTCCGCACCCAGGATGCCAGCCATGCGGACCTCGGCGGGGGTCTCGTAGTGCGGGCCGGGGAACTGGGCGTACACGCCCTCCCCGAGCGACCCGTCGACGGACCGCGCCAGGTCGCGCAGGCGCGGGGAGTACAGGTCCGTCAGGTCGACGAACGTCGCGCCCTCGAGCGGGGACGTCGCCGTGAGGTTGATGTGGTCCCGGATGAGCACCGGGGTGCCCGGACCGTGGTCGAGGTTGAGACCGCCGCAGCCGTTCGTCAGGATCACGGTCTGCGCGCCGGTCGCGGCCGCGGTACGCACCCCGTGCACGACGTGCCGCACGCCCTTGCCCTCGTACAGGTGGGTGCGCGAGCCGAGCACCAGTGCGTGGCGGACCGAGCCGTCGGCCCGCTCGATGCGGATCGAGCGCGTCGTCGCGACGTGGCCCGCGACCGCGGGCTTCGAGAACCCGGGGATCTCGTTCGTGGGGATCTCCGCGACGACGTCGCCCAGGAGCTCGGCCGCCCCGCCCCAGCCCGAACCGAGCACGAGGGCGACGTCGTGGCCCTCGATCCCGGTGGCTTCGGCGATGTGGTCCGCAGCGGCGCGGGCCACGAGGAACGGGTCGGTCGTGGGGTCGTCGAGAGACAAGGTCGTCGTCATAGGACGAGGCTAACCGTTCTGAGGCCCCGCGCCGCGCGGAACGCCCGTCGTCGCCCCGGCCGGTCGGCTTGTCCGCATGCTGACACGAAACCTCCTCGGATGCTGACAGAATGGCACCCGTGACGAACGAGAACCCCGACCTGCAGGCCACCCGCATCGTGATCCTGGGCGGTGGACCCGGAGGCTACGAGGCGGCTCTCGTCGCCCGACGGCTCGGCGCCGACGTCACGGTCGTCGAGCGCCAGGGGCTCGGCGGTGCCGCCGTCCTCACCGACGTGGTCCCCTCCAAGACCCTCATCGCGACCGCCGACTGGATGACGATCGCCGACCGTGCCGCCGACCTCGGCATCCGGCTCCCCGTGGACACCGCGAAGGCCGCGCACCCCGCGATGCGCCGCCACATGGTCGACCTCGACGCCGTCAACACGCGCGTCATGGCGCTCGCGGCCGCACAGTCCGCCGACATCCACGCACGCCTCGAGCGCGAGGGAGTGCGCGTGCTGCTCGGCCAGGGCCGGCTCGACGGGCCGTCGCGCGTGCACGTCACGCTCCAGGAGGACGCGGAGGAGGTGCTGGTCGAGGCCGACGTGATCCTCCTCGCGCTCGGCGCGACCCCGCGCGTCCTGCCGACCGCCGTCCCGGACGGTGAGCGCATCCTCACGTGGACCCAGCTCTACAACCTCAAGGAGCTCCCCGAGCGCCTGATCGTCGTGGGGTCCGGCGTCACGGGCGCCGAGTTCGCGGGGGCCTACAACGCGCTCGGGTCGGACGTCGTGCTCGTCTCGAGCCGGGACCGCGTGCTGCCGGGCGAGGACGCCGACGCGGCCGAGCTCATCGAGGGAGTCTTCCGCTCGCGCGGCATGACCGTCATGTCCCGCACGCGCGCCGAGGCCGCGGTCCGCACCGAGGAGGGCGTCGAGGTCACGCTCGCCGACGGGCGGGTGGTCAAGGGATCGCACGTGCTCCTCGCGGTCGGGTCCATCCCCTCGACCGCGGGCATCGGGCTCGAGGAGGCGGGAGTCCGCCTGACCCCGGGCGGTCACGTGCAGGTCGACAAGGTCTCGCGCACCTCGGTGCGCGGCATCTACGCGGCCGGTGACTGCACGGGCATCCTGCCGCTCGCCTCGGTCGCGGCGATGCAGGGTCGCGTGGCCATGTCGCACGCGCTGGGTGACGCGGTGAGCCCCATCAAGCTGCGCACGGTCGCGGCGAACATCTTCACGGCCCCCGAGATCGCGACCGTCGGGTACGGCGAGGAGAAGCTCAAGGAGCAGGGGTCGCGGTACGTGACCACGACCCTGCCGCTGGCCCGCAACCCGCGCGCGAAGATGCTCGGCATGCGCGACGGGTTCGTCAAGCTGTTCGCGCACCCCGAGGCGAGCGTCGTCCTGGGCGGCGTGGTCGTCGCCCCGCGCGCGAGCGAGCTCATCTTCCCCATCACGCTCGCGGTCGCGCACCGTCTCACGGTCGACGACGTCGCCGAGGCCTTCACGGTCTACCCGTCGCTGTCGGGGTCGATCGCGGAGGTCGCTCGCATGCTCCACCACCGCGAGGACTGAGGCGCAGGCGCCGTCGGTCCGTCGAGGCGTCGGGCCGACGGCGCTGCCCGGCGGGGGTGCGCGGGACGCCGGTGCGACCGGTCGCCCGACCGTCCCAGGCGGGTGCGGACGGCGAGGCCCGCGCACAGCACGACCGCGAGGCCTCCCGCGACGTCGACCGCGCTCTCGGGTCGAGCGGCGCCCGAGCGTTCTACGCCCAGCCCACCTACGCCAACCCGACCGGGGCGCAGTGGTCCACACGGCTCGGCCGCGACGTGCTCGACGTCGTCCGCCGGCACGGCGCGTTCCTCGTCGAGGACGACTGGGCGCACGACCTGGCGATCGACACCGATCCTCGCCCGGTCGCCGCGTACGACGACGACGGGCACGTGATCTACCTGCGCTCGCTCACCAAGAGCGTCTCGCCCGCGCTGCGGGTCGCGGCCGTGGTCGCCCGGGGCCCTGCACGCGACCGCATCCAGGCGGACCTCGGAGCCACCTCGATGTACGTCAGCGGGCTCCTGCAGGCGGCTGCGCTCGACGTCGTGACCCAGCCCGCCTGGCGCAGCCACCTGCGTGGCGTCCGCCCCCGGCTCCGAGCGCGCCGCGACCTGCTCGCCGAGGCGTTGCGTGAGCACGTCCCCGAGGCCACCCTGGACCGGGTGCCGGCCGGTGGGCTGAACCTGTGGCTGCGCCTGCCGGACGGGACCGACCTCGACCTGCTCGTGCGGGAGTGCGAGGCCCGCGGCGTGCTCGTCGCCCCGGGCGGGGAGTGGTTCCCCGCCGAGGCCCCGGGGCCCTGCGTCCGGCTGAGCTATGCCGGTCCTGACCCGGACCGCTTTCCCGAGGCCGCCCGGGTGATCGGCGAGGCCTTGCGCGCTGCGCGCTGAGTCCGGGCTGCCCGAGATGCCCGGGCTGCCCGGTCAGCCCGTGGTCTCCGGGGCGGCCGCCTCCTTCTCCTCCCCGGGCCGGACGACGGCCACGAGCGGGCGGTGGTCCGACGAGACGTCGTCGAGGACCTGGAAGCGCTCGAAGGTGAGTCCCGAGCCGAAGACCCAGTCGATCCGGTGGCGCGGCGCCGTGGCGGGGGACGTGAGGTCGTCCGCGTTCCCTGCGTCGTCCTGCCCGCTGAGCAGGCCCTGGGACTCGACCAGGTCGATCTCCTCCCAGCCGGGCTCGGCGTTGAGGTCGCCGGCGAGCACGAACGGCCCGTCGACCGGTTCGGCGGCGAAGAGGGCGTCGAGCTGGTCGAGCCGGGTGGGCGTGTTCTCGCGACGGTGCTGCAGGTGCACCGAGGTCACGCGCACGCCCTCGGACCAGGTCGCGTCGGACCCGTCGACGGGTGTCACGGTCGCGGAGATCGCCGACCGGTACTGGGGCCCGGCGCCGTAGGGCAGTGCGAGCCGCGAGACGTCGGCCACGGTGACGCTCGCGGGGTCCCACAGGATCGCGTTCCCGAACTGCCGGTCGGCCGCGCCGACGAACACGACCTCCATGTCGGTGGCGCGGGCGAGGTAGGTCGCCATGTCCACGCCGCCGCCCAGCACCCAGCCCCGCGAGACCTCCTGGAGGGCCACGACCTGGGCGCCCGATCCCCGGATCGTCGCGGCGACCTGGTCGAGCTCGACCGACGGCGTCGCGCTGACCCCGTAGTGCAGGTTCCAGTCGAGGACGACGAGTCCCTGCTCGGTGCTCGTCGCGGCTGCCGGGGCGTCGTCGGGCAGGTCGATCGACTGCACGACGACCCCGCCCGCGGCCAGGACCGCGACGCCGGCGACCACCGGGAGGGCTACCCGCACGCTCGGCGGCGCGACGCGCGCGGCGGCCGCGGTGCCCGCCGCGGACGCAGGGAGCGGCGGCGTGCGGCGCAGCCCGGCGAGCGCCAGCACGAGCGCGACCGCGACCGGCACCACGGCGTTCGGCACGGGCAGGGGCACGTCGTAGTCGAGCTGGTAGACCAGCAGGGGGAGGATCAGCCCCAGCCCGACGGCGGTGCTCGCCCCGGCCAGGCGCAGCCAGCCGATGTCCCGGGCAGGCCGGGTCAGGGCGTGCACGACGGCGTCGGTCGAGGCGACCGCCAGGCCGACGACGCAGATCAGGAGGGCCCAGGAGAGGAATCCGTCGACCTCCTCCGTCCGGCCCGGCAGCACGAACACGACGACCGTCACGGCGAGCATGGCCACGAGGTCGGCCACCCTGCCCAGCAGCGCGAGGACGGCGCTGCCGCCCGGTCGGCTGGACCGTGCGGTCCCCCGGACGGTGGTCAGGCCGACCAGCAGCGCGGCGACCGCGACGCCTCCGGCAGCCACGGTCAGGGGGAGGCCCGTCTGCGCGGAGACGAAGGACGGGTTGCCGAACACCATGATGCCCAGCGCGAGGTACGGGCCGAGCACCCAGAGACCGCGGGCCCCGGGCGCGGCCGTGTCACGGCGCAGCAGCCACGCCGCGACCACGGCGAGGCCGCCGAGGGCGAGGGGGCCCGCCCAGGCGAGCAGGCCCGTGCGCCAGTAGGCGTCCCACGTGCCGTACAGCAGGCTCACGCCCGCGGCACCGAGGACGCCCAGTGCGACGCCCAGCGCGACCATGCGTCCGTTCGCGAGCGGCGACCACGCGCCGCCGACCCTCTCGGGGGAGTCGTCCCCCGGGACGGGACGGACGCCGCTCACGAAGCCGGCCACGATGACGAGGGTGGCCACCGCGAGGGCCGTACCGCCGAGCCCCAGCCCGTAGCGGGCGGAGCCGAGCGTCCCCTCGGACCCGGCCGCGATGCCGAGGCCCTGCAGCCCCAGGCGCCATGCCACGAGGGCCAGGACGGCGCCGAGCGTGACCCGGCCGGAGATCGGGAGCCGGGCCGCGATGATCGTCACCGCGAGCGCCGGTGCCGCGTAGGTGACCAGGGCGGTCCCGGCGGCGACGACCACGCCCGCGGAGAAGGCACGGTCCAGCAGGGGGCCGCTCGCCCGGATCATCTCGACCGCGAGCGCCGTGACCACGGTGAGCAGGAGCAGGCGGGCGGCGTTGCCGCGGCCGAGGCGGGTCACGTGGCGGGCCGCGTGGGAGAGCTGGCGCCTCGTGGGGAACGGCGTCGCGGAGCCGGAGCCGGGGGCGGCCAGGGGCGCGACCGCATCGGGGGTGGCCAGGGCCCCGGGGGCGGCGCCGGTCGGCGTGGGGGCGACGAGGGGGGTGGCCGCCGGGGCCGTGACAGGGCCGACGGTGCCGACGGCGACTGCGGGGGCGGCCGGGCGCTCGGCCGCGGCCGCGACGGCGGGGGTGGCCGGTGCGGCGTGCTCGGCGGGCGGGGTCGCGCCACCCTTGGCGGGCTGGGCCAGGGCGAAGCGTGCCGCGCGCTCGCGCCACGCGGAGACCGGCACCGGCGTCGGAGTCTCGGTCGGCACCTCGACCCGCTCCCACGCGGCGGCACCCGCCGGTGCCTGTTCCCGGGCGGTGGCCACGGTGTCCTGTGCCGGCCCGGTGCCGGTGTCCGCCCGGACCGCCGTGGTGCGTGCCGTGACCCGGCCGGCCGCGCCGCCCGTCGCGGGCGGGCCGGCGGTGGGCGCCCCGGGCAGGGGCAGCGCCGCGGTCCGGGGGCGGGAGACCGGCAGCGTCCCGGTCGAGGGGGACGGCTGCCACGACGAGTCCGCCTGGCGCTCGAGCGCGGCCTGCTCGGCGGCGCGGCGCTCGGCGCGGGTGAGGGGCCGGGCGGGGTCGGCCTCGCGCCCGGTGGGAGGGGGGCCGGTCGGGGATCGGCGGTCGCCGGGGTCGGGGTCGTTCGTGCGGTGCTCGTCGGTCACGGCCCGACCGTACCCGGGGCCGGTGGCGCTGCGACAGTGGCGCACGGGACGCACGCGACGCGACGGGTGGCTTCGCCCGACCGACACACCGGCCGACTGTGACCGACCTCACACGAACGGGTCGCTCGTGCCACACTGAGACTCAGTCGTCGACGACCCGGGCCGCCGCTCACCGTGCCGTGCCCGGGAGGGAGGCCAGCATGACGAGCAGCACCCCCGTGCAGGACCCCGGGGTGGTCGGCCACGTCGTCGGGGGCCGACGGGTGGACGACGCCGACCGGCACGGTCCCGTCCACGACCCGTCGACCGGCCGCGTCACGGGGCGCGTGGCGCTCGCCTCGGCAGCGGACGTGGACGCCGCCGTCGCCGCGGCGCTCGCGGCCTTCCCCGGCTGGTCCCGGACGGGGCTGTCGCGTCGCGTCGAGATCCTCTTCGCGTTCCACGAGCTCCTGCGCTCGCACCGCGACGAGATCGCGCACCTGGTCTCGGCCGAGCACGGCAAGGTCGTGAGCGACGCCCAGGGCGAGGTGGCGCGCGCCCTGGAGAACGTCGAGTTCGCGGCCGGGATCCCGCACCTGCTCAAGGGCGGCTTCAGCCAGCAGGTCTCGACGGGGGTCGACGTGCACGAAGTGAGGCAGCCGCTGGGGGTCATGGCAGGCATCACCCCGTTCAACTTCCCGTTCATGGTGCCGTTGTGGATGATCCCGACGGCGATCGCGTGCGGCAACACGTTCGTGCTCAAGCCGAGCGAGCGCGACCCGTCGGCCTCGTTGCTCGTCGCGCGCCTCCTGTCCGAGGCCGGGCTGCCCGACGGGGTCGTCAACGTGGTCCAGGGCGACCGGGTCGCGGTCGACCGGCTCCTCGAGCACCCCGACGTCGCCGCGGTCAGCTTCGTCGGCTCGACCCCCGTCGCACGTCACGTGTACGAGACGGGCACGCGCCACGGCAAGCGTGTCCAGGCCCTGGGTGGGGCGAAGAACCACCTCGTCGTCCTGCCCGACGCCGAGCTCGACGCCGCGGCGGACGCTGCGGTATCGGCGGGGTACGGGTCGGCGGGGGAGCGGTGCATGGCGATCTCGGTCGTGGTCGCGGTCGGCGACGTGGCCGACGCCCTGGTCGAGGCGATCCGCGTGCGCGTGCTGGGGCTCGTCGTCGGGCCGGGGAACGACCCCGCCTCCCAGATGGGGCCGCTCATCACGGCCGAGCACCGGGACCGTGTCGCGGCGCGCGTGGGCAGCGCTCTCGAGGAGGGCGCGCGCCTCGTCGTGGACGGACGCGACGGCCCGCCCGTCGGGCCGGGGCCGGGCGGCGAGGACACCAGCGGCGGGTTCTTCCTGCGTCCGAGCCTCGTGGACCACGTGCGGCCCGAGCACACCGTGTACCGCGAGGAGGTCTTCGGGCCCGTCCTCTCGGTCGTGCGCGTCGAGGCGTTCGACGACGCCCTGCGGCTCGTCAACGAGAACCCCTACGGCAACGGGGCCGCGATCTTCACCCGCGACGGGGGCGCGGCCCGCCGGTTCGAGGTCGAGGCGCAGGCCGGGATGATCGGCGTCAACGTCCCCATCCCGGTGCCCGTCGGCTACTACTCGTTCGGCGGGTGGAAGGGCTCGCTGTTCGGGGACTCCCACATGTACGGGCCCGAGGGCATCCACTTCGCGACCCGCACCAAGGTCGTCACCTCGCGGTGGCCGGACCCCGCGACCAGCAGCATCGACCTCGGCTTCCCGCGGACGCGGTGAGCGACGGGCCCGGACGAAGGGTGGTGAGGACCTGATGGCGGACACCGCGGGCGGGACGGCGCGCAGCGAGCGCGACGACGCCCACGTCTTCTACTCGTGGTCGGCGCAGGAGCTCGTCCGGCCCGTGACGGTCGCGGGCGGCGAGGGAGCCTGGTTCTGGGACACCGACGGGCGCCGCTACCTGGACTTCGCGTCGCAGCTCATCAACCTCAACCTGGGGCACCAGCACCCCGCGCTCGTGGGTGCCGTCCAGGCCCAGGCCGGACGGCTGGCGACGATCGCGCCGTCGTTCGCGAACCCGGTGCGCAGCGAGCTCGCGCGGCTGATCGTCGAGCGCGCCCCGGGCGGGGCCGACGGCGGGCTGAACCGCGTGTTCTTCACCAACGGCGGGGCCGACGCGGTCGAGAACGCGGTGCGGCTCGCCCGGCGCCACACGGGCCGGCAGAAGGTCCTGGCCGCCTACCGCTCCTACCACGGCAACACCGGCACGGCCGTGAGCGCCACGGGCGACCCCCGCCGCTGGCCCAACGAGGTCGACCCCGGTGTGCGGCACTTCTTCGGGCCGTTCACCTACCGCTCGTCGTTCGGGGCCACGACCGACGCCCAGGAGTGCGCCGCGGCGCTGCGGCACCTGCGCGAGGTCGTCGAGCTCGAGGGGCCCGCGACGATCGCCGCGATCCTGCTCGAGACCGTCGTGGGCACCAACGGGGTGCTCGTCCCGCCCGACGGCTACCTCGCCGGGGTCCGCGAGCTGTGCGACGAGCACGGGATCCTGTTCGTCGCCGACGAGGTCATGGTCGGGTTCGGGCGCGTGGGGGAGTGGTTCGCCGTCGACCACTGGGGCGTGGTGCCGGACCTCGTCGTCTTCGCCAAGGGCGTCAACTCGGGGTACGTGCCGCTCGGCGGCGTGCTCATCGCGGAACGCGTCGCCGCGAGCTTCGACCACGCGGCGTTCCCCGGCGGGCTCACCTACTCGGGGCACCCCCTCGCGTGCGCGCCCGGTGTTGCGAGCATCCACGTGTTCGAGGAGCAGGGCATCCTCGACCGGGTGCGCTCGCTCGGCGAGCGGGTCCTGGGAGCGCGGCTGCGTGACATGGCGTCGCGGCACCCCAGCGTGGGCGAGGTGCGCGGGCTCGGCTTCCTCTGGGCGATCGAGCTCGTCCGGGACCCCGCCACGCGCGAGCGCCTCGTGCCGTTCCAGGGGACCGCGGAGCAGAACGCCCCCATGGTCGAGGTCACCCGGGCCGTGACGGCGGGCGGCGTCTGGCCCTTCCCGCAGGTCAACCGCCTGCACCTCGCCCCGCCGCTCATCACGTCCGTCGAGGACCTCGAGCACGGCCTCGACGTCGTTGACGCGGCGCTCGACGTCGCCGACCGGTACGTCGTCGAACCCTCCGCCCACGGACGGCCCGGGTCACCGGCCGAGCACAACGGTCACCGCCCCCGCCGCGCCCCGCCCCGCACACCCGAGGAGAACCCATGATCGTGCGAGCCGCCCTCACCCAGGTCCGCTGGACCGGCGACCAGGAGTCCATGGTCGCGGCCCACGAGCGGTTCACCCGCCAGGCCGCCGACCAGGGGGCGCAGGTCATCTGCTTCCAGGAGGTGTTCAACGCGCCCTACTTCCCGCAGGTCGAGGACGCCGCGTTCTACTCCTACGCCGAGTCCGTCCCCGGCCCGACGACCGAGCGCTTCGCGGCGCTCGCCAAGGAGCTCGGGATCGTGGTCGTGCTGCCCGTGTACGAGCTCGAGCAGCCCGGGATCCTCTACAACACCGCGGCCGTGATCGACGCCGACGGCAGCTACCTGGGCAAGTACCGCAAGACCCACATCCCGCACCTGCCCGGGTTCTGGGAGAAGTTCTACTTCCGCCCCGGCAACCTGGGGTACCCGGTCTTCGACACCGCGGTCGGGCGGATCGGGGTCTACATCTGCTACGACCGGCACTTCCCCGAGGGCTGGCGGGCGCTGGGCCTCGCGGGAGCGACCGTCGTCTTCAACCCCAGCGCCACGAGCCGGGGGCTGTCGAACTACCTGTGGCGGCTCGAGCAGCCCGCGGCGGCCGTGGCCAACGAGTACTTCGTCGGAGCCATCAACCGGGTCGGGTTCGAGGAGCTCGGGTCGAACGACTTCTACGGGACGAGCTACTTCGTGGACCCCGAGGGCGCGTTCGTGGGCGGGACGGCCGACGACCACGAGGAGGAGCTCGTGGTCCGTGACCTCGACCTCGACCTGCTGACCGAGGTTCGCAACCGCTGGCAGTTCTACCGCGACCGCCGGCCCGACGCGTACGGACCGCTGACGGCGCCCTGACGGCGGCGCCCAGCAGGCGCTCCGACCGCCCGGAGCCGGCTCCGGCCGGACCGACCGACGAACGAGAGGACGCACGTCATGGCACTGACCCTCATCACGGGAGGCACCGTCGTCGGGCCCACGGGGCGCTCGCGCGCCGACGTCCTGCTCGACGGCGAGCAGGTCGCCGCGCTGCTGCGCCCGGGCGACACGTCGCTCGGCGTGGACCTCGCCTCGGTCGCGGAGACCGTGGTCGACGCGACCGGCAAGTACGTGATCCCGGGCGGCGTGGACCCGCACACCCACATGGAGCTGCCGTTCGGCGGCACGGCCGCCTCGGACACCTTCGAGACCGGGACGCGCGCCGCGGCCTGGGGAGGCACGACGACGATCGTCGACTTCGCGGTCCAGCGCACCGGGGAGCGGGTCCAGGACTCGCTCGCCGCCTGGTTCGCCAAGGCCGAGGGGAACTGCGCGATCGACTACGGCTTCCACCAGATCCTCGGCGGCGTCGACGACGACTCGCTCAAGGCCATGGACGAGCTCGTGACCGAGGGCATCACGAGCTTCAAGCTCTTCATGGCCTACCCCGGGGTCTTCTACAGCGACGACGGCCAGATCCTGCGAGCCATGCAGAAGGCCGCGACCAACGGGTCTCTGGTCATGATGCACGCCGAGAACGGCATCGCGATCGACGTCCTGGTGCGCCAGGCGATCGACCGCGGCGACACGGCCCCGGCCTTCCACGGCACCACGCGCCCGTGGGAGACCGAGGAGGAGGCCACGCACCGCGCGATCATGCTCGCGCGGCTCGCGGGCGCCCCGCTCTACGTGGTGCACATGTCGGCCAAGCAGGCCGTCGCCACGCTCGCCCGCGCCCGCGACGACGGCTGGAACGTGTTCGGCGAGACGTGCCCGCAGTACCTGTACCTGTCGCTCGAGGAACAGCTCGGAGCCAGGAGCGAGGAGTGGGGCGACTTCGAGGGTGCCAAGTGGGTCTGCTCGACCCCGCTGCGCTCGCGGGCCGAGGGCCACCAGGACGAGCTGTGGCGCTACCTGCGCACGGGCGACCTGTCCGTGGTGAGCACCGACCACTGCCCGTTCTGCATGAAGGAGCAGAAGGAGCTCGGGCTCGGCGACTTCTCCAAGATCCCCAACGGGATCGGCGGCGTCGAGCACCGCCTCGACCTCGTCTACCAGGGCGTCGTCGACGGGAAGATCTCGCTCGAACGCTGGGTCGAGCTGTGCTGCGCGACGCCGGCGCGCATGTTCGGGCTGGGTGGCCGCAAGGGAGTGCTCGCCCCGGGGGCCGACGCCGACGTCGTGGTCTACGACCCCGCCGGGCACACGTCGATCGGGTACACCTCGGACACGGACACCGCGCACGGGAACCGCAAGACCCACCACATGAACATGGACCACTCCGCCTGGGAGGGGTTCGAGATCGACGGGCACGTCGACGTCGTGATCTCACGCGGCACGGTCCTGGTCTCCGACGGCGAGTACCACGGGCACCCCGGGCACGGGCGGTACCTGCGCCGCAGCACCTCGGCGTACCTGCGATGACGGGCCGGGAGCAGCCATGACCGCCGCCGGCACGGCCGACCGCCTCGACCTGGGCGTCGTCCTGCAGACCAACCCGCCCGCGTGGCGCGTCGTCGACCTCGCACGACGCGCCGAGCTCCACGGGTTCAGCCACGTGTGGACGTTCGACTCCCACCTGCTCTGGCAGGAACCGTTCGTCATCTACTCCCAGATCCTGTCCGCGACCCACCGCGTGACCGTCGGCCCCATGGTCACCAACCCCGCGACGCGCGACGTGACCGTGACCGCCTCGCTCTTCGCGACCCTCAACGACATGTTCGGCAACCGCACGGTCTGCGGGATCGGTCGCGGCGACTCCGCGGTCCGGGTGACCAACGGCAAGCCCGTGACCCTCGCCGAGCTGCGGGCAGCCGTCACGACCGTCCGAGGGCTCGCCGGAGGGCAGTCCGTCGAGTACCACGGCACGACCCTGCACCTGCCCTGGGCCCCCGACAGCCGCACCCCCGTCTGGGTCGCTGCCTACGGCCCGCGCGCGCTGGCGCTCGCGGGCGAGGTCGGGGACGGCTTCATCCTCCAGCTCGCCGACCCGGACATCGTGGCCTGGTCGATCGACGCGGTGCGCCAGGCCGCCGAGCGGGCCGGCCGCGACCCGGCCGAGGTGACCATCTGCGTGGCCGCACCCGCGTACGTGACGGACGAGACGCCGTCGGGCACGGGTGGGGACGGGCCCGCGGACGGGGCAGGGCGCTCGCTCGCGCACGCCTACGACCAGTGCCGCTGGTTCGGGGGCATGGTCGGCAACCACGTCGCGGAGATCGTCGCGCGCTACGGGGCGGGGGAGACCGCCGGTGCGGGAATCCCGGCGGCCCTGACCGACTTCGTGGCCGGGCGGGTCGACTACGACTACAACGAGCACGGGCGCGCAGGGAACACGCACACCGCGTTCGTGAGCGACGAGATCCTGGACCGGTTCTGCCTGGTCGGGCCGCCCGCGCGGCACGTCGAGCGGCTGCTCGAGCTCAAGGCGCTCGGCGTCGACCAGTTCGCGCTCTACCTCCAGCACGACGCGAACGACGAGACGCTCCAGGCCTACGGCGAGCTGGTCCGTCCCGCGGTCCAGGAGGCGGGCCGGGTCCGGGAGTGACCCCCGGCCGGTGGGTCAGGCGAACAGCTCCTGACCCACGAACGCCCCCTCGTCCCCGCCCAGCGTGGCGCCCTCGGCGATCCCGCGCGGCACGGCCCAGATCCCCGAGCCCGTGTGCCGCAGGTACTCGCTCATGAGGTCGTGCTTGGCGAGGGCGTTCTGCATGGGCACGTACTGGGTCGCGGGGTCGCGCACGTACGCGAGGAAGAAAAGCCCCGCGTCGAGCCTGCCCAGCCCGTCCGAGCCGTCGGTGTAGTTGTAGCCGCGCCGCAGCATGCGCGCGCCGCCGTTGCTCGTGGGGTGCGCGAGCCGCACGTGCGAGGCGGCGTCGATGAGCGGCACGCCGCCGCGGCCCGCGGCCTCGAAGTCGGGCTCGGTGCGCTCGTCGCCGCCGGACAGCGGCGCCCCCGACCCCTTGGTGCGCCCCACGATGGTCTCCTGCTCGCGCAGCGGCGCGCGGTCCCACGTCTCGATCGTCATGCGGATGCGGCGCGCGACCAGGTACGAGCCGCCCGCGAGCCAGTCGGCCCCGTCGCCCGGCGCGACCCACACGTGCTCGTCGGTCGCTGCGGACTCCTCCGACGTGATGTTGGCCGTGCCGTCCTTGAAGCCGAACAGGTTCCGGGGCGTGGGCTGAGCGGTCGTGGTCGAGGACGTGCGCCCGTAGCCGAGCTGGCTCCAGCGCACCGACGCGGTGCCGAACGCGATGCGCGCGAGGTTGCGGATCGCGTGGACCGCGACCTGCGGGTCGTTCGCGCACGCCTGGACGGCGAGGTCGCCGCCGCAGCGCGCGTCCTCGAGCATGTCGCCGGGGAAGTGCGGCAGGTCGGCGAGGAGGTCTGGCTTGCGCCCGTCGAGGCCGAACCGGGCCGACCCGTCGGCAGCCGTGAAGAACGAGGGGCCGAACCCGAACGTGATCGTCAGCCCGGAGGCCGGTAGGCCCTCGGCCTCGCCCGTGTCGTCCGGCGGCGCGTCGTACGGTCCGGACACGGGCCCGAACTCCCCGGCGGGCAGGCCCTGCGTCATGCGCGCGGCCGCGAGCGTCCAGGCGCGCAGGAGCGCGACCACCTCGTCGCGGTCCTGGGTCGTGACGTCCCAGGTCGCGAAGTGCAGGCTGTCCTGGACCGGGGTCGTGATCCCGGCCTGGTGCTCGCCCGTGAAGGCGAACGCGCCGTCGCCCTCCGCGGGACCCGCGCTCGGCGCCGCGGTGCGGGCCGCGGCGCTCCCGGCGAGGAAGCCTCCCGCGAGCCCCGCCCCGGCCAGCCCGACGCCGGCCATCCCCAGGACGGCTCGCCGCGAGATGCGGCGCGCCTCCCGGGGCGGCTCGGTCGGTCGCGTGGGGTCACCGGGTCCGGTGGTCCCACGGGGTGCGTCGGGCCACTTGGGGGCGTCGGCGTCGGGCTGGTCTGGAGCGGTCGTCATGGTGCGTCGGTCCTCAGAGCACCACGGCGGCGGTGAGCTGCGAGAGCGGCTCGCTCAGCGAGTCGACGGCCTGCGACAGCGCCTTGACCTGCTCGGGCGTGAGGTCGGTGTAGAGCACGAACCCGTCGCCCTGCCTCTGCTCGTCGAGCAGGCCCTGGAGGGTCGCGAAGCGCTCGTCGAGCGTCGTGGCGAGCTCCTCGTCCTTGGCCGAGACCACGTCGCGCAGACCGTCGTAGGCGACCTTGGCGCCGTCGACGTTGGCCTGGAAGTCCCACAGGTCGGTGTGCGACCAGATCTCCTCCTCGCCCGTGACCTTGCCCGTCGCGACCTCGTCGAGCAGGCCCTTGGCGCCGTTGCCGATCGCGGGCGCGTCGATGCCGTCCGCGAACGACGCCTCGTGCGTGCGGTCGAAGAGCTCCTGGGTGTCGGCGAGGAGCTGGTCGGCGTACTGCGTGCGCTGCTCGG
Organism: Oerskovia douganii; assembly: GCF_015142735.1. Taxonomy (GTDB): domain Bacteria; phylum Actinomycetota; class Actinomycetes; order Actinomycetales; family Cellulomonadaceae; genus Oerskovia; species Oerskovia douganii. The sequence continues at coordinate 158,548 of NZ_JACSPN010000006.1, read as the reverse complement.
GGGTCAGGGCCACGTAGGTCTCGCCCCCGTTGGCCTCGGGTGCGGGCTGCCACAGGTCCTTCTCGAGCAGGTGCCAGCCGGTCCACTCCTGGCCCTCCTCGAGGTCGGCCTCGCGCAGGTCCATCTTGGGGTCGAGGTCGCCGAACGACTCGGCCACGGGCTCGATGCGCTCCCAGTGCACGCGCACGGGGGCGTAGAGGGCCTTGGCGGCCTCGTCGTCGCCCGCCTCGTAGGCGGCCACGAACTCCTGGGTGCCCTCGAGGAGCTGCTCGGTCTGGTCCTTGACGTACGCGACGTAGTTGGTCGAGGCCAGGGCGATCTGGTCGGCGACCGCCCCCGTGGGCTCGATGTCCTTGCCCGAGTCGGTCACGGTGAAGTCGGAGCGGATGCCGTCGCCGATCATGCCGGGCTTGCACGCGGTCACGTACTCGCCGGGCTTGGCCGTGAGCACCAGGTCGCGGCTGATGCCCGGACCGATGTTCTCGACCTCGGACACGATCCGCAGGCCGTCCTCGGCGAGCAGGTAGAACTCGGTCACGTCGTCGCCCGTGTTGGTCACGGTGAAGACGATGTTGCCCGACGGCGCCTCGGCGGCCGAGAGCGTGCACGCGTCGGCCGACGAGTCGACCGTGAGCTTCGCGGAGCCGGCGGCCGAGCCGTCCGAGCCGGCGGCGGCCGGGTCGTTGGGCGTGCACGCAGCGAGGAGCGGGACGAGAAGAGCGGCAGCGAGCAGCGGCGCTGCGGCGTGGGTGGCCCGTGAGCGGGTCATCGGTTTCCTCCGGGAGTCGTGACGGTGGTTGCCGGGGTGCTGGCCTGCGCGGGGGCACTGCTGCGAGGCGCGCTGAACCAGACGGTCCGGACGAAGAAGAACAGCGTGGGGACGAGGTAGAGCCACCAGGCGGCGAGCTCGAGCCAGGTGGTCGCGGGGGAGAAGTTGAAGACGCCCTTGAGGACCGTGCCGTACCAGCTCGACGGCGGGATCTGCGCGCTGACGTCGAACGCCAGGTCGTGCAGCCCGGGCAGGATGCCGGCCTCCTGGAGGTCGTGCACGCCGTAGGAGAGGACTCCTGCGGCGACCACGATCAGGAACATGCCGGTCCAGGCGAAGAAGACGCGCAGGTTGAGCCTGACGGCGCCCTTGTAGACGGCCCAGCCGAGCAGGACGGCCACGGCCAGCCCGAGCACGGCTCCGAGCAAGGGCTTGGTCGTGGTGCCCGTGGCCTGGGCTCCCGCCCACAGGAAGAGGGCGGTCTCGAGGCCCTCGCGCCCGACGGCGAGCAGCGCCATGACGACCACGGCCCACCTCCCGGCGGCGACGGCGTCGTCGAGCTTGTGCTGCAGGTCGGCCTTGAGGTGACGGGCGGTCCTGCCCATCCAGAAGATCATCCACGTGATGAGGCCGACCGCGACGATCGACAGCGTGCCGCCGATGGCCTCCTGGGCCTCGAAGGTCAGTCCTTGCGGCCCGTAGGTGAGGGCCGCGCCGAAGCCGATCGAGACGGTCACGGCGACGGCGACGCCGAGCCAGAGGAAGGGGAGCAGGTCGCGTCGCCCGGTCTTGACCAGGTAGGCGACGAGGATGCTGACGACGAGCGCTGCTTCGAGGCCTTCACGCAGGCCGATGAGGAAGTTGGCGAACACGGGAGTCCTTCGACGGGTGGCGGGGCAAGGAGCCCGGGAGCCGGAGGCCGGGGCGGCCGGTGGTCGTCGCGGTGGAGCCGAGGCCAATATGGAACACAGGTCCAAGTTTGGTGAGGCTTACCTTCCTCCGCGAGAACAGTACTCCTGCCGTCGCGGTGCCGGAACCGGTGCCCACGTGACCAGGCCCACACCCTGCGGCCGTGGGGCGGTCGTCGTCAGCCCCGCGGCCGGTCGACCACGACGACGAACAAGGTGACCGACGCGAAGAACGGCTGTGTCGCCAGGTGCTCGGTCCACCGTCCCTCCGCCCGCTCGCGTAGGTACCCGGCCTCGACGGCCCGGCGTGCGACGCGTGCGAGCCCGAGGACCTGGTCCGCCTCGCGCACGTCGCGGAACACCGCCGTCACCGGGACGACGCGATCGACCGCGAGGCCGCTGCGCTCGGCGAGCCCCGCGAGCCTGCGCCCGATCCGCCCGTTCCGGACCGCCCGTTCGCCCGGCAGCCAGAGCCCCATCCGGCTCACACCGAAAGTCGAAGCGGTCAGCACGCCCGCCACCCCGGTCACCCCCGCTCCGGCCCCGACGCCGGAACCGGCCCCCGAGCCAGCTGCGGCGCCCGCGGCTGCCGTGGCCAAGCCGGCTGCGCCCGTCAAGAAGCCGCGCGCCACGGCGACGCGTAGCAAGCCGGTCCGTTCGGTCACACCTGAGGTGCCGGTTGATGACGCGAAGATCGCCCGCACCTTCCTCATGCCGCGCACGCTCGTGAAGACCGCAGAGACCGCGGTGCTGCGCACCGGCGGGCTCCCCGGCGGCTACAAGTCCATGGCCGCACTCGTGAACGGGGCCCTCGCACGCGAGCTCGAACGCCTCGCGGGGGAGTTCAACGACGGCGAGCCCTTCCCGCCCAACGGCGCCGAGTTCCGCGTGGGACGGCCACTCGGCTAAGACCAAGGTGAGGAAGACGTCCCCAAGTACCGGCCGAACTAATCACACCGAACTCGAACCGCGGCCGCCCCAGGACGCCAGTCGGCGCCGCTGCGCTTCGACCCGCCCGCCCGCGAAATGCGCGGTTGTGCTACTTCGTCGCTGAGGTCGGCCGAGAGCCTAGCGAGGCCACCCGGGCACCTCAACCCACTCGCCGTGCTTGGAGGGACGGACCGAATGACGACGTGGGGGCATCATGACCAGCCAGCAAATCACGATCACCGTGTAGGCAAGCCGATTTGTGTGGCCTGTGACGCTAGCTACCGGGTGCTCGACAAGTGGGGGATTGCGTGCGCCGAGGCATCAGAATCGACGTCGCCGCGCTAGAGCAGGTAGCGCCCTTGGCTACCGCCAGGCCCGGGTCGTTGTCACGGGTGACGAGTCGTGAAGCGGTATCCGGCCCGGTCAGATCACCGCCCTCGCCAACCAAGGCAACATTCGATCCCAGTGCAATCGCCGATCCCCGTCAATATCCTCGGCACGAGACAAGGTGAATCGGTCCAGATTCTGCCGACGACCCGCTTTGGCTTGACGTGCCGTTGAGTGTGGTGTATCGTCCAGCCACCGAGGATGGGCGGGCCTAGGACAAGACCGATCGTTCCGCCTTCGGGCCAAGCAATGAGGCGTTGGTCGCACTCTTAAAGGGGGAGTCTTGAAGGCTGTCTATGTACGCCGGATCACGGTGCCTGCGGTGATCGCAGGGCTTGCGATGGCGGGTATTTCGACTGCAAGCGCGAGTGCCGGCGCCGATGAGCTGGCGGGTATCGAGGTTGTCGACCCGGACGAGTTGACCTGGGTCGGGACTGAGAATGCTGATGGTACGACTCGCGTGTATGACGACGCGGAGCGTCGATCGGTAAACGACGCGTTTCGGGTGGAGCAGGAGGCGTTGATCGGGCAGGAGATCCGTGCCACGGGGGCCGAGGTTGTTGAGCCTGAGGAGCTGACCTGGGTCGGTTCGATCGAGCCTGACGGCAGTATCCGCATGTACGACGATTCAGAGCGCGCAGCGGTGAACGACGCCTTCCAGAGTGAGCAGGCAGGGCTGATCGAGGCAGGATCTGCTGCGTTGCCAGATATAAGCACGATCTCGCCGTTTACGGCGTCCGTCTCTTGCAACAGTACGCGCTACAAGGTCGTCGCGCGGTACCCTGCTGAGGGTCCCGCGTGGCGCGGCTTCTGCTACTCCGGAGCCGGCACGATCAGCGTCGTCCCCATGCACACCGATGTCCTCGGAGTGTGTCCTGGCCCTCAGACGGGGCGGATCTACGCGCACTACGCTAATGGCAATAAGGCATGGTCCACGTGGCGCGGCGGATACCCGGACAACCTCTCGACCTGCTTCAATTTTTCGATCGCCACTAAGACTTACTCGCAAGTCTCGATCTGGGCGCCCAATGGTCCAAATCCGGTCTCGGTGAACCCGCTCTCACCCGTCGCGAAGTAGCTTCCAACAGTCCAAGTGGGCCACGAGCGCTAGAGGCGAAGAGGGGAGTGGGGCGCACCGTATGGTCCGCCCGACTTCCCTCTTCTCGCTAGGGGGCCACTGGTGATCTGTGGAACCTTCACGGTCCGCCGTGAGCGAGGAATTCGAGTTCGGCGTGCGCTCGTAATGCTTGGTCGACAGCAGACAAGGTAATCGCCGGGACGGCTGAACTGGCGACAAGGGCCACTATTCCTTGGATGTCGTGGCCAGTGGCGGTGAGCCAGGCGAGGATTGCGGTGATGGCGATGAGTGTGGTGCAGACCGCGCGGTCGTCGAGATGCGGGCTTAGCCCTAGGTGTGAGCCATGCGCTGACGGTAGCGAACCCCCCAGCGGTGTGACGCCGCACGGGTGCCTGAACCTATGAATCTCCGCGGGAGATTCATAGGTTCGGGTACTCAGTAGGCCAGGCGGCCGTCGAGGATCGGCAGGCCCCACTCCTCACAGACCTTCCGGAATGCGGGGGTGTCGACGTTGTCGCTCTCGCCGGCCATGCGGGGGCCGGTGTCGCTCGGCATCAGGTCGTCGTCCTCGCGGCGGTTCCACCAGGCGAGGCAGCGGCCGTACGCCGTCTTGGACGGGAAGGAGATCCCGAGCGGCAGGGAGCCGTCGTCGAGGACGAGGTCGCGCACGCACTGGGCGAGGAGGGTCGTCGCGGCCCGGTTCTCGCCGGTCGCAGCGCTCAAGGTGAGCAGGGGCACCCCGGCGGCCGCGAGCTCGGCCGCGAGGGCGTCATGGAGGGCGTTGAGCGTCGCGGGGTGGTCGATCTGCACCCACCACCCTTCGAGGGGGAGACGGATGTACAGCAGGGACCGGCCGCGCTGCCAGTCACCGCCGACGGCCCACGGCGTGTCCCTGTCGCCCGCGACGGCGTCGCTCGTGACGTCGCGGATGAACTCGTCGACGTCCTGCCCGGCGGCCTGGGCATCAGCGACGAGCGCCTGACGGTTCAGGCGAAAGCCTTGCAGCGTCTCCGCGAAGCAGACCTCCGGGGTGTCGCCGAAGTAGACCGTGCGCCCGACCGTGTCGAACCGGCCGCGGCTCTCGATCTCGCCGTCGGGCAGCGAGCCGACGACCTTGTTGACGGGGGAGGAGAGCGGCCCCGAGCGGAACGTGTACTTGTCCTGGGCCACGCGGTACACGAGCGCACCGTCGGCAGGCACGAGGCGCACACCCGTCTTGGCGCAGGTGCGCGCCCCGGGCACTTCGATCACGCGGCGACGTCGTTCACGAACGCCTCGGCGGCGCCGAGCACCTCGACGGCACGCAGCTCGCGGATGCAGGTGACCGGGGTGACCTCTCCCAGGCGAGGGTTCGCCCCGAGCATCCACGCGCTGGCGATGTTCTTGCCCTCGGCGTCGTCGAGCGTCTTCCAGACGCGGTAGCCGAGGCGCAGGCGGTCGACCTTGTCCTGGCTGGGCTTCGTGCCCTCGACCCACTTCTTCGGGAGCGAGCGCGAGCCCGCGCCGGACAGGGCGGCGACGGTCGAGGGGCCGAGGTTGTCGATGAGCACCTGCACGAGGTCGGGCAGGTCCAGACGGATCGCTTCGGCGTGCGTGGTGACTGTGCGGGAGGACATGCCTCCACTATGTGACCTGGGGCAGAGAATTTCAACTTTCTGCTACCAATATTGAACGGATACTCGCCCAATCTCGATCATAGATGCCTGGGACGCAGGTCAGGGCGCCAGGCGAAGGTACGTCAGGGGAGCGGGCGCGCCGAAGCCCCGCCCACCGCCGTGGACGGGGCTTCGACGTCGACAACCTTCAGGCAGTCGCGGGGACCAGGTTCGGGTCGGCGATCCACTTCGTGACGTGGGTTCCTACAGGGACGACGGTGCCCGGTGCGGGGTCGAGCTCGACGATGTCCCACAAGGTCTCGCCAGGCTTCGGTGCGCGTGTGGCGTTCACGAAGAACAGCTTGCCGCGGTACGGAGCGCCGTCAACGCTCTCGTCGACCTCGTGGAACTTGCCGATCCAGTCCGGCACGGCGACGGTCTCGCCCGGCGTCCCGGGAGTGGTCGACGCCGGCGCCTGGTCGACGCGCTGCCATGAATCGCTGGCGACGATGGTCACGATCGTGCCGCCCTTTTCGAAGTGCAGATTGTTCTGCCCGTCGATCAGGCAGATGCTCGCATCGATCTGAGACGTCGAGCCGTCGGTCAGGGTCAGGGTGTAGGGCATGGGGCAGTCCTCCTGTGGTTGATGAGCCTGCATCGTGCCCGATCGTGAGCACGGTGTCACTCACCCCCTTGTCGTCGTGCTACGTGGGATGCTTCCGGCCATGACCACTTATCAGTACGGGTACATCCTCCTACGGGAGCGTCTTGGGCAGGCCACCTTGGAGGACGATTGGCGGGTGGAGGACGCGCGCAATCGCATCCCGCGCTCGGTGCGCGAGTCGGCGCCGCTGGTCGAGATCCTGAGCCGGTTCGGCGAGCAGGGCTGGCAGGTCGCGGCCGCGCCGGCGCCCCGGGTGTCCGTGGACGAGCACGGCGACACCCTGACGCAGTACTTCCTCGTGAAGGAGACGCGCGATGCTGCGTAGCACCTGGGTGTCGTTCTACGGGATCGGCGCCACCTTCCTCACCTCGCTCGGGGCCCTCGCGGCGCACCTGCTGGGCATGGAGTCCGCGTGGTGGATGCCAGTCACCGTCGTCACGCTCGCCCTGCTGCTGACCTCGTTCGTGCTCCTGGGCGTGGCCTCGGTCCTGCGTCGTCGTGAGGACCGTCAGCGGGCGGTAGGAGCATGAACGACGAGGCCGACCGCGCCTGGACCTCACTGCACCCAACGGAACGCGGTCGCCACGGGTGAACGTCGCGGTTCACGAGTTCTTGTAAGCCCGCATCAAGCCCTTGGCCCCCACCCGAGGCGTCAAGACCAGCGCGATCGTGCGCGAGGCCCTGGACGCCTACGACCAAACCAGTTGCGAGATCCCTCGCTGGCGAATCGCACCGCCGCCCAACACGATCTCCGGTCCAAGATCGGCCTGGGATCGTCGAACAAGTGCTCGACCAGGATGGTGTGATGGGTTCCCGTCGACGGCCGTCGGCCGGCGGATGGCCAGCCGGAATCGAGTCAGTCCCGCTGCGCGACGGCGCCGAGGAGGCGGGGCGCACCGCCTAGAGGGCGAGGCGATCTCCTGGAGCTTGTCCATGAGGCCCTGCTCGACGTCGCGTTCGTGGACGCGGTCGCTAAGTCCCAGGTGGTCGAAGACGTAGGGTCACGGACGAGCTGTTGCGCGACCTCGGAGTCGGCGGGCACCAGGTGCTCGACGAAGTTCGACGGCGCCGCGCCGATGCGCCGGTGGACGTGCGAGGCGATCTGGTTCTCCAGGACGGCCCGGGACCAGCCGTGCTCGGCCGCCTGGGCTGCGTACCACTCCCGCAGCTCTGTCTCGCTAAGCCGGTCGAGAAGCACCGTCACGTGACCCCACGGCAATTGTCCAACAGCCTGTTGGACAAACGACTGCTTGCTCGGCCAGACCTCCGCGACCCGGCGCATGTACATCAAGTTCGTACGCGACCAGCCCCGCTGGTCGGGGAACTCCGCCCGCAGGTCCGCCGCGAGCCGGCCGACGACCTTCGTGCCCCAGCCCGCGGCCTCCTGGCGATCGAGGATGTCGCGGTCGATCGACCAGTACAGCCGCATCAGCTCGATGTTCGCCGCCCGGGCCGCCCGCACCCGGCTCACCCGTGTTCCTTGAGCCGCGACAGCAGCTCGCCATACCCGTCCGGCTCGACCTCGTTCGCGCTCATCACGCCATCATCACAGGTCGCAACAACACTCCGGCCAGGCCGTGCCGGGCAGTGACGGTTTGGCCTCGAACGTACCCGACTGCGGCTTCCAACACTGACTCGGGTGATGAGAACGCGCTACCGTGCTGTGCAACGGTTACGGGTCATCTTCATGCCCAAGTCCACGAACACCGACGACCTCCCCTTCGCGGTCGCTGCCTGCAAGTTCCCCGCGCTGCGAATCAGAGCGCGAGCCCGCAGTCACTTGCGGTGAGCCAGATTTTTCGTGTAACGTCACGCCCTGTGGGTACTAACACGCCCTAGACCAGAAAGCTCCGAGATTGCCTCGGAGCTTTTTTGTTGCCATCACAAGGCTAAGAACGCGTTCACGCGTAGTTGACCGCCACCCCTATCGCGACAGTGTCACACTTGGACCATGGCACGTGTGCGCGTGTATGAACTCGCGCGAGAGCTTGGCGTCAGCGCCAGCCAGGTTCTCGCCTCGGCGAAGCAACTCGGAGCTTCTCCGCGCTCGGCGTCATCTCCCCTCGAGCCAGACGAGGTTCGCCGACTGCGCGAGACCTTCGGGATGAGAGGCACGGACCCACGCCCTTCACTGCGCAACCGTGGCCCCAATCCGTTCGAGCCTCCTTCGGGCGTCCGACCGCCCCTCAGACCTGGGAGACCGTACGACGATGACCCGTGGCACGAAGTGCCCTCACAGGATGACGAGCTGACCGCGAAGCAGGCATCGCATGAACTAGGCGTCTCCGCAGGAGCCGTGCGCCAGTGGGTCCATCGCGGGTATCTCAGGGCCGTGGGAGTTCGCGGCCGGGCGCACCTCTACCGACGAGGAGACCTCAAGAGTGCACGGCGCGAGGCGGAGCGGAACACCCGGCAGCCTCCAGCACCTTTCCTGGTCCGACCTGCCCTGACGCGACGGTCAGTATCGACCGCCGAGGCGGCCTCTCTCGCCGGGGTCCTACCGTCGACTATCCGAGTCTGGGTCCACCGCGGCCTGCTTCGCCCGCTCGAAGCCCCAGGGCACGCCCACAGATTCGACCCCATGCAAGTCCTGCGCGTCGCACGCCGCCACCCTCGACGCGGCGGCTGAGCAACCCAGCGCCCGCGATCGAAGATCCTTTACGCCCGGCCTCCAGCGCCGGGCTTTGTCGTATCCAGATGCGGTAGCTGACGAACATCGGCGCGCAACGCTCGGGCCCCACACGTGCCACTTCTTCTGTGCCCCCAGATTTCCGCAGCATCTGCGCTGCGGTCACGCCCAGCCCTTAGCTGGGTCCCACCAGAGAAAGGTTGCGCTATGGACGTCATCTCCGCGCCTGCGGTGATCCTGTCTGCGACTACCGCTCTGCTCTATGCGGCCACGTCCTTCGTGGTCCGTGTGCTGCCCCTGGTCTCGGATCGTGCAAACGAGCGCGCAGTCCGACTCGCCAAGGCGCAGCGTCCGCAGAGCAAGTAGCAAACGCACCTCTACTGATGGGTAGGGAGAAGTCTGCCCAAAATCAGGCCGATAATAGCGGTTATGTCACTATTGTCCGCCGTTGCGGTGGTACAGGAAGTCGATCCGGGATGCGACGCGCAGCAGTCCCCTGACGGCCAGGACGAGCCCGGCGAGCGTGATGAGGCCTCCGATGAGGATCAGCGGCCCGGAGCCGCTGTCGGTCGCGTACGGGTTCATCGCGGCGCTGAGCTGGGACTGGCGTCCGGCGTTGTAGAGGATCTGCCCCACGATGAGGGCGACGACGCCCCACTGGATCAGCCCGGTCGACGACGGCGGGGGCTTCGGAGCCGCCGGACGCTTGGTGGGAATCGGCGGAATTGCAGGCTTTTCGGCGGTCATGCGAGGAGTGTACCGGCGCGCTCCGCCCGGTTCTGACCCGTCTGCCGTGCCCCCATGAGCGGATTCCCGGTGTCAGTTCGGGCGACACGCGCGCTCTGGGTCGACGGCGGCACCGACGACATCCGCCCCGCCAGGTACGACCAGACGACCGACACCCAGCTCGGTCACACTTCGCTGCGACCTCCCGCACCCTGAGCGCTCGGAGCCCAGCGGGGCGCCTTCTTGCTGCCCCCTGAGACCTGCCCCGATACAATTTCCCTAGGAAGACCAACAGAAATGAGGGGTCCGACCATGACCGTCACGCCCCACCATGACCTGAACCAAGGCATGACCCGTGAGCGCCGTCGAGACCTGGCCATCGACACGATGGCTTCGTGGGCCATGGAAGGCATGGAGCCCGACGAGCGCTCACTGGACTCGATCCGCGGCTACGTTGACGGCAAGCTGACCATCGCAGATCTGCTCGAACGGGCAAGGGCGCGGTGACCGGGCCGAAGGGGTTCGTCGATCCGTACACCTACCCGGGCTGCGTCGACCACGAAGGTCTCATCGTCGACCTTCGGGTCGAGCAACCGGGTCCGATGCAGCCAGCCGAAGGTGTCTTCGGCCGCCGTGGGGATGTACCGCGCGTGATGGAACGCGGATCCGTTCTTGCTGATCTCGACCGTGCGCACCTGTCCGGCCCAGTCGTAGACGTCCTGGAACAGACGGCGGTGCGTCTCCTTCAGGCGCTCGAAGTCGAACGGGCCGGTGATCGGAACGAGTTCGAACTCTTCGCGCCGGGCGAAGGTGAAGTCGTACTCGACAGTGTCGAGCTCGCTCTGCTCGGTCTTGCCGAGGAGGTTCCGCAAGACCGTCGACGACCAGTTCGTCGACGCCAGGTTCGCCCACCAGAAGCACCGCGACGTGCCCGGGGACGACTACCCAGGAGGCATCCCGGACCTGGCTGACGCGCTCTCGCCCCTCATCTCCCCTGGGGCCGCCCCGGAGGCCGCCCTGCGTCGAGGGGAGGCCGCACGAGGGGCGACGGTCGCGCAGCGCATCGCCGACCGCCACGCTCGCTTCCCCGAGCTGCGCGACCTGCACCTGCGTACCGGGGGCTCGGCACCGACCGTGACGTCCGGGCCAGACTTCTCGTTGAACGATCACGACGACGAAGCGCGCGTAGGCGTCGGTCGTCGCGGCATCGGGGCCGTCGACGACCAGGGTCCCCCAGTCCGGTTCGGCGAGCACCGCCCGGCCGCCGGGTCGCAGCACCCGGTGGATCTCGGCGAGGACCTGGGCGGGGTCGGCGACGTGCTGGAGCACCCGGTCGGTGTGTACGCGGTCGATGCTCCGGTCCCCGAGGGCCAGGTGGTGGACGTCGGCCTCCTGCACCCGCACCTGTTCCAGCTCGCGCGTCAGTGCACGGGCCTGCGCGAGGGCGTCGGGGTCGTGGTCGAGCCCGAGGACGGAGCCGGTCGGGCCGACGGCTCCGGCGTACGCCGCCAGGTCGGCGCCTGGCCCGCAGCCGAGGTCGAGCACGTCGAGCCCGGCGTGGAGGTCGAGCTCGCGCGTCGCGAGCGCCTTGTAGCCCCGGCCCAGGTCGGAGGCTGCGAGGCGCACCAGGTAGTCGTCGGGCGGGGTGAGCTCGAAGAGAGTCGGCATCCGTCGATCCTGGATGCCGGTCGCCGGGCGAGGGTGAGGCCGGTCGGGAGCGCCGGGGAAGATCGTGTGAAGGCGGGGCGGTGGGGTGGTCGGGGGCGACGCCGTGCTCTGGCGGTCCGGACGTGATGTAGGTACGCTTGTGCAGGTTCCTCGGACGAGGAACAGCGGACGAGGGAGCAGTACCCGCACGGACAAGACTGACTCAGAGGGGTTACTTGTCATGGCTTGGGTTGTCCTCGTCCTCTCCGGGATGCTGGAGGCCGTCTGGGCGACGGCACTGTCCGCATCCGAGAACTTCACCCGCAGACGGCCCACGGTCGTCTTCCTCCTGTCGCTGACGCTGAGCATGGTCGGTCTCGCCTGGGCGATGACCACCCTGCCCACCGGCACCGCCTACGCGGTGTGGGTCGGCATCGGCGCCACCCTCACGGTCGTCTGGGGATTCATCACCGGCTCCGAGACCTTCACCTGGCTGCGCGGGCTGCTCCTGGTCCTGCTCGTCGGCTCCGTGGTCGGCCTCAAGGTGGTGAGCTGACGTGCCGTGGATCGTCCTGCTCGTCAGCGCAGTCTTCGAGGCCGTCTGGGCCACCGCCCTCGGTCAGTCCGACGGTCTCTCGAAGCTCGCCCCGTCGATCGTCTTCTTCGTCGCTCTCGCCCTCAGCATGGGCGGGCTCGGCTGGGCCGTGAAGCACATCCCGATCGGCACCGCCTACGCGGTGTGGGTCGGCGTCGGCGCGGCCCTGACCGTGTCCTACGCGATCTGGACGGGCGACGAGTCCGCCTCGGTCGGCAAGGTCGTGTTCATCGCGGGCATCATCGCCGCGGTCGTGGGTCTCAAGCTCGTCCCGCACGGACCCGCGAAGAAGCCCGCGTCGGCTGACCCCTCGGGGGCTCAGGTCGACGGCTAGGGCCCGGGCAGGACCTGACACGACGGCCCGTGACCACACCCGCAGGTGCGGGCGGTCGCGGGCCGTCGTCGGCCGGGCCCGGGTGCCCCGCGCGCACGGCGTCACGTGCGCTCGGCGAACCGCCCCAGGAGCTCGGGCCACGCGTCCCGGAACGCTCCCAGCAGGGGGAGCGACGGGACGTCCTCGACCGCGACCCACGCGATCTCCAGGCTCTCCGCGTCGGTCGCACGAGCCTCGAGATGTGCACCGGGCACGACCTCCGCGAGCACGGTCGTGTACCGCCAGGGCCCGTGGTCGAGCACCCGCTCGCCCACGACGGCCACGAGCGTCGGGTCGACGCCCGCCTCCTCTCCTGCCTCGCGCAACGCACCCTGCTCGGGCGTCTCGTCGGGGTGGATCGCGCCGCCCGGCACACCCCACGTGCCGCCCTGGTCGCTCCACGGCGCGCGGTGCTGGAGCAGCACGTGGCCCACACGACCGTCCTGGCCTCGCCGCGCGACGAGCAGCCCAGCCGCACCGGCCAGCCCCCAGTGCCGCCGCCCGCAGGTGCACTCGACCCAGCCGTCGCCGGGCTGGAGGTGTCGGGGCGCGCGCGGGGCGTCGTCGGGCGAGAGGGGCGGGGTGGGTTCGGTCGGGATCGTCACGGTCCCACCCTGCCACCCTCAGGGGACCAGGACAGCGCAGCTCCCTGCCGGCGCCACGGAGAACGGGTCGGTGCCGTCGTCGCCGGTGCCGTCGCGACCAGGGCGGTGGGGGCGAGCGACGGTCCCTTCACTCGGGGAACGCGTTCTTCGGATCTGCGTCGCACTCGGTGACCCGTGGATCTTCCGCGGGGACGATGCCGGGGTCGGCGAGGACGTCGTCCGCGTCGACGCTCTCGTCGAGCACGTCGGCCCGCTGGAGACAGTCGACCAGCAGAACCGTGCGGTCCTCGTTCTGCGGGTTCTCCCGCAGCTCGTAGTAGAACGGTTCGACGAAGCCCAGGTTCTCGTCCTGGCACCGCGTGAAGACGGCGTCGGCCGCGGCCTCCTGCCCGTCCTGGATGCCCTCCATCCGGGTGCCGTCGGCCTCGAGGAGGAGCGTGTACCCCTCGTCCTCGACGCACGCCTTGAACCTGTTGCGCGCCTCGGAGTACTCGGCATCGGTGATCTCGTAGTCCTCGAGGACGCTGCGCTGGAACTCGGTCGTCGTCGTCATCGCCTGATCGAAGTCGGCCTGGAAGGGGCTCCGAGGCGCGTCCTCGCCGGCAGCGCACCCCGTGAGCACGATGACCAGCGCGGCGACCCCGATCGAGACGAGGGTGCTGCGACGGTCGTCGTGCCTGCTCACGCGAACCGCATCCAGCCGCTCGTCTCGGTGAAGCCGGGGACCTCGTAGTACCCCCGAGCCTCCACGCGGACGACGGCGAGCGGGGACAAGACCGACGGCGACGTCGAGCTCCCGGACTTGAGGGTGCCCGCCGCATAGCCGATGGTGCCCCCCGCTGACCGGTACACGATGCGCGGCTGCGCCTTGGTGCAGTGGACCGAGGAGGTCTTGGCCTGCGGGTACGGGTAGCTCGCCTCGAACCCGCAGTAGCTCATGCTCATCCAGACGGCACCGGCCGGAGGGGCGACGACCTGCAACCCGCCCGCCACCAGCGCGACCGTGACCAACATCCTGAGAGTCTTCTTCATCGTGCGTTCCCCCTCCTCGGACCGTCGCCGATCAGCGACGGTTGGCGGGGAGAACATATCGGCTGAACGGGACAGCTGCAACGGATCGCCGGCGTCCGGGCCGGCGCGGTCCGGCGCCCGGGGCAGGTGGCTCCGGCGCGCACGAATTGCCTGGACGCGCGCCTTCCCGCGCCCGCACCATGGACCGGTGAGCCATCCCGAGCCGAACGCCGTGTCCGACCCGACCGCTGAGGATGTCGCCGCCGATCCCGCCGATCCCGTAGGGCCGTCCGCCACCGGCGCCACCGGCGCCACCGGCGACATTGACGACATTAACGACAAGCCGCGCTGGCGTCGTGACGCCACGATCTTCCTGGGTGGGCAGACCGTCTCGCTGTTCGGGTCGATGCTCGTGCAGTACGCGATCATGTGGCACCTGACGCTCGAGACGAAGTCCGGGTCGGTGCTGGCGCTCGCCACGGTCTTCGGGTTCCTGCCGCAGGCGGTGGTGTCGATCTTCGGCGGGGTCTGGGCCGACCGGCTGAACCGCAAGGTCCTGATCATCGCGGCGGACGCCTCGATCGCCGTGACGACGCTCGCGCTCGCGCTGTTCATGCTCTCCGGGACCGACGACCTGTGGCTCGTCTACGCCGCCCTCGCGATCCGCTCGGCCGGCGCCGGGATCCAGATGCCCGCGGTGTCCTCGCTCTTGCCGCAGCTCGTGCCCACGAGCCGGCTCATGCGGGTCAACGGGATCAACGGCTCGATCCAGTCGGCCATGACGTTGCTGGCTCCCGCCGTCGCGGCGGCCGTCTACGCGAGCTCGTCGATCGTCGCGATCTTCTTCGTCGATGTCGTCACGGCCGTGATCGGCATCGGGCTCCTGGCGATGATCCCCGTGACCAAGGTGCTGCGCACCGACGTGGCGGAGGGCGAGCAGGTCGGGTACTTCGACGACCTCGTCGGCGGACTGCGCTACCTGCGGGGCCACACGTTCGTCCGGTGGGTCCTGGGCCTCTACGCGGTCGTGTTCCTGCTGATCGTCGCCCCTTCCTACCTCACGCCGCTCATGGTCGTGCGGACGTTCGGCGACGAGGTCTGGAAGCTCACGGCCAACGAGCTCGCGTTCTCCGCCGGGGCGATCGTGGGAGGCGTGCTGCTCGCGACGTGGGGCGGGCTGCGGAACCGGGTCGCGATGATCGTCGGTGCCACGTTCGTGTTCGGCGTGCTGTCCGTCGGCCTGGGCCTCTCGACGAACATGTGGGTCTTCTTCGCCTTCATGTTCCTGCTCGGCGTCGCGGTGCCGGCCTTCGCGACGACCTCGATGACGGTCCTGCAGGAGACGGTCGAGCCGGACCGCCAGGGGCGGGTCTTCGGCTTCGTCGGGATCGTCATGGCGCTCGCGATGCCGCTCGGCATGCTGATCTTCGGTCCGCTCGCGGACCGGTTCTCGGTCGAGTCGCTCCTCGTCGTGTCGGGGGCGCTCATGTTCCTGGTGATCGCGGTCGCGGTGCTGGTCCCCTCGGGCCGTCGGGCGATGCACGCGGCCGACGCGCACAGCACCACCGGGTAGCGCCCGGGAGACGCCGAACCCGAGGTCCGTCAGGCTACCCGTGGGGGATGCCTGACGGACCTCGGGCTCGGCACCGGTCGGAGAGGGGTCAGTCGACGATCTCGCAGATCGCGGTGCCCGAGCTCACGCTCGCGCCGACCCCGGCCGTCAGGCCCGTGACCCGGCCTGCGCGGTGCGCCACGAGCGGCTGCTCCATCTTCATGGCCTCGAGGACCACGACCAGGTCGCCCTCGGCGACCACCGCGCCCTCCGACACGGCGACCTTGACGATCGTGCCCTGCATGGGCGACGCGAGCGTCGTGCCGTTGCCGTTGCCCGGCTGCGGGGCCGAGCGGCGAGAGGGGCGGCGCGCGGCGTTGGCCGAGCGGGCGCGCCCCGCGGCCATGCCGAGCCCTGCGGGCAGCACGACCTCGAGCCGCTTGCCGCCTACCTCGACCACGACGCGCTCGGTCGCGGGGGCTTCGTCCTCCTCGGGCGACTGCGCGGGGGTGGCGGGCGCGAGGCCCTTGAGCTCGTCCACGAACGCGGTCTCGATCCAGCGCGTGTGGACGCGGAACGTCGACCCGTCGGCCGGGACGAAGTCCTCGGCGTCGAGCACGGCCCGGTGGAACGGCAGGACGGTCGGGATGCCCTCGACCACGGTCTCGCGCAGCGCACGGCGGGCTCGTTCGACGGCTTCGCGGCGCGTGGCACCCGTGACGATGATCTTGGCGATCATCGAGTCGAAGGCGCCCGAGATCACGTCGCCCTCGGTCACGCCGCTGTCGACGCGCACGCCGGGCCCGCTCGGGAAGTGCAGGCGCGTGATGCGTCCCGGTGCGGGCAGGAAGTTCGCGGCCGGGTCCTCGCCGTTGATGCGGAACTCGATCGAGTGGCCTCGCGTGGCCACCGACGTGTAGCCGAGCGGCTCTCCCGCGGCGATGCGCAGCTGCTCGCGCACGAGGTCGATGCCCGAGACCTCCTCGGTGACGGGGTGCTCGACCTGCAGGCGCGTGTTGACCTCGAGGAACGAGATGGTGCCGTCGGCGCCGACGAGGAACTCGCACGTCCCGGCGCCGACGTAGCCCGCCTCGCGCAGGATGGCCTCGGAGGCCTTGTAGAGCTCGGCGCGCTGCTCGTCCGTGAGGAACGGCGCGGGGGCCTCCTCGACGAGCTTCTGGTGGCGGCGCTGGAGCGAGCAGTCGCGCGTCGAGACGACGACGACCGTGCCGTGCTCGTCCGCCAGGCACTGGGTCTCGACGTGGCGCGGGGTGTCGAGGTACCGCTCGACGAAGCACTCGCCGCGGCCGAACGCGGCCGTGGCCTCGCGGACCGCGGAGTCGAACATCTCGTCGATCTCGTCGACCGTGCGCGCGACCTTGAGGCCGCGGCCCCCGCCGCCGAAGGCCGCCTTGATCGCGATGGGCATCCCGTGCTCCGCGGCGAACGCGTGGACCTCGGTCGCGTCGGCGACGGGGTCGGCGGTGCCGGGCACCAGCGGGGCGCCCGCGCGGTGGGCGATGTGCCGCGCGCTGACCTTGTCACCGAGCGCGTCGATCGCGGCGGGCGGAGGGCCGATCCAGACGAGGCCCGAGTCGATGACGGCCTGGGCGAACCCGGCGTTCTCCGCGAGGAAGCCGTAGCCGGGGTGCACCGCGTCGGCGCCCGCGCGGCGGGCGACGTCGAGCAGCTTGGCGATGTCGAGGTAGGTGTCCGCGGCGCGGGTGCCGCCGAGCGCGAAGGCCTCGTCGGCGAGGCGGACGTGCAGGGCTTCTCGGTCGGAGTCGGCGTACACGGCGACCGACGCGATCGAGGCGTCGGCGCAGGCGCGCGCGATGCGCACCGCGATCTCGCCGCGGTTGGCGATGAGAACCTTCGACAGGCGTCGGGTCGGGCTGGTCGCGGGGTTCGTGGAGTTCTCGGGCACGGCTCACGGTAGCGCGTCGGGCGCCCTGGGTTCACGCTCCGACCACCGGTACCGGACAAGATTGGAGATCAGGCCAAGGCTCACCGGGGTCGTTTGTAGGAACCCTCCATGGTCGGCGGGGTGCAGCGGGCCGGAGCGCGTCAGGGTTGTACGCCCCCGACAAGCGGGCGGCCCGCCGCGCTCTCCTGCCGCCCCGCCGGAGCGCGGGGGTGGGGGAGCGGGCGGGCCGTCGTCGGGCCGGGCCCTCCCGGACCCCGAGCGGGCCCGGGGGTGCCCGGCGGGTCAGGACGTCAGGACCAGAGGTCCGTCCAGGTGACGCCGATCTCGCCGAGCAGCTCGCGCACGAGCGGCAGGCTGATCCCGACCACGCCGTGGTGGTCGCCCTCGATGCTCTCGACGAACGCGCCGCCGAGGCCGTCGACCGTGAACGCCCCGGCGACCGCGAGCGGTTCGCCCGTGGCGACGTAGGCCGCGATCTCGGCGTCGCTCAGGTCGGCGAAGTGGACGGTCGTGGAGCTCGTCGCCCCGAGGGTCGCCCCGCTGCCGCCGTCCTGCGGGTCGCGCAGGTCGACGACCCAGTGGCCGGTGTGGAGCACCCCGGCCTTGCCGCGCATCGCGCGCCAGCGCTCGGTGGCTTCGGCGGCGTCCCGGGGCTTGCCGTGGACGGCTCCGGCGAACTCGAGCATGGAGTCGCACCCGACGACGACGGGCGAGACCTCCTCCGGCCCGACGCCGTCGCCCGCCTCGTCGCGCTCGTGCGCCTCGCGCGTGACGACCTGGGCGACCTCCTCGGCCTTGGCCTGGGCGAGGACGAGCACGGCGTCGGCGGGGTCGAGGGCGCCGAACCGGGCGGCAGCCGCTTCGAGGACGGCGTCCTCGTCGAGGCCCGAGACCCGGACCTCGGGCGTGACGCCCGCCGAGCGCAGGGTCGCGAGGCGCGCCGGCGACTGCGAGGCCAGGAGGAGACGGAGCGTCGGGGAGGTCGTCGTCCCTGCCGCGTCTGCGCTCACTGGAGCGCCTCGCGCAGCACGTCGAGGCCGACCGAGCCGAGGTTCAGGGCGCGCTCGTGGAACGCCTTGACGTCGAACTCCTCGCCGCGGGCCTCGGCTGCCGCGCGGGCGGCGTCGCGCGTCTGCTCCCACAGGCGCTGACCCACCTTGTACGACGGGGCCTGGCCGGGCCACCCGAGGTAGCGGTTGAGCTCGAAGCGCACGAACGACTCGTCCATGTTGACGTTGGCCTTGAGGAACTCCCAGGCCTTGTCGGCGTCCCAGCGGGGGTCCTCGGAGCCGCCGCGCCACTCCTCGGGCGCGTCGAGCCCTAGGTGCACCCCGATGTCGAGCACCACGCGAGCCGCGCGCATGCGCTGCCCGTCGAGCATCCCGAGCCGGTCGCCCGGGTCGTCGAGGTAGCCGAGGTCGGCCATGAGACGCTCGGCGTACAGGGCCCAGCCCTCACCGTGCCCCGAGACCCAGCACGCGAGGCGGCGCCAGGAGTTGAGCGTGTCGCGCGCGGCGACGGCCTGGCCGCACTGCAGGTGGTGGCCCGGGACGCCCTCGTGGTAGACGGTCGTCTTCTCGCGCCACGTGTTGAACTCGGTGACGCCCGGCGGGACGGACCACCACATGCGCCCGGGGCGCGAGAAGTCGTCGCTCGGGGGCGTGTAGTAGATCCCGCCGGTCTGGGTCGGGGCGATCATGCACTCGAGGTCCAGGACCGGGGTGGGGATGTCGAAGTGCACGCCGTCGAGGGCGGCGATCGCGGCGTCGGACGTCTCCTGCATCCAGGCGCGCAGCGCGTCGGTGCCGTCCAGCTTGCGGCTCGGGTCGGCGTCGAGGAGCGCGACGGCCTCCTCGACCGTGGCGCCGGGCCCGGCGATCTGGGCGGCGACGGCCTCCTGCTCGGCGACGACGCGCGCGAGCTCCTCGAGGCCCCAGCGGTAGGTCTCCTCGAGGTCGACCTCGGCGCCGAGGAAGGCGCGCGAGGCGCGGGCGTAGCGCTCGCGCCCCACGCCGTCGGCCGTGGGCGCCTGCGGGGCGAGGTCGTTCTCGAGGAAGTCCGCGAGCCGTGCGTAGGCGGCCAGGGCGCCGGCGGCGCCGAGCTCGAGCTCCTTGCGGACCAGGGAGCACGCCGAGGACTCGTCGAGGACGGCCGCGGCGGCCTCGCCCCTGACGAGCTCGACGAAGAACGAGGTCTCGGGGTCGGCGAGCTCGCGGGCCTGCTTGACGCCCTCGCGGACCTGGCGGACCGCTGCGACGTTGCCGCGCGCCGCTGCGGCGGTCAGCGACGCGATGTAGCCGTCCATGGCGCCGGGCAGGGCCACGAGACGGGACGCGACGTTCTCCCAGGCCTCGACCGTGCCCGTGGGCATGAGGTCGAACACGTCGCGCAGCTCCTGGAGCGGCGAGGCGATGTTGTTGAGCATCGCGAGGTCCTCGCCGGCGTCGTGCAGCTCGAGCGCGAGCCCGATGCGCTCGCGCATCGCGGCGAGCGTGACGCGGTCGACGTCGTCGACGGGCTCGGCGTCCGCGAGCTGGGCCAGCACGGCCCGGTCCGCGGCCGCGAGGGCCTCGTACCCGGCGGGTGACAGGTCGGTCATGAGGTGGTCGTAGCCCGTGAGTCCCATGGCCGTGGCGGCGAGCGGGTTCAGGTCGGCGACGGTGCGCACGTACGCGTCGGCGATCGCGTCGATCGCCGAGGGTGTGCGGGGGGTCCTGGTGCTGGGGGTGCCGGGTTCGGCCGGCGACGTGGGTGAGGTCACCCGGTAGAGGTTACTGCGTGGTACCCGCAGCGCCAGGACCGTCGTCCGTGAGGGGGATCAGTGCTGGCGCAGGAGTCGTTCCGCCAGGTCGAGGACTCGTGCCGGGTCGAGCGTGTCCAGCGGGACGGGGTGGCCGCCGTCGGGTCCGATGAGCGCCACCTCGTCGTTGTCCTCGAAGACGAGGACCGACCGCGGGGCACCCGGGAGGGAGAGGTCGACGCGCACGGTCCGCCACGCATCCGTGGGCGCGACCACCTCGGCGGCCAGACGTGGGTGCTCGGTCCCCGCTCGGCCGAGGTCCAGCAGGAACTCCTGGTGGTCGACCGGTGGTGGTTCGGACGCGGCGCCGTGGTCCGCCTCGGAGCCGGCGGCCACGGCGGGCGCCAGACGGTCGGCGTGAGGGCTCATCGCCGCGAGCAGGTCGTCGGCCCAGTCGCGCTGGTAGCGCACGAGCACGACGCGCGGTCGGCCGTCCGTGCCCTGCGGGTACCAGACGGCCACGGGGTCTCCCGAGCGCGGCCCGGCGGTCCCCGCGGGGACCGTCACCGTGAACGGTGCCCGCACGGGGAAGTGGTCGACCGAGAACGTGAGCCGGCCGCTCAGGGGCGTGGCGCCGTCGGGCAGGACGCCCGGACCCGTCGGATCGACCTCGTCGACGAGCACCGAGCCCGTGGTGCGCTCGGCCGCCGAGGCCAGGGCGTCGCGTGCGCGGGTCTCACGTTGTGCGTCGCGGTCGTCGAGGTAGCGCGCGAGCGCGAGGACCGCGACGAGCAGGAGCAGGACGGTCAGGACGCCCAGCACCGCGGCAGGCAGGGGCCAGCCCTGCGACGGGGCGAGCTGCTGGTAGGCGACGAGCACGACCGCCGGGACGGTCGGGACGATCCACGCCCACCGGCGCCAGCCCGTCCGCGGGGCCAGCGGGGGCAGCGTGTCCGGGGTGAGGGGGCGTTCGACGTCCGCGGGGTCGTCGGCGAGCTCGAGCAGGACGGTCGTGGTCTGGCTCATGACTGCAGGCTCCACCGCCACGCGTCGGCGTTGTGCCGGCCCGAGCGTCCGCCGAAGCTCTTGGCCGTCGCACCCGCGCCGGTGCCGCGCAGGCCGCGCGAGCGGTTGGTCCACTCGGGCAGGGGCGCCTCGTCGTCGGGCACGTGCGACGCCGCCGCGGCGGCCGCGAGACCCGCGACGAGCGCAGCGACCTCGAGGTCGTCGGGCGCGCCGCGCACCACGCGCAGCTCCCGGCCCGACGACGCAGCCCCGGTCCCGCTCACAGGGCACCGCCCGTGGGGTCGTCGCCCGCGTCGCCGTACCCCTCGAAGTCTGCCGCCTCACCGCGCGACGCGGCCCACTCGGGGACGTCGAAGCCCGACTCGACGAGCGCGGCCACGACCTGCTCGCCCGCGTTGTCGAGGAAGTCGATCACGGCGTCGAGCGACGTGTCGGGCGTCCGGCCCGGGCCCACGACGAAGCCCAGGTAGAACGGCTCGGCGACCTCGGGGGCGGGTGGTGCGTCGGCGTCTGCCCCCGCACCGAGCTCCTCGTCGGAGGCCCACACGAGCGAGCTCAGGTCCGGGTGCATCCCGAGCGAGCCGTGCAGTGCATCGTAGAGCTGGGCGTTGAGCGAGCCGATCGCGGCCTCGAGCGCGAGGACGCGCGGGTCCTCGTCGGCCTCCGAGGCGCCGAACTCGGCCCGCACCCCGACGGCCGTGCCGACGTACTCGTGCAGGGCAGCGGCCAGGGCGTCGACGGCCGCGTGCATCGGGGCCTCGTCGACCGGGCCGAGGGGCTCGGTGCCGTGCGAGGCGGCGTCGTGCCCGTTGTCGGGGTGCTCGTGGCCGTGGCCTGCGTGGTCGTCGCCGTGCTGCTCGTCGGGCATGTCGTCCTCGCGGTGGGTCTCGTCGTTCGGTGGTCGTTCGGTGGTGGTGCCGGGGCCAGGGCCGGTGGCGGCCCGGGCGTCATGGCGTCACAACGGGATGTTGCCGTGCTTCTTGGGGGGCAGGCTCGCACGCTTGGTGCGCAGGGCACGCAGGGCGCGCACGACCTGCACGCGGGTCTCCGACGGGCGGATGACCGCGTCGACGTAGCCGCGCTCGGCCGCGTCCCAGGGGTTCACGATGGCCTCCTCGTACTCGGCGACCAGGCGGGCCCGCTCGGCGTCCACGTCGAGCCCCTGGTCGGCTGCGGCCTTCAGGGCCCCGCGCTGGAGGATGTTGACCGCGCCGCCCGCACCCATGACCGCGATCTGGGCCGTGGGCCACGCGAGGTTGACGTCCGCGCCGAGCTGCTTGGAGCCCATGACGATGTACGCGCCACCGTACGCCTTGCGCGTGATGAGCGTGACGAGCGGGACAGTGGCCTCGGCGTACGCGTAGATGAGCTTGGCGCCGCGGCGGATGATGCCCTGGTGCTCCTGGTCGACGCCCGGCAGGAAGCCCGGGACGTCCACGAGGGTCAGGACGGGGATGTTGAACGCGTCGCACGTGCGCACGAACCGCGCGGCCTTCTCGGCGGCGTCGATGTCGAGGGTGCCCGCCATCGCGAGGGGCTGGTTGGCGACGACGCCGACCGACTGGCCCTCGACGTGCCCGAACCCGATCAGCACGTTCTTGGCGAACAGCGGCTGGACCTCCAGGAAGTCGCCCCCGTCCAGGACGTGCTCGATCACGGTGCGCATGTCGTACGGCTGCGAGTCCGAGTCGGGGACCAGCGCGTCGAGCGCGAGGTCCTCGTCGGTGACCTCGAGCTCGGTGTCCTCGGGCGGGAAGCTCGGGGCGTCCGAGAGGTTGTTCTGCGGCAGGTAGCCGATGAGGTGGCGGACGTAGTCGATCGCGTCGTCCTCGTCGGTGCCCATGTAGTGCGCGACGCCCGAACGCTCGTTGTGCGTGCGGGCCCCGCCCAGCTCCTCGAAGCCCACGTCCTCGCCCGTGACCGCGCGGATCACGTCGGGGCCCGTGATGAACATGTTCGACGTCTGGTCGGCCATGACGATGAAGTCGGTGAGCGCGGGGGAGTACACCGCGCCGCCCGCGCTCGGGCCGAGGATGAGCGAGATCTGCGGGATCACGCCCGAGGCGGCGACGTTGCGGCGGAAGATCTCCGCGAACTGCGTCAGGCCCGCGACCCCTTCCTGGATGCGCGCGCCCCCGCCGTCCGAGATCCCGATCAGCGGGACGCCCGTGCGCAGCGCGAGGTCCTGGACCTTGGTGATCTTCTGGCCGTGCACCTCGCCGAGGCTCCCGCCGAAGACCGTGAAGTCCTGCGAGTAGATGCAGACCTGGCGCCCGTCGACCGTCCCGTGCCCCACGACCACGCCGTCGCCCGCGAGGCGCTTCTTCTCGAGCCCGAAGTTGACCGAGCGGTGCTTGGCGAACGCGTCGAGCTCGACGAAGCTGCCCTCGTCCAGGAGCGCCTCGATGCGCTCGCGGGCCGTCTTCTTGTTCCGGGCGTGCTGCTTGGTGCGAGCGGCCTCCTCGGGGACCACCGACGCCTCGGCGCGACGACGGTCGAGGTCGGCGAGCTTCGCCGCGGTGCCGATGAGCTGACCGGTGGGGGCCGGGGTGGTGCCGGCGACAGGTTCGTTCACGCAGCCGAGCCTAGTTGGTGGGTGGCGCCAAGAGGGTGCGAGGGATCGCACCGGCGTCGGCGCGGACGTTGGAGGGTTCCGACAAACGTGGCGTGGGTGGTGTGCGGCGGGCCCCGCGGGCCCGTGCGCACGCACCTGGGTGCACGGCGCGTCGTGGCCCCGCTGCCGCGGGCGGGGTGCGCCCGGGCATGATGGGGGCATGACGACCGCCGACCACCTTGCGCTGCGCCCCGGCTTCCTGCGGGACCTGCTCGTCGCCCCGCACGGCCCGCTCGCCCGGCTCGAGGTCGTCGAGGAGTCGACCTCGACGAACACCGAGCTCGCTGCGGCCGTGGCCGCCGACCCGCAGGCCTGGCCCGCGCCCGCGCTGCTCGTGGCCGAGCACCAGGTCGCCGGACGAGGTCGGGCGGGGCGCGGCTGGGAGACGCCCGCGCGGACCGCGCTGACGGGGTCGCTCCTGGTGCGCCCCGAGGTGCCGCGCGAGCGCCTGAGCTGGCTGCCGCTGCTCGCGGGCCTCGCGACGGTCCGGTGCCTGCGCGCGACCGCGGGCGTGGAGGCCGTGGTCAAGTGGCCCAACGACGTCCTGGTCCCGGCGCCGGGTGCGGACGAGGGGGCCGCCGTCGAGCAGGCGGGGTGGGGCACGTACCGCAAGGTCGCGGGCATCCTGTGCGAGCTCCTGCCCGACGGCGGGGCGATCGTGGGCGTCGGGCTCAACGTCCTGCAGAACGACAGGGAGCTCCCGGTCGCCACGGCCACGTCGCTCGCCCTGGTCGGGGCGGCCACGACGGACCGGGAGGTGCTGCTGACCGCGCTCGAGGAGTCGTTCGCGCAGATCCTCGGCCGGTGGCAGGACGCGGCCGGTGACGCGGCGGAGGCCGGACTCGTCGAGGAGTGCGTCGAGGTCAGCGCGACGCTCGGGGCGCACGTGCGGGTCGACCTCACCGGCGGGGGCCGGGTCACGGGCGAGGCCTGCGGGTTCGGGGCGGACGGCTCGCTCCTCGTGCGCGCGGCGGACGGCACGACGCACGTGCTGCACAGCGGCGACGTGCGCCACCTGCGCCTGCGCGACGGCGCCCCCGCCGCGACGGGCCCGACGTCGGGCAGCGAGGTCCCGGCGGGCTGAGCGCGACGGATCGTCAGGACCGCTGCTCTAGGATCAGGGTGTGACGCACGACATCCCCGAAACAGCCGAAGCGACCACCGAGACGTCCGAGGCGGCGGGGGAGAGCCGGCCGGAAGGCCGAGCAGCAGGGACCGGGCTGTCCGAGCTCTCGGCCACCGACAACCCCGCGTCCCCCTCCGCACCCACGACCGTCGAGGCCGACCTGGACGAGGCGCTCCTGGGCGGTCCCCGGGCGCTCACGGTCGACGGGCTCGCCGAACGGGCCGGCCTCACCGAGCGGCAGGTGCGCTCCTACTGGCAGGCCCTCGGGCTGCCCATCACCGAGGAGCAGGAGCAGATGTTCACCGAGGACGACGCGGTCGCCCTCGAGGAGATCTACTCGGTGGCGGAGCGCGAGAAGTTCGACGACCGGTCGCTCACGACGCTCATCCGGTCCATGGGGCACACGACCGAGCGGCTCGTGCTCTGGCAGGTCGAGGCGCTCGTCGAGCACATGACCACACGGTTCGGCCTCGACGACACGAGCGCGCGGCTGCTCGTCCTCGACCGGCTCCCGGACCTCGCACCCGTCCTGGAGACCCAGCTGCGCCACGCCTGGCGGCGCCAGCTCGCGGCCGTCGCCGCGCGGTTCACGGTCGAGTTCTCCGAGGCGCGCGCCGGGGACGTCCCGGACGCCGGGGCGCTGCCGCTGCCGCGAGCCGTGGGGTTCGCGGACATCGTGTCGTTCACCAAGCGCACGGCCGGGCTGGGGTCGAGCGAGCTCGCGGAGTTCGTGCAGCTGTTCGAGACGAGAGCCCGCGACATCATCACCGCTGCGGGCGGCCGGGTCGTCAAGACGATCGGCGACGCGGTCCTCTACGTCGCCGACGACGTCGCGACGGGGGCGAAGGTCGCGCTGGGGCTCGCGGGCGAGGGCGAACGCGCCGGCGGCGGGGTCGAGGTGCCGCCGGTCCGGGTGAGCCTGGTCTGGGGGCGCGTGCTGTCGCGGTTCGGCGACGTGTTCGGCCCGTCCGTGAACCTCGCCGCCCGGCTCACCGAGATCGCCGAGCCCACGACCGTGCTCATGGACCGCGAGACCGCGGCCCTGCTCGCGGGCGACACGCGCTTCGCGCTCACGGCGCAGCCCGAGCGTGAGGTCCACGGGCTCGGGGTGATCGAGCCCGTGCGCCTCCAGTGGGCCTACAAGGGCTGAGGGAGACCGGAGCCGCGGCGCTCGCCGTTCCTGGGCGCCCGTCCGTCCTGGACGGGGGCCGGCCCTGGACGGGCGTCAGAGCGCGCGCACGAGCTCCGGTCCGTTGTTCGCGACGCTGTTGACGAGCGGCGCGACCTCTTGGGCCTCCATGCGGACCTCGGGGGCGACCAGGAGCCCGGCCGCCTCGTCCTTGCCGACCGCAGGGTCGAGCCACGCGTCCCACCGGTCCGGGGCGAGCGTGAGCGGCATGCGGTCGTGGATCGAGGCGAGCGCCGGTGCCGCGTCGGTCGTGATGATCGTCGTCGAGACGAGCCAGCGGGTGGGATCGTCGTCGGCCTTGGCGGGGTCCCGCCAGAACTCGTAGAGGCCCGCGAAGGCCGCGACCGTCGGCCCGTCCGGGTGGATGAAGAACGGCTGCTTGGTCACCGTGGGCCTGCGGGCGGTGGATCCCGGGGCAGGGGGAGTCTCGATACGGCGCCACTCGTAGTACCCGTCGGCCGGCACCAGGCAGCGCCGGGCCGCGAACGGCTTGGCGAACGCGGGCTTGTCCAGGAGGGACTCGGCGCGCGCGTTGATCATGCGCGCCCCGACGCCCGGGTCCTTGGCCCAGCTCGGCACGAGGCCCCAGCGGGCCACGCGCAGCGACCGCCGGACCTCGCCCGTGTCCTTGGCCGCGCGCTCGACCACGATCCGCACGGGGTCGGTCGGGGCGACGTTCCACGAGGGCGGCAGGAGGCGCGCGTCGTCGGCGAGGTCCGCGATCGCGAACTCGTCGGCGAGGTCCTGGGCGTCCCGGAAGGAGGCGTAGCGTCCGCACATGTCTCCCAGGATGCCCCGTGCCACCCACGCCGTGCGCGCCCGCACACGATCCGCGGCGCCAGGTTCGGCGCCCGGTGCCGCTTGGCCGCCGCCGGTCGGCGCTGGCAGCCGCTGCCGCCGGCCGCGGGTGGGCGCCGCTGGGCGCCGCCGGCCGCTGACTGAACGGCGAGGGGCGGGGCGCGGGCCGAGCTGCGGCGTCGGGCACGTCACGAAACCTGGGGCCGAATCCGGGGGTCGGTGGTCCGTCGAATCGTTATGATCGAACCCATGGAGACACCCCCGGCAGGAACTGCACCCACCCCGCCGGCCCCCCGCTCCACCCCGGAACCCGTTGCCACGAACGGACGCCCCGGCCGGTCGACCGTCAAGTGGGTCCTGCTGCTCGGCGCGCTCGCGACGCTCCCGGCGTTCACGGTGGACATGTACCTGCCGCTCCTGCCGGACGTCGCGACGGACCTCGGGACCAGCCCCGCCATGGCGCAGCTCACCCTCGCGGGGATGCTCGTCGGCGGCGCCTTCGGCCAGCTCGTGATCGGGCCGCTGTCCGACCGCTACGGCCGACGGGCGCCCGTGATCATCGGGCTCTCTCTCCACGTCGTCACGTCGATCCTCTGCGCGGTCGTGCCCGGCATCGGGTGGCTCGTCGCGCTGCGGGTGCTGCAGGGCTTCTTCAACGCCTCGGCCCAGGTCGTCTCGATCGCGGTCATCCGCGACCGGTTCACCGGCTCGGACGCCGCCCGCATCCTGTCCCGCCTGATGCTCGTGATCGGGCTCGCGCCCCTCCTCGCCCCCTCGTTCGGGTCGCTCATCGCCTCGCACGGGACGTGGCGCTGGGTGTTCTGGGTCCTCGCCGTGCTCGGGGCCCTGCTCGCACTGATCGTGCTGCGCTTCATGCCCGAGACCCTCGAGACCGAGCGCCGCCAGACCGGCGGGGTCGGCAGCGTCTTCCGCGGCTACGGCGCGCTCCTCAAGGACCGGCACTTCCTCGCCCTGGCCGTGCTGCCCGGGCTCGGCATGGCCGTCCTCATGAGCTACGTCGTCGGCTCGCCGTTCGTGCTGCAGGAGGGCTACGGGCTCACGCACCAGCAGTTCGCGGTGCTCTTCGCCGTCAACGGGATCGGCCTGGTGATCTCCGCACAGGTCAACGCCTCGCTGGTGCGCAGGGTCGCCCCCATCCGGATCCTGCGCACGGCCCTGGTGCTCCAGGGCGTGTTCGCCGTGGGGCTGCTCGTCGTCGCGCTCACGGGCGCCGGTGGCCTGATCGGGCTCCTGGTCGCGCTGTGGCTCACCCTCGCGCTCCAGGGCCTCATCCCGGCCAACGCGTCGGCGCTCGCGCTGACCCGTCACGGCGAGCGGGCGGGCACCGCGGCCGCGGTCATCGGGGCGTTCCAGGCCGGCGTCGCCGGTCTCGTGAGCCCGCTCGTCGGTGTGCTCGGCGGCGACGAGATCGCGATGAGCGCCGTCATGCTGGGGGCAGTCGTGGCGTCCCTGCTCGTGCTCGGGCTGGCGACACCCGCCTTCCGCAAGGGTGGCTGGCACATGCCGGCGTGACCCGGTCCTCGGCCAGGAATCACCCCGGTTCGTCAGGACATTTCACAGTTCCTTTGCACGACGCGAAGCCTGCACCCCTGTGGTGGGCCTAGGCTCATCCCATGCCCAGCCCGAAGACCGCCCCGAAGAGCGGCCCTCATCACGCGCGCTCGCAACGCTCGCACGCGGTGTCCCGCGTCGTCGGAATGGTGGCGACGGCCGGACTCGCCTTCGTCGGGACGGGCGCCGTGGCGACGTACGCGGACATGCAGAACTCGCTCGACGTGAGCGACGTCTCGGGCCTCGTCGCAGGGGGGTCGGCCGAGCCCCGGGACCCTGACGACCCGTTCGCGGGCAAGGCCCTCAACATCCTCGTCATGGGCACGGACTACCGCGACGCGGAGAACGCCGCGATCGCGGGCGAGGAAGACGGCATGCGCTCGGACACGACGTTCGTCGTGCACGTCTCGGGCGACCGCAGCCGCATGGAGGTCGTCTCGATCCCGCGCGACTCGCTCGTCGACATCCCCTCGTGCAACCTGGCCGACGGCTCGACCACGGAGCCGCGCAGGGGCGCGATGTTCAACGAGGCCTTCCAGATCGGCGCGGGGAACGACGAGAACATGATCGGTGCCGCGGCCTGCACCATCACGACCGTCCAGTCGCTCACCGGCCTGGAGATCACCGACCACGTCGTGGTGAAGATGAACGGCGTCGTGAACGTCGTCAACGCGCTGGGCGGCGTGCGGATGTGCCTGCCGGAGGCCATGAAGGAGAACCCGAGGTACGGGACCCTCGACCTCCCCGCGGGGGAGACCACCCTGACGGGCGACCAGGCGATCAGCTACCTGCGGGCCCGCCACGGCAAGGGCATGGGGCTCGAGATGGGCAGCGACCTGACGCGCATCCCGCGCCAGCAGGCCTTCATCGACTCGATGCTGCGCGAGGTCCTGTCGAAGAACGTCATCACCAACGCGCCGCAGCTCTACGCCACGATCAAGGCCGTGCTCGGATCGGTGAGCGCGAGCCCGTCCCTGGCCGGCCTCGACTCCCTCGCCGGCCTCGCGTTCTCCCTCAAGGACATCGACACCAACGAGATCGTCTTCACCGAGCTGCCCGTGGTCCAGGCGCCGTCCAACAAGAACCGTGTCGTGTGGACCAAGGACGCCCAGGCGATCTGGGACCGCATGGCCGCCGACGAGGCGCCGCCCGGCCACGAGAAGGCACCCGCCGACCCGCGCGACGACGCCACGACCCCGAACACCGGTGGCGACACGGCGACCGGTGGCGACACGGGCGCTGCCACCGGTGGCGACACCGGCACGGCGACCGGTGGCGACACGACGGGTGCAGCGACCGGAGGGGACACCGGCGCCGCGACGGGCGAGACCGGCACCGGGACCGAGACCCCGGCCACACCGGTCGAGCAGGACGCGCCCCGCCTGCCCGGCGTCTGCGAGACCTGATCGTCGAGGTCCTGCGCTCACGTCGAGCGCAGGGCCCCCAACCGCCGCACGGCGTCACGCAGCACGTCCTCGCGCTTGACGAACGTGAAGCGGACCCGCGACGCCAGGGCGAGCGCCGCCGTCGGGCCGGACGCCTCGTCCGTGCCGGGCGCACGGCAGAACGCGCTCACCGGGACGGCCACGACCCCCGCGAGCCCGGGCAGCCGGCGGCACAGCTCGACGCCGTCGTCGAAGCCCAGCGGGGCGCCGTCCGCGACCACGAAGTACGTACCGCGCGGCACGACGACCTCGAAGCCCGCCGACACGAGCCCCTCGCACAGCAGGTCGCGCCGGGTCGCGAGCGACGCGGCCAGGGCCCGTGGCGCCTCGTCGTCGGCCAGGGCCTGGGCGATCGCGGGCTGGAACGGTGAACCCGACGTGTACGTCAGGAACTGCTTGACCGTCCGCACCGCCTCCACGAGGTGCGCGGGACCGTGCAGCCAGCCGACCTTCCACCCCGTGAACGAGAAGGTCTTGCCCGCCGACGAGATGGTGATCGTCCGCTCGGCCATGCCCGGCAAGGACGCGACGGGCACGTGCACCGCGTCGTCGTACACGAGGTGCTCGTAGACCTCGTCCGTCACGACGATCGCGTCGACCGCGCGGGCCGCGTCCGCGACAACCTGCAGCTCGGCGCACGTCAGGACGGTCCCGGTCGGGTTGTGCGGCGTGTTGACCAGGACCAGCCGCGTCCGCGGCCCGACGGCGGCACGCACCTGGGCAGGGTCGAGGCGGAACCCGTCCGGGGTCGGGTGGAGCGGCACGGTCACGTGCGTGGCCCCCGCGAGCGCGATGCACGCCGCGTGCGAGTCGTAGAAGGGCTCCAGGGTCACGACCTCGTCCCCCGGCCCGGCGAGCGCCAGGATCGTCGCGGCGAGCGCCTCGGTCGCGCCCGTCGTGACGAGGACCTCGGTGTCCGGGTCCACGTCCAGGCCGTAGCGCCGACGCTGGTGGTCCGCGACCGCGCGGCGCAGCTCGGGGGTGCCCGTGCCGGGCGGGTACTGGTTGTGCCCGTGCTCGATCGCGCGGATCGCGGCCGCCTTGATCGCGTGCGGGCCGTCCACGTCCGGGAAGCCCTGGCCCAGGTTGATCGCGCCCGTGCGCGCCGCGAGGTTCGTCATCTCCGCGAAGATCGTCGACGCGACCGTGCCGTCGGGACGCAGCAGGCCCGTCGCGGCGGCTGCGGTGCGCCAGCGGCCGGGCACCTGGGGACGGGGCGCCTGGTGCGGCTGGGCGTCGCGCGGCTGGGCGCGGCGCGGCTGGGCCTGGCGCGGCTGGGCCTGGCGCGGCTGGGCCTGGCGCGGCGCGTCCGACAGGTCCTGCTGCTGCGGGTCCTGGGGCCGATCGTCGCTGGCGGGGGTGGTCGAGGACATGCGACGACCCTATGCCGGGTGCCGGGTGCCGGGTGCCGGGTGCCGGGTGCCGGGTGCCGGGTGCCGGGTACGGCAGGCCGCCGCCTGCGGCCGACGACGACACTGACCACATCCTGGACGCGTGCCCGAGGCCGAACCGCGGGATCCTGCGGATCTGCCGAACTTTTCCACAGGATGCGTGCGCGCCCCGGCGGTCGTGCCCTAGTCTCGGCGCGCAGCCACCCCGCCGGGTGGTCGTGCTGCGCGGGGGGCGCGCAGGGACGCAGGGGAGCGTGGCGCGACGATGAGCACCGCAGGAGTGGCGATCCTCGAGGGCGAGGTCCGCGAGCTGATCCGCCGTCGAGGCGTCGATCCCCTGCGGGACAAGCCCGGCATCGAACGGCTCGTCGCCGACGCCCTGGCCGACTACGACACCCGGTCCGCCCTCGGCGCCGTCCCACCGCTCGCCGACGTCCCAGGCGCGGTGCGCGCGGTCCTCGACGCGGTCGCCGGGCTCGGCCCCCTCCAGAAGTACCTCGACGACCCGGAGGTCGAGGAGGTGTGGATCAACTCGCCCGCCCAGGTCTTCGTCGCCCGGGGAGGGGACGCCGAGCTCACGTCCACCATCCTCACGACCGCCCAGGTGCGCGACCTCGTCGAGCAGATGCTCAAGTCCTCGGGTCGGCGCCTCGATCTCTCGAGCCCGTTCGTCGACGCGGCCCTGCCCGGGGGCGAACGCCTGCACGTGGTCATCCCGGACGTCACCCGCGAGCACTTCGCCGTGAACATCCGCAAGCACGTGGTGCGGGCCTCGCACCTGGAGCACCTGGTCAGGCTCGGATCCTTGACGCCGCACGCCGCGGCGTTCCTGCACGCCGCGGTCCAGGCGGGCCTCAACGTCCTCGTGGCGGGTGCCACCCAGGCGGGCAAGACGACCATGCTCAACGCCCTCGCCGGATCGATCCCACCGAACCAGAGGGTCATCACGTGCGAGGAGGTGTTCGAGCTGCGTTTCGCGGTGCGGGACCTCGTCTCGATGCAGTGCCGCCAGCCCAGCCTGGAGGGCACGGGCGAGATCCCGCTGCGACGCCTCGTCAAGGAGGCGCTGCGCATGCGTCCGGACCGGATCGTCATCGGTGAGGTACGGGAGGCGGAGGCCTTCGACCTGCTCATCGCTCTGAACGCGGGGGTTCCAGGCATGTGCACGATCCACGCCAACTCCGCCCGCGAGGCGGTCTCGAAGATGTGCACCCTGCCGCTGCTCGCGGGGGAGAACGTCTCCGACCGCTTCGTGGTCCCGACGGTGGCGGGTGCCGTGGACGTGGTCGTCCACCTGGGCGTGACCGTGGACGGTCGGCGGGAGGTCCGGGAGATCGTCGGGGTCCCCGGCCGGGTGGAGCAAGGGGTGGTCGAGGTCTCGGACCTCTTCCACCGGGCCTCCGGTGCCCTCGTGCGGGGCGACGGGTTCCCGCCGGCCGGCGACCGGTTCGCTCGGGCCGGCATCGACCTCGCCGCGCTGATGGCGGGTCCACGAGCCGGCGAGGCGGGCTGAGATGGGCGTCGCGGCGGGCCTGCTGCTCGGGGTCGGAGCGTTCTGCGTCTGGTGGTCCTGGTGGGAACCGGGTCCGCGTGCACCTCGTCGGACCGACGGGTGGTCGGCGAGGACGCAGGACCTCCTGGTGCTCGCAGGCGTCCCCTCGCTGACACCACGCGCGCTGGTCACCGCGAGCACGGTGCTCGGAGCACTGGTCCTCCTGGTCACGCTCGCGCTCACCCGGGCCCTGCCGGTGGCCGCGTGCTTCGCATCGATGGCCGCTGCGCTGCCCACCGCGCTCGTGCGTTCGCGGGCCCGTCGCCGACGTGTGAGCCTGCGCGACGTGTGGCCAGAGGTCGTCGACCACCTGGCGTCCGGGGTGCGCGCAGGTCTCTCGCTGCCGGAGGCGGTGGGGCAGCTCGGGGAGCGGGGACCGGTCGAGCTGCGCGAGCCGTTCAGCAGGTTCGCGCAGGACTTCCGTGCGAGCGGGCGCTTCGGTGACTGCCTCGACGCCTTGAAGGCACGGTTGGCGGACCCTGTCGCGGACAGGATCGTCGAGTCGTTGCGCATGACGAGGGAGGTGGGCGGCACGGACCTCGGCAGGCTGCTGAGGACGCTCGCGACGTTCCTGCGCGAGGACGCGAGGACGCGGGGCGAGCTCGAGGCGCGACAGTCGTGGACCGTGAACGGCGCGCGTCTCGCTGCGGCGGGGCCGTGGGTGGTCCTCGCGCTGCTCGCCACCAGGCCGGAGACGGCGCAGGCCTACAACTCTCTCCAGGGCGCCGTGGTGCTGGGCTGCGGTGCGCTCACGTCCGTCGTCGCCTACCAGATCATGCGCCGGATCGGGCGACTGCCCGAGGAAGTGCGGGTGCTGCGGTGAGCGGCGCCGGGCCGAGCCTGCTCGAGTGGCTCGGGGCCGTCGCGGGGGCGATGTTCGCGTGGGGGGTCCTGGTCGTCGTCGGTCGCCTCGCGGCGAGGAGGGCTCGTCTCGACGAGCGCGTCGGCCCGTACCTGCGGGTGCTCGGGACGACGTCGGCGCTGCTCGAGGAGTCGACGGCGCGTCCCACCTTCCCGACCCTCGACCGCCTCGTCGGGCCGTGGCTCACGGAGGTCGGGAGGACCCTCGAGAGGTTCGGCTCGACGCGTCCGGCTCTCCGCCGTCGGCTCGACCAGGCAGGACGTACCGAGAGCGTCGACCAGTTCCGCGCGCAGCAGGTGGTCTGGGCCGTGCTGGGACTCGTCGGAGGCGTGCTCGTCGCCCTGCTCCTGGCCACGACCCGCGGGTCGTCACCCGTCGCCCTGGTGGCGCTCGTCGCGTTCTGCGGTCTGGGAGGCTTCCTCGGCTGCGACCACCTGCTCTCACGGCAGGTCGCCCGTCGCGAGGAGCGGATGCTCATGGAGTTCCCCACGATCGCGGAGCTGCTCGCCCTGTCGGTCGGCGCCGGGGAGGGTCCTGTCGCAGCGATGGAGCGTGTCGCGGCCATGGCGCGGGGCGAGATGTCGAGAGAGCTGTCGACGACGCTCTCGATGGTCCGTTCGGGCGTGCCCCTGGCCCGCGCGCTCGAGGGGCTCGCGGACCGGACGTCGTTGGCCAGCCTCACGCGTTTCGCCGAGGGCGTCGCGGTGGCCGTCGAGCGGGGTACCCCGCTCGCGGAGGTGCTTCGTGCCCAGGCGCAGGACGTTCGGGAGGCGAGCCGACGCTCCCTCATGGAATCGGGAGGGCGCAAGGAGGTGCTCATGATGATTCCCGTGGTCTTCCTGATCCTCCCGGTGACGGTCGTGTTCGCGATCTTCCCGTCGATCACGACGCTGCAGGTCGGCCTCTGACCGGGCGGACGCCGAGCGGAGGGCCGGGTAAGGACCGCCTGCTGCGCACAAGAAGCCCCGCCCGCGAACGGCGGACGGACGACCTGGACCACCGACGCGTCGAACGACGCGGCCGACCGACGAGGAGCATGATGACGAGACACCTGACGACCTGGATCGAGCGCGGCCGACGCCGCCTCGTCGCGAACGGAGCCGAGCGGGGGGACGTCCCGGGCTGGGTCCTGGTGACCCTGATGACGGCCGGGCTGGTCATCGCGCTGTGGGCCGTCGCGGGCCCCGCGCTGACCTCGACCTTCACGAACGCCATCAAGAGCGTCGGCGGTCCGTGACGAACCGGCCGCCACGCCGTGCCCCGGTCTGCGGCTCTGCGCCCCCCGAGCGGGAGGAGGGCTCGGCGGTCGTGGACTTCGTGCTCGTCTCGGTGCTGCTGCTCGTGCTGTTCCTCGGCATCCTCCAGGTCGTCCTCGCGGTCCACGTCCGGGCGGTCGTGATCGACAGCGCGGCCGAGGGGGCCCGGGTCGCGGGTCGGGCGGGCGGGGACCCGGCGGACGGGGTGGCGCGCACCCGCGCGCTGATCGACGCCTCGCTCTCCAAGCGCTTCTCGCAGGACGTCACGGCGCGGGAGATCGATCACGAGGGTGTGCGTGTCATCGAGGTGACCGTGACGAC
This sequence comes from Oerskovia douganii, assembly GCF_015142735.1. Taxonomy (GTDB): domain Bacteria; phylum Actinomycetota; class Actinomycetes; order Actinomycetales; family Cellulomonadaceae; genus Oerskovia; species Oerskovia douganii. The sequence goes on along the minus strand of NZ_JACSPN010000006.1, from coordinate 123,260 downwards.
ACCGCTCCCCGTGGTCGGCCTGCTGGGCCCGGCCGGGGTCGTCACGGTGGAGGGCCACGCGCTGAAGGAGGAGCGGTGAACGGCGCCGTGGGGACGATGTCCCTTCGCCCGTGCGCCTCGCGGCGGGGGCGCACCGCACCTGAGGCGCCCAGGATCTCGGGTCTCCGGGGGGTGCGCGCGGCGCACGCCAGGGCCGCCCGGCGGTTGACCGGACGCCGTCGCGGGAGGGAGGAGGGGAACGCGATCGTGGAGTTCCTCGGGGCCGCGCTCATCCTCCTCCTGCCGGTGATGTACCTCGCGCTGACGCTCGGCCGGATCCAGGCGGCGATGTTCGCCGTCGAGGGCGCGGCCAAGGAGTCGGGCCGGGCGTTCGTGACGGCGGACTCCGTCGCGCAGGGGGAGGCGCGTGCGGGGATCGCGGTCTCGTTGGCCCTGGACGACCAAGGGTTCGCCGATGTCCGTCCGGCTGACGTGCTGACCATCTCGTGCTCCAGCACACGGTGCCTCGCCCCGGGGTCCGAGGTCACGACGGTCGTCCGCTACGAGGTCCCCCTGCCGTTCGTCCCTCCTGCGGTCCGCACGTGGGTGCCCTTGGCGGTCCCGGTCGAGGCGGTCCACGTGTCTCCCGTCGACGTCTACGCGGGGGTGCGCTCGTGAGGCTCCTCCGCGGCCGGGACCTGCGGTCGTGCAGCGTGGGAGCCTCCCGAGCAGCGGGGGAGAGCGGGCAGATCATGCTCCTCACCAGTGCCTTCGTCGCGTTCGCGCTCCTTCTCGTGACGGTCGTGGTCTCGGCGACCGGGGTCCATCTCGATCGCAAGCGCCTGTTCGACGTCGCCGACGCGGCCGCCCTCGATGCCGCGGACTCGATGGGGCAGGACACGTTCTACGAGGGCGGGATGGCCGACCCTGAGCGGGAGGCGGTGCTCGTGCTGAGCGACGTCGAGGTGCGGGCCTCGGTCGAGTCGTTCGTGGCCGCGCACCCCGAGATGCTGGACGGCTTGCACGGTGTCACCATCGTCGAGGCGTCGACGCCGGACGGGCGGACCGCCGAGGTCCGCCTCGCCGGATGGTCTCGGCCCGTCCTCGTCAGCTGGGTCACGCAGGCGTGGTCCGAGGGCATCGTCGTGCAGGCCCGGGCGAGCGCGCGTGCCTGGTGAGCGGAGCGGGTGGCCGACGCGTCGTCGCGACCGGTGGACCCCCCTGTGATCGGCCGCCCGATCGTTCACTTTGTTAACAAAAAATGCACCTTTTGCCTGGTGGCTGCGAAAACTTACACTTCGCCGCTATGGTGATCCGGTCCGACACCCCTCCAACGACGGAGACTTACATGAACGTACGTGCAAAGAAGCAGTGGATCGCGGGCGGAGCCCTCGGGGCGATGCTCCTGGGGTCCGTGGCGATGGCCTCTGCAGCCACCGCCGACGAGGTGACCCACGGTGAGGAGGACGTCCAGATCGAGGTCGCCGTCACGCCGGTGGGGGCGCTCACGCTCAACGTCGCCAACCCGTCCGTGACCCTCGGCGAGTCGACGAGCCCCGAGATCTGGGCTGCAGGGAACCGTGAGTTCACGGGCGTCCTCGACGGCGTCAGCGTCAGCGACGACCGCAACGACGTGGCCGACGGCGCGGGCTGGGCCGTCACGGGCCAGGTCAGCGACTTCACCGCGGCGGGCCTGCCCGACATCACCCACGACCACCTGGGCTGGGTCCCCGAGCTGGCGAACCCGGTCCCCGGGGACTTCAACGTCTCGCCCGGCCTGCCGGTCGCCGGCGAGCTCCAGGAGGTCCCGGACGAGCCGGGCCCCGGTGGCAGCTGGCTCGAGGGCGGTATCCAGGTGGGTGACCTCCTGGTCTCGGCCGGTGACTCGGCCGAGGCGAACGGCCAGTCGTTCGGCGTCAAGGCCGGGCTGAACCTCACCGTCCCGAAGAACACGCCCTCGGGTGCGTACGCGTCGACGCTGACGCTCACGCTCATGGAGGGCTGACAGTTCTCCGTGACCTCGTGTCATGGACAGAGGCGCTGCAGGGCCGGCGGAACCCCGTCGGCCCTGTAGCGTCTCCGGAGCAGGGTGCCCGTTCGAGGTGGATCGGAAGTCGCGGTGAGCAAGGACATGAAGAAGGCACGTGAGTCGGGCGGTCGGCCACCCGGCAGGTTGCGTCGAGGGCTCGCGGGGGTGGGCGCCCTGACGCTCGCGCTCCTGGGTGCGGTCGGCACGGCGCACGCGGGCGAGCAGGATCCGGGGGACATCCGGTTCTCGGTCAGCACCGCCTCTCCCGACGGGCCCGACGACCGCCGGATCTTCGACTTCGTCGCGGAGCCGGGGGCGCAGATCCAGGACCAGGTCGCCGTCTCCAACCACGGGGCCGTCCCCGTGACGTTCGCGATGGTGACGAACGACGGCATCTTCACGCCCATGGGCAACTTCGACATCCGGACCTCCGACCAGGAACCGCAGGACTCCGGTGGCTGGTTCGAGGTCCAGCCGACCGTCGACGTCCCGGCGGGGGAGACCGTGGTCGTGCCCTTCACCATCACCGTGCCGGAGAACGTGACACCGGGCGACCATCCTGCCGGGATTGTCGCGACGGTCACGACCGCTTCCTCGGCGGCAGGTCCTGGGGTCGGGGTCGAGAGCAGGGTGGGGGTGCGGGTCAACCTGCGGGTACCCGGGGAGGTGGTCCCCTCGATCGCGCTCGACCGGGTGACGGCCACCTACACGCCCTCGTGGAACCCGTTCGCCCCGGGAGACGTCCGGGTCGCCTACGAGGTGACCAACGACGGCAACCTGACGGTCGGCGCCGAGCAGTCGGTCCGCTCGTCCGGCGTCTTCGGGATCGGCGACACGACGGTCGACCGGGGCGTCGAGGGCGTGGAGGAGCTGATCCCGGGAACCTCACGCACGACGACCGTCACGGTCGCCGGCATCTGGCCCGTCGGCCCTGTGACGACCGAGGTCGTCGTCACGCCGACGCCCGTCTCGACGGACACGGCGGCAGGCGCCACCGACGTCCCGACGGCGGACCTCGCGCCGGTGGTCGTGTCGGTCACGACGTGGGCGATCCCGTGGGTCCACCTGCTCCTCGTCGCCGTGGCGGTGCTCGTCGTGCTCGGGGTCCGGGACAACCGCAAGCGCAGGAAGCAGCGCCTCGAGGCTCTCCTGGCGAAGGCGCGCGCCGAGGGGCTCGCGGCGGCAACCGCGCGTCCCGCCCCCGCAGCGGCCCCGACGGCGCCCACGACCGCGCCCACGACCGCGGCCTCGCCGGCCGGCACCGGGGCCGCCGAGCCTGATCCGGCGGCGGTCGTCGATCCCGCTCCCGCAGCGGTCGCCGCGACCGGCGGCGACGTCCCGGACGGGCCCCGGGCGGCGCCGTCGGGCGGCTGACCGCCCACCGGACGGACCCCGGACGCAGGACGGGACCGTGCGGTCCGTCCGCGTCGCGTAACCTTGAGGACCGTGGCCACCATCGACTTCCCGCACGAGATCCGCGCTCTCCGTTCGACCCTCGCGACCATCAGCGCCGTGAGCGACCCGGACGCCCTGCGCGTCCAGATCGCCGAGCTGTCGGACAAGGCGTCGGCGCCGGACCTCTGGGACGACCCGGACGCGGCCCAGAAGGTCACGACCGCGCTGTCGCAGACCCAGTCCGAGCTCGACCGCATCACGAGCATGAGCGACCGGATCGACGACCTCGAGACGCTGGTCGAGATGGCCACGGAGGACAACGGCGACGCCGAGACCCTCGCCGAGGCGGCCTCCGAGCTCGAGCAGATCCGCAAGGACCTGGGGGTGCTCGAGGTCAAGACCCTGCTCTCGGGCGAGTACGACGCGCGCGAGGCGGTCGTGACCATCCGCGCGGGCGCGGGCGGCGTCGACGCGGCCGACTTCGCGGAGATGCTCATGCGCATGTACCTGCGCTGGGCCGAGCGCCACGGCTACCCGACGCAGGTCCTCGACACGTCCTACGCCGAGGAGGCGGGGCTCAAGTCGGCGACGTTCGAGGTCAAGGCGCCGTACGCCTTCGGGCACCTGTCGGTCGAGGCCGGCACGCACCGCCTGGTGCGCATCTCGCCGTTCGACAACCAGGGGCGCCGCCAGACGTCGTTCGCGGCGGTCGAGGTCATCCCGCTCATCGAGCAGACGGACTCGGTCGAGATCCCGGAGTCGGAGATCAAGGTCGACGTGTTCCGGTCGTCGGGCCCCGGCGGCCAGTCCGTCAACACGACCGACTCGGCCGTGCGCATGACGCACATCCCCACGGGGATCGTCGTGTCGATGCAGAACGAGAAGTCGCAGATCCAGAACCGTGCGGCCGCCCTGCGCGTGCTCCAGTCGCGCCTGCTCCTGCAGCGTCAGGCCGAGGAGAGCGCGGCGAAGAAGGCCATGGCCGGTGACATCAAGGCCAGCTGGGGCGACCAGATGCGCTCGTACGTCCTGCACCCGTACCAGATGGTCAAGGACCTGCGCACGGAGTACGAGGTCGGCAACACCTCGGGCGTCTTCGACGGCGACATCGACGGCTTCATCGAGGCCGGGATCCGGTGGCGTCGCAGCGCTGACCAGGCCTGACGGCGCCTCCGGGGACTGCGTTCCCCGGCGGTCACGGGTCCCGGGGTGAATCGGTCGACCGGCACGTCCGATCCGGCCGCACCCGGCGTGTCAGCGGGGTCAGGGGTTTCGGACGTGCCTACTCTCGTGGGCGACCAGCGAACGATTTTCGCTTCCCCCAACGAGAGACTGGTCAAGCCTTGTGATCCGTTTTGAGAACGTCTCGAAGGTCTACGCCCGTGGCGCCAGACCTGCCCTGAACGGCATGTCCGCCGAGATCGAGCGTGGCGAGTTCGTCTTCCTCGTCGGCGCGTCCGGTTCCGGGAAGTCGACCTGCCTGCGCCTCGCGCTGCGCGAGGAGCGGCCCACCCAGGGCAAGGTCTTCGTGGCCGGCCGTGACCTGTCGACCCTGTCGAGCTGGAAGGTACCGTCGCTGCGGCGACAGATCGGTGTGGTCTTCCAGGACTTCCGGCTGCTGCAGAACAAGACGGTCTTCGAGAACGTCGCGTTCGCGCTCCAGGTCACGGGCAAGCCACGCCACATGATCGCCGTGACGGTCCCCGAGGTCCTCGAGACGGTCGGTCTGCAGGGCAAGGAGAAGAGGCGCCCGCACGAGCTCTCGGGCGGTGAGCAGCAGCGCGTCGCGATCGCGCGCGCGTTCGTCAACCGACCGTCGATCCTCCTCGCGGACGAGCCCACGGGAAACCTCGACCCGAACACCTCGCTCGGGATCATGAACCTGCTGTCGCGGATCAACGCCACGGGGACCACGGTCGTCATGGCCACGCACGACTCGGGGTTCGTCAACCAGATGCGCCAGCGGGTCATCGAGCTCTCGAACGGCGTCGTGCTCCGCGACCAGAAGGACGGCGTCTACGGTGCGGGGGTCCCGATGCCCGACGACGACGCTCTCCGTGAGCCGTCGGGTCACCTCGCGGAACGGCCGTGGTCGCCGCCCGTCGAGGTTCGGCCGGTGCCGGCTCTCGAGTCGCCGGCGCACGCCCAGGGCGTCACCGGCACGGTGCGGGTGCAGCCGTCGAGCCAGGGGGAGTGGTAGCTGGTGCGCGCCCAGTTCATCCTGGCCGAGATCGGTTCCGGCCTGCGCCGCAACCTCGCGATGACGATCTCCGTCATCCTCGTGACCTTCGTGTCCCTGACCTTCGTCGGTGCGTCCGCGCTCCTGCAGCTCCAGATCGGCAAGCTCAAGGACGACTGGTACGACCGCGTCGAGGTCTCGGTCTTCCTGTGCCCCATTGACTCTCCCAACCCGACGTGCGCGGGTGGCGAGGCCTCGCCCGAGCAGGTCGAGGCGCTCGAGACGCTCTTCGCGAGCGAGCTCGGCGACGAGGTCGAGACGGTGTACTTCGAGTCGAAGGAGGACGCGTTCGCCTCCTTCGAGGAGCGGTTCCCCGACGGGTACAACGGAACCCAGCTCACGGTCGACGACATGCAGTCCTCGTTCCGCCTCAAGCTGACCAACCCGGAGAACTACGAGGTCGTCAACGACGTCGTGACCGGTCGACCCGGCGTGGAGGCCGTCGAGGACCAGCGGCGGATCTTCGACTCGCTGTTCCTGGCCCTGAACCGCGCCTCGCTCATGTCCGGCGGGCTCGCGGTCGTGATGATGCTCGCCGCGGTGCTCCTCATCACGACCACGATCCGGCTGTCCGCCATGAGCCGTCAGCGCGAGACCGAGATCATGAAGCTCGTCGGGGCGTCCAAGCTCTTCATCCAGCTCCCCTTCATCCTGGAGGGGGCGATCGCCGCGGTGGTCGGAGCGTTCCTCGCGGTCGGGGGGCTCTGGCTCGGGGTCAAGTACCTCGTGACGGACTGGCTCCAGAGCTCGGTGAGCTGGATCGCGTACATCTCGGAGGCGGACGTCCTGCGGATCGCCCCGCTCCTGCTCCTCATCGCGTTCTTCCTGGCGGCGATCTCGTCGGTCGTGACGCTCAGCCGATACACGAGGGTGTGACATGTCCCAGCTGACCAGACGCCTCGCCGCGGGCGGTACCGCGCTCCTGCTCCTCCTGGGGACCGGTGTCGCCGCGACGGCCGACGACCTCGACGACCAGCGTGCGGCCGCCGAGCGTCGGCAGAGCGAGGCGCGGGCGGCCCGGGAAGGGCTCGAGTCCGAGCTCGAGGGCACGGACGCGGAGCTGGCCCAGGCGATCCTCGACCTGCAGGTCATCGAGGGGCGGCTGCCGGTGGCCCAGGCAGAGCTCGACACGGCGGAGGCAGAGCTCGAGCGCACGCAGCGCGAGGCCGCCCAGCTGGAGGTCCGCCTCGAGGACGCGCAGGCCGAGGAGGCCGCGATCAACGAGGACATCGAGAAGTCCGCGGGCAAGGTCAGCTCGGCGAAGTCCAGCATCGCGGAGATGGCCCGGCAGGCGTACCGAGGCCAGGGCGAGGTCAGCGGGCTCGGCATCGTGACCGGTGCGCAGAGCACCGAGGACTTCATCGAGCAGTACGCCATGACCTCGACCGCGGCCCGGACACAGGCCCGCGCGCTGACGGACCTGCAGGAGGCGGAGTCGATCGCGCGCAACCGGGAGGCCCGCCTCACCGCGATCCGCGAGACGATCGCAGACCTCAAGGTCCAGGCAGACCAGAACGTCGTCGCGGCGGACGCCGCCCGCGCCGCTGCTGCGGAGCGCAAGGCGGAGATCGAGAGTCTGATCGTCGAGCAGGAGGCGAAGAAGGTCACGATCGAGTCGCGCAAGGAAGCGGCCCTCGCCCAGATCGCCGTCAACGAGAAGGCCCAGACGGACCTGACGAGCGAGCTCCAGGGCATCATCGCGGCCCAGACGGAGCGTGACCGCAAGGCCGCGGAGGAAGCGGCGAAGCTTCCGCCGCCCGCGACGGGCGGCGGGTCCGGAGGGTCGGGCGGTGGCGGTGGCGGTGGTTCCGCTGGTGGTGGTGGAGGTGGCGCCGTCGCGAACGGCTTCCTGTCCTACCCGACCGCGGTCCCGCACATCACCTCGAGGTTCGGGATGCGCAAGCACCCCTTCCTCCCCGTGACCCGGCTGCACGCCGGCATGGACCTGCGTGCCTACTGCGGGACCCCGATCTACGCTGCGGCGGGCGGCACGGTCCAGTTCTCCCGCTTCATCGCGGGGCTCGGCAACCAGGTCGTGCTCAACCACGGCACTGTGGGGGGGAAGAACCTCATGTCGAGCTACAACCACCTCTCGCGGTTCGCGGTGTCCTCCGGGCAGAGCGTCTCGAAGGGGACCCTCGTCGGCTACTCGGGCACGACAGGCACGAGCCAGGTCTGCCACCTGCACTTCGAGGTCTACGAGAACGGCACGCCGGCCGACCCGGCGAAGTGGCTGGGATAGTAATCACCTTCTGGTCGTGGGACGACATCGCGTAACCTGGGACGTCGCGCCCCACGGCGCGGGTGGGCCCGGAATGGGTGCACCACGGAGCACGAGCAGATCGGATGTTGCCCTCATGGCGAAGGAGACTGGCCGCAAGATCATCGCCAGCAACCGCAAGGCCCGCCATGACTATCTCATCGTCGACGTGTTCGAGGCCGGGCTCGTCCTGAGCGGCACCGAGGTCAAGGCCCTGCGTCAGGGCCGTGCGTCGTTGCTGGACGGCTACGTGGCGGTCGACGGCGGTGAGGCGTGGCTCGAGAACGTCCACATCCAGGAGTACTCGCAGGGGACGTGGAACAACCACGCCCCTCGCCGCAAGCGCAAGCTCTTGCTGCACAAGGAGGAGATCCTGCGGCTCGAGGCGAAGTCTCGCGAGAAGGGCTACACGATCGTGCCGCTCTCGCTCTACTTCCTCGACGGTCGCGCGAAGGTCGAGATCGCCCTCGCACAGGGCAAGCGGGAGTACGACAAGCGTCAGGCGCTGCGCGAGCAGCAGGACAACCGTGAGGCGCAGCGCGCCATGCGTCACCGCCAGAACAGGTGACCTGCCCGGCGAGGTGAGCGACGCCGTCGGGCAGGGAGCGCCGTGCGACGAGGACGTGGCCGGGGACACGCCGGATGAGGATGCAAGCTCCTGCCCGACGACGTAGCGTCGCAGGGTAGTCGTCGTCACCTTCCCGAGGAGGCACCGTGGTCAAGCTCCGTCAGTACATCCCGCGCGTCGCAGCAGGCGCGTTCATCCTCAACTCAGGCCTCACGAAGCGGGGCGCCGACGAGGCGACCGCGCAGGGGATCCACGGGATGGCCGCCGGGACGTTCCCCTTCCTCGAGGACCAGGACCCGGTGCAGTTCACCAAGACGCTCTCCACGACCGAGATCGCCCTGGGCACGGCCCTGCTCGTCCCGTTCGTCCCGACGGGCGTGGTCGCGCTCGGGCTCGGCACCTTCTCGGCGGGCCTCGTCGCGATGTACCTCAAGACGCCGGGGATGACCGAGAAGGACGGGATCCGACCGACTCCTCAGGGAGTCGGCCTCGCCAAGGACGTCTTCCTGCTGGGGATCGCCGGCGGCCTGCTGGTCGACGCGCTGACCCGCAAGAAGTAGCCCAGGAAATAGGTTCGCCCGCTGCGGTGTTGATCCCGTAGGCTGGTACCACTGACCCGGTGCACGGCCGGACGCCTCGGCGGACGGGTGGCGGGCTGGGTCGGTGATTGACAACTGCACAGGGGGTGATCGGTTTCGACGGTGGTCGTGCTTCGAGGAGAAGCGGGCCGAGGATGCAGACTTATCTCGTAAACGACGTCTGCAAACCAATAGGTGCCGATTCCAAGCGCACCGACTTCGCACTCGCCGCCTGAGCGAGTCTTCGAAGTCCGTCAGCCCGGGGTTGCTCTCGCCCCGGTTCCTGGCGTCAGACAGAGAGCCACTGCTTACGACGCTCGTCATTGGCGGCGTAGGGACTCTTAGATGACTGAGCCCGTCAGCACCTCGTCTGCGTGAGTGCTGGGGCCGAGAAAATCAACAGCAGACTGCGCCCGGAGAAGACCTGGATTTGCGTCACCGGACCGGGGTTCGATTCCCCGCACCTCCACCACGCCGTCCTCGGACGGCGCATCACCCCAGTTGTCACGACGAAGGGCCGCCCCACCGGGGCGGCCCTTCGTCGTGCCCGGTCGACCCGTCGGGGATGGCGGTCGGCCAGTCGCGGCGCCGGCGGGGGGCCTAGTCCTGGACCGGCTCGGGCAGCGGGCCGACCGAGGTGCTGCTCTCGCGGACCACGAGCCACCGTCCGTCCTGCTGCTCGTAGAAGACGGTCGTGACGATCGGGTGACGGAACGTGCCGACCCCCTCGAGCGCGATCTCGACGTCGGACCGGTGCTGGACGACTGCGGTCGGCCCGTGGAGCCGGACGTCGACACCCTCGGCGGGATCGTAGGACCTGAAGTCGAGCTCGCCGGCGGCGACCGCCTCGACCAGCTGGCTCTTGCTCATGTCGGTGCCCGACACGTCGACCAGGACGAAGTCCTCGGCGAGGCGGCCCGCGAACCCTGTCGCGTCCTCGTCGGCGCCGACCAGGTCCTCGAGCCGCGCGCGCTCGATCTGGCGCAGGGCGGTGACCTCCGCGGACTCGGTCACGACCGGCGAGCCGGACGCCAGGTGGACGACGCCCCAGGTGACGACCGCACCGGCGAGGGCGCCACCGACCGCTGCGAGGACCACGGCGGTGCGAGCGCGCCAGCCCGTGACCGGTGCCGTGGTCCCGGGGACCGAGGACGGTCCGGTGGCGGGGAGGAGGACCTCTCCGCCGTCGTCGAGCGCCCGCGTCAGGTCGAACTCGACGGACCGTTCCGGTCGTGCGTCTCGTCGACGCATGAGTGTCCTCCTCGGGTCCGTCCCGGGTCTCCATCCCCAGGCTACGCCGGAGCCACGCCGCAGGCCCTCCGGTCGCGGGCGCCCTCGGGTGGGGCCGTCACCAGCCGTTCGTCCGCCAGGCCACCGCCGCGTCGTCGCCGTCGAGCCACTCGATGCGCAGGGAACGACCCGCGATCTCGAGGCGCTCGTCCTCCCAGGTGTCGGTCTCGCGGCCCCGGATCACGGTGGTGTCCTGGTCGCCGTCGTCGCTGAAAGCGTCCGCACGGTCCGGGTCGTCGAAGTGGACCCTCCACTGCAGGCGCTCCTCGGGATTGACGTACGACGGGAAGGAGTGCGGTCCCACCGTCTCCCAGTGCGTGCAGACCCGGGTGACGAGGTGGCCCACGGCGCCGTGGTCGTCGTACAGGCGACCGATGCGCCGCCGGTAGGGCTCCAGCCGCGGGTCCAGGCGTGCGCCCGGCTCATCCACGGCGGCCACCCGACCCGACGAGGGGGGCGGTCTCCTGCGGGCCCGAGTCGTCGCCGGGGCCGTCCGGCCCGGCGGGGCCGTCGGAGGACGGCGGGGACCCGGGGCCGCTGCGGGGAGCCCCGCTCGAGCCCGGACGCAGCACGCGGAGCACGGCCCGCACGACGAGCAGGACGAGGGTGGCGGCCACGAGCCAGGGGAGCAGGGCGCCGGCGGCGACCACGACGGCGTTGAGGGCGACGAGGAGCGCCCCCCAGCCCGCCGAGAGCCCCCCGAGGAATCCCCCAGGACGAATCTGGGCGGCGGGCGCCTGCGAGAGCACCTCGATCGTGAGGGTCGACATGTCGACCTTGTCGCTGATCGATGCGCGCTGCGACTGGAGGCTCTCGAGCTCGGCCTGCCGGACCGTGAGCTCCTTCTCGGCGGCGAGCAGGTCGGCCGTTGTCGACGCCTCCGCCATGAGGGTCTGCAGGCGCCCGACCGACGTGCCGAGCGCCTGGATGCGAGCGTCCAGGTCGATCGCCGTCGCCGTCACGTCCTCGGCGTCGAGCGAGACGTCCCGGACCTCGCCGATCCCGTCCAGGGCGTCGACGGTCGCCGTCACCTTGTCGGCGGGGACCCGGACGGTGAGGCTCCCGACGGCACGCTCGTCCTCGCCGACCCGTTCCGCACGGCTCTCGACGCGGCCGCCCGCCGCCTCGACGAGCTCGCTGATCGACTGGACGGCCGCCCGCGGGTCGGCAGCCACGACGGTCAGCGCGCCGGTCGTGATGATCTCCCGGTCCTCGCCCGGGGCGGACGAGCCGACCTGCAGACCGGACGCGCCCGCTGCGGAGTCCTCGGCCTCGATCGCGAGGCTCGCACGGTCGGCCGAGCCTGCGGCGTCGGAGACCTCGGCCTCGCCGTCGGTGGAGGAGCACCCCGCGAGCAGAAGGCTGCCGAGGAGGGCGATCGCGACGATCGTCGGTGTGCGGGGCGAGGAGCGCATGCACCGACCCTAGGTGGGGCGCCGTCCGAAGAGGGAGGGTTCGTGCGGATCGTGACCGTGTTGTGAACTCGCCGTCACCGCACCGAGACACGGGACCGGGTTCCGTGCGCGCCGCGGGCCAGGGGCGTCGGGACGCCCCTGACCTGCGGGAACGCTCCCATGTCAGAGTCGGGCTGTGGTGCTCCCGCAGGGCACGACCTACGGGGCCGTCAGCCGAGCGCCTCGCGGACCAGAGGGGCGACTTCGGTCCCGAGGAGCTCGATCGCGCGCAACGACTCCTTCTGCGGCACCCCCGAGAGGTCCATCTGGAAGATCTGACGGTCGTGGCCGAGGGCTCCGTGCAGCTCGACGACCCGCTCGGCGATCTCCTCGGGCGCGCCGATGAAGTAGGCCCCGCCGCGTGCGGCGGTCGCTTCGTAGGAGACGCGGTTGGGCATCGGGAAGCCGCGTTCGGCCGAGATCTTCTTCATGTTCTGCAGGTAGTAGGGGTAGAAGAAGTCGCGGGCCTTCTTGCCGTCGTCGGCGAGGAAGCCCATGGTCGACACCGAGACCTCGAGGCCCGCGGCGTCGTGCCCGGACTGCGTGGCGGCTCGACGGTAGAGATCGACCAGAGGCGCGAACTGCGCAGGCTTGCCGCCGATGATCGCGTAGTTGACGGGCAGGCCGAGGACGCCCGCGCGCACCGACGACTGCGGGTTGCCACCGGTGGCGATCGCGATGTCGAGGTGCTCTCCCCGCCCGGGCTTGTCGAACGGCCGGGGGAGGATCACGGCGTCCTCGAGCGGCGGGCGGAACTTCCCCGACCAGGTCACGGGGTTGCCCTCGTCGAGCAGGCGCAGCAGGACGATCTTCTCGTCGTAGAGCGCGTCGTAGTCGTCCAGGTCGGCGCCGAAGAGGGGGTAGGACTCGATGAAGGAGCCGCGCCCGGCGAGCAGCTCGATGCGCCCGCCCGAGAGCTGGTCCATGGTCGCGAACTGCTGGTAGACGCGGACGGGGTCCTCGGTCGAGAGGACAGTCACCGCGCTGCCCACGGTGATCCGCTCGGTCTGCGCGAGCGCTGCGGCGATCATCGTGGACGGGGAGGAGATCGCGTAGTCGGGTCGGTGGTGCTCACCGATGCCGGCGTAGTCGAGCCCCACCTCGTCCGCGAGGCGGATCCGCTCGAGCACGTCACGCAGGCGTCGGGAGACCGGCATCTGCTCGCCGGTCGTCGGGTCGGGGGCGTTGTCGCCGAAGGTGTAGAAGCCGAGTCGCATGTAGATGCAAACGCATGGAGCGGGGAGATATTCCTCGTCCGGTGCGCGAGGATGAGGCGTGCTGATCTGCTGCGGCCTCACGACCCTCGACATCACCCAGGTGGTCGACGCCCTGCCGGGGCCCGACCAGAAGGTCGTCGCGACCTCGCAGCGGGCGACCTTCGGCGGGCCCGCGGCGAACGCGGCCGCGACGGCCGTCGCGCTCGGTGTGCAGACCCGGCTCGTCACGGCGGTCGGAGCGGGGGTCCTCGCCGACGTGGTCCGTGCAGAGATCGCGGACGCCGGGGTCGAGCTGCTCGACGTGACGACCGCGCGGAGCGCGGGGGACGGCTCGCGGGCGACCGGACCTGCGGTCTCGACCGTCCTGGTGACAGCGGGGACGGGGGAGCGGGCCGTGGTGAGCACCAACGCCACCGACCGGCCCGCTGCCGTGACGGACCGGACCGTGGTCGACCGCGCGCTCGGGCCGTCCGGGCCGTCCCGGTCCCGCGCGGGGGTGGACGCGGGCACCGGTGGCGAGTCCGGGCGCGACGTCCTCCTGCTCGACGGTCATCACGCCCCGCTCGCGCTCGCCCTGGCGTCCAGCGCGCGCGAGGCGGGCTTCCTCGTCGTGCTCGACGGCGGCTCCTGGAAGGCCGGCAGCGCCGACCTCGTCGCGCTGTGCGACGCGGTCGTGCTCTCGGCCGACTTCCGCATGCTGGGGGTGGCGGCCGACGGCACGCTCGAGGCCGTCGCCCGCCTCGGCCCCTCGTTCGTCGCCCGCTCGCGCGGGCCGGCTCCCCTGGAGGTGCTCGACGCCGGGCGCCGGTCGAGCGTCGGTGCGCCGACGGTGGATGCCGCGGCCGTCGTGGACACGCTGGGCGCGGGCGACGTGCTCCACGGCGCCTTCGCGGCCGAGGTGGCTCGGGGGAGGTCGTTTGCGAGCGCCCTGTCGGCGGCCGCTGTCGTCGCGTCGCGCTCGGTGACGTACGAGGGAGCGCGGGGCTGGATCGGGGCGTGAGGGGCTCCTGGCGTGCCGTGATCGGCAGGATCGTGCTGATCCCGTGTGGCCTGACCTCAAGTCGTCCGACCCTGGGCGGGCCCCTCCGGGGGTGAAGTACAACGGTTTGGACACGACGCCCCGGGCGGGTTGACATGCGCTTAGTAAAGGAGGTCTACTAACAAACATGACAACGGCAGTCACGAGAAGTGCAGCAGCACGGAGGGGGCTGAGCACAGGCCTCCGACCCACCTCCAAGGTGCTCCCCGAGCACGCTCGTGCGCACAACCGGTCGTTGGTCCTCCAGCACCTGTTCCACGAGGGCCCCACCTCGCGCGCAGACCTCGCCCGCGCCACCTCGCTGACGAGGGTGACCATCTCCGACCTGGTCTCGGTGCTCATCGCCGAGGGCCTGGTCGAGGAGCTGGGCATCCGTCCCGGCCAGCGTGTGGGCAAGCCCGCGATCCTCATCGGGATGCGGACGAGCGCCTACCAGATCGTCTCGGTCGACCTGACGGACGACGCGCTCATGCGCGGCGCGGTCATGTCGCTCACAGGCGACTTCGTGGTCCGCCAGAGCCTCGCGATCGAGGGCCGTGCCGGCACCGAGCTGGTCGACCTCCTCACGCGCTTCTGCCGCGGGCTCATCGCGGTCGCGACGCGACCGGTCCTCGGCGTGGGCATCGGTTCGCCCGGTGTCGTCGACACCGCGGGCCGTGTCATCGAGGCCCCGAACCGCCGCTGGTACGACGTGCCCCTCGCCGAGCAGCTCGCGGAGAGCCTCGCACTTCCCGTCCACGTCGCGAACGACGCGAACATCGCCGCGCTCGGCGAGTTCACCTTCGGTGGCGCGGACGGCACGGGACTCATGGTCCTCACGGTCGGCGAGGGCGTCGGGGCCGGCATCATGCTCGACGGGTCCAGGGTGCGCGGCGCGGTCGACGCAGCCGGTGAGCTCGGGCACGTCACCGTCGTCGACGACGGACTGCCCTGCGCCTGTGGACGCACGGGCTGCCTCGAGACCGTCCTGTCCGTGCCGGCTCTCCGCCGTGCGGTCGAAGGGCTCGACAAAGAAGCTTCCGATGCCGTCCTGGCGTCGGTCGGCAGGCTCCTGGGCATCGCCCTCGCTCCTGTTGTCTCAGCGCTCAACCTCGGCGAGATCCTCATCAGCGGTCCCGCGGACCTGCTCGACGGTCCTCTCCGTGATGCGGCGATCGACACCATCAACGCTCGGACCATGCCGGCGATCAACGCCGGTCTCGAGCTCCGGATGGCTTCGCTCGACGAGGACGTCGTCCTCGCGGGGGCAGCCGTCCTCATCCTGTCCGGCCAGCTGGGCGTCTCGTGAGCTCGGCTCACGGTCGTCGCCCGGCCGACCCGGTCCTGCAGTAATCCCAGTAGCAGTACCGCAGTACCTCCCGTATCACCTCAGGTGGTGTCATCGACGCCGCCACTTCGAATTACCGAGAGGAAGTACCCCAGTGAAGAGGAACCGCCTCGTCGCCACCACGGTGGCTTCGACGATCACCCTGGCGCTCGCGCTCACCGCGTGTGGCTCCGGCGACTCCGGCTCCGACGGCGCCTCTGGCGACGCTGCCAAGACGGGCGACATCCGCGTCTGGCTCGTCGGCACCGACACGCCCGCGGACGCTCGCGAGTACCTCAAGACGACCTTCGAGAAGGAGAACCCCGGTTCTACCCTCACGATCGAGGAGCAGTCCTGGACCGGTCTGGTCGACAAGCTCACGACCTCGCTCGCCAGCTCCGACAGCCCCGACGTCGTCGAGGTCGGTAACACGCAGGCCGCCGCCTTCACCTCGGCCGGCTTCTTCACCGACCTGACGGACAAGTACGAGGCGCTCGGCGGCGACGACCTGCTCCCCGGCTTCGTCGAGGCCGGCACGTACGACGAGAAGTTCTACGCGGCCCCGTACTACTCCGGTGCGCGTGCAGTCTTCTACTCGCAGCAGATCGTCGGCGACGGCTTCGTCGCCCCCGAGACCCTCGACGACTACGTCGCGCAGGGCAAGGCCCTCACGACCGACACGCGCTCGGGCATCTACTGGCCCGGCCAGGACTGGTACAACGGTCTCCCCTACATCTGGGAGAACGGTGGCTTCATCGCCGAGAAGAAGGGCGACAAGTGGGAGGCCGGCTTCTCCTCCGAGGGCGGCATCAAGGGCCTCGAGCAGATCCAGGACGTCATGCTGACGGCCTCGAAGGCTCCGAAGGACGGCCAGGAGACCGACCAGCAGATCCCCTTCTGCGAGGGCAACATCGGCTTCCTCTCCGCGCCGACGTGGGTTCAGTGGTCCATCAAGGCTGAGGAGACGGCCGAGGCGCCTGGCTGCGCCACGACCTACGGCTCGGACCTGCACGCCTTCGCCCTCCCGGGCAAGGAGGCCGGCACGGCCGCCCAGGTCATGGCCGGTGGCTCGAACATCGCCGTCGCGACCAAGTCCCAGAACCAGGAGCTCGCCCTCAGCGCTCTCGAGATCATGCTGAGCGACGGCTACCAGGAGATCATGGCCACCAACGGCCTGATCCCGGCCAAGGTCTCGCAGGCCAAGTTCCTGCCGGACGACGAGATCACGCAGGCGGGTGCTGCTGCCGCGGCCGCTGCCAAGCTGACCCCGGCTTCCCCGAAGTGGGCCGACGTCGAGGCCAAGCGCTACCTCCAGGACGCGTTCGTCCAGCTCGCTCAGGGTGGGGACGTCCAGGCGATCGCCACGAAGCTCGACGAGCAGATCGAGTCGACGCTCAACAGCTGATCCCAGGTGATCCTCCGTGAGGGAGGATCACCGACCAGGTGCCGCAGGGGTGGGAGTTCCGCGGAGCTCCCACCCCTCGGCATGACTGGACACCCTCGCACCACCTGCCTCCGCACGGTCCTGCTCGAACCGTGCAAGCCCTCGACGGAGTGAGAAAATGAGCTCATCCACCCTCGAGTCGTCCCCAGCGGTCGAGCTGAAGGACACTCTCAAGCCCCCGAAGAAGCGGTCATCCAAGCTGCCCTGGCTCTTGCTGGCCCCTAGCCTCCTGGTCCTGGCCATCATGGTCGGGTACCCGTTGGTCAACCTCTTCATCATGTCGTTCCAGAAGTACGAGCGCGCCCAGCTCATGGGAGTCCCCGCCGAATGGGTGGGTTTCCAGAACTACACCGACACGCTCACCGACCCGGTGTTCTGGACGGTCCTCGCCCGCAGCTTCGCCTTCATGGTGGTCTGCGTGTTCCTCACCATGGCGATCGGCATCCTGCTCGCCCTGCTGATGATGCGCCTCAACAAGTTCTTCCGTCTGCTCGTCTCGATCGGCCTGCTGCTGGCCTGGGCCATGCCCGCCCTCGCCGCGGTGATCGTGTGGGGCTGGATCTTCGACACCCAGTACGGCGTGGTCAACAACGTGCTGACGAAGATCACGGGGGACAACTGGATGGGCCACTCGTGGCTCATCAACCCCCTGATGTTCTACATCGTGGCTGCCTTGATCATCGTCTGGCAGAGCGTGCCGTTCGTGGCGTTCACGATGTACGCCGGCCTGACCCAGGTTCCCGGTGAGGTCCTCGAGGCCGCTTCGCTCGACGGTGCGACGCCGGCCCAGCGCTTCCGACTGATCATGGTCCCCTACGTGCGCAGCATCATCGTCGTCCTCATCATCCTGTCGATCATCTGGGACCTGCGCGTCTTCACCCAGATCTTCGTGCTCCAGGGCATCGGTGGCATCGCCGAGAAGACCAACACCATCGGCGTGTACATCTACCAGATGGGCATGGCCCAGGGGCACTACGGCACCGCGAGCGCCATCGCGGTCATCCTGGTGTTCATCATGATGGGGATCTCGTACTACTACGTGCGCCAGACCGTCAAGGAGGAAGAGCTGTGAGCACCCTCAACCCGACCGTCGCGGGGACCGCCACGACGGCACCTCGGTCCTCGGGGAGCGGCCCGCGCAAGACCCGTGAGGGACAGCGCAAGAAGGTCTCGAACGTCGTCTACAGCGTGATCGCCGTGATCGTCTTCGCGGCCTCGGCGTTCCCGGTCTACTGGATGATCAACTCGTCCTTCCTGCCGACGAACATGATCCGCAGCACGGACCTGACGTTCTTCCCCGGCTCCTCGTTCACGATCGACAACTACAAGAACGCGATCTTCAACCAGGAGCGCGCGCCGTTCCTGCCCGCCCTGGGCAACTCGGTCTTGGTCACGTTCTTCGTGCTGATCGTGTCCATGGTCCTGGCGTTCCTGGCGTCGCTCGCCGTGACCCGGTTCAACTTCAAGGGCCGCAAGGCGTTCATCATCGCGATCCTCGCGGTCCAGATGATCCCGGGCGAGGCCATGATGATCTCGATCTTCCGGATCATCGACGGGTGGCAGCTCCTCAACTCGATCATCGGCCTGGGCATCGTCTACCTGTCGGGCGTCCTGCCCTTCACGATCTGGACGCTGCGCGGGTTCGTCGCCGGGGTCCCGGCCGAGCTCGAGGAGGCAGCCATGATCGACGGCTGCTCGCGCGCCAAGGCCTTCTGGCGGATCACGTTCCCGCTGCTGGCACCGGGCCTCGTGGCGACCGGCGTCTTCGCGTTCATCCAGGCCTGGAACGAGTTCGTGATGGCGCTGATCATCATGACCCGTCCGGAGTCCATGACGTTGCCGCTCTGGCTGCGCACGTTCCAGCAGGCCACGCAGGCCACCAACTGGGGCGGCCTGATGGCTGGCTCGGTGCTGATCGCGATCCCGGTCGTCATCTTCTTCCTCATCGTCCAGGGGCGGATGACCGGCGGTCTCGTCTCAGGTGCGGTGAAGGGCTGACGTGAGCGAGGTGAGCACGGCTGCCTCGTCGCTCGGCGAGGCAGCCGCACTGCCGGGCGGCCATTCGGTCGGGCTGGACGTCGGCGGGACCAAGGTCCTGGGCGTGCTGCTCGGACCGGACGGAGCGATCGAGGGGTCGGTCAAGCTGCCGACCGTCCGCGGCCCGCAGGGCGTGGTCTCGAGCGCGGCCCAGGCCGTCAGGTCCTTGACGGACGCGGCGGGCCTCGCGCCCGCCGCGCTCGCGGGCCTCGGCCTGGGCGTGCCCGGGCTGGTCGACCCGCAGAGCGGATCGGTGATGCACGCGGTGAACCTCGGGATCGAGGGCGAGCCGTTCGGGCTGGCCCGCGAGCTCTCGGCGCTCTTCGGCGGGATCCCGGTGGACGTGGACAACGACCTGAACGTCGCCGCGCTGGGTGCCTCGCACGCCATGGGCCCCGAAGGTCAGGACCTGGCGTTCCTCGCGCTGGGGACGGGGCTCGCGGCAGGCATCGTCCTGGGGGGTGAGCTCCGACGAGGCGTGAGCGGGGCTGCTGGTGAGATCGGACACATCCCGATCAATCCAGAGGGTCCCCTGTGCGCGTGCGGTCAGCGGGGCTGCGTCGAGACCTATGCTTCGGGGACCGCGCTCAGTGCGCGGTGGCCCTCGAGGTTCGGTCGCCCGGCCCCCGCGGAGCTCTTCGAGGCGGCAGCGGCCGGAGACTCGGAAGCGCTGAGGATCAGGGACGAGTTCGCCGCAGCGGTGGCGAGCGCGATCCGCATCCTCGAGCTGACGGTCGACGTCCGGCACGTCGTCCTCGGGGGAGGGGTCACCGGTCTCGGCCAGCCTCTCCTCGACGTGGTGCGCAGCGCGCTCGTCGCGCAGTCGAGCACGTCGCCGTTCTTGTCCTCCCTGGAGCTCGAGAAGCGTGTCTCTCTGGCTCCGAGTGATGTGCCCGTTGCCGCGGTGGGAGCAGCCATCGCCGGCCGTAGGAAGGTGTCCTGATGGAAGTTGTCATTGCCCCCGCCGATCAGCTCGCGGTGCTCGCCGCAGAAGCGATCGACAAGCTGGTCCGCGCGACCCCGACCGCGGTCGTCGGCCTGGCCACCGGCTCGAGCCCGCTGAAGGTCTACGACGAGCTGGTCCGGCGCCACACCGAGGAAGGTCTCTCGTTCGCGCAGGCCAGGGCCTTCATGCTCGACGAGTACGTCGGCATCGCGGAGGACCACCCGGAGCGCTATCGCAACGTCATCGAGAAGGAGATCGCCTCGCGCGTCGACTTCGCCCCCGGTGCGGTGCAGGGGCCCGACGGCAACGCCGAGGACCTGGTCGCCGCGTGCGCCGACTACGAGCGCAAGATCGTCGACGCCGGTGGCGTCGACCTGCAGATCCTCGGCATCGGCACCGACGGGCACATCGCGTTCAACGAGCCCGGCTCGTCGCTCGCCTCGCGGACGCGCATCAAGACGCTGACCGCGCAGACCCGTGAGGACAACGCCCGCTTCTTCGGCGACGACCTCGCCCAGGTGCCTCAGCACTGCCTCACGCAGGGGCTGGCGACCATCATGTCTGCCAAGCACCTCGTGCTCCTCGCCTCGGGCAAGGGCAAGGCCGAGGCGGTCCACCAGCTCGTCGAGGGCCCCGTGTCGGCGATGTGGCCCGCGACGATCATGCAGATGCACCCGCACGCGACGGTCCTGGTGGACGACGCCGCGGCGTCTCGCCTGCAGCTCGGCGACTACTACCGTCAGACCTTCCTCTCCAAGCCGGAGTGGCAGGGCCTGTAGCCCTTTCGTTCGACGGGCCGACCGGCCCGTGCGAGCACTCAGCCGCCCGTCGGTTCCGACCACGCCCCTGGTCGGAGCCGACGGGTTTCGCGTTCCCCGACGTAGACTCGAGTTCATGATCGAACCCTTGACCCTCCCCACCGACGGACCCGCGGCAGGCAGCCCGTCGGGACCGGAACCGATCGTCCCGGACACCGACCCGAACGGCGGGACGTCGACGAGCGTCCTCGAGCGCACGGAGACCACGGCAGAGGTCGAGCCCGGGGACCACGAGCGGTTCGCGCACTACGTGCGCAAGGAGAAGATCATGCAGTCGGCCCTGTCCGGCAAGCCGGTGATCGCGCTGTGCGGCAAGGTCTGGGTTCCGGGCCGTGACCCCAACAAGTTCCCGGTGTGCCCCACCTGCAAGGAGATCTACGACGGCCTTCGTGCCCCGCAGGACGGCGAGGGTGATTCCGGCAAGTGAGTGGGCAGCCTCTCTCGAACTCGTCCGCTCGCCCGTCCTCGAACCTCCCACCCTCGGCCCCGCTGGGGGCCTCCTCGGCCGCTGCCTCGCACCTGTCGCCCGCCTTCCCGCGCCGTGCCCCGTGGGGTACGGCCTCCAAGCTGCGCGCCTGGCAGGCCGAGGCGCTCGAGCTCTACCGGGTCCGCGCCCCTCGTGACTTCCTGGCCGTCGCGACCCCGGGCGCGGGCAAGACGACGTTCGCCCTGCGTGTCGCGACCGAGCTCCTCGAGCAGGGGGTCGTCCGGCGTGTGACGGTCGTCGCCCCCACGGAGCACCTCAAGCACCAGTGGGCCGATGCGGCGGCGCGCGTCGGTATCCGGATCGACCCGAACTTCCGCAACAGCCAGGGGCGGCACGGCTCCAGCTACGACGGGGTCGCCCTGACGTACGCCCAGGTCGCGGCCAAGCCAGCGCTCCACACGGCGCGCACGGAGGCCGAGCGGACCCTGGTCATCCTCGACGAGGTCCACCACGGTGGTGACGCGCTGTCCTGGGGTGAAGCCGTGCGAGACGCGTTCGAGCCCGCGACGCGGCGTCTCGCGCTGACCGGTACGCCGTTCCGCTCGGACACCGCCGCGATCCCGTTCGTGACCTACGAGCGCGGTGCCGACGGCATCCGTCGTTCGGCCGCGGACTACACCTACGGGTACGGTGACGCGCTGCGCGACCATGTCGTGCGTCCGGTGATCTTCCTGTCGTACTCGGGCCAGATGCGCTGGCGCACCAAGTCGGGCGACGAGGTCAGCGCTCGGCTCGGCGAGGCGTTGACCAAGGACATGACGGGCCAGGCCTGGCGCACGGCCCTCGATCCGGACGGCGAGTGGATCCCGTCGGTGCTCGCTGCGGCGGACAAGCGCCTGACCGAGGTCCGCCGGGCGATCCCGGACGCGGGTGGCCTGGTCATCGCGACCGACCAGACCGACGCGCGCGCCTACGCCGGGCACCTGGCCCGCATCACGGGCAGGTCGCCGACGGTCGTGCTGTCGGACGACGACGGTGCGAGCGGTCGCATCGACGAGTTCTCCGACGGCGACGGTCGGTGGATGGTCGCGGTGAGGATGGTCTCGGAGGGGGTCGACGTGCCCCGGCTCGCCGTCGGTGTCTACGCGACGTCGACCGCGACGCCCCTGTTCTTCGCGCAGGCCGTGGGGCGGTTCGTCCGCGCCCGGCGTCGGGGAGAGACGGCGTCGGTCTTCCTGCCCAGCGTGCCGCACCTGCTCGCGCTCGCGAACGGCCTGGAGCTCGAGCGTGACCACGCGCTCGACCGGCCGCTCACGGCCGAGGAGCAGGGGGACATGTACAACCCCGAGGACGCGCTCATGGCCGCGGCGAACCGGGAGGACAAGGCGTCCGACGGCCTCGCGGACGGGATGCAGGGGACGTTCCAGGCGCTCGAGGCGCAGGCGTCCTTCGACCGCGTGCTCTTCGACGGGGGCGAGTTCGGTACCGAGGCGGACGTCGGCTCGGACGAGGAGCAGGACTTCCTGGGACTGCCGGGGCTGCTCGATGCGGACCAGGTGACGAGCCTGCTGCGCCAGCGTCAGGCGGACCAGATGTCGGCCCGGTCCAAGAAGGCCAGGGGGGCGGAGGTGGACCGCAGCGAGCTCGACCACCGTCGTGCCGCCGAGCTGCGCAAGGAGCTGTCGCAGCTCGTGGGCGCGTGGGCGCGACGCAGCGGGCAGCCCCACGGCACGGTGCACACCGAGCTCCGGCGTCGGTGCGGGGGCCCGGAGGTGCCGCTCGCGACCGTGGCCCAGCTCGACGCGCGCGTCGCCGTGCTGCGCGGCTGGTTCGTCGGCAAGAAGTAGCCGGGGCAGGTCGGCCCGACACCCGCAGGTACGCGTGAGGCCTGCACCCTCGACGAGGGTGCAGGCCTCACGCGTACCTCCACGGGCGACACCGTCCCTGCCCTGCGGGGGCGGCAGCCGCACGGAGGTCAGTCGACCCGGCGGGTCACGGTCGGCAGGGCGGGGTCCCCGGCGGAGAGCCGGCGCGCTCCGCGGGGCAGCTCGGCCCGTGCCTCGGCGTGCCGCTGCGTGGCGTTGTGCACCCCGTAGGCGCCGATCCAGCGGGAGTCGACCGCGCCGTCGACGACGAGCGGGACGTGCAGGGGGCGCAGGTCCTCGTCGTCGCCCGGCTCCCAGGCGGACACGACGTCGTCGGCCCCGGTCACGAGGACCTCCGCGACGGCCCGTCCGTCGTCGCCGAACAGCCGCGCCGCGGACTTGCGGCCGCCCGTGCTGGTCTTGAGCGTCGACGCCTTGGCGACCGGCTGCAGCACGCCGTCGGCGTCGGAGCGTGCGACGAGCTTGTAGACCATGCCGCACGTCGGTGCGCCCGATCCCGTGACGAGCGAGGTGCCCACGCCGTAGGAGTCGACGGGCGCGGCCGCGAGCGCGGCGATGGCGTACTCGTCGAGGTCGGAGGTGACCGTGATGCGGGTGCCGGTCGCCCCGAGCCCGTCGAGCTGCTTGCGGACCTCGACGGCCTGGATGCCGAGGTCCCCCGAGTCGAGGCGGACGGCGCCGAGGTCGGTCCCGGCGGCGGCGACGGCGTTCCGCACTCCTTGGCGCACGTCGTACGTGTCGACGAGCAGGGTCGTGCCCACCCCGAGCGAGGCGACCTGTGCCGCGAAGGCGGACGGTTCGTCGTCGTGCAGGAGGGTGAAGGCGTGCGCGGCGGTGCCGATCGTGTCGATGCCGTACCGGCGCCCGGCCTCGAGGTTCGACGTGCCGGCGAAGCCCGCGACCGCGGCCGCCCGGGCTGCGGCGACGGCCGCCGTCTCGCTCGCCCGGCGCGACCCCATCTCGAGGCACGGCCGGTCGACGGCTGCGCTCGTCATGCGGGAGGCGGCCGACGCGACCGCGGAGTCGTAGTTGAGGATCGACAGGATCAGTGTCTCGAGCAGCACGGCCTCGGCGAACGTGCCCTCGACGACCATCACGGGGGACTGGGGGAAGAAGACGTCCCCCTCGGCGTAGCCGGTGATCGATCCGGTGAACCGGTAGCCGGCGAGGTAGTCGAGCGTGCGCTCGTCGACGACCCGGGCCTCACGGAGCCAGTCGAGCTCGAGGTCCGTGAAGCGGAACGTGGCGAGCGACTCCAGGACGCGGCCGGTCCCGGCGAGGACCCCGTAGCGCCGGCCGGCGGGCAGGCGGCGCGTGAAGACCTCGAACAGGCAGTGGCGGTCCGCGGTCCCGTCGGCGAGGGCTGCCTGGAGCATCGTGAGCTCGTAGCGGTCCGTGAGCAGCGACGTCTGCGCGGAAGGGGCGAACGGGGCGGGCTGGGCGTGCGGGGCAGCCGGGGCGCCCGTGCCCGGGTGGTCTGCGGAACTCATGTGCCCAACCTAGGGCAGAGGGCGACGCTGCGGCGGGCGGAAGGCCGCTGGTGGACGCGGCCCGGGCCACCAGGCGGTGGACACGGCGTGGCCGGACTTCACCCACCCCATAGAGTGGGGGAGTGACTGGAACGGCGACCGCGGGGCCCCGCCTCGACGAGGAGATCGACACGCGGGAGGCGCTCTCCCTCGCGGACACCTGGGTGACTCTCGTGTGGAACGACCCGGTGAATCTCATGAGCTATGTGACGTACGTCTTCGAGAGCTATTTCGGGTACTCGCAGCAGAAGGCGAGGACGCTCATGCTGCAGGTGCACCAGGAGGGGCGTGCGGTCGTCTCCTCGGGCGGCAGGGAGAAGGTCGAGGTGGACGTCCAGGCGATGCACGAGTTCGGGCTGTGGGCCACGATGCAGCGGAGCGGGGAGTAGTGCGGCCGTTCCGCCGGGCGCGGCGCGGGTACGTGGCGGAGCTGAGCGCCTCGGAGCGGCTCGTGCTCGCGCACGTGGTGGGCGACGTCGTCGAGCTCTTGCAGGAGCAGACCGCGACGGTCCCGCCGGAGGGCTCGGACGCCTGCCGGATCGAGGGCGTCGCCCCGCTGTCGGCTCCTCCGGACGAGGTGCGCGTGCCCGCGGACCCGGCGGTGCGTCGGCTCCTGCCGGACGCGTCACGCGAGGACGCCGAGGTCTCGACGGAGTTCCGGCGGTTCACGCAGGGGGACCTCGCGGCCGAGAAGGCACAACGACTGCTGCTCCTGGCGGACCTGCTGCTCGCGGGCGACCCCCAGGACGCGGAGGCGCTCACTCCTCTGATCGTCCGGCACGACGACGCGCGCCGGGTCGCGGGCGCGTTGACGGACGTGCGCGTCGTCCTCGCGGAACGTCTGGACCTGCGCACGGACGACCAGGTCGAAGAGCTGCACGACGAGGTCCTGTCCCGCGAGGAGCAGGGCTCCGAGCCTGACGAGGAGGCTCCGGACGCTGCGCGTCGCTTCCTGGCGAGCGTGTTCCTCATGTCCGGGTGGCTGCAGGAGTCGTTGGTCGAGCTGATGCTCGCGGAGGTGCGTCGCGCCCCTCGGTGAGGCGTCCCGACCTCGCCCGCAGCCCGGATATCACGCTTATACGTCTCTCGCTCGTTTTGTGTCAAGATGCGCGCGGGGTGAAGTAGTGCCACGATTGTCCTGGTTGAACCGGGACGTCCGCGTCCTGGCCGAGAGAAAGAGGAACACCATGCCTACGTGGCTCATCATCCTGCTCGTCGGAGTCGTGCTGCTCGTGTTCGGTGTGGCAGTCGAAGCAGCGAAGTTCCTGATCTGGATCGGCATCATCGTGCTCGTCGTCAGCCTCGTGCTGGGGCTGATCGGGCGGGGCAAGGCGAGGGTCTAGGTCTCCGGGCCGCCGCCTCACGGCTGGCGGCCCGGTGGTCCGGACCGAGGGCGTCGCACGCAGGTGCGGCGCCCTTCGTCGTGTCCGGGCACGCACGCTGCGGGGACCTGGGCGGTGTGCTGTGGTGGGACGCACAGGTCCGGCGGGGTGGTCGGGCCACCCGATCCGGGCGACCCGCACTAGGCTCGGTCCCGTGAACGACGCACCCATCGGCATCTTCGACTCGGGAGTCGGGGGACTCACCGTCGCCCGCTCGATCCTCGACCAGCTGCCGAACGAGTCGCTGCTGTACATCGGGGACACGGCGAACAGCCCGTACGGGCCCAAGCCGCTCGCCGCCGTGCGAGCCATGGCGCTCTCGATCATGGACCAGCTGGTCGACGAGGGCGTCAAGATGCTGGTCATCGCCTGCAACACGGCGTCGTCCGCGGTGCTGCGCGACGCCAGGGAGCGGTACACGGCCCGTTACGGGATGCCGGTGATCGAGGTGATCCTGCCCGCGGCACGGCGCGCCGTGGCCGCGACCCGCACGGGGAACATCGGTGTCATCGGGACGCGGGGGACCATCGAGTCGCGCGCGTACGACGACGCGTTCGCGGTCGCGCCCGGACTGCGTCTGACGTCCCAGGCGTGCCCCGAGTTCGTGCGCCTCGTCGAGGCCGGGGTGACGTCGGGGCCGGAGGTCCTCGAGATCGCGCACGAGTACCTCGCGCCGGTCCGGGCGGCGGGGGTCGACACCCTCGTGCTCGGCTGCACCCACTACCCCCTGCTCGCGGGAGCGATCTCCTACGTCATGGGTGACGAGGTCACGCTCGTCTCGAGCGCCGAGGAGACCGCGAAGGACGTGTACCGCACGCTCGTCGCGCACGGCCTGGAACGGTCGCGCGAGGCGGGGGCGCCGCAGCACCGCTTCCGCGCGACGGGCAGCGCCCAGCCGTTCGACCGCCTCGCGCGCCGCTTCCTCGGACCCGAGGTCTCGCTCGTGGAGGCCCGCTGATGCGCCTGGTCGTCGTCGGTTCGTCGGGCTCGTTCGCGGGCCCCGAGTCCCCGGCGTCCTCGTACCTCGTCCAGGTGCCCGACGGCGTCTCACCGGACGGGCGGGAGTGGAACCTCCTGCTCGACATGGGCAACGGCGCGCTGGGTGCGCTGCAGCGGGTCGTCGACCCGCGCCGTCTCGACGCGATCGGTCTGTCGCACCTGCACCCCGACCACTTCGTCGACGTGTGCGGCCTGTACGTCTACCTCAAGTACCACCCCGACCGAGCGGCCGACCCCGCGCGCGGCCCGGACCACCCGGCGGCCCACGCAGCCCACGGCGTGCTGCCCGTCTGGGGGCCGTCCGGGACGGCCGACCGCATCGGTGCCACGTACGGCCTGGAGGCCGGTGAGTCCATGGACTCCCAGTTCGACTTCCGGACGTGGCAGCCGGGGCAGGTCGTGACCGTGGGCCCGCTCGAGATCGAGCCGTACCGGGTCTACCACCCGGTCGAGGCGTACGGCATGCGGGTCACGGGACCGTCGAGCCTGGTCCCGGGCGAGCGCGTCACGCTCGCCTACACGGGGGACACCGACGCGTGCGACGGGGTCGTCGATCTCGCGCGCGACGCGGACCTGCTGCTGGCCGAGGCGGCGTTCCAGGAGGGCCGGGACGACGCGGTCGACCGCGGGATCCACCTGACGGGCAAGCGGGCGGGCGAGGTCGCGACCGCAGCCGGTGCCCGGCGGCTGGTCCTGACGCACCTGCCGGCCTGGAACGACCGGCAGGCGGCCCGCGACGAGGCCACCGCGGTCTACGCCGGCCCGGTCGACCTCGCCGCGACGGGTCGGGTCTTCACGCTCTGAGCCCCGGATAGGCTGGCTCCATGACTTCAGCCTCCACCTCCCAGACCGTCCGCGCGGACGGCCGCGCGCCCGACGAGCTCCGTCCCGTCACGATCACCCGGAACTGGCTCGACGCCGCCGAGGGCAGCGTGCTCGTCGAGTTCGGGCGCACGCGCGTCCTGTGCGCCGCCTCGTTCACCGAGGGCGTGCCGCGCTGGCGCAAGGGCTCGGGCCAGGGCTGGGTCACGGCCGAGTACTCGATGCTGCCGCGCGCGACCAGCACACGCAGCGACCGCGAGTCGGTCAAGGGCCGCATCGGCGGGCGCACGCACGAGATCTCGCGCCTCATCGGCCGGTCGCTGCGCGCGGTGATCGACGTCTCCGCGCTCGGTGAGAACACGATCGTGCTCGACTGCGACGTCCTGCAGGCCGACGGCGGCACGCGCACCGCGGCCATCACGGGCGCGTACGTCGCGCTCGCGGACGCCGTGACCTGGGGCAAGAAGCACGGCGCGATCAAGGGCGGCAAGAAGGTCCTCACGGACTCGGTCTCGGCGGTGAGTGTCGGCATCATCGACGGCACGCCCATGCTGGACCTGCCCTACGTCGAGGACGTGCGCGCGGACACCGACATGAACGTCGTGGTCACGGGCTCGGGCGACTTCGTCGAGGTGCAGGGGACGGCCGAGCACGCGCCGTTCAACCGCACCGAGCTCGACGTCCTGCTGGACCTCGCGCTCCACGGGACCTCCGAGCTCGCGATCATCCAGCAGCTCGCGCTCGACGAGGCGTCGCGATGAGCGCCGCGCCCGGTGTGACCGTCCCCGCGGGGGCACGGCTCGTCCTCGCGACCCACAACGTGGGCAAGCTCGCCGAGCTGCGCGCGATCCTCTCGGCCCAGCCCGGTCTGGACCTGCCGCCCGAGGCCGTGGTCTCGGCGCGCGACGTCGGCGCCCCGGAGCCGGTCGAGGACGGCGTGACGTTCGCGGAGAACGCGCTCATCAAGGCCCGGGCCCTCGCCGCGGCGACCGGTCTGCCTGCCGTGGCCGACGACTCCGGGCTCGCGGTCGACGTCCTGGGCGGTGCACCGGGCATCTTCTCGGCGCGCTGGTGCGGTCGTCACGGCGACGACCAGGCGAACCTCGACCTGCTGCTCGCACAGCTGGGCGACGTCCCCGCGGGGCACCGCGCCGCGGGCTTCGTGTGCGCGGCCGCGCTCGTGACGCCGGACGGGGAGGAGTGGGTGCGGACGGGCGAGATGCGCGGCACGCTCCTGACCGCTCCGCGCGGCGAGGGCGGGTTCGGCTACGACCCGATCCTCCTGCCCGACGGCGAGACCCGCTCGGCCGCCGAGCTGTCGGCCGCGGAGAAGAACGCCATCAGCCACCGCGGCAAGGCGTTCCGTGCGATCGCGCCGCAGGTCGTCGCGGTGCTCACCGGGACGACGGTCGACGAACCCCAGGCCCAGCCGCTCGCCTGAGCGGTTCCCGGCCGGGTCCGGCCTGATCCAGGTGGTGGCCCGTGCCAGACCCCTGGACGGATCGGCCGAGGACGTCCGAGCGAGCGTGACCTCCGGGTCGCGCTCGCCCGGGCGTCGCGCCGCACGTCGAGAACGACGTTCCGTGCGCTCGACCACGAGGTTGCGGTCGCCAAGGCGGGCAGAACGACCTCAACCTCGTTCTCGGCACCAGGGGGGCTCAGGACGTCGAGAGACGCCCGCGCACCTTGAGCACCAGGAGGGCGACGAGCCGCCAACCCACGAGCGTCGCGAGCAGGAACGCCGCGGACACCACGAGGAACGCGGTCGCGAGCCCCTCGCCCGTGGCCCAGCGCAGCGCCATCCCCACGACCCACGTCGTGACCCACAGCACGACCCCGGTCGGCCAGGCCGCGAGCGGCCACCGCCAGGCGCGCAGCAGGACCCACCCGACCGCGAGCCCCACGAGGAAGGGCCACGCGATCGTCAGGATCGCGGTCAGGGGGCTGTCGGCGGAGTGCGTCGCCCGCCCGCCGGTCGCGAACGCGAGGACCGCGACGACGTCGAGCACGACGGCCAGGGCGACGACGCCCGTCCGGACGGTCGGGCGGGGCGGGCTCGGGGCGGTGGCGGGCGTCGAGGTCATGGCCACGACGCTACCGGAGCACGGCCCCCGAGCCCGCGCGGGCCAGGTGGTGCGCGTACCGCGTCCGGGGAACGGGACGCAGGGCTCGGAGCGGGGTGGGGCGCCCGTCCACCCGCTCCCTTTAGGGTTGACCTGTGCACCTGGCTGTCGACGACCTCTCCTTCTCCTACCCCGGACGCCCCGTCCTCTCGGGGGTCTCGCTGCGCGTGGGCGCCGGCACGCGCCTGGGTGTGGTCGGCGAGAACGGCACGGGCAAGTCGACGCTCCTGGGCGTCCTGGCCGGGACGCTGACCCCGAGCGGGGGCGAGGTGCGTCGTCAGGGCTCGCTCGCCGTCGTCGAGCAGGAGCTCGTCCCGCTGCCCGGTCAGACCGTGGGCGACCTGGTCCGCGAGAGCCTCGCGACCGTGCGGGCCGTGGGCGCCGAGCTCGACGCCGTGACGCGCGACTTCGACCACGAGCACGGCAGCCTCGCCGAGCTCTCGGACGTGCTGGCGCGAGCCGAGCACCTGGCCGTGTGGGACGCCGACCGTCGCGTCGAGGTCGCGCTGTCCCGGTTGGGCGCCTGCCGCGACCCGCACCGTGAGCTCGCGACGCTCTCGGTCGGCGAGCGCTATCGCGTTCGCCTCGCGTGCCGCCTGGCCGAGCGCAGCGACCTGCTGCTCCTCGACGAGCCGACCAACCACCTCGACACGAGCGGCATCGACTTCCTCACGGGCGAGATCGTGGCGTGGGGCGGCGGGATCGTCATGGTCACGCACGACCGCCAGCTGCTCGACGACGTCGCGACCGAGATCCTCGACCTCGACCCCGCGATGGACGGCAAGCCCGTCCTGTACGGGCAGCCGGGCTACCTCGCCTACCGCTTCGCCAAGAACCAGGCCCTGCACCGGTGGCGCCAGCGCTACCGGGCCGAGCGCAAGCGCGCCGAGAAGCTCGCCGAGCGCCTCGACGCGTCCTACGAGGGTCTGTCCGACGAGTGGCGTCCCGCCAAGGGCAGCCAGAAGCACCGTCGCGCGACGCACGCGCGCATCCACGTCAAGGCCGCCGACCGGCTCGTGCAGAAGCTCGAGGCCGAGGCCATCGAGGTCCCCGTCCCGCCGCTCGAGCTGCGCTTCCCGGACCTGCTGGCCATGTCGCCAGGGTGGTCACCCGACCATCCGCTGCTCGAGGTGCGCAGCCCGCGCGTCGCCGCCACCCCGGGAGACGCACCAGGAGACCTGCCCGACGACGTCGCTCCCGCGGGCGCACCCGTCACCGGGGCACGGCTCGACCTGCCCGGGACGCGCATCGCGATACCGCCGTCGGGCCGGCTGCTGATCACCGGGCCGAACGGCTCGGGCAAGTCGACCCTGCTGGCGGCGCTCGCCGGCACGGTCCGGCTCGACCGCGGCACGCGGACCGTCGCCGAGGGCGTGCGGGTCGGGATCGTCGCGCAGGAAGGGCCCGCGCTCCCCGCGGGCGCCGAGGAGCGCACAGGGTTCGAGGAGTACGCGCAGGAGGCGCTCGACCTGCTCTCGGCGGGCACGCTCGACCCGGACCACCTGGTGCCCGTCGCGTTCCTCGGGCTGCTGACCGAGGAGGACCTGGACCGGCCGCTGCGCGAGCTGTCCGCCGGGCAGCGGCGTCGCTTCGACCTGGCCCGCGCGCTGCTCGCCGTGCCGCACGTCCTGCTGCTCGACGAGCCGACCAACCACCTCTCGATCGACCTGGTCGACGAGCTGACCCAGGCGCTGCGTGTCACCCCTGCGGCCGTGGTCGTCGCGACCCACGACCGCCGGATGCGCGAGGACTTCGCGGACTGGCCCACGCTCGAGCTCTAGCGCGAAGGCATGGCGGGCGACCATCGGATCCCGGTCGCGCTCCGGGAGGTCGACCGGCTCTGCCGCGGGGAGCTCGAGCCGTCGGCGGACGGTCGGCGCCGCTCAGAACCCGTTCTCGGGGTCGCCCAGGAGCTGGGCCACGTGGTCCGGCACGTAGTTCGCGAGCTCGCGCGGAGGGCGCACGTAGCCGCCCGACGCCGGTGGGCGCTCGGGCAGCACGACCTTGTCGTGCGGCACCTCGACGTACGGGATGGTCGAGAGCAGGTGCGAGATCATGTTGAGCCGCGCGTTCTTCTTGGAGTCCGACTCGACGACGAACCAGGGGCTCTCCGGAACGTCGGTGTGCGCCATCATGTCGTCCTTGGCGCGCGAGTAGTCCTCCCACCGGTGGATCGACTCGAGGTCCATGGGGCTCAGCTTCCACTGGCGCACGGGGTCCGAGAGGCGGGAGCGGAAGCGCTTGAGCTGCTCGGCGTCGGAGACGGAGAACCAGTACTTGCGCAGCAGGATCCCGTCGTCGATCAGCATCTGCTCGAAGGCCGGGGTCTGCCGCATGAAGAGGTCGTACTCCTCGGGCGTGCAGAAGCCCATGACCCGCTCGACCCCGGCCCGGTTGTACCAGGAGCGGTCGAACAGCACGATCTCGCCCGCGGCGGGCAGGTGGGCGATGTAGCGCTGGTAGTACCACTCGGACCGTTCGCGGTCGGTCGGCGTGGGCAGCGCTGCGATCCGGACGACGCGAGGGCTCAGGTACTGCGTGATGCGCTTGATCACGCCCCCCTTGCCGGCCGCGTCACGCCCTTCGAAGATCACGACCACACGGGCCCCGGTGGCCTGGGTCCACTGCTGGAGCTTGACCAGCTCGGCCTGCAGCCGGAACAGCTCGGCCTCGTAGACTGCGCGGGGGAGGGAGGGCTGCTGGCCCTTCTTCGTCTTCTTCGACTTCTTCTTCGTCGTCTGCGACATGGCGTCACGCTACCGCCTCGGTGGCGGGCGCGGCAGGTGCGACGAACCGCGGGCCGGGGCTCAGCCCCGGACGGGAGGCGAGGCCGGGGCGGGCGGCAGGCGCCGGTCGACCCACCCCAGGGCCGCGGCGAGCAGCAGGAACACGACGGCCACGACGCCCGTGTTGAGGAACGCCTGCGGGTAGCCGATCTCGGTCACGTCCATGAAGGGGTACGGGTACCAGCGGGTGAACGCGCCCTGGGCGAACACGTAGACGATCCACGCGAGCGGCGCGACGACCGACCACCAGATCGTCGCGGCGTCGATGCGCGGTCGCGGCCCCACGACCAGCCACCCGAGCACGGCCAGCAGGGGACCGGCCTGGTGCAGCAGGAGGTTCGTGACGAGCCCGGCGGCGCTGAGCTCCTGGAGTCCCGCGAGGACGGTGTTGTAGACGATGCCGGTCACGGCGATGCACAGGAGCGCGTCGAGCCGCGCGACGCGGAAGACGCGTCCGTCCCGCCGGGGATCCACGAGCAGGAGGAGGCACGTGACCCCGACCAGGATGTTCGACAGGATCGTGAAGTAGCTGAAGAAGTGCACGACGACGTCCGTGGTCGTGCCTCCCGGGAGCGGCCCGCGCCCGAGGGTCCCGAACAGCTCCCACACGACCCCCGTGAGCGCCATGGCGGCCACGACGCCGTGCCACCAGCGGGCCGCGACCGTCCCGCGCAGACGTCCGCCCCGTCCGGTCGCTGCCCGCGAGGTCGGGGCGTCCGGGGTCACGAGAGGCGGCCGACGTACGCCATGGCCTGGCGCAGGAGCGTGCCCTGCCCGCCGTGCATCTCGAGCTGCACCTGGTCGCTGCACGCCTGCTCGGGCGTGAGCCACGCGAGCTCGAGCGCCTGCTGCTGAGGCTGGCAGTCGCCCGCGACCGGCACGACGTACGCGAGCGAGACCGCGTGCTGGCGAGGGTCGTGGTACCCCGTGATGCCGGGGGTCGGCAGGTACTCGGCGACCGTGAAGGGCTGCGGGGACGCGGGGATGCGGGGGAGCGCCACCGGGCCCAGGTCCTTCTCGATGTGGCGGAGCAGGGCGTCACGGATGCGCTCGTGGTACATCACGCGGCCGGACACGAGCGCCCGCGTCATCTGCCCCTCGGGCGTCACCCGCAGCAGCAGCCCGACGGCGACCACGTCGCCCGAGTCGTCGACCCGGACCGGGACCGCGTCCACGTAGACGAGCGGCAGCTGAGACCTGGCGGCCGCGAGGTCCTCCGCGCTCAGCCACCCGGCCGGCTGGGGGATCTCGCGGGAGTAGTCGTCGGGCGGGAAGTCGGCGGTGTCCGTCACCTGACTGTTCTACCACCCACGGCCCGGACTCGCGCCCGACCGGCGGGCGCGGCGGTGCGCGGGACGTCGCCCCGCCCGCGGCCCGCCCGCCCTCACCCCGCAGCGCACCCGCCGCCTGCCCCGCGTCCCGGCCGACGACGAGGTCAGGGGGTGGCCGACCGCTCCCCGGGCAGGCTCGGCGCCTGGTCCACGGGCTCGGCGAGCCGCGCGATGAGCTCGACCAGCAGACGCTCGCTCACGGTCGCGGGCAGCGCCTCGACCAGGGCCAGCAGCGGCGCCATGGGCCCCGTCCCCGGCTCGGGGGCACCGCCGCCGCGCCGGTCCTCTCCGCCGAGCACCGCCGCCTGCACGAGGTCCCAGGCCGCCCGGGAGTCGAGCGACCCGAGGGCTGCGAGCACCTCCCCGGTCGGTACGCCCGGGGCCAGCGTCGCGACCAGGGCGCCCAGGACCTCGTGCGGGTCCGGACGCGGCACCCCGCGCACGGCGTCGGCCGCCGCGACGAGCGCCGCACCGAGCTCCTCGACCACGCCCGCCGTCACCGGGGTCACCGTGAGGTGCGTCGTGTGCGGCAGGCGCGAGCCGTCCGGCTGCGTGTACCCCGGCTGCGGCTGGAGCACGAACCCGCTCGCGCGCACCGCGTCCGACCACACGTGCGGGTCGACCTGCCGGTCGGCGGGCAACGACTCGTCGGCGGCGACCGCGACGAGCGGTCCCACCGGCGTCCCGACCACGCGCAGACCCTCGACCGAGTCGAGCACCGCGCGCAACCTGCCCGTCGCGGCCGCGCAGCGCGCGGTCACCGCCCCGTACCCCGACACGCCCAGCGCCTGCGTCACGGCCCAGGCCGCGGCGAGCGGGCCCGCGGACTTGGACCCCATGATCGTCGAGTTCACGACCGGGTAGCCCGGCCAGCGCGTCGTCGCGAAGAGCTGGTGACGCTGCCGGTCGCGGTCACGCGTCAGGAGCAGCGAGGCGCCCTTGGGGGAGTAGCCGTACTTGTGGACGTCGGCCGAGATCGAGGTGACCCCCGGGACGCGGAAGTCGAACAGCGGGACCTTCCCGGCGTCGTCGGGCCAGAAGGGCAGCACCCACCCGCCCACGCACGCGTCCACGTGGACCGGGACGCCTGCGGCGCTCGCGGACGCCGCGACCTCCTCGACCGGGTCCACGACCCCGTGCGGGTACGACGGCGCGGAGACGACGACGAGCGCGACGTCGTGCCCGTCGCCGACGGCCGCGGCCATGGCGGCGGGGACCGCCCGGCACGTCGTCGGGTCCACGGGGACCAGGACGAGGTCGAGCCCCAGGTAGGCCGCGGCCTTGTGGAACGCGGGGTGCACCGTGGCGGGGGCCACGACCCTCGGCACGAACCCGAGCGTCGCGAGCGTGCGCGGCGCGCCGTCCGGCAGCGGCGGCTGCGCCGCGAGGAACGCGTCACGGGCCGTCTTCACGGCGAGCACGCAGCTCTCCGTCCCGCCGGACGTCACGGTCCCGACGACGCCGCTCGCGTCCTGCGCACCGCTCCCGTGCAGGACGTCGCGGGCGAAGGCCACGAGCTCGCGCTCCATGACCGCGACCGACGAGAACGTGGTCGGGTCGAGGCCGTTGAGCGGCTGCACCGCGCGGATGGCCTCGCCCGCGAGCACGTCGAGCTCGCTGAGGTCCGGGTCGTAGACGTAGGACAGGACACGGCCGCCGTGCGTCGGGGCGTCGGCCGCACGCAGCGCTGCGAGGCGGTCGAGGATGCCCTCGGTCCGCAGGACGGGGGAAGCGGGCAGGGGGGTGACGTCATGGGCGCTCATGCGCAGCGGGCTCCTCGGTGGGCACGTCGATGTCGCCCCTGCGCAGTCGATAGCGTACGAGGGCGAGCAGGCTCAGCGCGACCAGGAGCGCGGGGACCAGCGAGAACGACAGCGCGATGCCGTCGACGGCGGCCGCGGACTGCTCGGGCGTGACGCCCGCGCTCGACGACCGGTAGCCCGTGGCCCACTGCACGAGGCTCAGCAGCCCGGCGCCGAACGCCATGCCCGTCGTCTCGCCCGCGGTCCACACCCCGCTGAACGCCCCGCCGCGATCGGACGCGCCCTGGCCCGTCACGGGCGTCGTGCGGGCGTCGTGCGCGATCACGTCGGGCAGCATGGCGAGCGGCAGCGCCTGCATACCCGCGTACCCGATGCCCGCGAGCGCGGTCGGCAGGTACACCCACGCGCCCGGTGCCCACGCGAGAGGCACCATGCACAGCGTCGCGAGCGCGAACAGCGAGCTCGCCAGGACGAAGCTGCGCTCCTTGCCGACCCGCCGCGCGAGCCGGTTCCAGAGCGGCATCACGAGCAGGGCCGGGGCGATGAGGGCCGCGAACAGCAGGCTCACCGCGAGGTCCGACTCGAGCACGTACGTCGCGACGTAGTTCGCGGCCGCGAGCATGAGACCCGTCGCGAGGGCCTGGAGGACGAAGGCCGTGAGCAGGACGCGGAAGGGCTGGCTGCGGCGCAGCGTCGCGACGGCCTCGGCGAC
The DNA here is from genome assembly GCF_015142735.1 of Oerskovia douganii. GTDB lineage: Bacteria > Actinomycetota > Actinomycetes > Actinomycetales > Cellulomonadaceae > Oerskovia > Oerskovia douganii. The sequence goes on along the minus strand of NZ_JACSPN010000006.1, from coordinate 86,901 downwards.
AGCCAGACGGAACGCACCGAGCGCGGAGCCCGCCGCAGCAGGAGCCGCGGCGTGCGCACCCGGGGGGAGCGCCGCCGTCGGGCTCGCACCCCGCGCACCGCGCGGCGCCACCCGCGAGGCGACGAGCATGCCCGCCCCGATGACCAGGCCCGCGACCACGCCGAGCGTCAGGTAGCCCGACAGCGAGCTCGTCTCGCCGCGCAGCACCGGGCCCCCGGCCCCGAACAGCAGGATCGCGAACGCGAGCGTCGCCACGCGCCAGCTGATCAGGCGCGTGCGCTCGTCGTACGTCGGGGCGATCTCCGCGGGCAGCGCGATGTACGGGACCTGGAACATCGAGAACGCCGTGGCCGCGAGCAGGAACGCGACCAGGACCCAGATCGAGGCGGCCACGGTCGACGCCCCTGCCGGCACGGCGAACGTCAGCGCGAAGAACACCGGGATCGCGACCGCGCCGATCGTCATGAAACGCCGCCGCGAGCCCGTCCGGACCAGGTCGCGGTCGCTGCCGTACCCGATGAACGGGTCGATCACGACGTCCCACACCTTGGCGCCCGTGACGACCAGGCCCGCGACCGCGGCCGGGACCGCGAGGGCGTCCGTCAGGTAGTAGAGCAGCATGAGGCCGGGCAGGGTGCCGAACCCACCCGTGCCGACCGAGCCGATGGCATATCCCGCGATCGTGCGCGGCCTGAGGCGTTCCACGCGCCACAGCCTAGAGGTGACCTCCGTCACCGTCGGGGAGGTCGAGGAGACCTGCGCTCGGGAGGCGCCGCCCGGGGACCGGGCGTATGTTCGCCCGCGGGCCGGGAATACCTCCCGGGGACCCGTTGCTGCACCTGGTGAACCCCTCAGGAAGGACCTTCATGGCAACCCAGGAACTCACCGGCGCCACGTTCGAGCAGACCATCAAGGACAACGACATCGTCCTGGTGGACTTCTGGGCATCGTGGTGCGGGCCGTGCCGCCAGTTCGCCCCGGTGTTCGAGGCGTCCTCGGAGAACCACCCCGACGTCGTCCACGGCAAGATCGACACCGAGGCGGAGCAGGGCCTCGCGGCCGCGGCGAACATCACCTCGATCCCGACGCTCATGGCGTTCCGTGAGGGCGTGCTCGTCTTCTCGCAGCCCGGTGCGCTGCCCGCACCCGCGCTCGAGCAGGTCGTCGAGGCCGTCAAGGGCCTCGACATGGACGACGTCCGCGCACAGATCGCGAAGGCGACGGCCGCCGGCTCGAACGGTCAGGCCAACGCCTGACGCATCGACCGCGCAGCCTCACCGAAGGACCCCGGCCCCGGCCGGGGTCCTTCTTCGTGCCGGGCGGGTGGTCCCTCCGCGGCGCTGCCGGACGTCCTGCCGTGCGGCCGACGGCGTCGGCGGACGAGACCGTCGACCGGCGGCGCAGGGCTGGCGGACCAGCACCCCACGGGGGATCGTGGAGGGGTGCGCGGACGCGACGAGGCGTCCGCCCTGGACGGCGGAGGACGCCATGAGCGGCTCGGTGGCACGTATCACGCAGATCAGCGCGCGGTCCGACGTGAGCTTCGACGACGCGGTCAAGACCGGGATCGAGAGGGCGAGCGCGACGCTGCGCAACCTCACCGGAGCGTGGGTCAAGGAGCAGAAGGTCGAGGTCAGGGACGGGAAGATCGTCGCCTGGCAGGTGGCGCTCGAGGTCACGTTCGTCCTCGACTGACGGGGGCCCCGCACCGCGCGCCGACTTGACCCCCGGCCCGGCGGGCGGCTATTTGACCCTGCGTCAGGGATTCCGTAACCTTGAACGTCGGTGCGCTCGGTGCGCACTGGTCCCGTGTGCCCATGGTCAGGTCGCACTCGCACGCCACGGTGTGTTGAGTCCTGCCAAGACGACCGGACATGGCGAGCACGCCAAGACTAGAAGAGATGAGCAACAACGTGGTGTACGCGATCGTCAAGGCCGGTGGCCGCCAGGAGAAGGTGTCCGTCGGCGATATCGTCGTCGTCGACCGTCTGTCGGCCGGTGCCGGACAGTCCGTCGAGCTTCCTGCGATCCTGCTGGTGGACGGGGAGAAGGTGACCCACGACGCTGCGGCGCTCGCGAAGGTCAAGGTCACTGCTGAGGTCGTCCGGGACGAAAAGGGCCCGAAGATCACGATCCTCAAGTACAAGAACAAGACCGGTTACCGCAAGCGCCAGGGGCACCGTCAGCAGCTGACGCGCCTCAAGGTCACCGGCATCAAGTGACCTCCCTCGGCGGCTCGTGAGAGTCGCCGCAGGTGATCCCACCCCCTCTTCTTCCAGCACGAAAGCAGGTTCGACATGGCACACAAGAAGGGCGCGAGCTCCTCGCGCAACGGTCGTGACTCCAACGCCCAGCGCCTCGGTGTGAAGCGCTTCGGTGGCCAGGTCGTCAGCGCCGGCGAGATCATCGTCCGCCAGCGCGGCACCCACTTCCACCCGGGCAACAACGTCGGTCGCGGTGGCGACGACACGCTGTTCGCCCTGACCGCCGGTGCCGTCCAGTTCGGTACGCGCCGCGGACGCAAGGTCGTCGACATCGTCTCGGCCGAGGCCTGATCCACGACGCAGCACGCTTGACAGGAGGGGCGCACCGACGCGGTGCGCCCCTCCTGGTGTTCTTCCCCCCTGCTTGAGAGGACCATTTCCATGGCCACGTTCGTCGACCGCGTCGTCCTGCACGCCTCCGGCGGTGACGGCGGCAACGGTTGCGCCTCCATCCGCCGGGAGAAGTTCAAGCCGCTCGCCGGCCCCGACGGCGGCAACGGGGGTGATGGCGGGAGCGTCCGGATCGTCGTGGACGCACAGACCACGACGCTCCTCGACTACCACCACTCGCCGCACCGCCACGCGACCTCCGGCACCCAGGGCATGGGCGACCACCGCGCGGGCGCCAACGGTGGCGACCTCGTCCTGCGCGTGCCCGACGGCACCGTGATCAAGGACCTCGACGGCAACGTCCTCGCGGACCTCGTCGGTGACGGCGCCGAGTTCGTCGCCGCGGCGGGCGGCCGCGGAGGGCTCGGCAACGCCGCCCTCGCGTCCCAGCGCCGCAAGGCCCCCGGCTTCGCGCTGCTCGGTGAGCCCGGCGAGGAGGCCGACTTCGTCCTCGAGGTGAAGTCCATCGCCGACGTCGCGCTCGTGGGCTTCCCGAGCGCGGGCAAGTCCTCGCTCGTCGCCGCGATCTCCGCTGCTCGGCCCAAGATCGCGGACTACCCGTTCACGACGCTCGTCCCCAACCTCGGCGTGGTCCAGGCAGGCGACTCACGCTTCACCGTCGCCGACGTCCCCGGGCTCATCCCCGGCGCGAGCGAGGGCAAGGGGCTCGGGCTCGAGTTCCTGCGCCACATCGAGCGCACCGCCGTGATCGTGCACGTCCTCGACTGCGCGACGCTCGAGCCCGGCCGCGACCCGATCTCCGACCTCGAGGCGCTCGAGGCCGAGCTCGACGCCTACGCGGGCGACCTCGACATCGAGGGCGCCCGGGTGCCGCTCAACGAGCGCCCGCGCCTCGTGGTCCTCAACAAGATCGACGTCCCGGAGGCCCGCGAGCTCGCCGAGCTCGTACGGCCCGACCTCGAGGCCCGCGGCCTCAAGGTCTTCGAGATCTCGACCGCGAGCCACGAAGGCCTGCGCCCCCTGACGTTCGCGCTCGCCGAGCTCGTCGACAAGGCCCGCCGCGACGCCCCGGCTCCGGCCCCGGCCCGCACGATCCTGCGCCCCAAGGCGGTCGACGACGCAGGCTTCACCGTGACCCGCAAGGGTGGCGCAGAGACCGGCTTCTACTTCGAGGTGCGTGGCTCCAAGCCCGAGCGCTGGGTCCGCCAGACCGACTTCTCGAACGACGAGGCCGTCGGCTACCTCGCCGACCGCCTCGCCCGCCTGGGTGTCGAGGAGAGGCTCTTCAAGGCCGGCGCCGTCGCAGGGGACGAGGTGCGCATCGGCTCGGACAAGAACGCCGTCGTGTTCGACTGGGAGCCCACGCTCATCACGGGCTCCGAGCTCCTCGGTGGACCGCGCGGGTCCGACCTGCGGCTCGAGGACACCTCGCGCCCCACGCGCTCGGACAAGCGCCGCGAGTACACCGAGCGCATGGACGCCAAGGCCGAGGCCCGCGCCGAGCTCTGGACCGAGCGCGAGTCCGGGCACTGGACGGACCCCGACCAGGACTGACCACCCGCGCACGGCCGACGGCCCGCCGGACGACCGGCGGACCACCTCCGTCGGAGAAGCGTGCTCCGCCCGCAGGGCGGGTACGGCCCTCGGGTCGTGCCCGCCCTGCGGCGTCCCCGGACGGTGCCGACCCGGCGCCGGGGCGAGCCGGGCGGGAAGGGGAGCGACGTCGTCGGGCCGGGGGACCCGTCACCGGCCGGTCGCCGCGTCCCACCGTGAGGTGTCACACGGTGGAACGACACGCCCTCCGAGGGCTCCCCGCGGGATGATGGCACCGTGAATGCGCTCTCCGCACGCTCCCAGGTCGCCACGGCTCACCGGGTCGTCGTCAAGATCGGCTCCTCGTCCCTGACCGGACCGGACGGGCACCTCAGCGTCCCGGCCCTCCAGGCGCTCGTGCAGGTCATCGCTGCGCGGCACGCCGCGGGCGGGCAGGTCGTCCTCGTGACGTCGGGGGCCATCGCCGCGGGGATCGGCCCCCTGGGCCTCAGCGCGCGACCGCGCGACCTCGCGACGGCCCAGGCAGCGGCCTCCGTGGGGCAAGGACTCCTGGTCGCCCGGTACGCGCAGGCCTTCGCCGAGTACGGCATCCGGGTGGGCCAGGTGCTCCTCACGGCCGAGGACACCATCCGCCGCGGGCACTACCGCAACGCGCAGCGCTCGCTCGAACGCCTCCTCGACCTGGGGATCGTGCCCGTCGTCAACGAGAACGACGCGGTCGCCACGGACGAGATCCGGTTCGGCGACAACGACCGCCTCGCCGCGCTCGTCTCGCACCTGGTCCGCGCCGACGTCATGGTCCTGCTGACCGACGTCGACGGCCTCTACGACGGACCGCCCTCGCGCCCCGGCACCCAGCGCATCCGCGAGGTGCGGTCCGCGCTGGACCTCGAGGGCATCGAGGTCACGGGACGCGGCAGCTCGATCGGGACCGGCGGCATGCTCACCAAGCTCGAGTCCGTGCGCATCGCGACGGGCTCGGGCATCCCGGTCGTCCTGACCAAGGCAGCGAACGCCGAGGGCGCCCTCGCGGGTCGTGAGGTCGGGACGTGGTTCGCCGTGACGGGCAAGCGCACCACGCGCCGACGCCTGTGGCTCGCGCACGCCGCGCGCACCCGGGGCCGGCTCGAGCTCGACGAGGGCGCGGTCGCCGCGGTCCTCGGCGGACGCGCGTCCCTGCTGCCCGCGGGCGTGGTCGGTGTCACCGGGGACTTCGACGCGGGCGACCCCGTCGAGCTCGTCGCCCCCGACGGACGCGTCGTCGCCCGGGGCCTCGTCGCGTTCGACTCGAGCGACATCCCGGACCTGCTGGGCCGCTCGACGCACGAGCTCCGCGACCGGCTGGGCGAGGGGTACGACCGCGAGATCGTGCACCGCGACGACCTCGTGCTCGTGGGGCGCCGCCGCAAGGCGTCCTGAGGGGACCCCGCGAGCACGCCCGGCGGGTCGCTCAGGGCGGGCCCGACGCCGGAACGTGCGTGACGCCGTCGGGCCCGCCTCGGTCCTCGGACGCCGCAGACACACGCCACCCGTGCGACGTAGGCTCGTCGCATGACTGCGCTCAGCCACGCCTCCGACCTCGACCCGACCGCGACGACCGCGACCGGCGGCCCGCAGACGCCGCCCGCCGCGCCCACCGTCGCGTCGTCCGCCGCGGACGGCTCGGTCGCGCAGGATGTCGAGGCGACCGCGCGGCGCGCCAAGAAGGCCTCGCGCACCCTCGCGACCGCGACGCGGGCCACCAAGGACGCCGCGCTCCACGCGCTGGCCGACGCCCTGGTCGAGGCCACCGCGGAGATCGTCGCGGCCAACGCGGTCGACCTCGAGCGCGGCCGGGAGAACGGGACCTCGGCCGGGCTCCTCGACCGGCTCGCCCTCACTCCTGAGCGGATCGTCGCGATCGCCGACGCGCTGCGCGAGCTCGCGACGCTCCCGGACCCCGTCGGCGAGGTCGTGCGCGGCTCGACGCTCCCCAACGGCCTGCGCCTGCGCCAGGTGCGCGTGCCCATGGGGGTCGTCGGCATGATCTACGAGGCGCGCCCCAACGTGACCGTGGACGCGGCCGGCCTGGCGCTCAAGAGCGGAAACGCCGTGATCCTGCGCGGCGGCTCGGCCGCCGCAGCCTCCAACGAGGTCATCGTGGACGTGCTGGGCCGGGCGCTCGCCGCTCAGGGGCTGCCCGCCGACCTCGTCCAGTCGATCGACCGCCACGGCCGTCCCGGCGCCGTCGCGCTCATGCACGCACGCGGCCTGGTCGACGTGCTCGTCCCGCGCGGGGGAGCCGACCTCATCCAGACCGTCGTGCGCGAGTCCACGGTGCCCGTGATCGAGACCGGCGTCGGCAACTGCCACGTCTACGTCGACGCCTCGGCAGACCTGACGAGCGCCCTCGAGATCCTGCTCAACTCCAAGACGCAGCGCGTCGGGGTCTGCAACGCGGCCGAGACGCTGCTCGTTCACACCGACGCGGCAGCCGAGTTCCTGCCGGCGGCCCTCGCGGCCCTCGACGCGGCCGGCGTCGTGCTGCACGGCGACCCCCGGACCGCCGCGCTCGCGCCCGAGGGGGTCCCCGTCCTCGACGCGACCGACGACGACTGGGCACGCGAGTACCTCGCTCCCGAGATCGCGGTGCGCGTCGTCCCGGACCTGGACGCCGCGATCGAGCACATCCGCACCTGGACCTCGGGGCACACCGAGGCCATCGTGACGCGCGACCTGGCCGCCTCCGAGCGCTTCGTCGCCGAGCTCGACTCCGCCGCGATCATGGTCAACGCGTCGACCCGTTTCACCGACGGGGCCCAGTTCGGGCTCGGCGCGGAGATCGGCATCTCGACCCAGAAGCTCCACGCGCGAGGCCCCATGGGGCTCGCGGAGCTGACGACGACCAAGTGGGTCGTGCACGGCGACGGCCACGTGCGTCCCTGATCACATGCTGCTCGTCGTCCAGCACGACCGTGAGAGACTGGACGACGATCAGCGCCCGGCCTGATCACCCGCCGTCCCACGCACCACGCTCAAGAACTCGTAGGAGGACATCGTGCTCGCTGCTGCCGTCCAGGTCGCCCAGGAGAACACCGAAGCCGTCACCCACCTCCCGATCCCGCCCGTCGGGTTCGGCATCGTCGCCTTCGGGGTGCTCGTCGGCCTCCTCCTCGTGACCTACGCCTTCCGTAGCGTCGGTACCCGCCACTGACCCCGGCCCTGGTGGATCCTGCGGAGATGACGGCGAGCAGACGCCCCCGGCTCGGGGTGATGGGTGGCACGTTCGACCCCATCCACCACGGGCACCTCGTCGCGGCGAGCGAGGCTGCGGCCCGCTTCGGTCTCGACGAGGTCATCTTCGTCCCCACCGGGAAGCCCAGCTTCAAGCAGCACCAGAAGGTCACCGCGCCCGAGCACCGTTATCTCATGACGGTCATCGCGACGGCCTCGAACCCGCGCTTCACGGTGAGCAGGGTCGACGTGGACCGGCCGGGGCTCACCTACACGGTCGACACGCTGCGCGACCTGCGTGAGCAACGCCCCGAGGCGGACCTCTACTTCATCTCCGGCGCCGACGCGATCGAGCAGATGCTGACGTGGAAGGATGCCGACGACCTCTGGAAGATGGCACACTTCGTGGCGGTCTCCCGTCCGGGACACCGGCTCAACGTCGACGGTCTGCCGCCCGGAGTCGTCTCCACGCTGGAGATCCCGGCCCTCGCCATCTCGTCGACCGACTGTCGACAACGGGCGGAGACCGGCCAACCGGTCTGGTACCTGGTGCCGGACGGCGTCGTCCAGTACATCGCGAAGCACGGCCTGTACAGAGGATCAGCATCATGAGTGATCAGCACGGGAGCATGCAGCCCGTCCGCCCCTTGACGCGCCGGGAGATCCGGGAGCGTGAGGCCGCCGCAGCCGAGCAGGCCGCAGGCGCGGCACCGTCCGCCCCGGGCGGGTACACCCCGCCCGCACCCGCAGCTCCTGCTGCCCCGCCGCCGTCACGGCGATCGATGCGGGACGTCTCCGCCCCGACCCCTTCCGAGGGGTACTCGAACCAGGCGCCCGTCGTCCGGCCTCCGTCGATGACGGGGGGCATGCGCGGTGTCGACGAGACCGGCCGCCTCACCCCGATCCAGGAGACCGCCGAGCGCGTCCCGCTCCGCCCCGCGCAGTCGCCGCCCCCAGGGACGACCCCGCCCGTGCGGCAGAGCATGCGCGCCCCGTCGACGGCGCCCTCGCCGTTCGGCGCGGCCCCTCGTCCCGCATCTCCCGAGCCCGCGCCCCAGAGCGCGCCGGCGCCGTTCCCCCCGGCGCAGCCCTCACCCTTCCCGCCCGCGCAGTCGGCACCGGCGCGAGAGTCCGTGTCGTCGCGGACCCCCGCCCCGGACACCCCGCGGGCCGCCGCGACCCCGGCACCGGCCCCCGCGCCGCTGCCGTGGGAGCAGGGCACCGCGCCGAGCTCCCTCGCCCAGCAGGCCCCGGAGTCCGCGCGCCCTGCCCTCCCGTGGGAGACGCAGCCGCCGGCCGCGACCCCGGCGGCCGCCCAGGCGTCACCCTTCCCCGGGGCCGTCGAGGACTCACCCTTCCCCGTCGCGGGTGCCACGCGTCCTGGCCCCGCGTCGCGGACGGCCGACGACGACGAGGACGACGCGTACGACGAGCGCCCGCCCGGGCACGCGTACACCTGGCTGCACTACCTGATCCTCATCGCCGTGGCCTTCGTGCTCGGGCTGCTGATCTGGCGGTTGCTGCTGGGTGACAGTGCGAGCGTCGCCGAGGCGCTCGCACCGGTCGGTCTCGAGGCCCTGACCTCGAGCCCCACGAACCACCACGGCCTGTCCTTCTGACAGGCCTCGAGACAACCCCACGGAGAGTCGTGACTGCAACGGAACGCGCTGTCGAGCTTGCGGTGATCGCGGCCCGCGCCGCATCGGACCGCAAGGCCGAAGAGATCATCGCCCTGGACGTCAGTGAGCAGCTCGTGCTCACGGACGTCTTCCTGATCGCCTCGGGAACGAGCGAACGGCAGGTGTCCGCGATCGTGGACGCCGTCGAGGAAGAGCTGCACAAGGTCGGGGTCAAGCCCATCCGCCGCGAGGGAAAGTCGGAGGCCCGCTGGGTCCTGCTCGACTTCGGCGACATCGTCGTGCACGTCCAGCACGCCGAGGACCGGGTCTACTACGCGCTCGAGCGCCTCTGGAAGGACTGCCCGGTCATCGAGCTCCCCGAGGACGCACGGGGCGGAGAGGGGACGTCGAGCACCGACGTCACCGACGCCGCGGACGACGGCGCCATCTACCTCGCGGAGGACTCGCAGGCGTGAGCGCGCGCACCGTCGTCTTCCTGCGCCACGGGCGCACCGAGTACAACGCGGCCATGCGCCTCCAGGGGCAGGTCGACATCCCGCTGGACGCCGTCGGGCACTGGCAGGCCGAGCAGGGGGCACGGTCGCTCGCGGCCGCGCACTCCCCGACGCTCGTCGTCGCGTCGGACCTGACGCGTGCGGCCGAGACGGCCGGGTACTACGGGAAGGCGACGGGCATGCCCGTCTCCCTCGACGAGCGTCTGCGCGAGCGCGGGTTCGGCGAGTGGGAGGGCATGACGGGCGAGGAGCTCTCCGAGCGCTGGCCCGACGAGTACGCGGCGTGGCGCCGTGGCGAGGAGCCCGCTCGTGCGGGCGCCGAGTCGCGGGCCGACGTCGCGGCGCGCATGGTCGCGGCCGTCACCGAGCACGCCGACGCACTGGACGAGAAGGACACGCTCGTCGTCGTCTCGCACGGTGCGGCGATCACGTTGGCCATCACGGCCATGCTCGGTCTGGACCCGACGGGCTGGCGGGGGATCTCGGGACTGAACAACGTCCACTGGTCCCAGCTGCAGCGCTCGGGAGCGAACGCCCACCCCGCGTGGAGGCTCGTCGCGCACAACGTCGGGGCGGACTTTTCGCTCGATGAGTGGAGCTCCGGACCCGATTGGATTTTCCAGCCGACTTCGGCATAAACTAGCGATGCTTCCGAGGGGGAAAACCTCAAGGAAGTGCGGGACCAGCAATGGTTCTCGGGGCTGTGGCGCAGCTGGTAGCGCACCTGCATGGCATGCAGGGGGTCAGGGGTTCGAGTCCCCTCAGCTCCACCCGACACGAAGGCCGTCTCCCTCAGGGAGGCGGCTTTCGTCGTTCTCGAGCGACGAGGTTCGCCCTGCGACGGAGCAGGTGTGACGTAGGTCATGATCGCCGCTCCCTCATCTGCTCGGGCCTGGCCACGTCCTCGACGCGGGTCCTCGACGGCGCGCGGTACACGACCGCGGTCACGGGGTACGACGTCGCCTACCGGCCCTTGGGCCAGACGGTCACGGTCCCGGCCTCGGTGCTCGGGGGCGCGGCCGGGACGTCGTCGTTCACGACCGCGTACTCCTACACCGCAGGTGGCTTCCCGGAGACGGTGACCCTGCCCGCGGCGGGTGGTCTCGGCGCGGAGGAGGTCACGACCCGGTACGACGAGCGGGGGATGCCCGAGTGGATGGGGTCCGGGTTCGGCTGGGGCGCGTACGTCGCCGACGCGCGGTACACCGCGTTCGGCGAGAAGTCGGTCCTCGACCTGGGCAACACGTTCGGGACGGTCGTCTCCTACGAGTACCAGCAGGCGACGCACCGCCTGGTGCGGATCGGCCTCGACCGTGAGCGGGTCAACGGCACCGAGCTGGACGTGCGCTACGGGTACGACGTCGCGGGGAACATCCTCTCCGCGAAGGACGACCCGACCGCTGCCGGCACCGCCGACGACAACCAGTGCTTCACGTACGACGCGCTGCGACGGCTGACGTCGGCGTGGACACCGTCCACGGGATCGTGCTCCGCGGCGCCCTCGACCCGAGCGCTGGGCGGTCCGGCAGCGTACTGGACCGACTACGCGTACGACACGGTCGGCAACCGGACGTCGATGACGTCGCACCGGGCGAGCGGTGACGTCACGGCCGCCTACACCTACGGACCGTCGACGGCGGACCCCGACGCCGGGGTCCACGCCCTGACAGGGGTCGCGACCACGACGGCGGGCGGTGCGTCGACCACGGCGTCGTACGTCTACGACGCCGCGGGCAACACCGTCAACCGGCCGTTCGGCACAGGCACCCAGGTGCTCGGGTGGGACGGTGAGGGGCGTCTGGCCCAGATCGTCACGTCCGGTACCGGAGGCGCCGGGGAGAACCAGCTGACCGCCGGTGAGGCGTCGTTCGTCTACTCTGCCGACGGCGAGCGGCTCGTCCGCAAGGACGCGTCGGGGACGACGCTGTACCTGCCTGGCGGGCAGGAGCTGACGAACCACACGGCCGGCTCGGCTGCGGGCACGACGACCGCGACCCGGTACTACGGGTTCGGCGGCCAGACGGTCGCCGTGCGTGACGGCAGGGGCCTGGGCGGGGTGTCCAGCCTGGTCAACGACGTGCACGGCACGGCGCTCGCCGTGGTGCACAACACGAAGTACACGCTGACCCGCAACTTCGCCGACCCGTTCGGCGGTCGCCGTGGCGAGGTGCTGGACACCCCCGGGGACCGCGGGTTCCTGGGCAAGGTCGAGGACACCACGGGGCTGACGAGCGTGGGGGCGCGGTACTACGACTCGGGAGTGGGCCGGTTCGTGTCGGTCGACCCGGTGATGGACCTGGGTGACCCGCAGCAGTGGTCGGCCTACACCTACGCGAACAACAACCCGGTGACGTGGTCGGACCCGACGGGGCTGCTGTCCTGGAAGGGCGCGTGGTCGGGCATCAAGAAGGGGGCGTCGGCCGCCGGGAAGTGGATCAGCAAGAACAAGGCCGAGATCATCGGCGGTGTCGTGGGCACTGTCGTGGGGGTCGGGTGTGCCGTCTTTACTGCCGGGTTGGGCTCTGTGGCCTGTGCCGTGGCTGGTGGGGCGTTGGCCGGAGCGATCACGAACGCAGTCCGCCAGTCGAGTTCCGGCAAACCGTTCTCGTGGAGGTCGTTCGCGACCGAAACCGTGATCGGTGGTGTGTTCGGCGCCGTGGTCCTAGGGGTGGGGGCGGTCGCCTCACGGTGGATCGCACCGGTGGCGAACCGTGCGGTACAAGGAGCCGTGTCGGCAGTCCGGGCGAGCACCTCGCGTGGTGGGCAGGCCGTCGCGTCCTCGGCGCGCGGCACCGTGAGCCAGTCGCGTAACAGCGCGGCACAGGTCGCGGGGACGAAGCCGATCCCAGCCAACAAGCCGAAGCCGCCGACGGCACCATCTGGTACATCGAACGCGCGGCCGACTGCCCCGGTCAAGAACCCACAAACGGCCCACACCAAGGGGCAGACGACAGGACAGTGTTCGTTTGCCGGTGCCACGCCAGTTCTCATGGCCAGCGGAGAGCACAAGGCCATCGAGGACATCGAGGTTGGTGACCAAGTCATCGCGACCGATCCTCTGACCGCCAAGCAGGCTGCGATGCCAGTTACGCACGTCTGGGTCCACGAGGATGACCTGTTCGAGTTCGAGGTGAATGGTGAGCTGATCGTCACCACTGAGGACCACCCCTTCTGGTCGGTAACTGACCAGACGTGGGAGGGGACGCAGTCGCTTGGACGAGGTGAGCTTGTCCTTGGGGCGGATGGCAATGTTCTGCCCGTAACGCGCCCTGTGGATCTTCGGGCGCACGAGAGGGGCTCAGCCTACAATCTGACGGTTGCGGGTGCGCATTCCGACCATGTCGGACTCACCGGGGTGCTGGTTCACAATAGCGGGCGGCCAGGACCCGAGGACGCGTACCTCTGGCGCGCGGTCACGGGCGCCGAGCTGTCTGACATCTCCAGCACTCGTCAGTGGCACAGCCCGCAAGGGGTCAAGTACTTCGCATTCTCGGAGGCGTCGGCCGCTGAGTATGCCCGAAGGGCGTACAGCGCCTACCCGCACGAAGGTGCGTATACAATGATCCGCACCACTGTCAGGATGAGCGATCTGCCCGACGATGCTCGTATGGCATACACCACCGATGTGAAGGGGGGAGGTGTTGCGCTCAGTAACGACCAGCTCAAAGTGCTCGGGCGTCCGTCAATCATGCCAGGTGGGATCCAGGGTGCGGGAGTTTGCTGATGGATTTTGTGATTGCTATTGGTGACGCGAGGCGCTTTCAGCAGGTTCGCGCGGCGATTGACTCGAAGTTTCCACTCGAACTTCGTTTCGGGGGGCTCGCTGAAACTGCGAGGGGGTGTGACGTTGCTCTGGTCAATTTCCCCTTGTCGTGTGAGCGATACGGTGCTGACCCTGCGCGGCACGTTGCTCAAGTGCTGGTGAATGATCGCGGGGACGGGGCGCCTCCTGTAATTGTCGCCGTCCCCCCTCGCGAGATTGACGCGGAGGGGAACCTGATCGCGGAGGAAGTTGGCTACGGGGAGTGGGTGGAGTGGGCAGTCCGAACTTCCCTGAACGCGCTCGTGACCGAGCTAGGGGAACTTCCTCAAATCTCGATCCTGATTCATCTTGAGGCGGCTGCCCTGGATGAACGTCCTTTGGAGGCGCTCGCAGTGTTGCTGGGCATGCGAACTGACTGGCGTGGCGCTGGTGACGGGTAGGCCTTGGGGCGCAGGATGGACGTACCTCTACAACCGTCCGTGCGAAGTACCCACCCCATGCCCCACGCTAACGCGGCTCTTCCTGTCTGAGGTGGGGTGGGTCAGTCCGTCGCCGATGAGCGGACGTGTGTGGCAGGTAGTGGTCGCGGTTGCGGAAGTCGCGGGCGACGCGGCAGCAGAGCTCGAAGAGGCCGTTCATGGCTTCGGTGCCGCCGTCGGGCGGGGTCGTGTGGATCGCCGGCACGGCGCACGAGCGGCACTGCGCCCTGGCTGGCCAGGTCTGGGTGCCGGACGGTGGTGGGCCGGGTCCTCTGCGTGCGGACGTCGTGGCGGACCCGCACGTCCCGACGTTCTTCTCCGAACGAAGCATCCTGCCGATCAGCCAGGTGCGGGAGGTGCTGACGAGTTCGTCATGGAGGACTCCGGGGAACGACCGCAGTCTGTCTCGTGGGTGGCTGGAGGGCGTAGCCGCTTCTGTGACCCGGGAAGCGATGTTTGGCTGGTGCTTTCCGACGTGAGGCTCGGTGGCGAGGGAGCGGTGCCGAACAGCTTTCTGCGAGTTTCCGCCAATCGGGAGACCGGATATGGTGCGTTGATCTGGTTCGTGTGCGATGCTCATCCTGAGTCCGGTGACGTGTTCGACTCTGTGTGGGTCTCGGACAACCCCAGTCCACCGACCGAGGACTCGCGAGTGGTTTCGGACACTGGCGAACCGGTGTTCCACCGACGTGCGGGCGTGCTGTCGATCTCGCGTTCATGGAGTGATGGAATGACTGTCGGGTCCGCTCGTCCTGAGAATTTCCCCTGCCCGTGCTGCGGATACCTAGTCTTCGAGAGTAGGCCGGGCTCCCAGTCGATCTGCCCGGTGTGCTTCTGGGAAGATGACGAAATGCAGCTCCGCTGGCCGCTACTTGCAGGCTGTTCTAATAAGGTCTCGCTGGTGGAGGCTCAGGCGAACTATCAGCTTCTCGGGGCCTCGGAGGAGAGGTTTCTGACGAAGGTTAGAATTGCCGAGAAATGCGAGTCCCGCTCTCCGGGCTGGCGGGTCATCGATTTGTCTCGGGACATCTTCGAAGCGACGCTTGAAAGCTGGCGCCCCTGGCCGAAGGACAGAGTTGTTCTCTACTGGTGGACCCCTCAATTCTGGAACTTGCATCCTCGCCTTGACTGATTGCACTCCACCCCAGTCGCTGGCGTCGGGTGGCGCGGGGATCCGCGGTTAGGGCGCACAGGACTTCCTATTTGCAGACCTTTGGGCCACTTGAGGCTAGGGGGACATGGAGACTTCGTCAGAACTTCAGGCAATTGCAAACGCTTCGGATTCTGATCTGATGCTGATCTGTGCTGCTGTCGCGGAACGGGGGGTGGCTTTCTGTCAGGTTTTGGTTGCGGGGCATCTGGCGTGGGTTGATTCGTCACTTGAGCTTGCTTGGGCGGCGGCTGCTGGCGAGCCTGTCCAGGACGAGTGTTTCGAAGCACTGGATGAGCTGGAGATGGAACCTCAGGATGGCGAGGATGACTCCTCTCGGCCGGAGTTCCATGTGACTCAGGCGGTAGGGCTCGTGGGCAATGCTCTTGCTGTCTCCTTGAGGCCTTCAGTCTCGAAGGCGGAGATGTCCATTAATACCCTCAGGTCATTGCTCTCCATGGTCGACTTCAAGTTGTCAGGAGAAGTCCCAGTAATTGTGAGGCGTGGAGAGGGTCCTCCTCCTCCGGGGCAGCTGGTTCACATGGAGATTGACGCTGAGCTGGCGGTGCTTGCTCTCTTGTCTCGGGGGGCAGAAAGTTCCACCCAGGGCAGGGCCAGGCGCTTGGTGGCAAACCGAGCACGGGATTCTGCACGCGTATTTGCCGAACAGCTGGTTCCTTCCATAGAGGTGTTTGCCAAACTTGGCGGCTGGGAACTTTAGGAGGCGATCTGAACCCTGGAGTCCGCGTCAGAGTGTGAGCAGGTTGACGTCTCATAGACTGCCCTGGAACCCCTCCGAGGAGGGGTATGAGGAGTCTTGGCGGCAGTAGTGCGTTGAAGCGGTGGAAGAGGGGGGGCGGTGATCTACCTGCTGTGCGGAGACGTCTGGCGCTCGGCGGTGACGTGGAGCGGCCGGCGTCGGTTGGCTGATGTTGCTCTGGCGCACGTGATGAGGCCGCCCGTTCGTCGTGGTCGAGGGTTCGAGCTGTGGTCCGACGCGTGGCTGTGGGTGGCAGCGGCCCCCTCACCAGCGCCGCGGGCGGACTCCCCGGAGATGCCTCTCGGTGTCGATCTTGGCCTGCTGCGCGTGGGTGCCAACTGCGAGACTCTGTCGGGCGGGATCGTGTGGATGGCAGGTACGGCGCATGAGCGGCACGGCGCCACGACTGGTCAGGTCTGGGTGCCGGACGGTGGTGCGCCGGGTCCTGTGCGCACGGCCGTCGTGGCGGACCCGCACGTCCCGACGTTCTTCTCCGAACGAAGCGTCCTGCCGATCAGCCAGGTACGGGAGGTGCTGGCCGAGTTCGTTATGGAGGACTCCGGGGAGCGCCCACGATCCGTCTCGTGGGTGGCTGGACAGCTCGACGGAAGCCGGATGGACGAGCCTCGCCCGCCGGCCTCGCTCACCAGCGACGACCCGTGGGCGTGACGTCGTGCTGACCAAACGCTCCCGCGGCGTCGCGGCGCCATCCAATGATCCTGGAGTCCGGGCCCGACGGGCTAGAAGTGATGGGTCCCACCGACCGGAAACGCTTGAGTTGGCTCTGAGCGGTGCGAGCGGACGACGGCTGGAGAGTAGGGGAATCGGATGAGCGAGCGCCTGTACCGCGTGGTTTTCGACCTGCAGGAACGGATTGCGTGCAGTACCGGGATCGGCGTGGAGCGGCTCTGGGCCGAGAAGTCAGGCAGGCTAGAGATGCGCGTCCTGAACGTCCCCTTCTACGTGAGGGGCATCGCCTTCGGTGATGTCGTGCGCGTCAGGCCCGACCATGAGCGCAGGGAGTTCGTCTTCGAGGAGCTCCTCGCCGAGTCCGGGAACTCGACGATGCGCATCATCCTCAGGGGGGCGCAGCCAGAAGGGGAGGTTGGTGCCATGCTGCGTGCTGCGGACTGCGGGTGGGAGGTTGGCCCGCAAGGAATCTTCCTCTGGGCGATCGATGTGCCCGCCCACGTCAATTACGCATCCGTCCGGGCAGACCTCCTGAAGATGGCAGACGCCGGCACGATCAACCTTGAGGAAGGCGCGATCTCGGGGCTTCATCGAGAAGGGTTCGGGTAGAGGCTGCCCGCTCACGGGCTTCCTGGTTGACTCGGGTGGACGGGGCCGTGGACACGGCACCGAGCGTTCGCCACCGAGCGTTCGCCACCGAGCGTTCGCCAAGGAGGCAGCCTCATGGACACCGTGCACGTCGACCTGCTCGTCATCGGTTTCGGCAAGGGTGGCAAGACGATCGCCGCCGCGGCGGGTCGGCGCGGGCTGCGCGTGGCGATGGTCGAGCAGTCCGAGCAGATGTGCGGCGGGACGTGCATCAACGTCGGGTGCGTGCCGACCAAGGCGCTGGTCCACGACGCCGAGTCTCGCCGACCGGGTGACTCTCCGGCGGACTGGTATGCGCGCGCGGTCACCCGCAAGGCCGACCTGACCGCGCTGCTGCGGGGCAAGAACTTCGACATGCTCGACGTGATCGACTCCGTGACCGTCGTGACCGGGCGGGCCGTGTTCGTCGGGCCGCGTGAGGCCGAGGTCCGAGCGGGCGGCGACGTCCTGCGGATCGACGCTGAGACCGTCGTGATCGACACGGGCTCCGAGCCCGTGATCCCCGACATCCCGGGGGTCGAGGGGAGCTCGCGGGTGGTGACGAGCACCGAGCTCATCGCGACCGAGGACCTCCCGGCGCGGCTTGTCGTCGTCGGCGGCGGGTACGTGGGGATCGAGCTGGCAGGTATGTACGCCCAGTTCGGTTCGCAGGTCACGGTCCTCGAGTCGGCGGGCCGGCTCTTCGGCCGGGAGGACGACGACGTCGCTGATGCCGCGCGCGCCATCCTGGAACGCCAGGGCGTCACGTTCCTCACCGGCGCACGGGCGACCTCGATCCACGACGCCGACGACGGAGCGACGGTCACGTACGAGGCGGCGCCGTCGTCGGGCACGCCGAGTGCGACGGCGGGCGGCGCGGTGACCGGCGACCTGGTCCTGCTCGCCGCGGGGCGGCGTCCCGTCACCGCAGGGCTGGGGCTCGACGTCGCGGGGATCCGCACCACGGACCGGGGTGCGGTCGAGGTCGACGAGCACCTGCGGGCGAGCGTCCCCGGGGTGTACGCCGTCGGGGACGTCAACGGCGGCCCGCAATTCACGTACATCTCGCTCGACGACTCACGGATCGTGCTCGACCAGCTCTACGGGACGGGGGAGCGCTCGACCGCCGACCGGGACGCCGTGCCCTACACAGTGTTCATCTCGCCGCCGCTCGCGCGCGTGGGCCTCACGGAGCAGGCGGCACGCGCGGCGGGCCACGACGTGCTCGTGGCGAGCAAGGCGGTCGCCTCCCTCGCGGCGATGCCTCGGGCTCGGATCGTCGAGCAGACCGACGGGCTCATGAAGTTCGTCGTGGACGCAGGGAGCGGCCTCGTGCTGGGCGCCGCGCTCCTGTGCGTGGACTCCCAGGAGCTGATCAACACGGTCGCGCTCGCGATGCGGCACGGCGTCAGCGCCGCCGAGCTGCGCGACGCGATCTATACCCACCCGTCCTCGACCGAGGGGTTCAACGAGGTGCTCGCGGCGCTGGCCTGACCCTCGTCGACCGGACACCTGCCGTGTGGTGCCGTGGCGGTCGGGGCAGCACCGCCGACGTCACCGCCGCTCGTTCCCCCGACGGTAGTTCCCCGTCGCCCGCGCCAGCAGATGCTGCACCCGGTCCTCGTCGGCGGTCTCGAGAGCCGCGACCAGCCGTGCGGCCCGGGCGCCGGAGATGGTCGCGACGAGCCGCCCGCCCCGGTAGGCGAGGACGGTCCCGGACGCCGTGACGCGGTGGTCGAACGGGTCCTCGACGAGTCGCCCGCGCGCGTCGGGCGGGCCGGATCTACTCATGCGGCGACCCTAGCCAGGGGCGAGCGGGAGACGCGAGGTGATTGACGTCGTCGGGCAGCGGGCGCGGGGCCGCCCGTCTCGCCCGCCGGACCGTGATCCGCGTGGACGACATTCGTCCACGATGCGTGCCTCGCGGCGTTTTCTTTGCCGTGCCGATACCGTGCACCCATCCGAGCAAGGAGGTCAGCATGCGCATCGGCGTGCCCAGAGAGACCCGTCCGGGTGAGCGGCTCGTGGCCGCGACGCCCAGGACCGTGGCCCAGCTCGTGGGCCTGGGGTACGACGTCGTGGTCGAGCGCGGTGCGGGGGAGCGGTCGAGCTGTCCCGACGACGCGTACGTCGAGGCGGGCGCGACCCTCGGGGACGCGGCGCAGGCGTGGGGCGCGGACGTCGTCACGGTCGTCAACGCCCCGTCGGCCGAGCAGGCCGCGGCGCTGACCGAAGGCCAGATGCTGATCGCGATGCTGGCCCCCGGCTCGAACGAGGACCTGGTCCGCCAGCTCGCGGAGCGCGGCGTGACGGCCCTGGCGCTCGACGCGGTGCCGCGCATCTCGCGCGCGCAGTCGCTCGACGTGCTCAGCGCGATGTCGAACGTCGCCGGGTACCGCGCGGTGATCGAGTCCGCGGAGGAGTACGGCGGCATGTTCGCCGGGCAGGTCACCGCGGCCGGGAAGACGGCGCCCGCGAACGTGTTCGTGATCGGTGCGGGCGTCGCGGGTCTCGCGGCGATCGGCACGGCCGCGAGCCTGGGCGCGCAGGTGCGCGCGTTCGACGTGCGGCCCGAGGTCGGCGAGCAGATCGAGTCCATGGGCGCGGAGTTCGTCCAGGCCGAGGGCGCACGCCAGGAGGTCAGCACCGACGGGTACGCGAGCGAGCTGACCGCCGAGCAGGAGCGCCTCACTGCCGAGATGTACGCGGCGGAGAGCGTGCGCGCCGACATCGTCATCACCACCGCCCTCGTGCGGGGCCGTGCGCCGCGCACGATCAGCGCCGACATGGTGGCCGCGATGCGGCCCGGCAGCGTGATCGTGGATCTCGCGGCCTCGGGCGGTGGGAACTGCGAGCTCACGGTCCCGGGCGAGCGCGTCGTGACGGACAACGGCGTCGTGATCCTCGGGTACACGGACCTCACGAGCCGCATGCCCAAGCACACCTCGCAGCTCGTGGGCACGAACATCGTCAACCTCCTCAAGCTCCTCACGCCGGGCAAGGACGGCCAGGTCGTCCTCGACCTGGACGACGAGGTGCTGCGCGGCATGACGGTCGCGCGCGCGGGCGAGGTCCTGTGGCCGCCGCCCCCGGTCGCGGTCTCGGCCGCGGCCCCCGCGGCCCCGGCCGCTCCAGTGGTCGACGAGGCCCAGGCCGCGCGGGACGCGGCCACCGCCCTCGACGACGCCCGACGGCGAGGCACGCGCCGGGCGGTCGGGTACGCCCTCGCCGCGGTCCTGGCCGCGCTGGCCATCACGTTCTCGCCCCCGGCGTTCGTCGGGCACTTCACGGTGTTCGCGCTCGCGGTGGTCGTGGGCTACTACGTCATCTCGAACGTGAGCCACTCGCTGCACACGCCCCTCATGGCCCAGACGAACGCGATCTCCGGGATCATCCTGGTCGGCGCGCTCCTGCAGATCGGCGACTCGAGCTGGGTCGTCACGTCGATCGCCTTCGTGGCGGCGGCGCTGGCCTCCATCAACATCTTCGGTGGGTTCCTCGTGGCCTACCGCATGATCGGCATGTTCCGGAAGGAGGCCTGACCGGTGCTGACCTCCCTGGTCCAGGCCGCGTACGTCATCGCGGCCGTCCTGTTCATCCTCAGCCTCGCGGGCCTGTCCAAGCAGGAGACGGCCCGTCGCGGGTCGCTGCTCGGCATGACCGGCATGGGGCTCGCCCTCGTGGCCACGGTCGCCCTCGCGCTCCAGGACAGCGAGCGGCAGGTCATGGTGACGCTGCTGCTCATCGCCATGGTGTTCGTTATCGGCGCGGTCGTCGGGACGTGGCGGGCTCGCAGCGTCGAGATGACGCAGATGCCCGAGATGATCGCGCTCCTGCACAGCTTCGTAGGCCTCGCCGCGGTGCTCGTGGGTTTCAACTCGTACCTGACCGAGCAGGGCGACGTGGTGCACCTCGTGGAGGTCTACCTCGGTGTGCTCATCGGCGCGGTGACGTTCACGGGCTCGATCGTGGCGTACCTCAAGCTGTCGGCGCGCATCCGCTCCAACCCGCTCATGCTGCCGGGGCGCAACTGGTGGAACCTCGGGGCGCTCGTCGCCTCGGGCGGCCTCATGGCCTGGTTCATCGCGGGCCACGGCCTGCTGCCGCTGATCCTCATGACGGTGGTCGCGCTCGCGCTCGGCTGGCACCTGGTCGCCTCGATCGGCGGCGGCGACATGCCGGTCGTCGTGTCGATGCTCAACTCGTATTCCGGGTGGGCCGCGGCCGCGGCAGGCTTCATGCTCAGCAACGACCTGCTCATCATCACGGGCGCCCTGGTGGGCTCGTCCGGCGCGATCCTGTCCTACATCATGTGCAAGGCCATGAACCGGTCGTTCATCAGCGTGATCCTGGGCGGGTTCGGGGCCGAGGGCGGGCAGGTCGTCGCCTCGGACCAGGACTACGGCGAGCACCGCGAGGTGCAGGCGGCCGAGGTCGCGGACCTGCTCAAGCACGCGCGCTCCGTGGTCATCACGCCGGGCTACGGCATGGCTGTCGCGAAGGCGCAGTACCCGGTCGCGGACCTGGTGCGTCGTCTCCGTGAGCGCGGCATCGACGTGCGCTTCGGGGTGCACCCCGTCGCGGGGCGCCTGCCCGGGCACATGAACGTGCTGCTGGCCGAGGCCAAGGTGCCGTACGACATCGTCCTCGAGATGGACGAGATCAACGACGACCTGTCGGACACCGACGTCGTCCTGGTCATCGGGGCCAACGACACGGTCAACCCGGCCGCGCTCGACGATCCGGGCTCGCCCATCGCGGGCATGCCCGTGCTGGAGGTCTGGCACGCGAAGCAGGTCATCGTGTTCAAGCGGTCGATGGCCACGGGGTACGCGGGCGTGCAGAACCCGCTGTTCTTCAAGGACAACACCGCGATGCTCTTCGGAGACGCCAAGGATCAGGTCGACCACATCATCCAGGCGCTCTGAGGTCCGGCGCGGGAGTGCGAACCCGCGCCGGACGCAAGGGGGAGGAGGTGAGCGACGTCGTCAGGCAGGGCGACGTGGCTCACCTCTTCGACGTCCTCCGGGAGTCCACGGCCCGACGGCGGCGCCCACCGCGGGCCGTCCGCTCGCCGTGCCGTCCGCACGGGGTGAGCATGGTCCCGACAGCCCGACAGCCCGGAGGACCCCATGGACAAGGTCGACCTGCGCGCGGTGCACCGCGAGCTGTACTCACCGCCGCGCGAGTTCGTGCGGGTCGTGGTCCCGCCGCTGCGCTACCTGCAGATCGACGGCGAGGGGGATCCCAACACGGCTCCGGCGCACACGGAGGCGGTCGAGGCGTTGTTCCCGCTCGCGTACGCCGTGAAGTTCGCGAGCAAGAAGGACCTGGGCAGGGACTACGTCGTCGGGCCGCTCGAGGGGCTGTGGACCGCGGAGGATCCCGGGACGTTCGTGCGTCGCGAGAAGGACGCGTGGTCCTGGACGCTCATGATCCTGCAGCCGGACTGGCTCACCGACGCGTTCGTCGCGGACGTGGCCCGGGCGACGCGTCGCAAGAAGGGGCTGCCCGCGCTCGACCGGGTCCGGTTCGTGACGTACGACGAGGGCGACTCGGTGCAGGTCCTGCACGTCGGCTCGTACGACGACGAGGCGCCGACGCTCGCGCGGCTGCACGACGAATACCTGCCGGCGCACGGGCTGACGTTCAACGGGCCGCACCACGAGATCTACCTGAGCGACGTGCGCAGGACTGCACCCGAGAAGCTCAGGACGGTGCTGCGGCAACCGGTGCGTGCGCTCGACGGGGCATGACGGGTCGCGTCAGGAGGCACGAGCCCCGTGCCCCGCTCGTCCTGGCGCGGACCGGGGGAGTGCTCAGACCTTGCGGAGCTGGTTGAACATGGGGCAGTCGAACGGGTCGCGCGCCGCGAGGCCCACCCGGTTGAGGTAGCGGACCACGATCGCGTAGGACGCGACGAGGTTGGTCTCGGTGTACGGCATGCCCAGGCGTGCGCAGTGCTCGCGGACCATGAGCCGGGCCTTGGCGAGGTGGGGCCGGGGCATGCTCGGGAACAGGTGGTGCTCGATCTGGTAGTTGAGCCCGCCCATGAGGACGTTCATGACGCGCCCGCCCGTGATGTTGCGCGAGGTCAGGACCTGCTTGGACAGGAAGTCGAGCTTGCTGTCGGCGGGGATGATCGCCATGCCCTTGTGGTTGGGCGCGAACGACGCCCCCATGTACACACCGAACACTGCGAGCTGTACACCGAGGAACGCGAACGCCATGCCGATCGGCAGGAACCAGAAGACGACTCCCACATAGAGCGTGAGGCGCAGCGCGATCGTGACGAGCTCCAGGGTCCGGGCGCGGCTCTTCGCCGACGCGAGCAGCGAGCGGATCGAGATCATGTGCAGGTTGATGCCCTCGAGCGTGAGCAGCGGGAAGAACAACCAGCCCTGGTGGCGGGTGATGAGGGCGAGGAAGCCCTTCTGCTCGGCCGCGCTCTCCTCGAGGAAGGAGATGGTGTCGGTCTCGATGTCCGGGTCCTTGCCGACCCGGTTCGGGTTCGCGTGGTGACGCGTGTGCTTGTTCATCCACCACGAGTAGCTGATGCCGACGACGCCGTTGGCCAGGAACCGCCCCACGCGGTCGTTCGCAGGACCCGACGTGAGGATGGTGCGGTGCGCGGCCTCGTGCGAGAGGAACGCGAACTGCGTGAGGATCAGGCCCAGCGCGCCCGCAATGAGGAGCTGGAACCACGAGTCGCCCAGCAGGACGAACCCGGCGACGGCCCCGCCCAGCGCGACCGTCAGGATCGCCGCGACCCAGCCGTAGTAGCCGTGCGTGCGCTCGAGCAGACCCGCCTCACGGATGCGCTTGGACAGCTCGGTGTAGGTGCTGGTGACGCTGGTCCCGTCGCCGGTACGTGGCTTGGTCGGGCGGAATCCGGGGCGGACGGCAGTGTCGGTCATAGTCCCTCACAGGGGCCGGGTTCGACTTCCCAGCCGCGGAGGTGAGCGAGTTGCCCGTTGTACAGATGGACCGAGTCTACGTGCGACTTCACGATCCGCGTGGAGAAAGGACGAAGGTCCGGTGCGGACCCGACCAGGTCTGCACCGGACCGGAGGCGTCGTGCGGCCCGGTCGGCACGCCGACGCGCTGCAGACCGGGCCCGTCAGGCGTGAGGCGCCGGCGTCGCGCGGGCCGTGCCGAATGCCGTGTACACGGCCGCGATGTCGTCGCCGCCGTGCCCGCGCGCGGCCGCGCTCGCGTAGAGGTCTGCCAGCGCGTCGAGCAGCGCGGGGTCGAGGTGCGCCTGGGCCGCTGCCTCGGAGATGAGACCGATGTCCTTGCGGAGCCCGTCGAGCGCGAACTGCGGCGCGAACTCGCCCGCGATCATCTCGGCCCCCTTGAGGTGGGCGTAGGGGGAGTCGGACGCGCCGCCGGCGATGGCTTCCAGGAACAGGTGGGGGTCGATCCCCTCGGCGCGCGCCAGGGCGATCGACTGTGCCGTGCCTGCGGTGATCGTCGCGAGCCACGCGTTGCACGCGAGCTTGAGCGCGGTGCCCTGGCCCACCTCGGTGCCCGCGATCACGACCTTGGCCGAGATCGCGTCGAGCACCGGGGCGATGCCGGCCAGGACGTCGGGGTCCCCCGCCGCGAGCACGGCCAGCCGTCCCTCCTCGGCGGGCTGCCTGGTGCCGAGCAGGTTGGCCTCGACCAGGGTCACCCCGAGCTGTCGCGCGCGCTCGACGATCCGCGCCGTGCCGTCGCGCCCGACCGTCGACGCCTGGACCCACACGGCTCCCGTGCCGACCGAGGGCCCTGCGGCGTCGAGGACCTCGAGGACCGCGGCCGCGTCGAACAGGATGCTCAGCACGACGTCGGCCCCGTGGGCCGCCTGCGCGGCCGTGGGGGCCACGAGCGCCCCCGCGTCGGCGAGCGGAGCGGCGCGCGACGCCGTGCGGTTCCACACCGTGACGTCGAAGCCCTCGCGCAGCAGCGAGTGCGCCACCGCGGTCCCCATGGTCCCGGTGCCCAGCACCGTGACGGTCGACAGGTCGCTCATCAGAACTCCTCGTGCTCGTCGGAGTCGCGCGCGGCGTCCTCGCCGCGGTCGAGCCCGGCGATCCGGGCCATGTCGTCCTCGGTGAGGGCGAAGTCGAAGATCTCGGCGTTGGAGCGCTGGCGCTCGGCGCTCGCGGACTTGGGGATCGTCACGATGCCCTGCTGGACGTGCCAGCGCAGCACGACCTGCCCGGCGGACCGGCCGTGGGCCGCGGCGATCTCCTGGATCACGGGTTCGGTCAGCACGCCCTCCTCCAGCCCGAGCGGGCTCCAGCCCTCGACGGTGATGCCGCGCTCGGTGAGGTACCGCCGCAGGTCCGTGCGTGCGAGCGCGGGCGAGAGCTGGATCTGGTTCACGGCCGGGACGTGGCTCGTCTCGGCGATGAGCCGGTCCAGGTGGTGCTCACGGAAGTTCGAGACGCCGATGCTGCGGACCAGGCCCTCTGCGGCGAGGTCGATCATCGCGCGGTAGGACTCGACGTACCGGTCGAGGCGGGGGAGCGGCCAGTGGATCAGGAACAGGTCGACGTAGTCGAGCCCCAGCCGGTCGAGGCTCGCGTGCAGCGCGTCCCGGGTGGCGTCGTACCCCTGGTCGGACCCGCGGAGCTTGGTCGTGACGAACAGCTCGGCGCGGTCCACGCCCGACGCGGCGAGGCCCTGCCCTACGCCCACCTCGTTCTCGTACCGGGACGCGGTGTCGACGAGCCGGTACCCGAGCCCGATCGCGCTCTCGACCGCCCGCGCCGAGGCGTGGTCGTCGAGCGGCCACGTGCCCAGGCCCAGCAGGGGCATGGGGTGGCCGGAGGACAGCAGGGTGGTGGGGATGGTCATGGAGCGCGCCTCACGTCGGACGGGACCGGACCCTCTCGACCCTAGGCGGGTGACGCCGTCGTGCAACGTGGAGAACCGTGCCCGACGGCGCCGCGCCCCCGGGTGCGCGCCTCGCCCAGGGAGAGACTCAGGACGCGTGGCGGAACGTCTGGCGGTAGTCCGTGGGCGGGACGCCGACCGCCCGTCGGAAGTGGTGACGCAGCAGGGCGGCCGAACCGAACCCGCTCAGGCGCGCGATCTCCTCGAGGTCGAGGCCCGACTCCTCCAGCAGCGTGCGCGCGTGCTGGACGCGCTGGGTCGCGAGCCACTGCATGGGGGTGGTCCCGGTCTCGGCGACGAACGTCCGCGCGAACGTGCGCGTCGAGAGGTGGGCGCGGCGTGCGAGGTCCTCGACGGTCTGGGGCTCGTCGAGGTGCTCGTCCATCCAGGCGAGCACGTCGCGGATGCTCTGCTCCTCGCACTGCGGCACGGGGCGGTCGATGTACTGGCGCTGGCCGCCGTCGCGCTGGGGAGGGACGACCATGCGGCGCGCGATCGCGTTGGCCGCCGCGCTGCCGAACTCCTTGCGCACGATGTGCAGGCACGCGTCGATCCCTGCGGCCGTGCCCGCGCTCGTGACGATGTCGCCGTCGTCGACGAACAGGACGTCCGGGTCCACCTCGACCTGCGGGAACCGTGCCGTGAGCTCGTCCGTGTGGCGCCAGTGCGTCGTGATGCGACGCCCGTCCACGAGCCCCGCCGCGGCGAGGAGGAAGGCGCCCGAGCAGACGCTCAGCAGGACCGCGCCGCGGGCATGGGCCGCACGCAGGGCGTCGACGATCTCCTGCGGGTACTCGTCCCGGATGCGGAGCGCGGGGACCGCGACCAGGTCGGCGTCCTCGAGCGCGTCGAGGCCGTGGTCGGGGACCAGGGACGCACCGATGCTCGTGCGGACGGGTTCGCCCGCGACGGGTCCGCACACGCGGAAGTCGATCGCGGGCACGCCGTCGTCCGTGCGGTCGAGGCCGAAGACCTCGCACACGACGCCGAGCTCGAACGGGGCCACTCCGTCGGCGACGACGGCCGCCACTGTGCGCAACATCCTTCGACGCTACGCCCGTGGCAGGATCTTGTCGACACCTGTCTCTCCTGCCACTCGTGGAGGGCGCGGCGCCGGACCAGGGTGGAGACATGGACATCGTGGAGCTGGTGATGAGGCTGGTCGTGATCGCGGCGCTCGTGGCGCCGCTCGTGGTGCTGGCGGTGCGGCGCCCGCCGGTCGGGGGACGGTTCCCGGCAGGGACGGACGACGGATGGACCCTGCCGCCAGGCGGACGGGGCGACCCGCGCCGGCAGGTCGACGTCGTCGGCGCGCGGGCTCGTCGGGGGTGACGCGGGGGGTGAGGCGTCGGTCGGGCGGGCCGCCCCGGCGCGGTGGGTTGTGCACGATCGGTGCGGTACGGGACATTTGCGCATGGCCTGCCGACGACGTGACCATGTCCCTGCCGTTGCCCTCCTGCTGACTGCCTCGCTGGTGACCCTCGCGGCGTGCTCGGCGCCTCCCGAACGGGACCCGGCGATCGAGGTCGTCCCTCAGGACGGTGCCTTCGACCCCCTGGCGATCACGCTGGCCGGGCTCGGGGCGGGGCGCGAGGTGCGGCTGGTCGCGACGACGGAGATCGACGGGTCGGCGATGTCGTCGCGGGCGACGTTCGTGGCCGACGAGGACGGTCGGGTCGACCTCGCGACGACCGCCCCGACCGAGGGGTCGTGGACGACGGCCGACGCCATGGGACCGTTCTGGTCCATGACGGGCAGCAGGCTCGGAGTCGAGGCAGCAGGTGCGGACCACTCGGTGACCCTGTCGTTGAGCGCCGACGGCGAGCCCCTCGCCGAGACGGTCGTCGAGCGGACGGGGCACAGGACGGACGTCGAGGTCCGCGACGTGACCGACGACGGCATGGTCGCCGCGTACGCGGTTCCGGACGGTCTCGCCACGCAGGCCCGCACACCCGCCGTGCTCGTGTTCGGCGGGTCGGAGGGTGGCCTCGACGGCGCCCGGACGGCGGCCGTGTCGATCGCGGCGCTCGGCTACCCCGCGCTGGCGATCAGCTACTTCAAGAGCCCGGGACAGCCGACCGAGCTCGCGGAGGTGCCGGTCGAGGCCTTCCTCACCGGGCTCTCCTGGTTGCGCGAGCAGCCGGGGGTCGACACCGACCGGGTCTTCACGTTCGGCGTCTCACGAGGTGGGGAGATGGCCCTGTGGTTGGCGGCCAACCATCCGGACCAGGTCCATGGCGCGTTCGCACCGACTGGTGCGGGCAGCCTGTACTGCGGCTACCCGAACTGGAGGGTGTCGGCCTGGACGCTCGACGGGGTGGGTCTGCCGTGCGAGCCGGGCAGCGCGGTCGGCACGCCGCCCGAGACCCAGGTGCCGGTCGAGGCTGTCGAGGGCCCGGTCGTGCTGGCCTGCGGGACGGCGGGTCCGCAGTGGGACGCGTGCGGGCTCCTGCGGGACGTGAGGCCGCGCTTCGACGACCAGGGGCTGGTCACGGCGGTCGAGCAGGAGGATGCCGGGCACTTCCTCGTGGTCGCGCCCTACCGGCCGCTCGGCCTCGACGAACCGGGGGCGACGCCGGGCGCCACGCACCAGGCCCGCGTCGACTTCTGGGACGCGGTCGACGCGGTGCTCGCGGAGGCGAGGCAGTAGCTGCGGCCCGGGCGCGAGGGCCCGGCGGTGCCCGGGCGCGACGACCCCCCGGTCGGTGCGTCCCGCACAGCACGACGCCCCGGTCTCCGTGCGGAGGCCGGGGCGCCGGTGCGTCCTGCGACGTCGGGGTCAGCGGGCGCCGACCGCCTCCTCCGAGGGGCCGGCGGTCGCGGAGAGCGCGTCGAGCTCGGTGGCCTCCCACGCGGCCTGGCCGAGGCTCGGGATCATGGCGCCGAGCGCGGGGCGCCACGTGGCGAACTGCTGCGGGAAGCAGCGCTCGAGCACGTCGATCATCGCGGGGACCGCGGTCGAGGCGCCCGGCGAGGCACCCAGGAGCCCGGCGATCGAGCCGTCGGCGGCCGCGATGACCTCGGTGCCGAACTCGAGCACGCCGCCCTTCTTGGGGTCCTTCTTGATGACCTGGACGCGCTGGCCCGCGGTGATCTTCTCCCAGTCCTTGGGGTGCGCCGTGGGCATGAACGCCTGGAGCGCGGTGAACTTGGCCTCGGGGCTCGCGACGAGCTGGCCGATCAGGTACTGCGTGAGGTCGATGTTCTTGAGGCCCGCACCGAGCATCGAGCCGATGTTGTGGGTCCGCAGCGAGGTGAAGAGGTCCAGCAGCGAACCCTTCTTGAGGTACTTGGGGCTGAACCCGGCGTACGGGCCGAACATCAGGTACGTCTTGCCGTCGACGACGCGCGTGTCGAGGTGCGGGACCGACATGGGCGGCGAGCCGACGTCGGCCTTGCCGTAGACCTTGGCCTGGTGCTGGGCGACGAGCTCCGGGTTGTCGGTGCGCAGGAACTCGCCGCTGATCGGGAAGCCGCCGTATCCCTTGGCCTCCTTGATGCCGGCCTTCTGCAGCAGCGGCAGCGCGCCGCCGCCCGCGCCGACGAACACGAAGCGTGCGTTGACCGTGCGCGGTCCCTGCGTGGCGTTCCAGGACACGTCCTTGACGGTGACGTCCCAGGTGCCGTCCTTGCGCTTCTTGAGCTTGTTGACCTCGTGCTGGAGGTTCAGCTCGACGTCGTGCGCCGTGAGGAAGTCGAAGAGCTGCGTCGTGAGTGCGCCGAAGTCGACGTCGGTGCCGCTCGTCGCCCGGGTCGCGGCGACGGCCTCGTCGCCGTCGCGGTCGAGGACGAGCAGCGGTGCCCACTGCGCGATGACCGCGGGGTCGTCGGTGAACTCGAGCTCGCTGAACAGCGGGTGGGCGCTCAGCGCCGTGAAGCGGCGCTTGAGGTAGTCCACGTTGGCCGCGCCGCGCA
The DNA here is from genome assembly GCF_015142735.1 of Oerskovia douganii. Lineage (GTDB taxonomy): Bacteria > Actinomycetota > Actinomycetes > Actinomycetales > Cellulomonadaceae > Oerskovia > Oerskovia douganii. Next base: position 57,118 of record NZ_JACSPN010000006.1, on the reverse strand, counting down.
CGAAGGTCATGTGCGGGGTGTGGCTGATGAAGCGTGCGGGCTCGGGCAGGTGGCCCCCGGTGAGCAGGTGGTGCCAGAACTCGCGCGACACCTCGAACTGCTCGTTGATCGCGACCGCCTTGGCGATCTCGACGGTGCCGTCGGCCTTCTCGGGGGTGTAGTTCAGCTCGCAGAGCGCGGCGTGGCCGGTGCCAGCGTTGTTCCACGGGTTGGAGGACTCCTGGGCTACCGCGTCGAGGCGCTCGAAGACCTTGATGGTCCACGTGGGCTCGAGGAGCTTCAGGAGGGCGCCGAGGGTCGCACTCATGATGCCGCCGCCGATGAGGGCTACGTCGATGGTGTTCTGACCCGATGTCTTCTTAGTCGCCACCGCTCGATTTTACGCTTGTGAAGGAGTGCACATGCTGTGCGGTCCGTCACGGTCGTGCGTCACATTTTTTCGGGACCAAAGTCCCGGTGGGGCGCCTCCTAGGTCACCGCAACACGCTGATCTGGGGTTTTGACCAGATCTCTCGTATCTATGGGCGAGGATGGTCCCGACGGTCGCGAATGCCCCCGGCGACCCGGTCAGTCCGACTCGCCCGACTCATCTCGTGAGGCCCCCACATGAGCACACCCACCCCCGGCCGCGTCGTGGTGGTCGGCGCCGGCATGGTCGCCCACCGTTTCGTGAGCCAGATGATCGCACGCTCGCCCGAGGGGGCGTGGCACGTGTCCGTCGTCGGCGACGAGGACCGTGCCCCGTACGACCGCGTGCACCTGTCCGAGTACTTCACCGGACGCACCGCGGACGACCTGACGATGGACCCGTCCGTCTGGGAGGACCAGCGGACCGAGCTCGTCACGGGCGACGCCGTCGCGGCCGTCGACCGCGAGACGCAGACCGTCACGACCCGCTCCGGCCGCGTCCTCGCGTACGACCACCTGGTCCTGGCGACGGGGTCGTGGGCCTGGACGCCGCGCACCGAGGGCACCGACCTGCCGGGAGTCTTCAGCTACAGGACCCTGGCCGACCTCGAAGGTCTGCGCGAGTACGTGGCGCTGCGCACCGAACGCCTGGGGCGTCCGCTGCACGGGGTCGTCGTCGGGGGTGGCGTGCTGGGGCTCGAGGCCGCGGCCGCCCTCCAGACCCTCGGCACGGCCGCGACGGTCGTCGAGTTCGCCGACCGCCTCATGAGCGTCCAGCTCGACGACGCGGGCGGCGAGGCGCTGCGCGTCCTCGTGACCGACCGCGGCATCGAGGTCCGCACGTCGACCGGCGCGACGGGACTCTCGGCCGCGGGTGACGGCGCCGTGGGGACCATGGACCTGTCCGACGGCTCGCGCATCCCGGCCGACGTCGTGATCTTCTCGACGGGCATCCGCCCGCGTGACCGCGTGGCGCGCGAGGCGGGCCTGGCGATCGGCGAGCGCGGCGGCGTCGTCGTGGGCGCGGCGTGCCACACCTCCGACCCGGCCGTGTGGGCCATCGGGGAGTGCGCGTCGTTCGAGGACCAGTGCGTGGGCCTGGTCGCCCCCGGCAACGCCATGGCCGACGTCGTCGTGGACCGCCTGCTCGGGGGTGTCGCGACGTACTCCCCGGCGCCCGAGGGGACCAAGCTCAAGGGCGTCGACATCGAGGCGGCGAGCTTCGGGGACGTGTTCGGGCTGACGCCCGGCGCGCTCGAGGTCACGTTCGCCGACCCCGTCGCCCGCACCTACCGCAAGCTCGTCGTCTCGGACGACGCGCGGACGCTGCTCGGCGGCGTGTTCGTGGGTGACGCGGCGCTCTACTCGTCGCTGCGGCCCCTCCTCGGACGTTCGCTCGGTGCGGACCCGTCGGCGTTCCTCGCCCCGGAGGGCGGGGCGCCCGTGCTCGGGGGAGACCTGCCCGACGACGTCGTGGTCTGCTCGTGCGCGAACGTCACGGCCGGGACGGTCCGGGGGGCGGTCACGGAGCACGGCTGCACGAGCCTGGGCGAGGTCAAGACGTGCACCAAGGCCGGGACCGTCTGCGGGTCCTGCGTGCCGATCCTCACCAAGATCGTGAACACGACGCTCGAGGCGAGCGGCATCTCCGTGTCGAGGGCGATGTGCGAGCACTTCACGATGTCGCGCGCCGAGTTGTTCGCCCTGGTGCGCCAGGACGGGCTGCGGACCTTCACGCAGATCGTCGCGGCGCACGGGACGGGCCGCGGCTGCGTGGTCTGCAAGCCCGTCGTCGCCTCGATCCTCGCGTCGCTGTGGGGCGGGTACATCCTCGACGGTGAGCAGGCCGCGCTCCAGGACACCAACGACCGCGCGCTCGCGAACCTGCAGAAGGACGGCACGTACTCGGTGGTGCCGCGTGTCCCGGCGGGGGAGATCACGCCCGAGAAGCTCATCGTGATCGGGCAGGTCGCCCAGGACTTCGGTCTGTACACGCGCGTCACGGGTGCGCAGCGCATCGGGCTGTTCGGGGCGCGTATCGACCAGCTCCCCGAGATCTGGCGCCGCCTGGTCGACGCGGGCATGGAGTCCGGCCAGGCCTACGGCAAGTCACTGCGGGCCGTGAAGTCGTGCGTCGGCTCCTCGTGGTGCCGGTTCGGGGTCCAGGACTCGGTGGGCATGGCCGTGCGCCTCGAGCTGCGGTACCGGGGGCTGCGCTCGCCGCACAAGTTCAAGGTCGGGGTCTCGGGGTGCGCCCGCGAGTGTGCCGAGGCGCGGGGCAAGGACGTGGGCGTGATCGCGACCGAGAAGGGCTGGAACGTGTACGTGGGCGGCAACGGGGGCTTCTCGCCCCGCCACGCCGAGCTGCTCGCGGAGGACCTGGACGACGAGACGCTCGTGGCGGTCGTCGACCGGTTCCTCGCGTACTACGTGCGGACCGCCGACAAGCTGCAGCGCACGGCCCCGTGGGTCGCGGACTTCCCGGGGGGCATCGTCGAGCTGCGCAAGGTCCTGGTCGAGGACTCGCTGGGCATCGCGGCCGACCTCGAGGCCGAGGTCGCTCGGCACGTCGAGTCCTACGTCGACGAGTGGGCGCAGACGCTCGACGACCCGGACCGCCTGTCGCGGTTCGTGTCGTTCGTCAACGCACCCGACCAGCACGACCCCGACCTGTCCTACACGGGGGTGCGCGGCCAGGTGCGCCCCGCCCGCCCCGGCGAGCCGGCCGACAACAACCCGGTGATCGCCCGCACGCTGGAGGTCCGCAAGTGAACGTCTCGTCCTGGACCACGGTCTGCCCCGTCGAGCGCCTCGTCCCCGAGCGCGGGGTGCCGGCGCTGGTCGACGGCGTCCAGGTCGCGGTGTTCCGCCTGGCCGACGACCGCGTGCTCGCGGTGCAGCAGCGCGACCCGTACTCGGGTGCGAACGTGCTCTCGCGCGGCATCGTGGGCTCGGCCGGCGAGACCCCGACCATCACCTCGCCCATGTACAAGCAGGTGTGGGACCTGACGACGGGTCGGTGCCTCGAGCCGAGCGGCAAGGAGCCCGAGGACCTGCGGACGTTCGAGGTCCTGGTCGAGGACGGGACGGTCCTGGTCCGGGCCTGAACGGCGTCTAGCGTCGGACGGGCACTCCCGACGGCCACGGCGCGAGCGTGGGCAGGTCGACGCGGGCGCCCCCGCGCCGGGCGACCGGGGTCGTGACGGGGTCGCGGCCGGCGAGCCAGGCGGCGACGTCCGCCGCGGCGCCGGTCACGGTGACGAGGTCGTCGTCGCTCGCGTCGTCGGCCGCGGGCCGTACCCCCTCGGGTCCGACGACGGAGCGCACCCCGTCCTCCTGGCGTACCACCAGCACGGGGCCGGACAGGCGCAGGCCGAGGAAGTCGAGCAGGTGGTCCGTGAAGCCGAGACCCCACGTCGCGGACGGTGTGAGCCCCTGCGCGGAACCGGCCTCGCCGAGGTCGGTCGCGTGGATGCGGACCTCGCGCCACCAGCAGTCGAGGACGTCGGCCACGGTGCCGTCGCGATACGTCACGGGTGCGTCCCAGCCGGTGCGGTCGGTCAGGTCCCAGGCCGCGTCGAGCCTCGTGCCGGCGGCCGCGAGGGCGTCGACGTGCTCGTCGCGCGAACGGCCCGCCCCGGCGTCGATCCCCGCCGCGCGGCCCGCGGCCCCGCCCTCGTAGACCTCGGCGGTCTCGCCCTGGGCGGCGAGCTCGGCCTGGCGGGCGAGGGCGTCGCCGACCATCGCCACGTGCGACAGCACGTGCCCGACGGTCCATCCGTCGAGCGAGCTCGGGGACCCGAGTGCCTCGTCGTCGAGACCCAGGACGGCCTCGGTCAGCGCGCGCAGCGCGGCTGCCGCGTCACGTCGGATCGCCGGAAGGTCGTCGCGGGGCGCTGCCTGTGGGGCGTCGAGCGGGCTCGTGGGTGCCGGGTCGACGGCGTGCGGTGATGTCATGTCCTGCGTTGTCCCTGTCATGGCCAGAGCAGCCCCTTCTCCCAGTGGTGTCCTGCCGCGCGGTAGCGCAGCCGGGTCTGTCCGCGGTCGTCCGAGGCCTGCCAGAACTCGACCGACGTGGGTGCGAGCGTGTATGCGGTCCAGGCGGGTGCCAGGAGCGCTGGGTCCTCCTGCACGGCTGCGAGCGTGACGGCGAAGGTGTCCCAGTACTCCTGCCGTGACGTGAGGGTCTCGCTCTGGTGACCCACGAGCGCGGCGGCGCGCGAACCGTCGGAGCGGGCGAGGAAGTCGGCGGCGCTCGTCGAGGTGTCGGCGGGGAGCGCAGGCCCGACGATCCTGACCTGGCGCCCGAGCGCAGGCCAGAGGAACGTGAGGGCCGCGTTCGGGTTCTCCGCGAGGTCGCGGCCCTTGGGGCTCGTCGAACCGGTCGCGAACCACCATCCCGACGCGTCGACGTCCTTGAGGATCACGGTGCGTGCCGTCACCCGGCCCGAGGAGCCCGCGGTGGACAGGGTCATGGCGTGGGGGAGAGGCACCCCGGCGTCGATCGCCTGACCGATCCACTCGAGGAACAGCGTCACGGGTTCCGGCGGAGCCTCGCTCGGGTCGAGCGGGGGCAGCCCAAGGCCGAACGTCGGCAGGGCGCGCAGCCGCTCGCGGAGGCTCGGTCCGTCCGCCGCGTCCGCGGTCGGTCCGACCGTCCGTGCGTCGCCGGGCGCAGCCCCCTCGTCGTTGCCCGGCCCGCCGTTCATCGGGCCACCACGGTGCCGGCCTGGAGAGCCGGATCGAGCATCGACACGAACCCGTCGACCGCGGCCCTCAGCGCTGCCGGGTCGTCGAGGGCGCGCGCGAGCACGTACCCGCCCTGGACGATCGCGACCGCCGCGTACGCGCGGTCGTGCGCGACGACGTCGGGCAGGCCGGTCTCCTCGAAGACCTCCTGCACCAGCGCGACCAGGCCCGCGAAGTAGTCGTGGACGGGCGAGCGCAGCTCGTCGTCCGCCATGACCGACCGGTCGCTCGTCAGGCGCCCGATCTTGCACCCGGCGAGCGCGGGGCGCGGCCGCTCGAGGTAGGCCACGAGCCGCTCCGCGGGCGGACGGTCGGTGTCCGTGAGCTCGCCCGAGACGGAGTCCAGCGCTTCCTGCGTCGTCGCGCTGATCGCGGCGAGCGAGAGGTCGTGCTTGGTGGGGAAGTGGTGGTACAGGCTGCCCTGCCCCACGCCGCTCACCTCGAGGACCTGGCGGGGGCTCGTGCCCTCGACCCCCTGGGCCCAGTAGAGGTCACGGGCCGCGCGGAGCAGGCGTTCGCGGCGAGGGAGGTCGGGATCGTCCATGCCGACACCATACCTACCTCTAGGTATGGTGTCGAGGGATAGGTCGACGCCAACCCGTGGGCCAGGTACTTGGAGGAAGCAGACGACGTGCTGCGGTCCCGCCCAACGAGCAGCAGGTCACCTTGTGGAGGTCGGCCGGGGAGCGGGCGCGCCCCGGCGAGAAGGATCGTTGGTCGTGAACCAGACGCCCACGCCCCGACCTGATGTCCTCGACCGTGCTCACGACGCGCGCGCACTGTTCGACGTGCTCGTCGCACAGGGCGTGCGCGGCGAGCCTGCGACCCGCGCCCAAGCGCTGGCGGTCCTGGGGACGCCCGACGAGGACCTGCTCGACCTCGTGGCCGCTGCCGGTCGGGTCCGCCGTCAGTGGTTCGGCCGACGCGTGCGGCTCAACTACCTGGTCAACCTGAAGTCTGGTCTGTGCCCCGAGGACTGCACGTACTGCTCGCAGCGCCTCGGCTCGACGGCCCAGGTCCTGAAGTACTCGTGGCTGAGCACCGAGGACGCGGTCGCGGCGGCTCGGGCCGGGATCGCGGGCGGAGCGCGTCGTGTCTGCCTGGTCGCGAGCGGACGCGGGCCGAGCGACCGCGACCTGACGCGCGTGACCGCGATGGTCGGCGGCATCAAGACCGAGCATGCCGACGTCGAGGTCTGCGCGTGCCTCGGCCTGCTGCGCGAGGGCCAGGCCGAACGGTTGGCCGCGGCGGGCGCCGACGCCTACAACCACAACCTCAACACGTCCGAGGCGACGTACGCCGACATCTGCACGACGCACGAGTACGCCGACCGCGTCGAGACCGTCGAGCGGGCGCGGGGAGCTGGCCTCTCGCCCTGCTCGGGCCTCATCGCCGGCATGGGCGAGAGCGACGAGGACCTGGTCGACGTGGCCCTCGCGCTGCGCGCCCTGGGTGCCGACTCCGTGCCCGTCAACTTCCTCGTACCGTTCGAGGGCACGCCGCTCGCGGGCACCTGGGACCTCACGCCCCAGCGGTGCCTGCGCATCCTCGCGATGGTGCGGTTCGTGTGCCCCACCGCCGAGCTTCGCCTCGCGGCCGGCCGCGAGGTGCACCTGCGCTCGCTCCAGCCGCTGGCCCTGGAGATCGCGAGCTCGATCTTCCTGGGCGACTACCTCACGAGCGAGGGGCAGGCCGCGCAGGCGGACCTCGACCTGCTCGCCGGCGGAGGGTTCGTGGTGGAGGGGGCCGACGGTGACGGACGGGCCGCGGCAGTCCCGGGCGAGCCCACCACGACGGCCGTGGCGCGCGGCGCCGGCGCCACGTCGGGCGAGACCGGCGTGACGGTCCGGCGTCGCGGCCCTGGGACGTCCGTCGCCCCCAACGCGTGAGACCCCATCACTCTCGGGTAGCGACCGGCACGCGGCCGCGACTCGTGTCCACGGCGTCCTCGGTGCAGGATGGCCGCCATGAACGTCGACGGCCCGAAGACACCGACCGTGGTCGACGATGCCGGCCGAGGATTGCCCGAGGTCTGGCGTCGACCGGTCGCGTCACTCGCGGCGGGTCCGCTGATCGGGGCGGCGACCGGCTTGGCCTTCGGGCTGACCGACCCCGCCTGGGCCTCCTGGTCGATGTTCCTCGGGGCGCTCGCGGGGTCGGCCGCGGCGCTCGTCGCGAGCCTGCTCGGAGCGATGGCGAACCTTGTCTTCCGGACCGCCCGGACGGGGGTGCGCCGTGCGGCCGTCGTCCTCGGGACCGGGCTCGGGGCCGCGGGGACCGTTGCCGCCCTGGCGCAGGTCTGGCACGTCGTGCCGCCCTGGTCGGTGGCCTTCCCGCTCGCCGTCCTCGTCGTGATGTCGGCGGTGATGATCTGCGGACCCCACCGATGAGTTCGAGGGCCTGGGCCGGTCGAAGGAGGACGGAGCGGCGACGGCGCCGACCGAGAGACGGAGGGCCTCCATGACCACGGCATCGATCGCGCAGCCCGACCCGGCGCCCACCCCCGACGGTGGCGCCGCGGGCGAGCTCATGACGGACTTCTCGTCCCCCGGCGCGGCCCCCACCTCCTGGGCGGACGCCCTGAAGGTGCTCCAGGCCGCCGAGATCTTCTGGCTGTCCACGGTCCGCCCGGACGGGCGCCCCCACGTCACGCCGCTCATCACCGTCTGGGCTGACGGTGCGCTCCACTTCTGCACGGGCCGCACCGAGCGCAAGGCGCGCAACCTCGAGGAGAACCCCTGGTGCGTGCTGACCACCGGCACCAACCTCATGAACGAGGGGCTCGACGTCGTGCTCGCCGGAGCCGCCGAACGCCTCACGGAGGACCATGTGCTCCAACGCCTGGCCGACCGCTGGGCGTGCAAGTACGACTGGCGCTTCGAGGTGCGTGACGGGGCGTTCTGGGACAGCGAGGCGCCCTCGGAGAGCGCGTCTTCCGACCCGCCTGCCGCCGGGGAGGCCCACGTCTTCCAGGTCCGCCCCGTCACGGTCCACGCCTACGGGCGCGGCGAGGACTACACCGCGACCCGGTGGAGGTTCGACGGCGGGGCTAGCGTGGAGGCGTGACGCCCGCTCAACGCCGCGTGCTGCTCGTCGCGATCCTCGCCTCGTTCGTGTCCTTCCTCGACGGGACGGTGGTCAACGTCGCGCTGCCCGCGATCGCGGACGAGCTCGCCGGGGGAGCGCTCGGAGGGCTCGCCCTCCAGCAGTGGGTCGTCGACGCGTACCTCATCACGCTCGGCTCGCTCATCCTCGTGGCCGGTTCGCTGTCCGACGTCCACGGGCGGCGACGCGTCATGTGGTGGGGGCTGCTCGGGTTCGCGGTCACGTCGGTGCTGTGCGCGCTGGCACCCACCGGGGTCTTCCTCGTGGTCGCGCGCGGGCTCCAGGGCGTCGCGGGCGCGCTGCTCGTGCCGAGCTCGCTCGCGATGATCATCTCGGCTTTCAGCGGCGCGGCGCAGGCCAAGGCGATCGGCACCTGGACGGCCTGGACGGGCACCGCGATGATCGCGGGCCCCCTGCTCGGGGGTGTGCTCGTGGACACCCTGTCGTGGCGCTGGGTGTTCGGGATCAACCTGCTGCCCGTCGCCGTGACCCTGTGGATCCTGCACGGCCTGGAGGAGGGAACCACCGAGACCGGACGGCGGATCGACGTGCGTGGTGCGGTGCTCGCGGCCGTCGGGCTCGCCGGGCCCGTCTTCGCGCTCATCGAGCACGGAAGGTTCGGGTGGGGCAGTCCGGTCGTGTGGGTGCCGCTCGTCGTCGGGATCGCAGCGCTCGTGGCGTTCCTCGGCTGGGAGCGGCGAGCCCCCGACCCCATGCTGCCGCTGTCCCTGTTCTCGGTGCGCAACTTTGCCGCGGGCAACGTCGCCACGGCCGCGATCTACGGGGCGCTCGCGTTCGGCGGGTTCGCCGTGACGCTGTTCGTCCAGCAGGTCGCCGGCTACAGCGCGACGCTCGCAGGTCTCGCCCTGCTGCCCGTCACGTTGCTCATGCTGTTCCTGTCCTCGCGGTTCGGGGCGCTCGCGGGCCGGTACGGGCCGCGCCTGTTCATGACGGTGGGTCCCCTGGTCGCGGGCTGCGGGTACCTGCTCATGCTCACCACGACCGCCGAGGCGAGCTACGTCACGCAGATCCTGCCCGGGATCCTGCTGTTCGGCCTGGGGCTCGCGGTGACCGTGGCACCCCTGACCGCGGCCATCCTGGGGTCCATCCCGGCTGCGGACGCGGGCATCGGGTCGGCCGTCAACAACGCGGTGTCCCGCATCGCGGGCCTCGTGGTCATCGCGTGCGCGGGGATCGTCATCGGACCCGTGCTCGACGTCGCCGGGTTCCACCGGGCCCTGATCGTCACGGCCGCGCTGCTCGTCGCGGGCGGCCTCGTGAGCTGGGCGGGCATCCGCAACGAGCAGGTCGTGGCCGCGGGCGTCCCCGACGCCCCGGCCGCCTGAGGCGTGCTCGCCTACTCGACCACGTGCAGGTCGTGCGGCGCGTTGTTGAGGCGACGGGCGCCGTCGGGCACGTCGTCCGGGAACGCGACCACGATGTCCTCGATGCGCACCCCGAAGTTCCCCGACAGATAGATTCCTGGCTCGACCGAGAAGCACATGCCGGAGACGATCGGCTGCTCCTCGCCCTCGATCATGTACGGCGGCTCGTGCGTCGTCAGGCCGATCCCGTGGCCCGTGCGGTGGATGAACTGCTCGCCGTACCCGGCCTCGGTGATCACGGCGCGGGCGGCACGGTCGACGTCCTGGCAGGTCGCCCCGAGACGTACCGCGTCGACGCCGGCCTGCTGCGCGGCGCGCACGATCTCGAAGACCTCGCGCTGCTGGTCCGTGACGTCGCCGCCGACGTGCACCATGCGCGTCATGTCCGAGCCGTAGCCGTCCTTGAGGCCGCCGAAGTCGAGCACGACCATGTCGCCCTCCTGGATGACCCGGTCGCCCGCCTCGTGGTGCGGGTTGGCACCGTTGGGCCCGGAGCCGACGACCGTGAAGTCGACCTGCGAGTGCCCGTGGTCGCGCAGGAAGCCCGCGAGGTCCGCGGCGACGTCCAGCTCGCGGCGCCCGCTGAAGCGGATCTCGACGATGTCCGCGAACGTCGCGTCGTTCGCCGCTCCCGCGGACGCGAGCCGCTCGATCTCGTCGGGTCCCTTGACCGCGCGGAGCATGGGCAGGGCCTGCGTCATGGCCGAGTACGACGAGTCCGGCAGCGTGCGCTGGAGCCCCAGCAGGTGCATGGCCCACGCCGAGTCGGAGATCGCGTAGCGCCCGGCGGGGTCGAGCAGGTCGGCCGTGACCGCGTACTCGTCGACGCCGTCGGTCCACGGTGTCACGTGCAGAGCCGCCGCGCCGACCGCGCGGTCGAGGTCAGGCCGTTCCAGGACGGGCACCACGATCGACGCCTCGCCCTCAGCCGGGACCACGAGCAGCGTGATGCGCTCGGTCATGGCCGTGGGCGTGTACCCCGTGAAGTACGTCATGTCCGGGCCGGGGGTGACCAGCACCCCGGCGAGCCCTGCGTCGCGGGCCTGGGCGGCCGCGCGGTCGATGCGCGCGGCGAAGTCCTGTGCGGTGAACTCCCTCATGGGGCCAGCCTGCCACCGGCGGCGCGGGTACGCCGGACGAGCGGGTGCCCGGAGGAGCGGGGTGCCCGACGGCGGAGCGCGGCCCGCGAGGTCGGCCCACCTCGTCGTCGTCGGGCTGCGCGGCCCCTCGCGGGTCCGGGGGTGCGGTGCGGTCTCAGGCCTTGCGGTGCTCCGCGACGCCGCGCAGCGCCTCGCGCCGGGTCCGCAGCTCCTCGCGGCCTTCGCGAGTGATCTGTGCCCAGTTCCGGTTCTTGGTGATCCGGGCGCGAACCAGGCCGGCCTCGGTGAGGTCGTGCAGGCGTGCCGCGAGGTTGCGCTCCTCGACGCCCGTGAGGCGGGCGAGCGCGGGCTGGTCGGCCTCGTCGGCGTCCCCGAGCACCGCGAGCACACGCAGGTTGTCGGTCGCGGGGTCGCCGATGCTCAGCGCGCCGTCGCCCGACGCGAGGGTCAGCCGCTCCCCGCGGAGCGCGAGGCCCGCGGCCACGAGGAGGCCCAGGCCGAGCGCGAGACCGCCGAGCGCCGTGGGCACGGACGGGTCGAACAGGGCGTCACCCGTGGCGGTGAGCACGAAGGACACCGCCATCGTCGCGATGCCCGCCAGCCACAGGAAGCGGTCCGAGGCGCGCAGCCCCAGGACGGCCAGGCCCATCCCCAGGATGGACGGCACGCCGATCCAGAAGCTGATCGAGGGGAGCAGGAAGGCGATCACGGCGCTCAGGACGATCGCGATCCCGTACCCGTCGCTCCCGACCCCCACTCCGGTGGGCAGTCGCAGCACGAAAGCCGTCAGGAACGTCAGCAGGAACGCCGCGAGCGGCACGAGCACCATGAGCCACAACCAGTCGCCTGCGAGCAGGCTCAGTCCGGTGATCACGAGCGTGGCGACCCCGGCTGCGGCCAGCGGGAGCGAGCGAGCGTGCCGCGCTGCGCGGGTCCGCAGGCGTGCGGTGTCGGCTGCGACGAGGGCGGGGACGGTGGCGGGCATGGGCTTCACGGTACCGGCCCGGGCGCCACACTGAGTGCGGAGCTCTTGCGCGAAACGCCCGGCGAGTCGCACAAGAGCTCCGCACTCAGCGGTAGGGGCAGACAGTTCAGACCGTGCGGCGCCCCCGCCGACCGGTGCGGTCCTGCCGGAGGGACGGCCTGCGGCCGTTCCGACGCCCCGGGCTGCCCGTGCCGGCGGCTTCCGGGGGAGGGGCGGGGAAGAGTCCGGGGAGCGGTGACGGCAGCCTGGCCGCGAGCTCGGGGTCGATCGTCGCCCCGCGGACGGCCTCGGACCACGACGGTTCGGCACGGCACCGGTCGGCGATCCGCTGGTGCAGGTCGGCGCGGTGGTGCAGGACGTCCTCGACGGCGCCCGTGCTGACCCGGTCGAGGAAAGCGCCGTCGTCGTCGCTCTCGACGCCGAGCGCGATCAGGGCGTCGAGCAGCGGCAGGGGGTCGAGGTCGTGCAGGAGCCGCTGGGCGACCTCCTCGTAGTCGTCGAGGCGGCGGTCTGCCTCGAGCCGCCCAACGCGCCCGCCTCGGTCGAGGAGGGACCATTCTCGATAGCGGAGCGCGATCCGGTGCGCGGACCTCGCGTCGAGGGGCGCTCTGGGGGGATCGACCTCGTCGGGTCCGACCGCAGGTTCGTCCTCGGGCACGCTGCTCTCGTAGTGCTTCACCCGGACACCTTCTCGGTCGGGTGCGGAGTTCTGGTGCGACACGCCCGGCGAGTCGCACCAGAACTCCGCACCCACGGCGCGGCCAGGCAGGTCAGACCGTGATGACGACCTTGCCGCGCACGTGCCCGGTCCGGCTCGCCTCGTGGGCCTTCGCGGCGTCGGCCAGGTCGTAGACCTCGGCGACGTCGACCGTGAGCTGACCGGCGTCCGCGAGGCGGGCCAGCTCGGTCAGCCCCGCGACGTCGGGGCGGACCCAGACGTAGTGCCCGCCGAGCTCGTCGCGGGCTGCGGCGTCGACGACCGAGGCGACCGTGCCGCCCTCGCGCAGGACGTCGGGCGTGGTGGCCAGCGCCTCGCCGCCGATGTAGTCGAGGACGACGTCGACGCCGTCGGGCGCGAGGGCGCGCACGCGCTCGGCCAGGCCCTCGCCGTAGGTCACGGGCTCGGCGCCCAGGGAGCGCAGGTACTCGTGGTTGCGCTCGGACGCGGTGCCGATCACGCGCGCCCCGCGCGTCACCGCGATCTGGACGGCCATCGACCCGACACCGCCCGCGGCCGCGTGCACGAGCACGGTCTGGCCGCTCGTCACCCCGGCGCGGTCGATCGTCTGCAGGGCCGTGAGCCCGGCGAGCGGCGCGCCGGCTGCCTGCTCCCACGTCCAGGACGAGGGCTTGCGGGCCAGCGTGCGGACCGGGGCCGCGACGAGCTCGGCCGTGGTGCCGCCGGAGACCACGTCCTTGCGGACGTAGCCGAAGACCTCGTCACCGACCGAGAGCTCGGGCGTGTCCAGGCCCACCTGCTCGACCACGCCCGCGACGTCCCAGCCCGGCACCACGGGGAACGTGGTGTCCATGATCGCGTCGAGGTAGCCCTCGCGGACCTTCCAGTCCACGGGGTTCACGCTCGTGGCCCTGACCCGGACCAGGACGGAGTCCGGCCCGACCTTGGGGGTGGGGAGCTCGCTGAGCTCGAGGACGTCGGCTCCGCCGTAGCGGGAGTAGGTGATGGCTCGCATGGAGGGGGCAACGGGCGGCGGCGCCGGGGCATTCCCCGACGATCGCCGCCCGTCGCGTCCTTGCAGGTCAGCCCTCGATCGTGCTCGGGTCCATGTACATGACCTCCCACAGGTGGCCGTCCAGGTCGGAGAAGCTGCGCGAGTACATGAAGCCCTCGTCCTGCGGCGGGTTGGTCTGCGCGCCGCCCGCGGCGAGCGCACGGTCCGCGAGGTCGTCGACGCCCGTGCGGGACTCGGCGCTGATCGCGTTGATCGCCTCGGTCGCGTCCTGCGCGTCGACGATCGACTTGGGCGTGAAGCGGCGGAAGAACTCGTGGGTCAGGAGCATCACGTAGATCGTGTCGCTGATGACCACGCACGACGCGTTCTCGTCGGTGAACTGCTCGTTGATCGAGAACCCGAGCTGCGTGTAGAACGCCTTGGACTTCTCGAGGTCTGACACGGGCAGGTTGACGAAGATCTGGGTTCCGGCCATGACGTGCTCCTTCGGACGGGTCGCCGCGGTGTCCCGCAGGGCGAGGACGGGTGTCGTCGGTGTAGACCGGTGGCCCCCGGGGAACTCATCGGCGCGAGCGTCAGACCAGGACCTCCCCGTCCCGGGCGACGACCTGGCCACCGGCCACGACGAGCGCGCGGGCGGGAGCGCGCACCACGGCGTCCTGGGTGTTCTCGGCGTCGACCAGCACGATGTCCGCGCGCGCCCCCTCGACCAGGTCGTGGACGTCGTGCCCCACGAAGAACCCGGCGTCGCTCGTCGCGAGCCGGGCCGCACGGACCAGGTCCTCGTCGTAGCGGAAGCGTGCGAGCTGCGCCAGGCGCGTCGTAAGGGCGAGCAGGTCGCCCGTCCCGTAGGGCGCCCACAGGTCGCGGATGCCGTCGGTGCCGAGGCCCACGCGCACGCCGTGCTCGCGCAGCAGGTCCAGCGGGAGCGGGGTCGCGCCGATCGGGGCGACGGTCGTCATGCTGATCCCGGCCTCGCCCATGGCCGCGACGAGGTCGGCCATGCGGGTCGCCGGCAGCTGCCCGACCGCGAAGCCGTGCGCCACGTTGACCTTGCCCTGGAGGCCTGCGCGGACCGTGCGGTCGATCATGAGCTCGATCTGGAACGCGCCCAGCTCGCCGCCGTCGTGCAGGTGGACGTCGATCCCGACGCCGCGGCGCTCGGCGATCTCGAACAGCCCGTCGAGCTGGCGCACGGGGTCGCGGTCGATCGAGGCGGGGTCGAGCCCGCCGATGTGCTCGGCCCCCGCGGCGGCCGCGGCGTCGAGCAGCTCGAGCACTCCGGGCCGGCGCAGGACGCCGTCCTGGGGGAACGCGACGATCTCGGCGTCGATCGCGCCGCCCAGCACGAACAGCGACTCGCGGACCACGTCGATGCCGCGCAGGCCCAGGCCCAGGTCGACGTCGACGTGGGTGCGGATCGCGGTCGTGCCGTGGCGCAGGAACTCGCGCAGGACCGCGACCGTGACGTCGACGCCGGGGATGCCGAGCTCGTCGCGGTGCTCGCGCTCGTGCGCGATGCGGCCCTGCGTGGTGGCCTCGCCGCCGTAGCTGACCCAGGGCTTGCCCCACCAGCTCTTGTCGACGTGCGCGTGGGCGTTGACGAACCCGGGCAGGGCGAGGAACCCGCGCCCGTCGATCTCGCCCGGCGCGGGCGTCGTGCTGCCCGACGCCGCCGCGTCGGTCGCGAGGTGCGGCGTCACCCGGGTGATGTGTCCGTCGGCGACGTGGAGGTCGACGGCCTCGCCGCCCCAGGGCCGGACGTTGCGCAGCACGGTCACGTTGGCGGGGGAGCTGGTGGGGATCGGGGGCATGCGGGGGTTCCTTCCACGGGTGGTGCTCGACGGTCCGGCGGAGGGCTCGCCCCCTGAGCAGCCCGCCGACCACAAACGGTATACCATTTTGACCTCCGGGTTCCGAGAGGATGGACGCATGAGCGCAGACCAGCCGTTCGAGCCCGAGGCCGACCGCGTCGCCCGGATCGTGCGCGAGCAGATCATCGACGGCGAGCGGGCCCCGGGGGACCGGCTCGTCGAGCGTGACCTCGCGGCCGAGCTCGGCGTGAGCCGCGTCCCGGTCCGCGACGCGCTCAAGACCCTCATCGCCGAGGGCCTCGTGACCCCGCGGCCCCGCACGTGGGCCGTCGTGCGCACGTTCACCGACGACGAGATCGAGGACCTCATCGAGGTGCGCTCGGCGATCGAGACCCTCACGTTCCGCCTCGCGGCCGAACGGCGGACGCCCGAGCGCCTCGCGCGGCTCGGGGCCGTGCTCGACCGTGAGGCCCGAGCCGCCCGCGACGAGGACGCCACGGCAGCCCACCGCGCGGGCGCGGACTTCCACGAGCTCGTGGCCGCGACGGCCGCGAGCCCGCTCCTCGACGAGATCGGGGCGATCACCGCGAGCCGCCTGCGCTGGCTCCTCGGGCAGCACGACGACCTGCAGCAGATGGTCGACGAGCACCGCGGGCTCCTGGCCGCGATCCGCGCGGGCGACGGGCAGGAGGCGGCGCGGCTCGCCGTCGGGCACCTGCGCACGAGCCGGGACGCGGCGCGTGCGCGACGCGCGCAGACCCCGGCGCGCGGCTGAGGTCTCACCCCTCCCGGCGCACGTCCTCGGGCGACTTGTCCGGACGCCAGCCGCGCCAGACCGCGTGCCGCAGCCTGCCGTCGCCCTCGGGTGCGCTCGTCCAGTCGGCGTAGTCGACCTCGCCGACCAGGTGCGGCGTGACCCACCGGGCGTCCGAGGCGTCCGCGGCGGGCACGTCGAGGGCCGGGTTCGTGACCCGCTCGATCCGGCCGAGCCGCGTCACGAGGTCGCGCCGGTCCTTCTCGGTGAAGCCCGACCCGACGCGGCCCACGTAGCGCAGCCCCTCGTCGTCGGGCACCGCGAGCAGCAGCGAGCCCACCAGGTGCGACCGGTCCCCGTGCCCCGGACGCCACCCGACCACCACGACCTCCTGGGTGTGCGAGTGCTTGACCTTGATCCAGCTCCGCGAGCGCCGCCCGGCCGTGTAGGTGCTCGTGCGCCGCTTGGCCACCACGCCCTCGAGGCCGAGCTGCCTGCTCGTCGCCACGGCCTCCGCGAGGTCGCCGTCGAACGCGGGCGGGACGTGCACGGTCGAGGACTGGTCGACCAGGTCCTCGAGGATCTCGCGCCGCTCGTCGTACGTGCGCCGGACGAGCGAGCGCCCGCCGACGGACAGGACGTCGAACAGCATGAGCTCGACCCCGACCTTGGCGCGCGCCGCTGCGACGTCGCCCGCCTTGGTGAGGTTGGCGCGCTGCTGCAGGCGGCGGAAGCTCGGTCGCCCGCGCGCGTCGAGCGCCACGATCTCGCCGTCGACGACCACGGGCAGGTCGGCGTGCGGGACACGGGCGGCAAGGTCCTGGAGCTCGGGGTAGGTGAGCGTCATGTCCTTGCCGCTGCGGCTCACGAGGCGGACCGAGGCCCCGTCGGCCGATCCGTCGGCGGGGCCCGTGACCTGCGCGACCACGCGGAACCCGTCCCACTTCATCTCGTAGGCCCAGTCGTCGGGGTCGCCCTCGGCGGTCAGCGTCTCGACCGTCCCGGCGGTCGCGAGCATGGGGCGCGGCAGCGCGACCCCGACGGGCTCGTCGTCGGTCTCCGACGGGCGCTGCCGGGGCGCCTTGCTGCGAGGTGCCGCGTGGCCCGTGGGGTGGGCCTCGTCGCGCGGGGCCATGAGGTGGATGAGCCAGCTGTTCTCCCCGGCTCGGTCCGACGTACCGGAGGCACCGTGACCTCCCGTGTGGATGAGCGCGAGGCGCCGTGTGCCGTGCTGCTCGCCGTGCAGCGTGACGATGACCTCCTCGTCGTCGCGCCACTTCTCGAGCTCGTAGGTGCCCGCGTCCCAGATGGTCACCTCGCCGCCGCCGTACTCGCCCGCGGGGATGGTCCCCTCGAACGAGCCGTACGCGAGCGGGTGGTCCTCGGTCTGGACCGCGAGGTGGTTCTTCCTCGTGTCGGTCGGCTCGCCGCGCGGCAGGGCCCAGCTCACGAGCACGCCGTCGTGCTCGAGGCGGAAGTCCCAGTGCAGGCGGCGTGCGTGGTGCTCCTGGATGACGAAGGACCTGCCCTCGCTGCTGGGGGCGACGTCCTCGGGGACGGGCTCGGGGGTCCGGGAGGCGTCGCGCTTGGCGCGGTAGGTCTCGAGGCGGTCTCGCCGGGGCGCCGTGCCGGTCTCGCCGCTGCTCGAGCCCGTGCCGCCCGACGGCGTCGCGCCCTTGCGCGCGAACGTCGCCATGCGCTCGGGCGTGGGTTCGAGCGAGGCCAGGTGGCCCGCGGTCAGCGCTGCGAGCGGGTCGCCGATCCGCTCGACGCGTTCCATGACCTGGTCCTTGTCGAGGTGCGCGAGGTCGGGGTCGTCGAGCTCGTCCCACGTGCGCGGGGCCGCGACCGTGGGGTGGGTGCGGCCGCGCAGCGAGTACGGCGCGATGGTGGTCTTGTTGCCGTTGTTCTGGCTCCAGTCGACGAGCACCTTGCCGCCGCGCAGCGACTTCTTCATGTCGCTCACGACGAGGTCGGGGTGCTCGGCCTCGAGGTAGCGGGCGAGCTCGTGCGCGACCGCGCTGACCTCGTCGGTGGTCTGGCGCCCGTCGAGAGCGGCGTACAGGTGGATGCCCTTGGAGCCGCTCGTCACGGGCAGGGGGTTCAGGCCCATGCCGCGCAGGACCTCGCGGGCGAGCCGGGCGACCTCTGCGCACTCGCGCAGGCCTGCGCCCTCGCCGGGGTCGAGGTCGAGGACGAGCCGGTCGGGGTTCTTCTGGACCCCCGTCCGGCCGAACTGCCACTGCGGCACGTGGATCTCCAGGGCGGCGATCTGACCGAGCCACGTGAGGGTCGCGAGGTCGTTGACGAGCGGGTAGGCGTTGGTGCTGTGCTTGTGCTGGATCGTGCGGCGCCGGACCCACGTGGGGGTGCCGGCGTCGAGGTTCTTCTGGAAGAACACGGAGCCCTCGACGCCGTTGGGCCAGCGCTTGCGCGTCGCGGGCCTGTTCGAGGCGTGGGGGAGCAGGACGTCGGCGACCGCGGCGAGGTAGGCCAGGACCTCGCCCTTGGTCGTCCCCGTGGCGGGGTACAGGACCTTGTCCAGGTTGGTGAGCTTGAGGCGGTGACCGTCGACGCTCACGGTCTGCGCCGCCGTCGAGGGGGCCATGGGTCCATGGTCGTCCGGGGCGGGCTGCCGCGCTCGGCGGGGTCGTCCCGACGGCAATCGTGCAGTTGTGCAATTATTGCAGTCCTGCATACAGTGCAGTCATGCAGACCGCTCCGACGTCCCTCCGCGAACGCAAGCGTGCCGAGACCTGGCTCACGATCCACCAGGCGGCCGCCGCCCTGGTCCGCGAGAAAGGGCTCCACCACGCGACCGTCGAGGAGATCGCCGCCGCGGCGGGCATCTCGCAACGGACGTTCTTCAACTACTTCGCGACCAAGGAGGAGGCGATCCTGGGGCTCGTGCCCCCGCGAGTCTCCGACGAGGCGCTCGCGGCCTTCCGTGCGGAGACCGAGGGACCCGCGTTCGAGCGGGTCGTGCGGTTCCTGCTCTCGATCCTGCGGTCCACGCTGCACCCCGGCGTCCCGTTCGCCGAGCGCAAGGCGCTCGTGCGCGAGCACCCCGAGCTGCGCAAGCACGCCATGGGCTCCGTCTCCCAGGTCGAGTCGCTCGTCAACGACCTGCTGTCCGACCGGGCCGAGGACGGGACGGGGTTCAGCGAGCTCGCGTCGCTGGGCCTGCCCGACAGCCCCGACACCGCGCGAGCGCTCCTCATGCTCGCCGGAACCATCATGCGCTTCGCGTACTCGCGCAACCCTGGCACGGCCCTGAGCGGCTCCGACGCCGAGGCCGACATCAGCGAAGCGATCACCATCTTCCGAGAAGTCTTCGAGGCCACGCTATGACCACCACCCCCCGAGCCGGCAGCACTCCGGCACCCACCCGGGGCGCGACCACCGCCGCGCCCACGCACCCGTCTGCGCCCGACGCCCCGCCGGCGTCCCCGAGGGACCGCGGCATCGTCCTGCTGTTCCTGGGCCTCATGGTCACCATGCTGCTCGCGTCCCTCAACCAGACCGTGCTGTCGAGCGCGCTGCCCACGATCGTGGGCGAGCTCGACGGCGTCGAGCACATGAGCTGGGTCATCACGGCCTTCATCCTGGCCTCGACCATCACCATGCCGATCTACGGCAAGGTCTCCGACGTCCTGGGCCGCAAGCCCCTGCTGCTCACCGCGATCCTGCTGTTCATGGTGGGATCCGTGATCGGCGCCGTCGCGGGCGACATGAACGTGCTCATCGTGGGGCGCACGGTCCAGGGCCTCGGCGGCGGCGGGCTCATGATCCTGTCGCAGGCCGCGATCGCCGACGTCATCCCCGCGCGGGAGCGCGGCAGGTACATGGGCATCATGGGCGCGGTCTTCGCGGTCTCCTCGGTCGCGGGACCGCTGCTCGGCGGCTGGTTCACCGAGGGCCCCGGCTGGCGCTGGGTCTTCTGGATCAACATCCCGCTGGGCGTCGTCGCAGCGCTCGCCGTGATCTTCCTCCTGCACCTGCCCAAGAAGGCGCGCGGCGCCGAACGTGTGCGCCACGACTACCTCGGCATGGCCCTCATGGCCGTGGCGACCACGGCGCTCGTCCTGGTCGGGACCTGGGGCGGGTCGCAGTACGCGTGGGGCTCGGCGACGATCCTCGGGCTCGTCGCACTGGCGGTCGTGGCCGCCGTGGCGTTCGTGCTCGTCGAGAAGCGTGCCGACGAGCCGATCATCCCGCTGCACCTGTTCGCCGACCGCAACTTCACGGTCACGACCATCGCGGCGCTCGCGACGGGCATCGCGATGTTCGGCGCGATCGGCTACATGCCCACCTACCTGCAGATGGCGACCGGTGCCAGCGCGACCGTCGCCGGCCTGCTCATGATCCCCATGATGGGGTCGCTGCTCGTCACCTCGGTCGTCACGGGCCAGATGGTCTCGCGCACCGGCAGGTACAAGGTCCTCCCGATCGTCGGTTCGCTGATCCTCGGCGTGGGCCTGGCTCTGCTCTCGACGGTCGAGGCCGACACCGCGACGCCCATGATCTGCGTGTTCCTCGCGGTGATCGGCATCGGTCTGGGTGGGAGCATGCAGATCCTCACGCTCATCGTGCAGAACTCGTTCCCGCTGCGCGAGGTCGGGACCGCGACCGCGGCCAACAACTACTTCCGCCAGGTCGGGGCGACGCTCGGTTCGGCCGTGGTCGGCAGCGTGTTCATCGCCCGTCTGACCACGCTCCTCGCGGAGAAGTTCCCCCAGGGCACGGGGTCGGCGGGCGGGACGGGCTCGCTCACCCCGGACCTGGTCCAGTCCCTGCCCGACGGCGTGCGCGCCCTCGTGATCGAGTCCTACAACGAGGCGCTCGTGCCGCTCTTCCTCTACATGGTGCCGCTCGCGATCATCGCGGCGATCGCCCTGTGCTTCGTCCACGAGAAGCCGCTCGCGACCTCGGTCGAGCACGAGATCGCCGCGGAGTCCCTGGCCGAGGGTCAGCTCCTGGTGACCGACGCGGACGAGGGGAGCGACGCCGTCGGGCAGACGGAGGACGTGAGCGCCGGGACGCGTCCCGAGCGGTAGCCCCCTCCTGCCGCACACGAGCAAAGGGTCGCCCGACACAACGTGTCGGGCGACCCTTCGTCGTGTCCGGGGCCGTCAGGCGGTCGTGGCGCCCGCGGTGGTGAGCTCCGGTGCCGGGCGGTCCTTCGCGAGCTCCTGGTAGGACTTGTGGTCCGTGAACAGCTCGTCGCGCAGCGGGTTGCGGCGCTTGGTCACGATCACCTTGACCTGGTAGACCGCGACCGCGACGTTGGCGAGCAGCGAGACCAGGCTCACCACGAACAGCGCCGTGGGGTCGTGCGACGAGTCCACCGCGAAGGCCGAGTCCGAGACGAACGTCGGCACGGCCATCGTGAACATCATCCAGAACGCGAGCGTGTGGGCACGGTGCTGGAGCCAGGCGCCCTTGCGCAGGAAGAACGCCGGGATGGTGCAGCTGATGAGCAGCGCGGCACCCGCGTAGAACGCGTGGTCGCCCACGCAGTTGTAGACGTACGCGAAGTTCCACAGGTCGTACGCGATGATCCAGAACCACATCATGTCCGGCCAGACCATGTCCTGGAACCGGTCGCGCGTGATGTAGATGCCGGCCCAGCCGCAGATCGTCAGCAGGTTCAGGATGCCCGCGATGCCGTTCATGATGTTCCACGAGCCGCCGACCATGAACACGCCGTCGACCATGCCGTCCATGCCGTAGACCTGGAAGTCACGGATCACGGCCTCGGCGATGTTGAGCGCGAGGATCGCCGGGGGGAACAGCAGGGCGTACTTCATCGCCCCGACGCGCTTGTTGTAGCGGATGAGCATGAAGCCGATGCACCCGGCGAGGGCCGAGTACACCTTGACCCAGTGGAACCAGGTGCCGGTCGAGGACCCTGCCCCCGCGGTGTGCGGCCAGACGAAGATCGTCAGCAGGACCGGCAGGACGACGAAGATCCCGATCGCGGCGGTCTTGGACCAGCGGACGAGCTCGTTGAGGCCGACGAGGGCAGCGAGCACCACG
Organism: Oerskovia douganii; assembly: GCF_015142735.1. GTDB lineage: Bacteria > Actinomycetota > Actinomycetes > Actinomycetales > Cellulomonadaceae > Oerskovia > Oerskovia douganii. The sequence goes on along the minus strand of NZ_JACSPN010000006.1, from coordinate 35,085 downwards.
AACCACATGACGGCTGCTTGCCAGGGGATGGAATCGAAGAGGAACACGTCGCTCCCTTTCTCAGGACGACGGGACGGCCGGTGGCCGCCCGGGGTGGGGGGACGGTGCGCCTGGTGGGCGAGCCCGGTCCCGGCGCACCGTCGGGACCCGGGCCGTCGCGTCACTCGGTGCCGGAACGCGCCTCCTCGAGGTGCAGCACCTGCCGCACGATCGTCACGAGCACCGCGTCGTCGACGTCGGGGGTGTTCCGGGCGAGCCCGACCAGGCCGTAGACGAGGACGTAGAACGTCTCGGGGACGTTCTCGATGCGGATGCGGTGCCGGGCCGCGTAGGCCTCGACCGTCGTCGTGCCGATGCACTCGACGACGGCCCGCACGGCCTGGTCGAGGAAGCGGTTGTACAGGCCCGCGCTCTCGGTGCGCTGCATGTCGTCGCGCAGCGGCGCGACCGCCCGCAGGTGGGTGCGGAACATCGCGATGCAGTCGACGAGTGCCTTGTCGATGTTGCCCGGCTCGCGGGCGGCGTCCCAGGCCCGGACGGACTCGACGAACTCCGCGACGTAGCCCTCGAGCACGGCGTCCACGAGGGCGTCCTGGTCGGGGAAGTAGTAGTAGACGAGGCTGCGGGCAACGCCCGCGCGCTCCGCGACGTCCTTGGTCGAGGTCCGGGCGATGCCCTGCTCGGCGAACAGCTCGCGGGCCGCGTGCACGATCTCCTCGGCGCGGACCTCGGGTGCTGAACGTCGCCGCCTTCGCGTCGTCACGTCGGTCATCGTGGCCCCTTCCTGAGCTGTCGTCTCGACGCTAGGACCGCTATTGACACCGCGTCAATAGCGCCGTCCGAGGTCAGGACGTTGGTCCCGGGACCCGAGGACATTGGGCCTGCCGCCCGGCGCGAGAACCGGGCCACGACCTGAGACGCGCGGGGGGCCGCGGCGGACGCGTACGCCCGGAGCGCCCACGGTGTGCGACCGTGGGAGATCGAGACGGCGAAGGATCGGGACAGTGGACGACGGGCGCGACCAGCGAGGACCCATGCACGACGACCCCCAGGTGGGGGCGGAGCTCCGAGCGCTGCGGGAGCACTTCACGCGGCTGATGATGACCTACCGCTTCGGCATGGACGAGGTGATGACGAAGATCACCATCCTGCGGGACGAGTTCGCCTACGCCCACGAGTACAACCCCATCGAGCACGTCTCCTCGCGGCTCAAGTCGCCCGAGTCCCTGCTCGCGAAGGCCCGGCGCAAGGGCGTGGACCTGACGATCGAGGCGCTGCGCGCGGAGATCTTCGACATCGCGGGCGTCCGGGTCACGTGCAGCTTCGTGTCCGACATCTACACGGTCCGCGACATGATCGCGGGTCAGCGTGACGTCGTGGTCCTCGAGGAGCGCGACTACATCGCCCATCCCAAGGGCAACGGGTACAAGTCCCTGCACCTCATCGTCGAGGTGCCCGTGTTCCTGTCCGACCGGGTCCAGCCCGTGGTCGTCGAGATCCAGATCCGCACCATCGCCATGGACTTCTGGGCCAGCCTCGAGCACAAGATCTACTACAAGTACGACAAGGCCGTGCCCGAGCGTCTCATCGACGAGCTGCGGGAGGCGTCGCTCGCGGCCTCCGAGCTCGACGCCAAGATGGAGCGGCTGCACGAGGAGGTCCTCCAGCACTCGCGTGACACCGCGACCGCGCACCCCGCGGGGGAGAAGAGCCCGAGCCCGTTCGCGCCCTCGTGGGAGCTGCTCGACTCGTACCTGCGGGGCAGGCAGGACGAGGGGACCACCCGCTAGAGCAGCGTCTCGACCGCGATCCGCACGGTGTCGCCGACGTCGACCGCCTCGCGGCGACGCACCGCGGCCTTGACGGGCACGACGAACGTCCTGCGCTCGGCGTCGGGGAAGACCGAGGTGGTCCAGCGCGACCCGCCGAGCGTGACCTCGACCTTGACGGACCCGAACCCCGCCGGGGGCAGCGGGGAGTCCGCGATCTCGTCGCTGACGTCGGTGGGCAGCGCCGCGAAGACCCACGTGTCGCTGCGCGCGGTCCACCGCCACAGCTCCGCCTCGAACTCGTACCTGGTGCCGGCCATGCGCCCATGATGCCGGGCGCCGCCCACAGGAGGGTCCGCACCACCGCCTCGAGCCCGTCTGACGACTCGCCAGCCCCCGGCCCCGGGAGCACCATGGAGACATGAGGGCCATCTGGAAGGGTGCCATCACGTTCGGTCTCGTCAACGTGCCGATCAAGGTGTACTCGGCGACCGAGGACCACGACGTGCCGCTGCACCAGGTGCACGACAAGGACGGCGGCCGGATCCGCTACCAGCGACGGTGCGAGGTCTGCGGCGAGGTCGTGGCGTACGAGCACATCGACAAGGCGTACGACGACGGCGAGCGCACGGTCGTGCTCACGGCCGAGGACCTGGGGTCGCTGCCCGCCGAGCGCAGCCGCGAGGTCGAGGTCGTCGAGTTCGTGCCCACCGACCAGATCGACCCCATGCTGCTGGACCGCAGCTACTACCTCGAGCCCGACTCCTCCTCGAACAAGGCCTACGTGCTGCTGCGCCGCACGCTCGAGGAGACCGACCGCACCGCGATCGTGAAGTTCGCGCTGCGCCAGCGCACGCGGCTCGCGGCGCTGCGAGTGCGCGACGACGTGCTGGTGCTGCAGACGCTGCTGTGGGCCGACGAGGTCCGCGAGGCCGCGTTCCCGACGCTCGACGAGCCGGCGAAGGTCAGCGCCAAGGAGCTCGCGATGTCGTCGCAGCTCGTCGAGTCCTTCGCGGCCGACTTCACGCCCGAGGAGTACCAGGACGACTACCAGGCCCAGCTCCGTCAGCTCATCGAGGCCAAGATCGAGGCAGGCGACACGTTCAGCACCGAGGAGACCTTCGGCGAGCAGGAGGAGAAGGGCGGCGAGGGCGCCGAGGTCATCGACCTCATGGAGGCGCTGCGCCGCAGCGTCGAGAGCTCGCGCGGCAAGAAGTCGGGCGACGCGAAGGGCGAGAAGCCCTCGAAGGAGGCTGCGTCGTCGGGCACCACGAGGAAGAAGAGCGAGCGCCCGACGGCGTCACGCGCCTCGGACGACCAGGCCGCCTCGACCACGGCGCCCGCCTCGACGAAGGAGCCCGCGAAGAAGAAGACGACGCGCAAGAAGGCCTCGGCGTGACGTGCCGCGGCGTGCCAGGCTGACGCCATGACCCACGACCAGCCCGAGAACCCCGACCTGTCCCGCCTCGTCGCCGAGGCCGAGCAGCACGAGCGCGACCTCGTGCTCACGCGCTTCACGCACGACGACGCCTGGCGGCTCGGCTGCCTGCTCGTCGAGCTCGCGGCCGAGCGGTCCCTGCCGATCACGATCGACGTGCGCCGCGGGCCGCAGCAGGTCTTCCACGCCGCGACCGAGGGCACCACACCCGACAACGACACCTGGGTCCAGCGCAAGGTGCGCGTGGTCGAGCGGTTCGGTGCGTCGTCGTACCTCATGGGCCTGCGCGCCAAGGCCCGGGGCACGACGTTCACGGCGCAGCACGAGCTGCCGCTCCAGGAGTACGCGGCCCACGGCGGGGCGTTCCCGCTGCGGGTCGAGGGCGTCGGGGTGATCGGCGTCGTGACCGTGTCCGGCCTGGCCCAGCGCGACGACCACCTGCTCGTGGTCGAGGCGCTGGGGACGTTCCTGCGGACCGCCGCGTGAAGGTCGCCGCCGGACCGGGCCGCCGTCTCTCGAGGTGCGGGGACCGATGAGTTCGGCCGCCCCGGCCGGTCGGACCTGGAGAGTGCGACGCACCGCGCGCCGCGCGGGAGGAGGAGAACGATGCGACCGATCGTCCCGAGCCTGTGGTTCAACGGCGGCCTCGAGGAGGCCGTGGCCTTCTACACCTCGGTGTTCCCCGACAGCACCGTCGGGGACTCCCTGAAGATGCCCGACGGCACGTTCGTCACCATCGACTTCACGTTGCGGGGCCAGCCCTTCAACCTGATCAACGGCGGCCCCGACCACCTGTTCCCGTTCAGCGAGGCCGTGTCGTTCATCGTGCGCTGCGAGGACGAGGCGGAGGTCGACCACTACTGGGACGCCCTGCTCTCGGGCGGCGGCACCGAGTCGCAGTGCGGCTGGCTCAAGGACCGTTACGGGCTCTCGTGGCAGGTGGTGCCCGTCGAGTTCGAGGAGCTCGCGCAGTCCGACGACCAGGAGGCCGTGGCGCGGATGATGGGCGCCATGATGCAGATGATCAAGCTCGAGATGCCTGCGCTGCGCGCCGCGTTCGCCGGCAGCTAGGGCACCGGCCACGGGAAGGCGGACACCGTGACGAAGTACCTGATCTCGTTCCCGAGCGAGGCCATGATCGTGCCGGACGACCAGATGCGGGCCGTCTCGGACGCGTCGCACGCGGTGGTGGAGGAGGCGAAGGCCGCCGGCGTCTGGGTGTTCGGCGGCGGCATCGACGAGAGCGTACCGCCCGTCCTGGTGGACGGTGACGGCACGGTCGCCGAGGGCGCCCACCCCCGGACGAGAGGGCTGGACGGCGGTTGGACGGTGCTGGAGGTGCCGACGCGCGAGGAGGCGCTCGGGTGGGCCGCCAGGATCGCGGCCGCGTGCCGGTGCGCGCAGGAGGTGCGCGCGTTCCTGGACGACCCCGCGAGCTGACGGCGTCCGTGCACGGGCTCGACCCCCGTCCCCACCGGCATGGGGACGAGGGCCGAGGTCGGTGGCGCCGACGAGCGCGGGCGGACGCCGACGGCGCCCGCCCGGCTCAGCCGGTCAGCAGGTCCGGGCGTCGTACGGCGCGGTCAGCGTCTGCGTACCGAGCGTCGCGGACGACACCTCGAACGTGACCTCTCCCGCCCCGACCCCGGCAGAACGGGTCGCGAACCGCTGCGACGCGCTGCGCCCGGGGGCGACTGCCGCGAACGCCTTGGTGCCCGCGGTCGAGCGGATCGTGACGTCCACGGCCCCGTCGCCCTCGTTGACGGCCCGGCCCGTGAGCTGGACCGTGCCCGCCACGCACTGGACGCTCGCCGTGACCGCGACCGGCACGGCGGGCTGCGCAGGGACGTCGAAGGCGGCGACGTCGACCCGCCCCGTCACGGACCGGTCGCCGTTGGAGGCGGCCACCGCGACGGAACGGCCCGCGAGCGAGCCCGCCGCGACGTCGGCCGCGGTGAGCGTGCGTCGCACCGTGCCGCACGCGGCCTCGGCCCCGGGAGCGAGCGCGGGCACGGCGCACACGTCCGCGGCGCCGACGCCCGTGAGGCGCACGTTCCCGGTGTTGCGGACCGTGAGGGCGTTGACGACGACGTCGCCCGCGTTCACGGTCCCGCTCGCGTCGGTGTCCTCGACCGTGGGCTCGCCGGCCGTGACGGCGAGCGAGGGACGGCGGTCGACCAGGTCGACGGGGTCGCCCGTGAGGGGGACCGACGTGGCCTGGGTGGCGTTCATGAACCAGCGGGTCTCGGGGACGAAGAACCCGTCCGCGAGGTCGTCGGCCGTCACGACGCGGTACGCGAGCGAGCACAGGTACGTGCCGCCCGCGGGCAGGCTGCTCCAGTTGCAGCCCGGGGACAGGTTCGTCAGGTTGCCCGTCGCGGTCGAGCGGTAGGCCGTGGTCCCGGTGTTGTAGACGCGGAACGAGTAGGGCACGCGCTCGCCGACGGTGTACGGCTGCGCCGCCACGTCACGGTCGGTCGTGTACTTCCCGAACACCGCGAGCGAGGTCACGGGACCCGCAGGGCCGCCCGTCACGGTCACGTAGCCGTAGGCGCGCGCCTGCGTGCCGTCGGCCGTCGTCAGGACGCTCTGGACGCGGACGGGGTTGTTCGCCGTCGTCGCGGCGGCGGTCGCGGACGCGGTGAGCGCGACCCGGACCGTGGCGCTCTGGCCGACAGCGATCGCGGGCACGTCGACCGTGGTCGCGCTCCAGCCCACGGGAGCGTCGATCGTCAGGCGCGACGCGGCGAGCGGCGCCTGGTTCTGGTTGGTGACCTGGACGGGCACCTGCACGGTGGCGCCCGTCGCGACGGTCGTGTCCGGCACGACGGTCGAGGCGCACGTCGCGTTCAACCACTCCTGGTCGAAGCTCGCGAACGAGATCGCGTTCATGCCCTGCGTCTCGTACAGGAGCCCGAAGCGCCCGTCGCCGATGGGCGAGAGCGTCGAGTAGGCGCCCGAGCCCGGGTTGACGACCCGGAAGCCCGGCCACGTCGCGCCGTCGTCGCACGAGAGGCGCACGGTCACGTTCTCGCGGCCCGTGGTGCTGTTGGAGTTGCTGAACAGCAGCATCTTCGCCTCGGCCGAGCCCTCGGGGGCGTCGGGGTACAGGCGCGAGACCGACCCGTTGTTGGTCGGGTCGGGGAGCTGGCGGTCGAGCGTCACGGGCCCGTACGTGTGCCCGCCGTCGGTCGAGTACGCGATCTTGCGGTACTTGCTGCCCGCGGAGTCGCGCGAGTTCATCATGACGCGTCCGTCGGAGAGCTCGACCGACTTGTTCTCGTCCATGCCCGTGCCGAACGCCTCGCCGTGCTGCCACGTGGCGCCGTGGTCGTCGGAGTACACGCTGTACGCCTTGTACGTGCCGCCCGTGCGGGCCGTGAACTGCTGGACGAGTCGTCCGGCGTGCTCGCCGTAGCGCAGCTGGATGCCCTCGCCCGAGGCCGCGAAGATGCCGGCCCACGACGGGTCCTTGGCGCCCTCGGTGATGACGCGGCCCTCCCACGTCTGGCCGCCGTCCTCGGAGACGCTGACCGCGGCGTGCAGGATCTGGCGGTTGGTCGGGTCGATGCCCGTGGCCGACCCGCCGAAGCCCTGGTCGAACGACTTCACGTGGAAGTTGAAGATCGTGCCGGTCTCGCGGTCCACGACGTAGGACGGGTCGGAGAACCCGTACTTGTCGGGCGACGAGTTCGTGCCGTACCCGGCCGCGACGACGGTCGCTGGCTCCCAGGTCGCGCCGTTGTCGCGGCTGACCTGCTGGAGGATCGAGTTGGGCTGCGGGGCGTCACCCGCGTGGAACGGGCGGCCGTCGTACGACGCGAGGATCGTCCCGTCGTTCGTGGTGGTCAGGGCGGGGATGCGGTAGTTCGCATAGCCCCCCGTGCCGCCGACCGCGAGGGTCTGCTCGGAGAAGGTCCCGGGACCGTCGGTCGCTGCGGGCGGGAACGGGTCGAACGCCTGGGCGCTCGCGGCCGGGACCACGAGGAGCAGGGAGAGCCCGGCGGCGAGCGCGGCGCGGGACCCTCGGCGGGTGCACGCGGGTGGCTGGGAGCCGGGCGGGGTGGTCGGGGTGGATGGGTGCAGTGGCATCAGATACTCCTGGCTTCGTCGGGTCAGAGCTCTTGGTGCACGGTGCGGTCCTGCGGGTGCGGCGCCGTGCCCCGGCGCGGGGCGGGCGCGGCGCGGACCTCCGCCTCGGCACCGAGTCGGGTGCGGGGGTCCGGTCTGTGGGTGCTCCGGGTGCGAGGTGCCCGACGGCGGAGCGAGCGTCGGGCGGGCAGGTGCGGGACCGTCGTGGTCCCGGTGCCCCCGGGTCCTCCGCGGCGGTGCGCAGGACCCGGGTGGGGATCGGGTGGGGTGGGCCGGTCGACCGGTGCGGGCGTGGCCCGCGGGGCTCAGGCCGAGAGCGCGTCGACGAACCACCCCGTGATGGTCGTGGGGTGGGTGATCGCGGTGCCGACGACCACGGCCCAGGCGCCCGCGTCGAGCGCGGTGCGCGCCTGGGCGGGGGAGTGGACGCGTCCCTCGGCGATCACGGGCAGGTCGATGCGCTCCACGAGCTGGGCGAGCAGCTCGAGGTCGGGTCCCTGGGTGCGGGGGCGTTCTCCGGTGTACCCGGACAGCGTGGTCCCGACCGCGTCGACCCCGGCGTCGCGGGCAGCGAGCGCGTCGTCGAGGCTCCCGCAGTCCGCCATGACGAGCGCGGACGTGTGCTCGCGCAGCCCGGCGACGGTCGCGGCGAGGCTCAGCCCGTCGGGGCGAGGGCGCCGGGTCCCGTCGATCGCGACGATCGTGGCTCCCGCCCGGGCGACCGCGACCGCGTGCCGCAGGGTCGGGGTGATGAAGACGCCGTCGGCCCCGTCCTTCCAGAGCCCCGTGACGGGCACCGTGATGCCGGCCTCGGCGAACGCGCGCGTGACGTGCTCGATGTCCTCGATGCCCTGCACCCGGATCCCGACCGCACCGCCCTCGACGGCTGCGAGCGCGACCTGGGTCATGGTGCGCGGGTCCCGCATGGCCTCGCCCGGGTAGGCCTGGCACGAGACGACCAGCCCGCCGCGCAGCGCGACGAGCGGGTCGGGGGACGGGTCGGTGCCGGCGAGGGAGGTCGGCGGTCGGTCGGTCACGAGTTCCTCCGGGTGGGGTGTGCTGGCGGGTCGGCGGGGGATCGGGACCCCGGTCACGAGCTCGCGAGGTAGGGCAGCGAGAGCCCGGCCGAGTCGTGCGCGGCCCTCGTGCCCCGCGGGTCGTCGCCCGCGTGCGCGAGGAACGCGAGCCGGGCGGCACCGAGCACGGCGGCGTCGCCGCCGAGGGTCGCGGCCACGACGGGCAGGCCGTCGAGGGCGGGCATGAGCTCGGAGGCCACCGCCTCGCTCAGGGTGTCCCACCACAGGCTCCCGGCGCCCGCGAGCCCGCCGCTGATGACGACGACCTCCGGGTCGAGCATGTTCGCGACGCCGCCCACGGTCCGCCCCAGGGCCGTGGACGCGAGGACCACCGCCTGGTGGGCGACGGGATCGACGTCGGTGATCTGGCACACGACCCGGGCGGTCTCGACCGTCGGGTCGCCACCGAGACGCAGGTACAGGGCGTGCAGCGCCGGACCCGACGCGACGGCCTCGAGGTGCCCGGTGCGCGAGCACGTGCACCGCAGCCCCGCCGCCTCGGCGGCGGGCAGGTGCCCCAGGTGACCGGCGACGTGCCGGGCCCCGTGCTGGGGCGTGCCGTCGAGCAGGAGCGTCGCCCCCACGCCCGTGCCCGCCGCGACGACGAGCGCGGTCCGCGTCCCCGCGCACGCGCCCAGCCAGTGCTCGCCCAGCGCGTGCGCGTGCACGTCGTTGTCGGTGTGCACCGGCAGGCCCGCCGCGGGGCCGCCCGCGGCCAGGAGGCGGGACGAGATCCCGCCCGCGAGGTCGGCGCCTGCCCAGCCCGTCAGGGCATCGGTGGCGGCCACGACCCGGCCGCGGCCGGAGTCGATGACCCCGGCCGAGCCGATGCCGACCCCGACCAGCCCGGTCGGCGAGCCGGCCGACCCGGGCGAGGCAACGCCGTCGGGCAGGAGGAGCGCGACCAGGCGCGCGACCGCGTCGAGGATCGCGGCCGCCCCCTCCCGGGCCGGGGTGGGGACCCCGGCCCGGGCGAGGACCGTGCCGTCGTCGCGGACGAGACCTGCGGCGATCTTGGTACCGCCCAGGTCGATCCCGACGGCGGTGCGGTGGCTGATCGGGGAGCTCGTCACAGCAGCCCGGCCTCCGCGAGGATCACCTTGATCTGGTCCACGACCTCGCCCTCCAGGGCGGGGGCCGGGGTCGTCATGACGTTGGACCCGATCACGCCGAGGAGCTGGAGCGACGTCTTGAACGCGCCCAGGCCGCTCGCGCCGCCGCTGTAGCCGCGGGGCTGGAAGACGATCTCGAACAGAGCCGCGAGACGGTCCTGCTCGTCGCGGGCCGCGGCCCAGTCGCCCGCCTGCGCCGCGTCCCACAGGCGCACGTAGCCGGCCGGGTCGACGTTGCCGAGGCCGGGCACGACGCCGTCGGCGCCGAGCAGCAGCATGCCGTCCACCACGACCTCGTGCCCCGTGAACAGGCGCAGCGGGCTGCCGGCGGCACGGTTCGCCGCGACGAGGCGACGGAAGCCGACGTCGTCGCCGCTCGAGTCCTTGACGCCCGCGATGACGCCCTCGGAGCCCAGGCGGACCAGCATGCCCAGGTCGAGCTTCGAGTGCACGCACACGGGCACGTCGTACGCGAACAGCGGCAGGTCGCTCGCCGCGGCCACGCCGCGGAAGTGGCGCTCGATCTCGTCGTCGTTCGTGCGGATGTACAGCGGGGCGGTCGCGACGACGGCGTCCACGCCCGCGTCGGCCGCGCGGCGGACCTGGTCCTCGACGCGGCGCGTCGAGATGTCGATCACGCCCGCCATGACGGGCACGCGGCCGGCCGTGATCTCGACCGCGGCCTCCATGACCTGGGAGCGGCGGGCGTCGTCGAGGTACGCGACCTCGCCCGAGGAACCGAGCACGAACAGGCCGTGCACGCCCGCGTCGAGCTGGCTCGTGATGAGGCGCTCGAACGACGCGCGGTCGAGCTCGCCGTCCGCCGTGAGCGGGGTGACGACGGGAGGGATGACACCGGAGAAGGTGGTCGTGGTGGGCACAGCGGACTCCAAGGATGGTGCGGTGGCGCTGGGCGGGATGCCTCGCCCGGCGCCGGGTGGATGGGGGACCGTCAGAGCAGCGTCGGCGCGGCGCCGAGCAGGGTCCGGGTGTAGTCGTTCGTGGGACGGTCGAAGACCTCCTCGGCCGTGCCCTCCTCGACGACCTTCCCGAAGTACATGACCGCGATGCGGTCGGAGACGTACCGGACGGTCTGGATGTCGTGCGAGATGAACACCAGGCCGAGGTTCAGGCGGGCCTTGAGGTCCGTCAGGAGGTTCAGCACCTGGGCACGCACCGAGACGTCGAGAGCCGACGTGGGCTCGTCCGCGACGATCACGTCCGGGTCGAGGGCCAGCGCACGGGCGATCGCCACGCGCTGACGCTGACCGCCCGAGACCTGGCTCGGCAGCACGTCGAGCGCCGACTGGGGCAGACCCACGAGGTCGAGCAGCTCGCTCACGCGCTTCTCGCGGTCGCGCGGCGACCCGATCCCGTGCACGTCGAGCGGGTCGCGCAGGATGTCACGCACCAGCATGCGTCCGTTGAGGGCCGTCGACGGGTCCTGGAACACGATCGAGATCGCGCGACCGAACTCCTTGCGGGTCCGGGCGTTGCGCCGCAGGACGCTGCGGCCGTTGAACACGACGTCGCCGCTCGTGGGGGCCTGGAGGCCCACCATGACCTTGGCGAGGGTCGACTTGCCGCAGCCCGACTCACCCACGATCCCGATGGTCTCGCCGCGCCGCACGGCCATGTCGACCCCGGCGACCGCGTGGACGCGGTCCGGGCGGAAGAGCTTGCCCGTGCGGGCCTTGTGCACCACGTGCACGTCCTTGAGCTCTAGGACAGGAGTGTCGTCGCTCATCGGGCACCTTCCTGGACCAGGAGACCGCTGTCGGTCTCGGTGTGGCTCGCGTAGCGGTGGTCGGTCCCCGGCAGCGTGCGCAGCGGGGGCCGGGGCACGAACGCGTCCTGCGGCCGCGAGGACCGGGGAGCGAAGCGGTCGCCCGTCGCGAAGTCGCGCGGCGAGGGGACCGTGCCCGGGATCTGGTGCAGGCGCTCCGCGCCCGACTCGATCGACAGGACCGCCCCGAGCAGGCCGCGCGTGTACTCGTGCTGCGGGTTCATGAGCAGGCTCGGCACGGGGGCCGACTCGACGACCTGGCCCGCGTACATGACCGTGACGCGGTGGGCCAGCGAGGCGACGAGCGCCAGGTCGTGGCTCACGAAGACCATCGCGAACCCGAGCTCCTCACGGAGCTCGTTGAGCAGGTCCACGACCTGCTTCTGCACCGTGACGTCGAGGGCCGTGGTCGGCTCGTCGGCCACGACCAGACGCGGGTCGCGCGTCAGGGCCATCGCGATGAGCACGCGCTGGCGCTGCCCGCCCGAGAGCTCGTGCGGGTAGCTCTTGAGCGTGCGGTCCGCGTCGAGGCCCACGAGCTCGAGGAGCTCGACCGCGGTGCGCGTCCCGCCCCGCTTGATCAGCTGCGCCATCTGCGAGCGGATCAGCATCGACGGGTTGAGCGAGCTCAGGGCGTCCTGGTAGACCATGGCCATCTCGTGGCCGCGCAGAGCGTTGCGGCGTGCAGGTGGCGTGGTGAGCAGGTCGACGCCGTCGAGGAGGATCTCGCCCGTGACCTGCGCCGACGAGGGCAGCAGGCCCATGACGGCGAGGCTCGTGAGCGACTTGCCGCAGCCGGACTCGCCGACCAGGGCCATGGTCTCGCCGGGACGCACCGAGAAGCTGATGTCGTCCACGACCGCCACGTCGCCGTGGCGCTCCGGGAAGCGGATCGAGAGGTTCTTGACCTCGAGCAGGGGAGCGGCGTCGCCCGTGTAGACCAGCCGGTCCGTCCGGTTCTGCTCGGCGACCCGCAGGCGGTCGAGCTGGACCGCGAGCGCCTCGCGCTGGGCGGCGGCGGCCGCGACCGCGATCTGCGGGTCGGGGATCACCGAGGTGTCCGCGACCAGCTCGTCGAGCACGCGCGGCTCGCGCAGGTCGGCCGCGCCCGTGTACTCGAGGGGAGCGTCGGCGTCGTGCTCCGTGAGGGGGTCCGTGGCGTGCGCGGCGTCCTCGGCGGCGGCGGACGTGGCGGCGACGGCTGCCGCGCCGCGTGCCTCGGCCGGCTTGCGGGCCGCGGGGCGGACCATCGCGTCGGTCAGGCCCTCGGACAGGACGTTGAGCGAGAGGACCGTGAGCAGGATCGCCATGCCGGGGAAGAACGTGGCCCACCAGCCGCCGTTGAGCAGCAGGTTGCGGCCGTACGCGATGACGTTGCCCCACGAGGGCTCGGGGTCCTGCACGCCCGCGCCGATGAACGACAGGCTCGCCTCGAACACGATCGCGTCGGCGACCAGCACGGTCGCGAAGACCATGATCGGGGCGATGCAGTTGCGGGCCACGTGCTTGACGAGGATCAGCGAGGTCCGCGCACCGATGACCTTCTCGGCGGACACGTAGTCCTCGCCGAACTGGCTCAGCACGTTGGCCCGGACGATCCGGGCGATCTGCGGGGTGTAGAGGAACGCGATCGTGAAGATGAGCACGGGCAGGGACTTGCCCCACACGGCGACGAAGACCACGGCCAGGGCGATGCCCGGGAAGGCCATGATGATGTCGAGGACACGCATCAGGGTCTCGCTCACGGCCTTGTGGGCCGTCGCGGCGATCGAGCCGAGGATCGCACCGGCGACCAGGGCGACCGCGGTGGCCCCCAGGCCGATCACGAGCGAGTAGCGGGCACCGTAGACGATGCGGGAGAAGATGTCGCGTCCCATGCGGTCCGTGCCGAACCAGTGCTCGCCCGACGGCGGCTGGGCCGGCGTGCCGGACTGCAGCGGGTCGTACGCCGCGACGAGCGGGGCGCAGATCGCGAGGACCGCGACCAGGAGCACGAACGCGAGGGCGATCTTGGAGCCCAGGGGGAGAGCGGCGAGGCGCATACCCGGGCGGGACAGTCGTTCTGTCAGCTTCCGACGCATGTCACACCGTCCGGATTCGAGGGTTGACGACGAGGTACAGGAGGTCGACCAGGATGTTGACGATCACGAAGGTCAGGGCGACGGTCAGCGTCACTCCCTGCACCAGCGCGGTGTCGCTCGCGGTGACCCCGTTGAGGATGAGCTTGCCCATGCCGGGCAGGTCGAAGATGACCTCGATGATGACCGCGCCACCCATGAGGTAGCCGACGCGCAGGCCGAGCACCGTGATGGGCGTGATGAGGGCGTTGCGCAGCACGTTGCGACCCACGACCACGCCGCGGGGCAGGCCCGAGCCGATCGCGGTGCGCACGTAGTCGCGGTCGAGCTCCTCGACCATCGCGGTGCGGACCACCCGGGTCAGCGACGCGGCGACGGGGATCGCGAGCGAGAGCGCAGGCAGGAACATCGAGGCGAGGAACTTCCCGAAGTCGTCCGCGGGGTTGGTGTAGCCGCCCGAGGGGAACCAGTCGAGGCGCAGCGAGAACTGCTGGATGAGGAGGATCGCGAGCCAGAACGACGGCGTCGCGACGCCGGCGATCGACAGGACGCGGATGGCCTGGTCGGGCCAGCGGTCGCGGTAGAGCGCCGCCGTCACGCCGAGCACGAGCGCGAGCACCACGGCGATGATCAGGCCCATGAACGTGAGCTGGAGCGTGAGCGGGAACGCGTTCGCGATGAGCTCGTTCACGGGCTGGCTGGGCGGGACGGTCATGCCCAGGTCGCCGCGCACGAGGCCGGCCAGGAAGTTGCCGTACTGCACGAGCATCGGGTCGTTGAGCCCGTTGGCCGCCCGGTAGGCCTCCTTGGCCGCGTCGGTCGCGGACTCGCCGAGGGCGTTGGTCGCCGGGTCGCTGGGCGCGAACTGCATGACGACGAAGACGAGCAGGGTGATGCCCAGGATCATGACGGGCAGGGCGACCAGCCGTCGTCCGGTCAGTCGTAGGAGCGCGGTCACGCGGTACTCCTCGGGGTCGGGGTGGGTGGCGGCGGCGCGCAGGGGAGCGCCACCGCCACCCGGGACACGGACGTCAGGCGGTGCGGGAGACGTCCAGGAAGGACAGGCCCGTGACGGGCAGGGGCTTGAACCCGTCGAGCGCGGAGTCCTCCCACGCGCTCGGGAGCTTGCGGTGCAGCAGCGGGTACAGCGGGACCTCGTCGGAGAGGATGTCGAACACCTCGCCCCAGGTCTTCTTCTGCTTGGCCGCGTCCTGCTCGGCGGCGCCCTGGTCGAGCAGGCGCGTGACCTCGGCGAACTCGGGGGTGCTGGCCCAGCGGTAGCGCTTGACCGGCCACACCGAGCCCGAGTACCACCAGCGCAGCAGGAGGTCGGGGTCGTTGCCGAAGACCGACGGGTCACCGGGGGCGACCATGACGTCGAGCGTGCCGTCGTCGACCTTCTTGTACTGCCCGCCGGACTGGCCGATGTCGAGGGTCGTGGCGATCCCGACCGCGTCCAGGTCCTCCTTGATGAGCGGGGCGATGTCCTTGACCCAGCTCGTGTCGGTCGTCAGGAGGGTGATCGCGAGGCTGCTCACGCCCGCGTCGGCGAGGAGCTTCTTGGCCTTGGCGGGGTCGTGCGAGTAGACCGTGCTCGCCTTGACGTAGGACGGGTGCTCCTTGTGCAGGAAGCTCGTCGCCGCGGTCGCGTTGCCGAGCAGGCCCGTGCTGATGATCTTGTCCATGTCGAGCGCGTGGAAGAACGCCTGGCGCACGCGCTTGTCCGTGAACGGCGCCTTGGAGCAGTCGAACATCATGAACAGCAGGCCGAACGACTGGACGGACTCGACCGTGACGGCGTTCGCGAGGCGGTCGGCGTCGAGGTAGGGCACGTCCTCGATGGCCTGGACGCGGCCCGACTCGACGGCCGTCACGCGGGCCGCGGCGTCGGACAGCAGGTTCCAGGTCATGGTCTTGGCGAGCGCCGGGCGTGCGCCGTTGTACGCGTCGAAGCGCTCGAACGTGATCTTGTCGTCGACCGTCGCGCTCGTGAGCTTGTAGGGGCCCGAGCCGACGGGCAGCGAGTCGTAGGCCTGGGGGTCGGCCTCGACGATGGCCTTCGGGACGATCTTGACGACCGAGACGCGGT
The DNA here is from genome assembly GCF_015142735.1 of Oerskovia douganii. GTDB lineage: Bacteria > Actinomycetota > Actinomycetes > Actinomycetales > Cellulomonadaceae > Oerskovia > Oerskovia douganii. Next base: position 19,645 of record NZ_JACSPN010000006.1, on the reverse strand, counting down.
CGACGAACAGCCCGAACGGGTAGTTGAGCGTGAACGTGACCGTCTTGTCGTCCTTGGCCGTGACCGAGGCGAGGAACGGCAGGAACTGGGAGTAGAGCGAGGCGTTCGCCGGGTCGAGGACGCGGTTGAAGCTGAACACCACGTCGTCGGTCGTGACGGGGGAGCCGTCGTGGAAGGTGGCGCCGTCGCGCAGCGTGACCTCCCACGTGGTCTCGTCGATCTTCTTGGGCAGCTCCTTGCCGAGCGCGGCGTAGGGCGTGCGAGCCGCCGGGTCGAGCTCGACGAGGCCCTCGAGGACGTGCCAGTTGGCGGCCATGGTCACGGCGCCGGACGTCGTCATGGGGTCGAAGCCGGTCGAGAGGGCGTAGGAGATGCCCGCCTCGATCGTGCCGTCGAGGTTGGGCTTGGCCCCGCCGCCGGCGGGGGTGGTCTGCGGGTCGGACGAGGTGGACGCGGGTCCGCCACAGGCGGCGATCGTGCCTGCGATCACCGCTCCGGCGCCGATCACGCCGGCGAGCTTGAGGAAGCTCCGGCGGGAGGTGTCGGTCGCGTTCGTGCTATTCGCCATCGAGGTAGCCATGAACTCTCCAGATATAGGACGTCTGATGTCTGACGCTGGTAGGGTTGAACCGTAGAGGCAATTTCTGAGGAGGTCAAGGCGCATGACAGCTACCGAGCCCGTGTCACATCTGGGCTTCGGAGGTCAGGGGGTGCGTCCCCCGACGACTACCGAACAGATCAAGGACTACATCCTGCGAGCCCACCTGCGGCCCGGCGACCTGCTGCCGACCGAGGCCGAGCTCTGCTCGCTCCTCGGCGTCAGCAGGTCGAACGTCCGCGAGGCGATCAGGACGCTCGCCGCGCTCGACATCGTCGAGGTGCGGCACGGCTACGGCACCTACGTGGGGCAGCTCTCGCTCAAGCCGCTCGTCGAGGGGCTCGTCTTCCGCGGGGTCCTCATCCCGGGCGACGACTTCTCGGCGCTGCGGGAGGTCGTCGAGGTGCGCCAGGCGCTCGACCTGTCGATGGCCGAGCAGATCGTGACCGAGATGGCCGGCACCTCCAACCCCGACCTGGAGAGCCTCGTCGCCGCGATGGAGCGCAAGGCCCAGAAGGGCGAGGACTTCTTCGAGGAGGACCGCGAGTTCCACTCGCACCTGCTCGCCCACCTCGACAACTTCCTCGTCGCCCAGCTCGGCACGGCCTTCTGGGACGTGCACCAGGTGGTCTCGCCCAAGCTGGGGCTGCCCGCCCCCGAACAGATCGACCTCACCGCGAAGGCGCACGGGGCCATGCTCCGTGCGGCCGAGGCGGGGGACGCCGACGCCTACCGGGAGGCGGTCATCGCGCACTACGCCCCGCTCCAGGACGCGCTGCACCAGGTCGCCGCGACGGTCGAGGCCTCCCGGACGGCCGCGGCCCCGGTGCGCGGCGGCGCGCGTCCGGCGGGCGCCGCGGAGGGGACGGCGTGAACCGCCCGGTGCTGGTGGCGGGCTCGCGCGCGGTGCTGGTCGGCGACTCGATCACGGACGCGGGGCGGCTCGCCGAGGGGGAGTTCGGGCTGGGGCACGGGTACGCGGCCCGGGTCGCGGGCGTGTGCGGCCGGCACGGGGTCGAGGTGCTCAACCGTGGCGTGAGCGGTCACCGGGTCGTTGACCTGCAGGCTCGGTGGGACGACGACGTCCTCGCCCTCGAGCCGGACCTCGTGTCGATCAAGATCGGCATCAACGACACCTGGCGACGCTACGACCGGGAGGACGCGACGAGCACCGAGGCGTTCGAGGCCGGGTACCGCGACCTGCTGGACCGTACCCGCGCGGGGGCTCCGCAGGCCGCGATCGTCCTGGTCGAGCCCTTCCTGGTGCCCGTCCGCGCCGAGCAGTGGGCGTGGCGCGAGGACCTCGACCCCAAGATCCAGGTCGTGCGGCGGCTCGCTGCGGAGCAGGGGCTCGCCCTTGTCGCGACCGACGGCCCGTTCGCGCAGGCCGTGGCGACGAGCGGGCTCGGCCCGCAGGCCTGGGCGTACGACGGCGTGCACCCCACGCCCGCGGGGCACGACCTCCTCGCCGAGGCCTGGCTCGCAGCGGTGCGACTGGGCTGAGGACGGCGTGCGTCGACCTCCGGCGCGGTGTGCATCGCGCAACTGCCGGGGCACGTGGTCTGGCGAACGGGGGCGCGAGGGGTGACACTGGTCCTTGGGTGTCCCTTGGGCACTCCCTGACCGGCGTCGCCCCGGGGGTTTCCACGCTACGGACCGTGGGACCGGGGTGGGGTACGGGATCTCCCTGCTCTGCGTGCAGGGCGGGGGACCGCATGAGGTGTGCGGGAGGACGGGGCGTCGGTTGCCACTGGGGGCGGCCGACGCCTCCCGCACGTCCAGGCTGGGTGCGGACGCCCGACGGCGCCGCGCAGGTCGAGCCCGGGGCGCCCGCCCGTGGCGTCAGCCGTGGGTGCGGAGCGCGACCATCTCGTCGATCAGGTCGAGGAGGTCGTCGATCGAGCCCGCTCGGTCCGCCTCTGTCGCGGAGGGCGAGGAGCCGCTCGCGATGTGGTCGCTCGCCTGGGCGTAGAGACCGTCGCCGATGAGCATGATCGCGCGCGTCAGGACCGGGTCGCCGACGACCTCGAGCACGGCTCCGGACCATGCGTCGTGGGCGTCGTCGAGCGCGGCGCGGGCCTGCGGGTAGCTGCCCTGGGCGAGCCGGGAGACGGCGACGTAGACGAGCTCGAAGCCGCTGTCGGAGTCGGCCGAGGTCCGGATGAAGTAGTCGACCGGGCCTGCGGGGGCCGTGCGCATGGCCTCGACGTCGGCGGCGGTCAGCTCGCGCAGGAGCTCCATGAGCCCCTCGGCGAGGGCTGCCTTGGAGCCGAAGTGGTAGAGCAGGCCTCCCTTGGAGACCCCGGCCTCGGCGGCGACCGCGTCGAGCGTGGCGGCACGTTCGCCCTGGGTCACGAGCAGCGTGGCGAACGCCTCGAGGACCTTGGCGCGGGCAGCAGGGGGCGGCGGCATCTTGAAAGTGTACCGTCCGGACGGTTACTATACCGTCTGGACGGTTGGAAGTCCGACGCCACAGCGTCGCCCCAGCCGTCCTCGTACGTGAAAGGACACTCCCGTGACTCTCGTCCAGGACCTCCGGACGCCCCGGGACCCCCACGGCACCCCGGGCGCCTCGCAGGGCGTCGCGACCAGCACCCCCGGTTCGCCCCTGACCCGCAACCGCCGCTGGGTCGCGCTCGCCGTGCTCATGCTTCCCGTGCTGCTCGTCTCGATCGACAACACGGTGCTCACCTTCGCGCTGCCCCAGATCTCCGAGGCGCTGCGACCCACCGGCACCCAGCTGCTGTGGATGATCGACGTCTACCCGCTCGTGCTCGCGGGCCTGCTCGTCTCGATGGGCTCGTTCGCCGACCGCATCGGTCGCCGCAGGCTGCTCCTGACCGGCGCGGTCGGGTTCGCCGCCGTCTCGGTCGTCGCCGCCTACGCGCCGAGCGCCGAGGCCCTCGTGGCCTCGCGGGCCGGGCTCGGGTTCTTCGGCGCCATGATCATGCCCCCGACGCTCTCGCTGCTGCGCAACATCTTCACCGACCGCGAGGAGCGGCGGCTCGCGATCGCCGTGTGGGCGGCCGGCTTCGCGGCCGGCAACGCGATCGGACCCATCGCGGGCGGGTTCCTGCTCGAGCACTCGTGGTGGGGCTCGGTCTTCCTGCTCGCCGTCCCGGTGCTCGTGCTGCTCCTGGTGCTCGCGCCGATCTTCGTGCCCGAGTCGAAGGACGCGAACCCGGGCCGGGTCGACGTCGTCTCGATCGTGCTCTCCATGGCGACCATGGCCCCGATCGTGCTCGGCATCAAGACCCTCGCGAAGTCCGGCCCGAGCGTGCTCGCGGTCGGCGCCCTCGCCCTCGGCCTGGTCGCCGGGTGGGCGTTCGTGCGCCGCCAGCTCGGGCGTCCCGACCCCATGATCGACGTGCGCCTGTTCCGGCGCGGAGAGTTCTCGGGCGCGGTCGTCATCAACCTGCTGTCCGTGTTCTCCCTCGTCGGTTTCCTGTTCTTCGTGTCGCAGGACGTCCAGCTCGTGCTGGGCCTGAGCCCCATGGAGGCCGGCTATGCGCTCCTGCCGGGGCTCGTCGCGATGATCGTCGCAGGGCTCCTCGTGGTCCGGGTGGTCCGCCGCGTCCGTCCCGCGCTCGTCGTCGCCGGTGCGCTCCTGTTCGCCGCCGCGGGGTACGCGGCCGTCGCCCTGAGCGCGGGCGCGAGCACCCTCATGGGCCTCGTCGGGGCGTTCGTGATCCTCGCGATCGGGATCGGTGCCGCCGAGACGGTGTCGAACGACCTGATCGTGTCCGCGGTGCCGGCCGACAAGGCGGGAGCCGCCTCGGCCATCTCGGAGACCGCGTACGAGGTCGGCGCCGTGCTCGGCACGGCTGTCCTCGGGAGCATCCTCACGGCGTCGTACCACCGCAACGTCGTCGTGCCCGACGGCGTGGCGGCGGCGGACGCCACGGCGGCCGCCGAGACCCTCGGCGGAGCGACCCAGGTCGCGCAGACCCTGCCCGCCGACCAGGCGCAGGCGCTGCTCGCCTCGGCTCACGAGGCCTTCGGCAGCGGGGTCGGGACCACGTCGTGGATCGGGTTCGCGCTCATGCTCGTGGCGACCGGGATCGCGCTCGTCGCGCTGCGCACGGCACGTTCGTGACATTCACCCGGATGCCGGCGAGCGAGCCCGCTGGCATCCGGGTGATGGATCAGGAAGGGTGAGAGGTGATGAATCGCCCCCGTCACACCCCGCCCCGCTGGGTCCGACGCACGCTGGTCGGGCTCGCCCTCCTCATCCCCTGCCTCGTCTTCGGCGTCACCACCGCGACCGCGGACCTGAGCCTCGGCCCCCACGAGGCTCGCTACGAGGTGACGAACGACAGCCTCGTCGTGGTCGACCTGGGTCCGCTCGGCACGCTCGAGATCGACTCGCCGCTGCCCGCCGGGCTCGGCGCCAGGATCACGGTCGAGGAGATCCCCGCGGACCTCACGGCGTTCGACCAGGCCACCACGATCGCCGCGCTCACCCAGGACCTCCAGGGCTACCTCCAGTTCTTCAGCGGTCCGCAGGACACGATCGACCAGGTCGCGCGTGCCCTCGTCGTCGACGCGCTGCGACGCACGGGGCTCGCGATCCTCGTGGTCGCGGCGGGCGGCGCGGCGCTCTACCTCCTGCTGGGCCGCGGTCGACGCGCCGAGCTCTCCGCGGCGCTCGCTCCGCGGACCTGGGAGATCACCGCGGGCGTCGTCGTGGTCTCGCTCGTCTTCGGCGTGGTCTCGGCGTCCGGCGAGGAGCCCGAGGACACGAGCTCCCGCCCGGCCTCCGCGGTGTTCGCCGGCACCGCTCTCGAGGGGGCCAGGATCACGGGTCGGCTCGCGGGCGTCGTGGACACCTACGGCGGCATGCTCATGACCGCCTACAAGGACAACGAGGCGTTCTACGCGGCGGCCGACGACGCGCTCGAGGCCGCGTGGGACGAGCGGGACGCGCTCGAGGCGGCCGCCGCCGCCGAGCTCGACGCCGCCGATGACGCCGGGAACGGCACGGACGGGGCCGGCACGCAGGACCCGACCGGCGCGACGGGTGCGCCCCTCGACGGGACGGCAGGTCCCGAGGGCCCCGCCGGGGCGACGGCGTCGCCGGACACGGAGGCGGGCGACGCCCGGGACGGCGCGAGCCCCACCGAGGAGCCGACGGCGACGCCCGAGGACGATCTCGTCACGATGCTGGTGATCTCCGACCTGCACTGCAACACCGGCATGACACCGCTCATCCGGACCGCGGGCCTGCGCTCCGGCGCGGACATCGTCCTCAACGCGGGCGACACCACGATGAACGGGACGAGCGTCGAGCAGTTCTGCGTCAACTCGTTCATCTCCGCGGTGCCCGACGGCGCCACGATGGTCGTCGCGGACGGGAACCACGACAGCGTCGAGACCTCGGCGCAGGAGCGCAGGCGAGGCGTCAAGATCCTCGACGGCGACGTGGTCGAGGTCGACGGCGTCCGCATCCTCGGCGACCGGGACGCGCTCGAGACGAGGATCGGGGCCGGTTCCAAGACGGCTCGCCCCGAGACGCCCTCCGAGCAGGCCGAGCGGCTCGCGCAGACCGCGTGCGACGCGCAGGACGGGGTCGACCTGCTCCTGGTCCACACGCCGCGGGCCGGGAACGAGGCCCTCGAGTCCGGGTGCGTGCCCGTCCAGGTATCGGGCCACAACCACCGCCGGAGCGGTCCGGCGCAGTTCGGGCTCGGCATCCGCTACGTGAACGGGAGCACCGCCGGCGCGGAGACGGGCGAACCCACCGTGGGGCCGCTCCGGGGCGTCGCGGAGATGACCGTCCTGCGGTTCGACCCGGTGTACCGGGAGTTCGTGGACTGGCAGCTCGTGCAGGTCTTCCCGGACGGCTCGGCCCAGGTCTCGGCGCGCGAGCCGTTCCCCGTGCCCGTCGACGAGGAGGTCCTGCCCGACGGCACGACGGTCCCCGACGGCACGGTCCTGCCGGAGACCACGACGGTCCCGGAGGGCGCTCCGGAGGGTGCCGGTGACGGGGGCGCGGACGAGCCTGCCGGTCCGGCTCCGGCCGGTGCGGCCGGGGCCACCCCGGTCGGGGTCGGGCCGGCGGCCGCAGGGGAGGGGTGAGGGACTCGTGAGCGAACCCGACGGAGCGGGTGAACCGGACCCCGAGGGTCCGGGGGAGGTCGTGCGGCACGGCAGAATACGGGGCATGAGCAGAGGCGCCCGGTGGATCCTCGTCGCGGTCGTCGCGGCGCTGGTGATCGTGCTCGCCGGGCCGTACCTCGTGGCGCGCATCTCGGTCGGGAACGCGCCGCCACCGTTGGGCCTGCAGACCCCCGGCGAGAGCGCCGCTCCGTCGCAGTCCCCGGCCCCGGGGCCCTTCGACCCGGACGGTGCGTGGATCGTCGGCGCGGGGTCCCAGGCGGGGTACCGGGTCGACGAGGTCCTGAGCGGGGAGAAGGGGACGGTCGTCGGACGCACGGAGGAGGTCGGGGGCTCGCTCGTGGTCGAGGACGGGGAGCTCGCCCGGGCCGAGGTCACGGTGGGGACGGGGTCCATCGCGAGCGACAGCGTGGTGCGTGACGATGCGTTCCGGCGTCTGCTCGAGACCGACGTCTACCCCAACGCGGTGTTCGTCCTCACGACGCCGGTCGACCTCTCCGGGATCGAGGGGGACGAGCCCCTGACGGTCGAGGCGCGCGGCACGCTCACGATCCGGGACGTCACGGAGCCCGTGACCGTGGCGCTCGAGGCCCGGCGGTCCGGTGACGGGGTCCAGGTGAGCGGTGCGATCCCGGTGACGTTCGCCGACTACGGCGTGAGCGTGCCGGAGCTGCCGTTCGTCACGGTCGAACCGACCGGGACGGTCGAGATGCTGCTCGAGCTGGCGCGGGGACCGCAGGTCCTGACCCCCTCACCCTGAGGCCCGCGGGCCGCGGGTACGGCACGGTGGGTGGACTCGACCCGGCGACACTCGGCGCGCTAAAGTTCGGTATGCCGAACTTTCGACTTCGTGCAGGGGTCAAAGGACTCCTCGCGGGCGCCGCCCTCCTCCTCCTGACGGGCTGCGCGGTCGACGCCGCCCAGGGCGACCCCGCGCCCCCGGCGGGTGGCGTCGCCGAGGTGAGCGCCGCCGTCGGGCGCCTGGAGGTCCTGACGACCTTCACCGTCCTGGCCGACATGGCCCGCGAGGTCGGGGGAGAGCACGTCGAGGTCTCCTCGCTCACCAAGGTCGGCGCCGAGATCCACGGCTACGAGCCCACGCCCGCCGACCTGCGCCGCGCCGCGAGCGCGGACCTGGTGCTCGACAACGGGCTCGGGCTCGAGAAGTGGTTCGAGCCCTTCGTCGCGCGGCTCGACGCCCCGCACGTCACGGTCTCCGACGGCGTCGACGTGATCGAGATCGGCTCAGGCGCGTACGACGGACGGCCCAACCCGCACGCCTGGATGTCTCCCGTCAACGGTGCGATCTACGCCCGCAACATCGGCGAGGCCTTCGCGGAGGCGGACCCGGCCCACGCCGCGGACTACCGTGCGAACGCCGCCGGCTACGCCGAGCGGATCGAGGCCGTGGGGCGCGAGCTCGCGGCGGAGGTCGACCAGGTCCCGGCCGGGTCGCGCGTCCTCGTGACGTGCGAGGGGGCGTTCTCCTACCTGGCCCGGGACGTCGGCCTCGACGAGAAGTTCCTGTGGCCCGTCAACGCCGACCAGCAGGGCACGCCCCAGCAGGTCGCCCGCGTCATCGACCACGTCCGCGACAACGACGTGCGCGCGGTGTTCTGCGAGACGACCGTCTCGGACTCCGCGCAGCGCCAGGTCGCCGCGGAGACGGGTGCGACGTACGCGGGCACGCTCTACGTCGACTCGCTCTCGCGGCCCGACGGCGACGTCCCCACCTACCTCGACCTGCTCGCCCACGACGCCCGCGTCATCAGCGCGGGCCTGCGGGGCGAGCCGTGAGCGGCGGTCGCGCGGTCCCGGGCGCGCCTGCGGCCGGCACCCCGGCTGCGGCGGTCGCGGCACCCGCGCTCCACGTCTCCGGGCTCACGGTCCGCTACCGCGAGGTGCTCGCGCTCGAGGACGTCGCCCTGACGCTCGCCCCGGGCACCGTGACGGGGCTGATCGGAGCCAACGGCTCGGGGAAGTCGACGCTGTTCCGGTCCGTCATGGGCATGACGCGCGGCACGGGCGTGACGTGGACCGGAGACGTGCGCGTCTACGGCCGGGACGCGGACGCCGCCCGCAAGGACGGGCTCGTGGGGTACGTCCCGCAGTCCGAGGACGTGGACTGGGCGTTCCCGGTCGACGTGCGCGACGTCGTGACCATGGGGCGCTACGGCGGCATGGGGCCCACGCGTCGTGTCCGTGCCCAGGACCGCCGTGCCGTGGCGGACGCCCTGGACCGGGTGGGGCTCGCGGATCTCGCGCACCGCCAGATCGGCCGGCTGTCCGGCGGGCAGCGCAAGCGGGTCTTCGTCGCGCGCGCCATCGCGCAGGGCGCCCGGCTGCTGCTCCTCGACGAGCCGTTCGCGGGGGTCGACAAGGTCTCCGAGGCGCAGATCACCGCGGTCCTGCGAGGGCTCGCGGCATCGGGCTGCGCCGTCCTGGTCTCGACGCACGACCTCACGTCCCTGCCGGACCTGGTCGACGACGCGATCCTGCTCCAGCGCCGCGTCATCCTGACCGGGCCGCCCGACGTGGTGCTGCGCCCCGAGAACCTCGCCCGCACGTTCGGGATCGACCCGCTCGCCGCGAGCCGGGGCGAGGACGGCGCAGGAGCAGCCCGGACGCCGCACGGCTCCGCCACGACCGAGGGAGCCACCCGATGAACCCGTTCGACCTGCTCGCCGCCGCGGGCGCGTGGCTCGCCGCGCCCCTCGAGTACGAGTTCGTGCAGCGGGCGCTGCTCGTCGCGGTCGTCGCGAGCGTCGTGTGCGCGCTCCTGAGCTGCTGGCTCATCATGATCGGCTGGTCGCTGCTCGGGGACGCGGTCTCGCACGCGGTCCTGCCCGGGGTCGTGCTGTCCTACATCGTGGGCGTGCCGTTCGCGCTGGGGGCGCTCGTGTTCGGGATCGGGGCGGTCGCGCTGATCGGGACGGTCCGGGACACGAGCCGGCTCAAGGAGGACGCGGCGATCGGCGTGGTCTTCACGACCCTCTTCGCGGTCGGGATCGTGCTCATCTCGGTCACGCCGAGCCAGATCGACCTGGGGCACATCCTGTTCGGCAACATGCTCGGCATCACGGACGCGGACCTGTGGCAGGTCGTGGTGCTCGGCGCGCTGACGACCGTGGTGCTCGTGCTCAAGCGGCGCGACCTGACGCTGTTCGCGTTCGACCCCGTGCACGCGCACGCCGTCGGGATCTCGCCGCGCCGGCTGTCCGCGCTGCTCCTGGGCTCTCTCGCGCTGACCGTGGTGGTCGCGCTCCAGGCGGTCGGGGTCGTGCTCGTGGTGGCCCTGGTCATCACGCCGGGCGCGACGGCCTACCTCCTGGTCGACCGCATGTCCCGCATGCTCGTGGTCGCGCCGGTCGTCGCGGTGGGGTGCGCCGTCGTCGGGATCTACGCGAGCTACTACCTGGACACGGCGAGCGCCGCGACGATCGTCGTGGCGCAGGGCGTGGTGTTCGCGGTCGCGTACGTCGTGCACCTGGCGCGCCGCCCGCGCGTCGGACAGGTCGCGGGCCCGACGGCGGAGCGAGCGCCCGCGGACCTCGTCGCGGGGTGACCCGGGCCGGCGAGGCGGACGGGGCGAGCGGTGCGGTGCGCGCCGCTCGGACGCCGGTCCGCACCTCGGTCCCTCCGGGGCCGGGCGGGGCCCGTGAAATAGAGTGAGCGCCGTGGACCATCCCCTCGACCTGACCTCCGTCGCCCAGGACTACCTCAAGGTGGTGTGGTCGGCGCAGGAGTGGTCCGACGAGCCGGTGACCACCAAGCTCCTCGCGGACCGGCTCGGCGTGGGGGCCTCGACCGTCTCGGAGACCGTGCGCCGCCTGTCGTCGCAGGGGCTCCTGGTGCACGCGCGCTACGGTGCGATCGAGCTCACGGACCTGGGGCGGTCGCACGCGGTCGCGATGGTCCGGCGGCACCGCATCCTCGAGACGTACCTGGTCTCGGAGCTGGGGTACTCGTGGGACGAGGTGCACGACGAGGCGGAGATCCTGGAGCACGCGGTCTCGGACCTCATGCTCGACCGCATCGACGCGCTCCTGGGCCACCCGACGCGTGACCCGCACGGCGACCCGATCCCGACGGCCTCTGGCCACGTCCCGCGCCCGGCGGCGATCCGGCTCTCGGAGCTCGACGCGGGGGCGTGCGCGGTGGTCGCGCGGATCTCGGACGCGGACCCGGACGTGCTGCGCTACCTCGCCGAGCTGGGGCTGGGCCTCGACGCCGAGGTCCGGGTGCACGAGCGGCGCGAGTACGCGGGCACCATGGCCATCACGTGGGGGAGCGACGAGAGCCCGGTCCTCCTGGGGCTGCCTGCGGCCTCGCGCGTGTGGGTCGTACCGCAGGCGCTCGTCGAGGACCCGACGCCGGTCTAGACTGGCGGTCTTCCCGCACCTGCTGCCGACGACGTCGGCGATGCGCTCGAATCGATTCGACAACTCCTCACCCTCGAAGGGGGCGCCTTGACCGTCGACAGCACCGGCCTGCCCGGGACGACCGACACCCGCACCGACGCGTCCGCCCCGCGGGGCCGCCGGGGGACCGGCTGCGACGGCCGACCGGACGCGCAGCGGACCGGCCGCCTCGCGCTGCTCGCGCTCGCCGTGGGCGGCTTCACGATCGGCACGACCGAGTTCGCGACCATGGGACTGCTGCCCGACATCGCGGCCGCGCTCGACGCGAGCATCCCCGTCACGGGGCACGCCATCACGGCCTACGCGGTCGGCGTCGTCGTCGGGGCGCCGCTGCTGACGGTGCTCGCCGCGCGAGTCTCGCGCAAGCGGCTCCTCGTCGCGCTCATGCTCGCCTACACGCTCGGCAACGTGCTCTCGGCCGCGGCTCCCAGCATCGAGTGGCTCATCGCCGGGCGCTTCCTCGCGGGCCTGCCGCACGGCGCCTTCTTCGGGGTCGGGGCAGCGGTCGGCGCGGCCGTCGCGGGACCCGGCCGCCGCGGGCACGCCGTGGCCATGATGATGACCGGGCTCACGGTGGCCAACGTCGTGGGCGTCCCGCTGTCGACGTTCGCGGGGCAGCAGCTCGGCTGGCGTGCGGCGTTCGTGCTCATCGGCGTCCTGGGCGCCGTCACGCTCGCCGCCCTGCTGCGCTGGGTCCCCGCGGGCGCGGGCGACACCGGGTCGAGCGTGAGCCAGGAGGTCGCGGCGCTGAAGAACGGCCCGCTGTGGATCAGCTTCGTGGGAGGCGCGGTCGGGTTCGGCGGCATGTTCGCCGTCTACTCCTACGTCGCACCCACCATGACCGGGGTCACGGGCCTCTCCGAGGGCGTCGTGCCCGTCGTCCTCGCGGTCTTCGGCCTCGGCATGACGCTCGGGACGATCGTCGGCGGGCGCCTCGCCGACAAGGACGTCCTGCGGACCGTGTGGATCGGCTTCGGCTCGACGGCCGCGGCCCTCGTGGCGTTCGCGCTCACGGGCCAGAGCCCCGTCCCGGCCGTCGCGTCCCTGTTCCTGCTGGGCGTGACCTCGCAGATCCTCGGCCTGGCCCTCCAGACCCGGCTCATGGACCTCTCACCGGGCGCGCCGTCGCTCGGGGCGGCGCTGTGCCACTCGGCGCTCAACGTCGGCAACGCCAACGGCGCGTTCCTCGGCGGGCTCGTCATCGCCGCGGGCTGGGGCTACCTCGACCTCGCCTGGACGGGCCTCGCGCTCACGCTCGCGGGCCTCGTCATCATCGTGCTGTTCGGGCGCAAGCGTGTGGCGCACGTCCGCGACGACGCGCCCGCACCGGAGCCTGTTCGCGCCCACTGAGCCCGTCGCCCGCTCGCCCCGAGGTGGGCCGTGGTCCGAGCGGCCCCGGGGCGCGCGGTCGGCGCGCAGGTCCAGCGTGCGGCCCGACGGCGCCCCTCGCCCGGGCGTCGTGCGCGGGTACGTACGGGCGTTTTCAGGCAAGCCTCAGACATCGCCGGTACCGTGGGCGCACCTGTGTGCCGGAAGTGCACGCGCAGACCTTCAGGAGCGGTTCGTGAGCGAGAGCCCCACCCGTCCTTCCCGCACCGGGCGCACCCCGGGCACCACGGCCGACACCGGCGTCAGCGACGCCCGCCACGCCCCGGTGCTGCCCGACGCCGACGCCAAGAACCTCACGTCCCGGACCCTCGGGTGGGTGCTCCTCGTCGCGGGCGCCGTCGGGCTGGTCGGCGCCGGCTGGCTCGCGATCGAGCGCTACCTCAAGCTCATCGACCCGGACCGCGTCGCGGCCTGCACGCTCAACCCGTTCCTCGACTGCGGCCCCGCGATGGCGTCCTGGCAGGGCGCGATCCTCGGGTTCCCCAACCCGTTCCTGGGCGTCGCCGCCTTCCCCGTGGTCATGACCGTCGGCGTCGTGCTCCTGACCGGCGCCCGTCTGCCGCGATGGTTCTGGCTCACGATGCTGGCCGTCACGACGGTCGCCATGGGACTCATCCTGTTCCTCGTGTGGACGAGCCTCTACGTGCTCGTCGTGCTCTGCCCGTTCTGCATGGTCGTGTGGGCCGCGATGCTGCCGATCTTCTGGTACCAGCTCGTGCACGCGGTCCAGGAGAGGTACCTCCCGGCCCCCGAGGGGCTGCGACGACTCGTCGTCGACAACAAGGGCACGCTGCTCGCGGTCCTGTACGTGCTCCTCGTCGCCTGGGTCTTCCTCGAGATGGGCCCCACGATCGTCGAGTACCTCCAGACGGTCTGACCCGCGGGGGTCCTGCCGCCCCGCACGACCGGTGCGGGCGGCGACCCTCCCGGCGCCGGTGGGCGGCGCCGTCGGGCCGGGGAGGAACGCGGCCGTCCAGCCGGGCACGCGCCTGCCCGGCGACGCCGCGCCGAACGGTAAACTCGCGGGGTGAGCACGCCTGAGAACCCCGCCCCCGAGAACCCCGCCGAGTCCGTGCCCGACGCCCCCGCGGCCTCGCTCGAGACGACCTCCCACCGCTACACGCCCGCCCTCGCGCAGGACATCGAGCTCAAGTGGCAGGACACGTGGGAGGAGCGGGGCACCTTCTGGGCGGCCAACCCCTCGGGTCACCTCACCGACGGTGACGGCCGGCACGCCGACGGCCGCTCGCCGTACTTCATCATGGACATGTTCCCGTACCCCTCGGGCGCGGGGCTGCACGTGGGCCACCCGCTCGGGTACATCGCGACCGACGTCGTCGGGCGCTTCCGCCGCATGTGCGGCGACAACGTCCTGCACGCGCTCGGCTACGACGCGTTCGGGCTGCCCGCCGAGCAGTACGCCGTCCAGACGGGCCAGCACCCCCGCGTGACGACCGAGGCGAACATCGCCAACATGCGCCGTCAGCTGCGCCGTCTGGGCCTGGGCCACGACCCGCGCCGCTCGTTCGCGACGATCGACCCCGAGTACATCCGCTGGACCCAGTGGATCTTCCTGCAGATCTTCGAGGCCTGGTACGACGAGGACGCCGTGCGCCCCGACGGCGGCACGGGCCGCGCGCGCCCCATCACCGAGCTCGAGGCCGAGTACGCCGCGGGCACGCGGGCCGTCCCCGGCCACCCCGAGGGCACGCGCTGGGAGGACCTCGACCGCGTCGCGCAGCGCGCCGTGATCGACCCCCAGCGCCTGGCCTACGTGTCCGAGTCGCCCGTGAACTGGGCCCCCGGCCTGGGCACCGTGCTCGCCAACGAGGAGGTCACCTCGGACGGCCGCTCCGAGCGCGGCAACTTCCCCGTGTTCCAGCGCAGCCTGCGCCAGTGGAACATGCGCATCACCGCGTACGCCGACCGCCTGGCCGACGACCTGGACCTCATCGACTGGCCGGAGAAGGTCAAGTCGATGCAGCGCAACTGGATCGGTCGCAGCGAGGGCGCGAACGTGCGCTTCGCGATCGAGGGCATCGGTGCCGCGGCCAGCCAGGACGTCGAGGTCTTCACGACGCGCCCGGACACCCTGTTCGGTGCGACGTTCCTGGTCGTCTCGCCCGAGCACCCCCTGCTCGACGAGGTCCCGGCCGAGTGGCCCGACGGCACGCGCGACGCCTGGACCGGCGGGCACGCGACCCCGATCGACGCCGTCGCGGCGTACCGCAAGGAGGCCGCTGCCAAGACCGCGGTCGAGCGCCAGGCCGACGCGGGCAAGAAGACCGGCGTCTTCACGGGCCACCTCGCCGTGAACCCCGTCAACGGCACCCTCATCCCGGTGTTCACCGCCGACTACGTCCTCATGGGCTACGGCACGGGCGCCATCATGGCCGTCCCCGGCGGCGACGAGCGCGACCACGCGTTCGCCGAGGCCTTCGAGCTGCCCGTGATCCGCACCGTCGCGGCCCCCGACGACCACGAGGGCGCCTGGACCGGCGACGGCCGGATCATCAACTCGTCCAACGACGAGATCTCGCTCGACGGCCTGAGCGTGCCCGACGCCAAGCGCGCCATGATCGAGTGGCTCGAGGCCAAGGGCATCGGCACCGGCACGGTCACCTACCGCCTGCGCGACTGGCTCTTCAGCCGCCAGCGCTACTGGGGCGAGCCGTTCCCCATCGTCTACGACGAGAACGACCAGCCCATCGCGCTGCCGGACTCGATGCTGCCCGTCAACCTCCCCGAGGTCCCCGACTACTCGCCGCGCACCTACGAGCCGGACGACGCCGACTCCTCGCCCGAGCCCCCGCTCGGCCGCAACGAGGACTGGGTCAACGTCACGCTCGACCTGGGCGACGGCCCCAAGACCTACCGCCGCGACACCAACACCATGCCCAACTGGGCCGGGTCCTGCTGGTACTACCTGCGCTACCTCGACCCCGCGGACACCGAGCACATGGCAGCCCCGGAGCTCGAGAAGTACTGGACCGGCCCCGGGCACAACGCCACGGCCGGCCCCGCGGGCGGCGTCGACCTGTACGTGGGCGGCGTCGAGCACGCCGTGCTGCACCTGCTCTACGCGCGGTTCTGGCACAAGGTGCTCCTGGACCTGGGGCACGTGACCAGCACCGAGCCCTTCCACAAGCTCTTCAACCAGGGGTACGTGCAGGCCTACGCGTTCCGCGACGAGCGCGAGCAGCCCGTCCCGGCCGACGAGGTCGAGGAGCACCAGGGACCCGACGGCGAGACGGTCTACACCTGGCAGGGCAAGCCCGTGACCCGTGAGTACGGGAAGATGGGCAAGTCGCTCAAGAACGTCGTGACGCCCGACGACATGTACGAGGCCTACGGCGCCGACACGTTCCGCGTGTACGAGATGTCCATGGGACCGCTCGACCTGTCGCGCCCCTGGGAGACGCGTGCCGTCGTCGGCTCGCAGCGCTTCCTCCAGCGGCTGTGGCGCAACGTCGTCAGCGAGAGCACCGGTGAGACGACCGTCTCGGACGAGCCCGCCGACGTCGCGACCCTGCGCCTGGTCCACCGGACCATCGCGGAGGTGCGCGTCGAGCTCGAGCACATGCGCTCCAACACGGCGATCGCCAAGCTCATCACGCTCAACAACCACCTCACGGGCCTGGACCGTGTGCCGCGCGAGGCGGTCGAGCCCCTGATCCTCATGGTCGCGCCCATCGCCCCGCACATCGCGGAAGAGCTGTGGTCGCGCCTGGGACACCCGCGGTCGCTGGCTCACGAGCCCTTCCCGGTCGCGCTCGACGAGTACCTGGTCGAGGACACCGTCACGTGCGTCGTGCAGGTCCAGGGCAAGGTCCGCAGCCGGCTCGAGGTCTCGCCCTCGATCGGCGAGGACGCGCTGCGCGAGCTGGCCCTGGCCGACGCGAACGTGCAGCGCACGCTCGACGGGCGGGGGATCCGCACGGTGATCGTGCGGGCGCCCAAGCTGGTGAACGTGGTCCCGGCCTGACGTTGCTCGCTCGAGTGCATGATTCGGCTGCGACACGCCCGGCGAGTCGCAGCCGAATCACGCACTCGACGGCTGGTTGTCCACAGATGACCGCAGGACTCACCCGTGGGCGCGCGGGAGGCGGCATCGTGGCGTCATGTCGAACCCTCAGGTGCCGGCCGTCGTGCTCCGCTCACGGGACGCCGCGAGCCACGGACTGACACGCCACGACCTCAGCAGGCCCTGGTGGGAGGCCCCGACCCGCGGCGTCCGCGTGCCGGTAGGCAGCATCGACGGCATCGCCGCTCGGTGCCGGGCCGCGCTCGAGATCCTGCCGGCCGCCGCGGCGTTCAGCCACGTCACGGCGCTGCGGCTGCTCGGGATCGAGGTGCCCTGGCGGGTGGACCGGTCGATCGCCGGGCCGGGTGGTGGACCGGGAGAGCGGCTGCACGTCGTCGTGCCGCGCCGAGAGCTGCGGCCGCAGCGTGAGGACCTGGTGGCTCACACCTGCACGCAACCTGCTCTCGCCGTCACGACGTGGCACGGGATACCGGTCACCACTCCGGCGCAGACGTGGCTGCACCTCTCGCACGGGCTGAGCGTGAACGAGCTGGTCGTCCTCGGAGACGCCATGACACGCCGGAAGGGGCCTGCGGCCTCGATCGTCGAGCTGCGCGGGCTCCTCGAGAGCACCCACAGGATGAGAGGGCTTGCCGCGGCACGGGCGGCGATCGGTCACGTCGTCGCCGGGACGGACTCCTCGATGGAGTCGCGGACCCGGATGATCCTCGTCGACGCAGGGCTGCCACGCCCTGAGGTCAACGTGCCCGCCCTGGACCGGGCAGGATCCTTCCTCGCGCTCCCGGACATGTCCTACCCGGCGCTCCGGATCGCGATCGAGTACGACGGGGACGTCCACCGCACCGATCCGGGGACCTGGCGACGTGACGTCGAGCGCCGGCAGCGGCTGGAGGAGGCGGGCTGGTTGATCATCACCGTCACGGCCGACGACGTGATGCGACACCCCGGGCGCCTGATCCGACGGGTGCGGGCGGCCCTGGCTCGTTGAGTGCATGATTCGGCTGCGACACGCCCGGCGAGTCGCAGCCGAATCACGCACTCGACGGCAGCCGGGAAGTCTGCGTCCTACCGCCTCCGCGTCCCGAACACCGTCCGCGTGATCTCCCGGCCGAGCTGCGTCGCCATCGACCCCAGGAACTTGTCGAGCCCCGACGACGCGGTCGACTTCCGGGGCGCCGTCCGGGACCCGCCCCCGGAGCGCGCCGCGTCCCGTTCGAGCTTGGCGCGCATCTTCTCGAGCTCGGCGGACTCCTTCTTCGCCGCGCGGTCGGCCTCCTTCCGGGCGGCCTCCTGCTCCTTGGCGAGCTGCTCGGCGAGCTCGGCCTGCTCGGCCGCGGCCTGCTGTGCGGCGATGCGTGCCGTGAGCAGCTCGTACGCCGACTCGTTGTCGACCGCGACGGCGTACCGGGCGGCGAGCGGGGAGCCCGCCACGATCCCGTCGATCACGGCCTCGGGCGCGGGCTCCATCGAGGACCGGGGTGCGCGCACCCGTGTCCACGCGACCGGCGTCGGGGCACCCTTCTCGGTCAGCACCGTGACGACGGCCTCGCCCGTCCCGAGCGACTGCAGCAGCTGCTCCAGGTCGTAGGGCGATGTGGGGAAGGTCCGCACGGCTGCTCGCAGCGCCGCGGCGTCGTCGGGCGTGAAGGCGCGCAGCGCGTGCTGGACCCGGTTGCCGAGCTGGGCCAGGACGTCGCGCGGGACGTCCTGGGGGCTCTGCGTCACGAAGAACACGCCCACGCCCTTGGACCGGATGAGCCGCACGGTCTGCACGACCTGCGCCACGAACTCCTTGGACGCGCCCGTGAACAGCAGGTGCGCCTCGTCGAAGAAGAACACGAGCTTGGGCTTGTCGAGGTCGCCGACCTCGGGCAGGTCCTGGTACAGGTCGGCGAGCAGCCACATGAGGAAGGTCGAGAACAGCGCGGGCCGGTCCTGGACGGCAGGCAGCTCGAGCGCCGAGACGGTGCCGCGCCCGTCGGCCGCGACGCGCAGCAGCTCGGTCGTGTCGAACGCGGGCTCCCCGAAGAACACGTCCGCGCCCTGGGCCTGGAGCGTCACGATCTCGCGCAGGACGACCCCGGCCGTGGCCGCGGAGAGCCCGCCGATGCCCTTGAGCTCGGCCTTGCCGTCGTCCGAGGTGAGGTAGGCGATGGTCGCCTGCAGGTCCTTGAGGTCGAGCAGCGCGAGGCCCTGCGTGTCGGCCCAGTGGAAGATCAGGCCCAGGCTCGACTCCTGCGTGTCGTTGAGCCCCAGCACCTTGGAGAGGAGCAGGGGCCCGAAGTCGCTCACGGTCGTCCGGATCGGGATGCCCTTGCCGAGCCCGCCGAGCGAGTAGAACTCGACCGGGTAGGTGGTCGGCTCCCAGTCCTGCCCGATGCTCGCGGTCCGGTCCAGGATCTTCTCGCCGCTCACCCCGGGCACCGCGAGCCCCGACAGGTCGCCCTTGACGTCCGCGACGAACGTCGGCACCCCGGCGTCGGACAGCCCTTCGGCCATGCCCTGCAGGGTCTTGGTCTTGCCCGTCCCGGTGGCCCCGGCGACGAGCCCGTGCCGGTTGAGCATCGCGAGCGAGAACCCGACCTGGACGTCGGCACGGGGCACGGGGTCACCGCTCCCGGTGGCTTCGAGCAGCGCCCCGAGCGCGAGCGTCCCGCCCTGGTAGGCGTAGCCCGCGGCGACCTCGGCGGCGTAACCGTCCAGGACGCCCGACGGCGGAGCCTGCGTCGGCGGTGCGGCCTCGGGTGGGCCGTCGACCGGGCTGGGCACGCCCGACGGCGGAGCGTCTGCGGGTGCGTCACGCACGGGGGGCTCCGGTGCGGGGGAGGTGTCGACGGTTCCGGCGGTGCCGACCGCTGCGGCCTCGGCCGCCTCGAGCGCGGCCTGTGCCGCGGCGGCCTTCGCCTCGGCCGCCTCGGCGGCTGCCTGTGCGGCGGCGGCCTTCAGGGCGGCGAGCTCTGCGGGGGACGGGGCTGCGTCGTCGGGCATGTCTCGGATCCTAGGTGTACTGACCCGTTGCGTTGTTGATTCGGTCGATGGGTCGTAGGCCGCCGATGCCGAGGTGGGGTCGTTCCA
>NZ_JACSPN010000069.1 GCF_015142735.1 Oerskovia douganii | reverse complement strand
GAGTAGCATTACGGCTATCATATTGAATTTGATCTTTAATGGACTGAAAAAAGATGAAGAAATATTGGAAGAAGCCTTCAAGAAGTAATAGAGCAAAAGAAAGGTTGTGAAATCAGCGTTTTGACCTGATTGTTAGAGAAACAAACGGAAAAATAGTTCCTCGTATTTTGCCGTTTGTTTGAGCTAATACCGAGGGTCAGCTGATTGAACACCGTTTACCAAGAGGTTGTGAAATAGCCGCTTAGTTTCGAGTAGTAAGAAAAATTTTGCGAATATGGCTTTCCACATTTTTACATATATTTAGCTTAATACCGAGAAACTGGCTTTTGAACACCGTTTATTCGGAACAAGAGGTTGTGACACGTCTTTTGTCACAACCCCTTTGTCTTTATTCATTATTATTCTTGTCGGAACTCATCATATTGTTTTTGCATTTCTTTCAATACCTTATCATAGCCAGCCTTGTCCAAAGCGTCTTTCAATTTCGGTAATGTTTCATCTGG
>NZ_JACSPN010000068.1 GCF_015142735.1 Oerskovia douganii | reverse complement strand
AGCGCCATCCGAGGGGGGTCGCGACCGCGTCGACCGTGCGGTCGTGCTTCTCGAGGGGCAGCGGGCGGTCGCTCGCGTCGTAGACCTCCTCGGGGAACACCACCGCGATGACCCTGGTGCCGGGCCGCACGTGCTCCAGCGCGCGGTCGTACCAGCCGCCGCCCTGCCCCAGGCGGACGCCGTTCGAGTCGACCGCGAGTGCCGGGGCGATGACGACGTCGGCGTCGGCGAGGGCCGCAGCACCGAGGGCAGGGCCGCTCGGCTCCGGGGGGCGTCCGGGAGCGCGGACCTGGAGGTCGTGCGCGCCGTCGAACTCGGCCCAGTCGCGCTGGAGGCCGGCGCCGAGGACCGGCAGCAGCACGCGGACCCCGCGTGCCGAGAGTCGTTCGAGCATCGCCGTGGTGCCGGGCTCCGTGGGGCGGGCCGCGTACGTCGCGACGCACCGCGCGGACAGGACCTCGGGGATGGTCTCGATCACGTCGGCGATCGCCTGGGCCGCTTCGTCGCGGCGGCGTTCGGTGCGGGC
>NZ_JACSPN010000067.1 GCF_015142735.1 Oerskovia douganii | reverse complement strand
CGCACCGAGCAGTGGCCGTTCGTGGCCCTGGACGGCACGCTCGTGCCGATCGCGCAGCTGCACGGACCGCGCAACCCGACCGGCGCCGAGTCCTGGTACTCCGGAAAGCACCACCGTCACGGCGCCAACATCCAGGTGCTATGCGACCCGACCGGCTACCCCGTGTGGGTCTCGGCGGCGAGCCCCGGGTCCACGCACGACATCACCGCGGCCCGCAGGTTCGTCCTGCCCGCGCTCTACCCCGCGGCCGCCGCCGGGACACCGACCCTGACCGACAAGGGCTACCAAGGCGCCGGTATCGGGATCCGGCACCCGCGCCGCCTCACGAGGGCCGCTCACGTCGATGACCTGTCCCGCGACAAGATCCTCATCTCCCTGCGAGCCGTTGCCGAACGCGGCAACGCACTGCTGAAGAACACCTGGCGAGCCCTACGCCTGATCACCCTCGACCCGAACCGCACCACCGAGATCACCGCAGCAGCCCTCGTCCTGCTCCACCTTCAACGAGGAACCGCCAAATCAGCCTGGTGAGAACACCTC
>NZ_JACSPN010000066.1 GCF_015142735.1 Oerskovia douganii | reverse complement strand
GGGGCGGCCCGCCGGGGCCGCGAGTCGCTGGCCCAGGTGGGCCAGCGGGCGGGCTCAGGCCGAGCGGGTCAGTCGCTCGACGCGCACGGCGTGGGACTCGGCCCGCAGGCGGTGGGCCACGTCCGGGGCGCCCGTGCTGGCGCCGTGGGACGTCAGGCCGGTACGCGGGTCGATGAGCACGTTGCGGCGGGCCTTGTCGCGCTCGGCGGGGGCGGTGTCGCCGTTGATCGCCACGAACAGCTCGAGGTCAGAACGTCGGCAGAACGCCAGGACGGAACGGGTCTTGCGCATGTCAGATTCCCCTTTGACTAGCAAGCGCTAGCGGTTTGCTAGCAAGTACGAAGTTACACGCTAGCCGTTGCTAGCACAACCTCACGCGCGGACGCGTTTCCTCCCGGCCCGGGCCACGCCCGGCCCACGGCCCGGGCCGCGAGCGCCGGGGCTGGGCCGTGGGTCGGTGGGCCGGGCCGGTGCGGGCCAGGGCGGGGGTGTTGGTCGGCGCTCGCGGCTTCGAGCTCGAGCGCGAGAAGACCCCCCGGGGACGTTCCCCGGGGGGTCTTGTGTGGGCCGCTGGCCCGGATGCGGGC
>NZ_JACSPN010000065.1 GCF_015142735.1 Oerskovia douganii | reverse complement strand
CCATGGCTGTCTACACCCTTCCCGAGCTGTCGTACGACTACGGCGCACTCGAGCCCCACATCTCCGGCCGCATCATGGAGCTGCACCACTCCAAGCACCACCAGGCCTACGTGACCGGGGCCAACACGGCACTCGAGAAGCTCGCCGAGGCCCGCGACTCGGGCGACCTGGCCGCGGTCAACCTCCACGAGAAGAACCTCGCGTTCAACCTCGGCGGCCACGTCAACCACTCCGCGTTCTGGACCAACCTCTCCCCCGAGGGCGGCGGCGAGCCCACCGGCGACATCGCGGCAGCCATCGCCGAGGACTTCGGCTCGTTCGAGAAGTTCAAGAAGCACTTCGCGGCCGTCGCCGCAGGCGTCCAGGGCTCGGGCTGGGCCATCCTCGCCTGGGACACCCTGGGCAAGAAGCTCATCATCGTCCAGCTCTACGACCAGCAGGGCAACATCGCCCTGGGCCTGGTCCCGATCGTCCTCCTGGACGTCTGGGAGCACGCCTACTACCTCGACTACCAGAACGTGCGCGCCGACTACGTCACCGCCTGGTGGAACCTCGTCAACTGGGCCGACGCCGACGCACGCCTCGCCCGCGCCCGCACCCAGGGCGAAGGCCTCATCATCCCCGCCTGACCCTC
>NZ_JACSPN010000064.1 GCF_015142735.1 Oerskovia douganii | reverse complement strand
AGAAGAGACAGCGTAGCGGTCCCGATGAGAAACACCGCCGGAGGCGTCGTAGCCCAGGTCGCGCCGGCTAGTGCCCCGATCGCGGTCCCGAGTATCGCCCCGGTGCCCGCTGCGGCGGCAGTTTGCGTCATGATCAGAAGCGCAACTGCCTGCCTGGAGGCCCCCAACGCTCGTCGCCGCCCAAGATCGGACCGACGCACGAGGACGTCTGCCGACACAACCATCACCGTCAGGACAGCACCGCCCGACAAGACGATAAGCAGAAGGTTCCCCGCGAAGGTACCGAGGTCCTCACCGACGCTGTCCTGGAGGCCGGCGAGGATGTCAGGTGCCTGGACGGAGACGTCATTGAGCGCCGCGGGAGCGACGATGCTCAGTGCGATCTGCTGCACCCGGGCGACATCGCGTCCGGGTTCGGAGGTCACATAGAGCGTTCGCGCGACATCGGCGGTGGTCGCCGCAGCTACGACGCCGCTCTCGAGCTCAGGCACCGCGCCGCGCGTACGGAACGTTCCGACGACAGCCCACTGGCGAGAACCCGCGTCGACCGAGCCGGTCGAGGACGTGAACCCGAGCACATCGACCAACGCGGACGAGATGAGTGCCTCACCCGGCCGGGGCCATCGGCCTGACTCGAGCTC
>NZ_JACSPN010000063.1 GCF_015142735.1 Oerskovia douganii | reverse complement strand
ATGCCGCGGTGGCGGTGAGGGACGTCCGAGAGCGACGCTGCCGGCACCCTCACGGAGGTTGTTCGACAGGCTTTAATCCTCTTCAGGAAGCATCACCGTCGCGACGGGCTCTCCAGTGTCACCAGCGTCTAGCTCGAGCGACAGCGTCACAGGAAGGGCCGTGCTCGCTCCGGCCTGGTTGCGCACCCGCAGCACGCGGAAGTCGACCCGTCGCCGCCCTGGATTTGTGCGGGCCGAGCGGTAGGCCATCCACAAGACGTCGCGCAGGCGGGGTTGAGTCCCAGGGCGATTGCAAAGTTGATCTGGGGGATTGTGCAGGGGGTGTGACCTGCGGGGATGCGTTGGCGGGCGCGGCCCCAGGGGTGGTGGATGATCTGGGTGTCTACGCCTGATGTCCAGAACCTGTGGGAGCCGCGCCCGTGCATGTATCTTCGCCTGTCCTTGCTGTTCTTGACCAGCCCACGGCGCGTGAGCGCGTGCTGCGTGGGCAGCTCGATGGTCTGATGGCGGCGTTGGACGCGGTGGCGGACCCGCGTGGTCGGCGTGGGCGTTGCTCGCGACGTGTTGCGGGGCGCGCACGTTCGTCGAGATCGCGGAGGTCGCTGCTGACCTGGACGTGGACCTGTTGGACGCGGTCGGGGTCGTGCGGCGGGTGCCGTCGGCCGCGACGTTCTGCCGGGTCGCCGCGATGGTGGACCC
>NZ_JACSPN010000062.1 GCF_015142735.1 Oerskovia douganii | reverse complement strand
AGGGAGGACCTCCGGGCTTAGTGGAGATGTCGAAGTCTTCACAACCCGGAGGTCCTCGTGTCCCACGCTAATGCCCGCCTGACCGTTCGCGGCAGGATGTTGATCGTCGAACGTCGTCGTGATGGTTGGAAGCAGGCCCACATCGCGGCGGCGATGGGCGTCTCCCGCAAGTGCGTCCGGTACTGGTTGCACCGGTTCGCTACCGAGGGCGAGTCCGGCCTGGCCGACCGGTCCTCGCGCCCGCACCGGTGCCCGACAAAGACCGCGCCCGAGGTCGAGGCCAAGGTCGTGGCGCTGCGTCAGGCCGAGCGGCGCGGGCGAGACCAGATCGCCGCCGAGACCGGGGTCCCGGCCCGGACCGTCTCTCGAGTCCTGGCCCGCCATGCGATACCTCACCTGGCCGCACTCGACCCGATGACCGGCCATGTCCTGCGGTCCTCAAAGCAGACCGCGGTTCGTTACGAGCGCGACCGGCCCGGCGAGCTGGTCCACATGGACGTCAAGAAACTCGGCCGGATACCTGACGGCGGCGGATGGCGCGCCCACGGACGCGCGATCCCCCGCGATCGCGTGAACGGCCCCGGCTACGACTACGTGCACTCCCTGATCGACGACCACTCTCGCCTGGCCTACTCCGAGATACTGCCCGACGAGAAAGGCGCCACCTGCGCCCAGTTCCTGGCCCGCGCGCTCGACTACTTCGCGGACCACGGCATCCCCCGCATCGAACGCCTCATGACGGACAACGCGTGGGCCTACCGCTGGTCGCTGCGCGAGATCTGCGCCCAGCATGGCATCCAGCAGAAGTTCATCAAGCCCCACTGCCCCTGGCAGAACGGCAAGGTCGAGCGTCTCAACCGCACCCTGGCCACCGAGTGGGCATACCGGCAGGTCTTCACCTCGAACGCCGAACGGGCCGCCGCTCTGACACCCTGGATCGAGTACTACAACACCCAACGCCGCCACCAAGCCCTCGGTGGACTCCCGCCGACCAGCCGGCTGTAACCAACGTCGCGGCCGGGTACACCTAG
>NZ_JACSPN010000061.1 GCF_015142735.1 Oerskovia douganii | reverse complement strand
GGGGACCCACATGTTCATGCTCGACGAGATGACCAGCGACACCTAGGCCGCAGCCCTGCACGGCGAGGCCCGCCACAGCGACCACGCGCACCAGCTCGCGCTCGCGGTCGGCGGCTACTCCCCCGGGCTCAGCGGCTCGCTCGTCGACGGCGACGGGGCCGTCAAGGTCTCCCACGCCTTCATGGCCACCCTCCAGCGCATCGGCGCCGACCTCATCGCCCAGCACCGCGCCGGGACCATCCACCTGCCCGACCACCCCGACGCCCTCCGGCTCGTCGCCTACCTCAGCGGCTCACTCGACCAGTTCCGCTGACCGCACCCCCGGCGCCCCCGCACCCACCAGGTGCAGGGGCGCCGTCGCCATGTCCGGCCCATCCCCCACAGATCGAGAGAACCAACCCGACCCCCGGCGCTCGCGGCCCGTGTCGCGTGTGCGCGGTCGACGCTCGAGCTCGAAAGGCCGGCTACAGACTCACGGGCAACATTCCCGCAGGTCAGCAAGGGGACGCGATGTACGCGGCACACCATCGAGCGCCAGGGGTTGCCACCGCGACACCCCATCTATATAGTTGCTAGCAAGTTGCTAGCAATCGACTAGCAGGAACCTAAGGGGTACATCATGACCGCGAACCGCACCCGGCTCGAGGCAGGCGTCTACCGCGTGGACGCCGAGCTCGTGACGCAGTGGATCGAGCGCGACGAGTTCGAGACCCCTGAGCGCCGGTGGGTCGTGCGCCCCGACGAGTTCCTGGGCGCGTCGACCGCCTGGCTCTCGTTCTTCCCGACGCTGGCCCGGGCCGTCGAGGCAGTCGAGGCGTTCAACGACGGTGCCACCGCCGCCACCAGCGACCACCACCACGACCGCCGCCACCCCGACGCCGACGTCCTCGCGTCGATGCCCGACGCGTTCCAGAGCGGCTACCGCGAGACCTGGGAAGCCCTGGAGGGCGACGAGATGGCCCAGCAGGCAGAGCGCAGCCGGGGCGCCTGAGCTCGCGACGTCGACCATCTACGGCGCCCCTGCACCCCACCG
>NZ_JACSPN010000060.1 GCF_015142735.1 Oerskovia douganii | reverse complement strand
AGGGAGGACCTCCGGGCTTAGTGGAGATGTCGAAGTCTTCACAACCCGGAGGTCCTCGTGTCCCACGCTAATGCCCGTCTGACCGTTCGCGGCAGGATGTTGATCGTCGAGCGCCGCAGGGATGGTTGGAAGCAGGCCCACATTGCTGCGGCGATGGGCGTCTCACGCAAGACAGTGCGGCACTGGCTGCATCGATTCGCTACCGAGGGCGAGACCGGCTTGGCTGACCGGTCCTCGCGCCCGCACCACAGTCCGACCAGGACGAGCGCCGAGACAGAGGCCAGGGTCGTGGCCCTGCGCCGGGAGCAGCGGCGTGGGCGGGACCAGATCGCGGCCGAGCTCGGCGTGGCGCCCCGCACGGTCTCTCGGGTCCTGGCGCGCCACCACATGCCGCACCTGGCCGTGCTGGACCCGATGACGGGCGATCGCCTGCGGGCCTCCAAAGCGACCACCGTGCGCTACGAACGTGACCGGCCGGGCGAACTGGTGCACATGGACGTCAAGAAACTCGGGCGCATCCCGGACGGCGGCGGGTGGCGAGCCCACGGCCGCGGTGCCGAGAACGACAACCGAGACCGCAAGCACGGGACCGGGTATGACTACGTCCACTCACTCGTGGACGACCACTCCAGGCTGGCGTACTCCGAGATCCTCCCCGACGAAAAGGGCACCACCTGCGCCGAATTCCTGACCCGCGCGATCGGCTACTTCGCCACCCGCGGCATCACCCGGATCGAACGCCTCATGACGGACAACGCGTGGGCCTACCGCTGGTCGCTGCGGGATCTGTGCGCCGCCCACGGCATCGAGCAAAAGTTCATCAAGCCGCATTGCCCCTGGCAGAACGGGAAGGTCGAAAGACTCAACCGCACCCTGGCCACCGAATGGGCCTACAGACAAGTCTTCACCTCGAACGACGAACGGACCGCAGCCCTGGCACCCTGGCTCGAGTACTACAACACCCAACGTCGCCACCAAGCCCTCGGCGGGCAACCCCCGATCAGCCGGCTGTAACCAACCTCCTGGCCGGGTACA
>NZ_JACSPN010000005.1:187783-204944 GCF_015142735.1 Oerskovia douganii | reverse complement strand
AGACGGGGTGGGAGAGTAGGTCGCCGCCGGACAACCATTCACCAAAGGCCCACCCCTCACGGGGTGGGCCTTTGGCGGCTCATCCGATTTGAGGGTGTAGTCGGGGTCTGAAGCCGCCGGCCTCGAGGAGGCTGCGGGAGATGTAGTTGGTGAGGTTGCGAAAGCCCAGGGCGGAGCCGCGCAGGTGTTCGAGGCGGCCGTTGATCGCCTCCGTGGGCCCGTTGCTCGTGCCGGGGCGGTCGAAGTAGGCCAGCACGTCGGCCGCGCGCTTCTTCAAGGTCCGCCCGAGCGTGATGACCTCTGTCAGGGCGGCTGGGACGCCCGAGCTGATGGAGTCGATCAGGGCCTGCATCAGGATGCGGCCCTTGACCCGGTCGGGTTCGCGGTAGGCGGCGATCATCCGCTGGTAGATGCCCCAGGTCGCCTCGACCTGGACGTGCTCGTCACCGGCGAACAGGTCGTTGATCCGGGAGCGCTGCCTGTCGGTCAGGAGCCCGGCCCCGGTGTGAAGGGTCCGCCGGGCCCGGTAGAGCGGATCGTCGGCGCGGCCGCGGTGACCGTGAAGGTCCTGCTGAACCCGGCGGCGGCAACGATCCAGCGCGTCACCGCTCAACCGGACGACGTGGAAGGGATCCATGACCGCGGTCGCGGTCGGGAGCTCCTCAGCCGCGGCGGTCTTGAACCCCGTGAACCCGTCCATCGCGACGACCTCGACCCCGTCCCGCCACTGGGCGGGGCGGCCGGCGAGCCAGGTCTTGAACACCTGCTTGGAGCGGCCCTCGACCATGTCCAACAGCCGCGAGGTCCCGGTCCCGTCACGGATCGGGGTGAGGTCGATGATGACGGTCACGTACTTGTCCCCGCGCCGGGTGTGACGCCAGACGTGTTCATCCACGCCGAGCACGGCGACGCCGTCGAACCGGGTGGGGTCATCGATCAGCACGCGTCTGCCTTCGGCCAGGACAGCGTCGTTGGCGGTGTCCCACGCGACCCCGAGCGCCGTCGCGATCCTGGTGATCGTGAGGTGACCGACCACGAGTGCTTCCAGCGCCCACCGCAGTCCTCGCCGCGACAACCGAGCACGAGGCTCAGCCGCGGCGGTGAGGTCCTCGCGCCAGACCCGAGCGCAGCCGGTGCACTTGTAGCGGCGCAGCCGCACCACCAGCAGGGTGGGGCGCCACCCGAACGGCTCATGCGCGAGCTCCCGCACGACCGTGTCGCGGACCAGGCCGGCGCAGCCGCACTCCTGGCACCACGGTTCCGGCACGGCGACCCGGCACTCCAGGATCGCCCGGTCGGGTCTCAGACACTGCCCGGTCACCACGAGACCGAGCTCGTCCAACCGAGCGAACGTCGTCAGATCAGGAGGCGTGAAGGTAGCGTCAACCATGTCGAGGTCTTCCCGGATGGGCAGTGTGAGAACTTCCATCCTCAGGGAGACCTCGACCCCTACCCCCGCAACGCCACGCGAACCCGACCTACACCCTCAACTGGGAAGAGCCCCTTTGGCATACCCCCAACACCCCACAGCCCCAGGGGGGGCGGGGTCTTGGACCTGTCCGGAGCGTGCGGGTGCGTCAGCCGGCGCATTGGGACGGGGACACCCCGAATCGCTCAGCTCCAGCCGTATCCCGCGAGCCACCGTGTGATCTCGGCGTAGTACCGCGCGCGCGGTGCCGGTCGCGACAAGGTCAGGTCGTGGATCCCTCCGGGGATGCGGGCGATCGTGACCACGGGTCCCAGGTGCGGTGCGCGCCGGGCGAGGAGCTCGACGTCGAGCACGATGTCCGCCTGGCGCATGTCTTCGCTCCAGCGCGGACTGATGATGGTCCGGTCGGACGTCAGGACGATGATCGGGCACGCGACGGAGAGCCCTGCTGCGACCGTCGCGTGGCCCTCGATGATCCCGCGCAGCCAGCCGGCCCGCACCGCGAACGACGGCACCGGTCGCCAGGCGGGGTTGAACTCCCAGCCACCGCTCTCGAGGTCACGCAGGGTGCGCGCGTAGTAGCCCGCGTCGATGTTCGGCAGGGGAGCCTTGGGCTGGAACCGTGCGAGCTGACGGATCGCGGGGGTCGACACGGTCCGGACGGTCGACGACCCCTGCAGCTCCAACCACGGGCTGTTCAGGACGAGCCCCCGCAGTCGGCCTGGGTTCCTGTTCGCCCAGAGGACGCCGGTGAGGCCACCCGTCGAGTGCCCGTTCAGCATGACCGCTGCGTGCGTCCCCAGCTCGGTGTGGATGACGGCGAGCGCGGTCTCGAGGTCCTCGTCGTACTCGTGGAGGTGCTCCATGTACCCGGGGGTCTGGTGCGGTCGGAGGCTGCGCCCGTACTTGCGCAGGTCGAGCGCGAAGAATGCCGCGCCCTGGGAGTGCCAGTACTCGGCGAGCTCGGTCTGGAAGAAGTAGTCGCTCCAGCCGTGGACGTACAACACCGCGCGCACCGGTCGGACGGCCTCGTCGGTCGGTGGGTCGTAGCGGACGAGGGTCGCGACGACGTCGCCCTCGTCGTCGGGGGTGAGGGTGAGGGTCAGGCGCCGGTAGTCCGGGCCGAGCACGTCCTCCTCCCACCGCCCGCGCTGCGGACGCGGTCGCGGTGTCGAGGGCGTGCGGGGGCGGGCAGGGGAGGACGGCGCGTCCACGGACAGGGGCGAGCGCAACGACGCGAGCGTCAGGGTCCGGGGCGATGCACCCCGGGCGCGACGTCGTGCACCGGCGACCCGGGCCGAGCCCGTCCACTCGTGCGACCCTGCGGACCCGGCGGGGCGCGGGTCGTCACCCCGGGGCCCGGCCGGGGACGGCCGCCTGGCGACGACATCAGCTCGAGGCTCGACGGCGTCGTCCCGGTCACCACCGCGGTTCGGGTCACCACCGCGGTTCGCGTCGCCACGGTCAGTCCCACCACCGCGGTTCGCGTCGCCACCGGCATCGGGGCCGGCAGCAGCGGCGTCGCGGCCGGCAGCACCGGCCTCCGGCCCGGAGCCGCCCTCACGTCCGGCTGCGGTGCGCGGGGTCCGCGCGGGACTGCCCCGGACCGACCGGTCCTCGCCGTCGCTCATGTCGTGAGCACGATCTTCCCGTACTGCTCCCCGGCGTCGAGCCGTGCGAGGCCGGCCGCGGCCTGGGCCAGGGGAAGGACCTCGTCGACGGTCGGGCGGACGTCGGTCCGGGCGAGGAACCGCAGCAGGGCCGCGAGGTCCTCGCGCGACCCCATGGTGACGCCCTGCACGGTGATCTCCTGGAAGAAGATCCGGGAGAGCTCGGCGGGGCTCGCGTCTCCCGAGGTCGCCCCGGCGACGACCACGGTCCCGCCGGGCCGGACCGACCTCATCGAGTGCGACCAGGTCGCCTGCCCGACGGTCTCGATCACGGCGTCGACCCGTGCGGGCAGGCGGGCGCCGGGCTCGAGCACCGCGGACGCCCCCTGCTGCAGGGCTCGCGCCCGCTTGGCCGAGGACCGCGAGGTCACGAACACCTCGACACCGGCCGCGCTCGCGAGGCGCGTCGCCGCGCTCGCGACCCCGCCGCCCGCTCCTTGCACGAGCACGCGGTCGCCCGGGGCGAGCCGCGCGACGGTGAAGAGCATGCGGTAGGCGGTGAGCCACGCCGTCGGGAGGCAGGCCGCCTCCACGAAGGTGAGCTCCGGCGGCTTGGGGACCAGGTTCTTGGTGGGGACGACGACCTGCTCGGCGAGCGTCCCCTGGTACTTCTCCGAGAGGAGCGTCCGGGACTCGGCCGGGCCCACGCCGTGCCCGTCGGCGCCGATCACGCCGTGGACGACGACCTCGGTCCCGTCGGGGGCGACGCCCGCGGCGTCGGTGCCGAGGATCATGGGGAGCTGCTCGGCACGGAGCCCGACGCCGCGCAGCGACCACAGGTCGTGGTGGTTGAGGCTCGCGGCCCGGACGTCCACGACGGACCAGTTCTCCCGGGGTTCGGGAGCGGGTCGCTCTCCGACGGTCAGTCCTGCGAGCGGGTCCTGCTGGTCGAAGTGCGTCACGTAGGCGGCAAGCATGTGTCCAACCTACGGTCTCCCCGCGCGGATCGCGTCCGAGCCCGGGCCGGTGCTGCACGCCGTCCGCGTCGTGAGAAGGAGCGGGGCGCCGGTGCAGGTCAGCGGTGGATGCCGCCCGGCACGGGGTGCCACCTCGGGCCGTAGCGTCGGGTGAACACCGCGCCGCCGACCTCGACGAGCGCGCCGGCGGCGGCACGGACGGCGCGCGCGATCTCGGCGGCCCGGTCGTCGTCATCGGCGAGGTAGCGCACGGTGACGCGGGCCTCGCCGCGCACGATCCCCAGGTCGTAGGCCTCGACCTCCGTCACCTCGCGCGCTGCGGCCGCGGCCGCGGGCAGCACGGCTTCCGGGGACGCGCCGGGGCGCAGCATCCCGACGACGAGGCTCACCCGGTAGGAGGTCACCGCTGCACCCTGCCACACCTCGGGCGCCCGGGCCGAACCCCGGGCCGGGCCCGGCGCCGTGACCCTCTTCACCCGACATACCTGCACGCCCGGAAACATCGCGTCGGCATACTGTGCCCATGCGCATCACCGCCAAGATCGACTACGCCGTCCGCGCGTGCGTGGAGCTCGCCGTCGCCCGCGACGAGGGGTTCGTGACGGCTGAGCGCGTCGGCAGGGCGCAGGGCATCCCGGGGTCCTTCCTCCTGGGCATCCTCAACCAGCTGCGGCGGTCGGGCCTGGTCGAGAGCCGCCGGGGCGCCGACGGGGGCTTCCGTCTGGCGGCGGACCCGTCGCGGATCGCGGTCGCGGACGTGATCCGTGCGATCGACGGTCCGCTCGCGAACGTCGCGGGGGTCCAGCCGGAGGACACGTCGTACGCGCCGTCCGCGGCGGCGCTCCGGCAGACGTGGGTCGCGCTGCGGGTCGCGATGCGTTCGGTCCTGGAGCACGTCACGATCGCGGACATCGCGTCGGGCGCGCTGCCCGACGACGTCGCACACCTCGTGGGGGACTCGGAGGCGTGGGTCACGCGCCCGTTCGGCGACGAGGTCGAGCTGCGGGGCGGAGCGGCCGGCCCGGGTGGCACCGCGGACCTCTGAGGGGCCCGGCCGCGCTCGACGGGCCGGGGTCGTCGCGTGCGTCGACCTGCGTGCGTTAACACTGCGCAACCTTGTCTCAGCCACCAGCCCAATCTGGACCGTTTCGGTCCAGTTCAACTAGCGTCACTCCCATGCACACCGAGCCGACGCACCGCGCGCACCACCTGGTGCGCGCCACCGCGCCGGGCTGTCGCTGTCGTCCCGTCTGACCGGACGAACCAGCCCCCCTGCGCCGGCCCTTCCGGCGCGCCTGTGCACCCGCGACCAGGTCGCGGCCCCCCGAAAGCGACCCCTCATGGCTGTGCCCACGCCCCCCTCCGTCCCCGGAGCGCCGCGCCGCGTCCCGCCTCGCGCCCCGCAGCGCGCACCACGTCCTACGCTCGTCGAGGACTCGGCCGACCACCTCCTGCTGCACGCCGACGTCCTCGTGATCGGCGGCGGACCGGCCGCGACGTGGTCCGCGATCACCGCGACCGAGCAGGGCGCGAGCGTCGTCCTGGTCGACAAGGGCTACTGCGGCACGAGCGGCGTCGCGGCGACGGCGGGCGTCGGGCACTGGCTCGTCCCGCCGGACGCGGACCGCCGCGACGAGGAGATCACGCCGCGCGAGGAGCAGGGCGGCTACCTCACCGACCGCGACTGGACCAACGACGTGCTCGACGAGGCCTGGTACCGCACCGCGCTCATCGAGGAGTGGGGGTACGAGCGCACGCGTCGCTCGCGCCCGGCAGCAGGCGGAGCCCGCACCGCCCCAGCCCCGAACCCCTTCGCGCGCCGCCCCGGCGAGCGGTCGTTCTCGGGCTCGTCCCCCGACTACCTGCGCTTCCTGCGCGGCAAGGTCAAGAAGAACGGGGTCACGGTCCTCGACCACAGCCCCGCGCTCGAGCTCCTGGTCGACGGCGCGGGCGTCGTCTCGGGCGCCCAGGGCTACCAGCGCCAGACGGGGCGTGCCTGGCGCGTGGCGAGCGGCGCCGTCGTGCTCGCGACGGGCGGCACCACCTGGAAGTCCCACTCCCTGGGCGGCGACGTCAACACGGGCGAGGGTCACCTGATGGCCGCCGAGGTGGGCGCGCACCTGTCGAGCATGGAGTTCTCCAACTTCTACGGCATGGTCCCGTTCGGCACCTCGATGGACAAGAACGGCTTCTTCGTCACCGCGTCCTACTGGGACCACCAGGGCGTGCCCATCGCGTACGAGAACCTGCACAAGAGCCGCGCCGAGCTCCTGGCGGCCTCGCTGCGCGGCACGATCACGGCCCAGTTCACGCAGTTCGGACCGGAGGTCCGCCCGACCCTGCGCGCCGCCATGCCCAACTTCTTCATGGTCACGGACAAGCTGGGCGTCGACCCGTTCACCGAGCGCTTCCCCATGGACTGGGTCCAGGAGGGCACGGTGCGCGGCACGGGCGGCGTCCACGTCCTGGACCGCGACGCGTGGACCGGCGTCCCGGGTCTGTTCGCGGCGGGCGACGTCGCGGCGCGCGACCGCGTGGTCGGTGCCGCGACCGGCGCGGGCGGCCCCAACCTCGCGTGGGCCGTGGCGACGGGCACGTGGTCGGGCCGTGCGGCCGCCGCTCTCGCAGCGGACCGCGGCCCGTCCTCTCGCGGGCTGCGCCTCGAGCCCACGGGCACGGTGGGTCTGCGGCCCGACGACGCCGCGCACCCCCCACGGTCGGCCCCGGCCGGGGAGGGCTCGTGGCGCGAGATCACGGCGGCGGTCCGCGACGAGATGCTGCCCATCGACAAGTCGGTCTTCCGCCACCACCAGGGCCTCGTGCGCTCGCTCGACACGCTCGACGACCTGTGGGACCGCGCGGGCACCGAGCTGGTGCCGGCCGCGGTGCGCGGCGCCGAGGCGATCCGCACGCGCGAGACGGCGGGCATGCTCGCGATGGCCCGCTGGGCGAACCGCACGGCGCTGCACCGCACCGAGACCCGCGGCATGCACACGCGCACCGACTTCCCCGACGCCGACCCGCAGCAGGCCCGGCGCCTGCTCACGGGCGGGTTGCGCGACCTGTGGGTGGTCCCGGACCCGGAGCCACCCGTGACCGGCGACGCCGGGGCGCCGTACGCCGCTCCCACCCCACCGACCCGAGCCGAGGAGGCGTCGTGATCGAGATCCTCAACGCCGCACGCTGCACGTCGTGCGACATCTGCGTGCGGATCTGCCCGACCAACGTCTTCGAGGCCGTCGACGGCGGGGTGCCCACCATCGCGCGGCACTCGGACTGCCAGACCTGCTTCCAGTGCGAGGCGTACTGCCCCGAGGACGCGATCTTCGTGTCCCCGTCGCGTACCCCCGAACCGGCCGGCTCACCGTTCCTCGACGAGGCCGACCTGCTCGACCGCGACCTCCTGGGCCTCTACCGGGACCGGGTCGGGTGGCGTCGCGCACCGCGAGGGCAGCGCAGCGACCAGGGCACCGGGGCGGCCGGCGCCTCGACCGTCCCGCAGGCGGGCGCGACTGCCGCCGCGGTCCTGTCCTCCGACGTCGACTACCACCGCGCGGCAGCGCTCGCCCCGACCACGACCACCGACCACCCCGACAGCACCACGACCCACCTCCAAGGAGCCCCCTCATGAGCCGGAACCGCACCCTCGCCGCCCTGGCGTCCGTCGCCCTCGTCGCCGTGCTCGCGGCCTGCTCCACGTCGGAGGCCGCAGCGCCCTCGGGCGACGGGTCGGCCGCCGCCGAGCTCGCGCCCCTCACGACGGGCGGGCCCTGGAACGGCGTCGCGGGCAAGACGCCCGTCGCGACCGGGCCGTTCGGGTACGCGGTCGAGACCGGGATCGCCGACGAGATCCTCGCCGACCACGGGTTCGAGTACGAGGGCTTCGTCGGGTTCAACAACGGGCCGCCCGTGGTCCAGGCCCTCCAGACGGGCGACATCCAGGTCGGCTTCATCGGCGACACGCCCGCGACCCAGACCAGGGCGAGCGGCCTCGACGTCCCGGCGCTCGTGATCGCCAAGCCCTCCTCCGACATCTGGTTCCTCACCAGGACCGGCGGCGTCACGACGATCGACCAGCTCGCGGGCAAGAAGGTCGGGCTCCAGTTCGGCTCCAACTTCGACAAGTACGGCCGCGCGGTCCTCGAGCGCGCGGGGGTCCTCGACGACGTCGAGCTCGTCAACCTCCTGTTCGCCGACGCCCTGCCCGCGCTCCAGCGCGGCGACATCGACGCGGTCCCGGTCCCGGCGACCACGGCCGGGATCTGGCGCCTCCAGAACGACTTCCCGGTCCTGTCCAAGGCCAGCGAGGACGACCCCGACCTGCTCGCGACGAGCGTCTCCCTCACCTCGCGCGAGACCTACGAGGCGAACCCCGAGCTCGCCGCCGCGGTCTGGGAGGTCACCGAGGCAGGCGTCGCCAAGATCGAGGCCGACCACGACGCCTACGCCCAGTGGGTCTTCGAGGCGACCGGCTCGCCCGTCGAGGTCGTCAAGGAGGCCGAGCTCTGGCAGTACGGCACGCAGGCGATCGACCCGGACGGGCTCAAGACCGTGCAGTCCACGCTCGACTTCCTCGTCGGCTCCGGCGCCGCCCCGAAGGCCTTCGACGTCAGCACGTGGGGCGTCGAGTGACCGCCGGCACGACGACGTCGCGCGCCCTCGCGGAGGCGTCCCCGGTGGGTGCAGCGGCAGCCGCCGGGACGGTGCCGACCACCGTCCCGGGCGCGGACGGGCCGCGGGCGGGCGCGACGGCGTCGGGCAGGAAGAAGCGGTCACCGCGCGACGTCCTGCTGCGCGCCTCGGTGCCCACCGCGATCCTCGCGCTCTGGTTCCTGGGCTCGGCCCAGGGCTGGATCGACGAGAAGCAGTTCCCCGCCCCCTGGCAGGTGGGTTCGGCGTTCGTCGAGCTCGTCAGCACGGGCGTGCTCTGGGAGAACCTGTCGGTCTCGCTCGGACGCGTGGCCGTGGGCTTCGCGGTCGGTGGGCTGCTCGGGCTCACGCTCGGCGTCGTCGCCGGGCTGTTCCGCCTGGGCGACCAGCTCCTCGACCCCACGCTCCAGATGCTGCGCACCATCCCGTTCCTCGCGATCGCGCCGCTGCTCATCCTCTGGTTCGGGATCGACGAACGGCCCAAGATCATCATCATCGCGGCCGCCGCGCTGTTCCCGCTCTACCTCAACACCCACAGCGGCGTGCGGAACGTCGACCGCAAGATCCTGGAGGCTGGCAAGGTGTTCGGGCTGCGCGGGCTGGGGCTCGTGCGGCACGTGATCCTGCCCGAGGCCATCCCGTCGGTCCTCGTGGGGCTGCGCGTCTCGCTGTCGGTGTCGCTGCTCGCGCTCATCGTCGCGGAGATGTCCAACGCGCCGCGCGGCATCGGGTTCCTCATGGTCTCCGCGCAGCAGTACTTCCAGATGGACGTCCTCGTCGTGTGCGTCCTGATCTACGCGGTGTGGGGGCTGTCGGTCGACCTCGTCGTGCGCGGTCTCGAACGCGTCCTGCTGCCCTACAAGCGACTCGGGAGAAAGTCATGAGCGTACCGACCGTGCCGGACCTCGCCGCGCCGACCGCGCCGACCGCGCCGACCGTGCAGGTCCGGGGCGTCGGGAAGTCGTACGGCGACCGGACCATCCTGGAGAACTTCTCCCTGACCTTGCGACCCGGTGAGTTCGTCGCGCTGCTCGGGGCCAGCGGGAGCGGCAAGACGACGCTGCTGCGCATCCTCGCGGGACTCGAGGAGCACGAGTCCGGGACCGTCGAGGCCCCGGCCGAGCGCACCGTCGTGTTCCAGGAGCCCCGGCTCGTGGCGTCCAAGCGCGTCGGGTCCAACGTGATCCTCGGGCAGCGGTCCACGCGCGACCGGCGCGCCGCAGCCTCGGCGGCGCTCGCCGAGGTGGGCCTCGGCGGGCGCGAGGCCGCGTGGCCCACGACGCTGTCCGGGGGAGAGGCGCAGCGGGTGGCGCTCGCCCGGGCGCTCGTGCGCAACCCCCGGCTGCTGCTGCTCGACGAGCCGTTCGCGGCGCTCGACGCCCTGACCCGCATCAAGATGCAGGCGCTCGTGGCCGAGCTGTGCCACGAGCACCAGCCCGCCGTGCTGCTCGTGACGCACGACGTCGACGAGGCGATCCTGCTCGCCGACCGCGTGGCGGTGCTCCAGGACGGGAAGGTCGGGGTCGAGCTCGAGGTGCCGTTCGAGAGGCCCCGGCGACGCGGCGTGCCCGGCTTCGGGGACTTCCGGCGGCGGCTGCTGCTCGAGCTGGGGGTCGAGGAGGCGATCGGGGCGGCGTGACCCCGCCTCAGCGGGCTGCGAGCTCGTCCCGCCGGGGCGGGTTCGCGCCCGCACGAGAGACCGTGACCGCGGCCGCGGCCACGCACCGTTCGAGGACCGCGGTCAGCGTCGGCAGATCGATCGCCCGCAGCGCCTCGCGCCGGTCGGCCCCCAGGAGGTCCCGTTCCCAGAGCCCGTCGATCAGAGCGCCCATGAAGGTGTCACCGGCCCCCACCGTGTCCACGACCTCGACCCGGGGCGCGGCCACGCGCACCTCGCCCGCGGCGCACACCGCCACCGCGCCCTCGCCGCCGAACGTCACGACCACGACCGCCGGGCCCCGGTCGTCCTGGGACGGCCCGGCACCGGAGGGCCCCGCTCCGGACCGCCCGGCCCACCGGCGGGCGACCTCGACCGGGTCCAGGCCCGGGTACAGCCACTCGACGTCCTCGTCGCTGACCTTGACGACGTCGGCGGACGCGACGAGCGGCTCGATCCGCGACAGCGCGGCCTCCGGCGTGCCCATGAGGCTGGGGCGGGCGTTCGGGTCGTACGTGACGGTCGCCCGCTCGCGCGCGGCGAGGATCAGGTCGTGGACCTTGCTCGCACCCGGTTCGAGGACGGCCGCGATCGAGCCCGTGTGGACGGCGAGCGTCCCGTCGGACGCCGCGGTGCCGGGGGCCAGGTCCCACGTGATCGCGAAGTCGTACGTCGCGGCCCCCGACCCGTCGAGGACCGCTCGGGCCACGCTCGTGGCGGTGGCGCCGTCGGACCCCGGGGTGAGGGTCACCGCCGAGTCGGCGAGCCACGCGCGGACCCGCTCGCCACGCTCGTCGCGCCCGACGTGTGTCGCCAGCCGTGCCTCGCGCCCGAGGCGCCCGAGCGTGAGGGCGACGTTCGCGGGGCTGCCGCCGGGGTGCTCGTCGCTCGTGCCGTCGGCACGAGCGACCTGGTCGACGAGCGCCTCTCCGACGACGAGGACGTGCGGGGCGGGGTGCGGCATCGGGACTCCTGGGCGGGGAGGGGTCGGTGGTCTGACGGTCCGATGAACGATCCTGCACCGTTGACAGCGGTGTCAACCGCTCGCCCGGCGGCGCCCGCGCCGGGTCGGGCGGGGGCCGCCGGGCGACGGCCCCCGCCCCACCGCCGCGACTTCAGGTACGGACCCGCCTCACCGACCTTGCCCGGTGCCGGGTTGCCCGGCAGCTCGAGCACGTAGGCGCGCATGTTGCCCTTGCCGCTGACCGGCACCGCGAGCGAGCCGCCCGTGACGACCTTGCGGTCCCCCGTCACGGCGTCCACGTAGGTGCCGTTCGGGATGCCGGCGAACGTCGCCGAACCGCTCACCGCGACCAGGACGAACGAGTCCACGGAACCCTCGGTGAACCGCTTCTTGTACGCGATCCCCCCGGAGACGCCCTCGGTCGAGTACTGCCCCTTCTGGAGCGCCGGGACCGCGCGACGGATCTGGTTGAGGCGCTGGACGTGCTTGACCAACGGCTGCCGGAGCGTCGTCGCGACCGCCCCCGTGGCCGACGAGACGACCCCGAAGTCGCTCGCCACGACCGTCCCCGCCAGGTGGTCGCCGTAGTAGGCGCGCCCGGTCGTCGCGAGCGGGCACGTCGGGCCGCAGTCGATCTTCTGGCCCGCCTGGAACTCGATCTCCGAGCCGTAGTAGAGGGTCGGGATGCCGCGGAACGTCCACATGAGGCTCATGTTCTCGGCCCATGCGTCGGTGCCTCCGGCGAACCGGGTCTGGGACTTCCCGGGCCCGTAGTCGTGGCTGTCCACGTAGACCGCGTTGAACGTCGCGTCGTTCGTGACGTCGTCGGAGTCCTTGCCGGACCAGAAGGCGTTCGAGGCGTCGTCGAAGTTCATGTGCATGCGCATGTCGATGATGTTCATGCCCGACGCCTTGGAGCGGTCGGGCGCGTGGTACGTGTTCCCGACCAGGGTCGCGTTGGTGCTCGTCGGTTGGTTCGCCGGCCCCATGAGGTTCTCGTACTGGAACTGCTCGGCCGCGGCGACCACGTCGTCGAGCGAGTACTCCTTGCGCTCGTCCCACGTGTAGAACGGCGCCGAGTGGTTCACGGACCCGCGGTTCCACTTGTCGTGCACGAACTGCGCGACCTCGCCGAACACGTAGAAGTCCTTGCCCTTCTCCCCGTGCGTCGCGACCGCGTGCTCCTGGATCGCGGGCAGGAAGACCCGGTTCCAGGTGACGCGGGGGATGTGGACCGCGGTGTCGACACGGAAACCGTCGACGCCCATGTCGATGTACCTGTTGTACGCGCCGATCAGGTAGTCCTGCACCTGCTCGTTCTCGGTGTTGAAGTCCGCGAGGTCCTCGTGGATCCAGCAGTCCTGGGCGTCCTTGCCCTCCCAGTTCCCGATCCAGCAGGGGTGGTAGAGGTTCGACGGGAACATGCCGGATGTCGCGTTGGGCCACTGGCAGCTGTACGTCCGGAAGCCCTCGGCCGAGTAGCCGACCGGGACCCCCCAGCTGGCACAGTTCTGGCCCGCGGGCTGCGTCGAGGACCACAGGTCACCGTTGTACGTCGAGCCGTCGGCGTCCTCCTCGAGCGGGTCGTACTCCTTGCCCGCGACGGGCTCGTCGTAGTACCAGCTCCACTGCGCGTCACGTGCGCCGTACACGGTCGGGGTGAACAGCCCTTCTGCGCCCCAGCGGGACGAGTGGTTGTACACGACGTCCTGGTAGATCTTGATGCCCTGGGCGTGCGCCGCGTCGATCAGGTCCTGGTAGCTCGCGCCCTCGGACTCCAGACGCGGGTCCACACGGTAGAAGTCCCACCCGTGGTAGCCGTGGAAGTCGTAGTCGGAGCGGTTGAGCACGACGGGCGTGATCCAGATCGCCGAGAACCCGAGGCCCTTGATGTAGTCGAGCTTGTCGACGATGCCCTCGAAGTCGCCCCGGAACATGGGGTCGTCGTTCGCGGCGTTGCCCGACTTCACGTGCATCGAGCCGCCACGGTTGTTGGTCGCGTCGCCGTCGTTGAAGCGCGCGGTCATGACGAAGTAGATCGAGTCCTCGCGGGGGTCCCCGCCGAGCGGCTCTCCCTTCGTGGCGGGGGGCGTGGTCGGCTTGACGCCGGTCGTCCTCGAGACGGTCGCGCTCGCGGCGGAGCGGTTGCCCGCCGCGTCGAACGCGGTCACGGAGTACGAGTACGCCGTGTTCTCGAGGAGGTTCGAGTCGGTGGCGGACGTGCCCGTGACGTCACGCGTCACGGTGCCCGCGCCGCCCGTGCGGGTCACGGTGTAGCCCGCGACCGCCTTGTCGTCGGTCGACGCGGTCCAGCTCGCGGTGAGGCCGATGCCCGTGCCCGTCACGGCCAGGCCCGAGGGGACCGACGGGGCCGTGGTGTCGGGGACCTCGGGGACGACGGGCGGGCACGGGTCGGTCGCGTTCGCCGTGAGCGCCCCGTTCCTCACGGTCGAGACCCCGGGTCCGTAGGTGTAGTCCTTGCCACCGTTGTTGTCCCAGGTGCCTGAGCCGTCGTTGAAGACGACCTTGCCGCCCG
The DNA here is from genome assembly GCF_015142735.1 of Oerskovia douganii. Classification (GTDB taxonomy): domain Bacteria; phylum Actinomycetota; class Actinomycetes; order Actinomycetales; family Cellulomonadaceae; genus Oerskovia; species Oerskovia douganii. The sequence continues at coordinate 191,121 of NZ_JACSPN010000005.1, read as the reverse complement.
TGGCTGCCCCCAGGTCGATCGTGAACCGGAACCACCCGGTGCAGGCGGCCTCCATGGACTTGCCCGGTGCCGTGGTCCAGGCTGCGGTCGTGGTGCTGAAGTGGATCTTCGGGGCGGTCCACGTCGTCGAGTAGTAGAGGGTCGCCGAGCTCGTGGGGGTGCCGGTCGGCGTGGGTGTGGGCTCGGGCCCCGGGGTGGTGCTGCACGGCGAGGTCCCGGACGTGACGGCGCCGTCCTTGACGACCACGATGCCCGAGCCGACCGCGTAGTTGCGGCCGCCGTTGCTGTCCCAGGTCCCCGACCCGTCGTTGAACGTGACCTGTGCTCCGCCGGCCGTCCCGAGCGGGATGGTCCGGCTCAGCCAGCCGTCGCACGCGGGCGTCATGGCGACGCCGGGGACCGTGGTCCACGCGCCGCCCGTGGCGGCGTAGTGGACGTTGGTCGTGGCCCAGCCCGAGCGGGCCGGGTAGTAGACCGTGGCCGAGGCCTCGCTCGTGGCGCCGACGGCCGAGGTGGCCACCGAGGTGACGGCGAGCGGGCCCAGGAGCCCGAGGCCGAGGAGGAGAGCGACGGGTCGTCTCCACCGTGCGAACGTCGTTGATCGCATGATCTTCCTTCGTCAAGGGGGCGCCGCCGAGAGTCACGACGGCGTGACTTCTGCAAGGTTGCGTAGCGTTGCAACCCTTCTTGCGGGAACATACAGGACATCCCGTGGGGTGGCCAGAGGTGTGGGACCCTCGTCCCAGCGCATCGACGCGCGACAGGAGAACCCGTCGCGGGCGGCGCCGAGCAAGAGGAGTGCAGTGGACATCAAGCCGTGGCACGTCGTGAACGTCGCCATCGTGGTGGCGATCCTGGTCTTCGTGGCGATCGTCGTGCGGGCGTTCCTCGCAGGACTGCGCGGCGAGGAACGCCGTCGGCACCGGCGGGCCCCCCGAGGCTGACCCCGCCCGGCGATCCCGGCTCCGGGCCGCAGACGTCTCGCTCAGCGCACGGCCGCGAACGCCTCCAGGACCCGGTCCACGCTCGACCGCAGGCCCCAGCGCGCGGCGAGCCCGTCGAGGGCCGCAGCGTCCGCGGGCGCGGACGGGACGTCGTCGGGCACCGCGGGCAGGGGAGCGTCCCGCGCGACCTGGACCACGAGCGGCGCGACGTCCAGGTAGTCCGCGGCCTCGGTGAGGCGGCGGCGCTGCGTGGGGCTCAGGCCGGGGTCGCCCTCGTCGCGTGCGCGCAGGATGCCCGCGAGGTCGCCGTACCGGGCCAGCAGGCCCGCGGCCGTCTTCTCCCCGATGCCCGCGACCCCGGGCAGCCCGTCGCTGGGGTCGCCGCGGAGCGCGGCCATGTCGGCGTACGCCTGGCCTGACGTCACGCCGTAGCGCTCGGCGAGCCGCTCGACGTCCACGACGTCGAGCTTCTTGAGGCCGCGCGCGGTGTACAGGACGCGCACGGGCACGGTGTCGTCGACGAGCTGGAACAGGTCGCGGTCCCCGGTGACGACCTCGACGGGTCCCTCCTGCCCGACGGCGCCGCTCGCCCCGGTCGTCCCGCCCTCCTCGCGCAGGGCTCGCCGACGGACGGACTCGCGCTCGACGAGCGTGCCGATCACGTCGTCGGCCTCGTAGCCTGGGCACCCCACGCGCGCGATCCCGAGGGCCGCGAGGACGTCCACGATGATCGGGACCTGGACCGTCAGGGCCTCCGGTACCTCCTCGATGCCCGTGGTGCCGGGGACCTCGGTCGCGACGCGGTGGGCCTTGTAGGACGGGATGGCGTCGACGCGGAACGCGGGGCGCCAGTCGTCGTCCCAGCAGGCCACGACACGGGCCGGCCGGCGCTCGGTGACGAGGACCGCGATGGTGTCGAGGAATCCGCGCACGGCGTTGACGGGCGTGCCGTCGGGGGCCTTGACCGAGTCCGGGACGCCGAAGAAGGCCCGGAAGTACTGCGACGCGGAGTCGAGGAGCAGCAGCCCGCCGCTGCCGGGGAGCTGGGTGTCGCGCAGGGGTGCGGTCGTCGCCGGGTCGGTCATGGTCCCCAACGTACCGGCGGGCGCCCACGCGGGCCCGCTGATCTGACGCGACGGCGAGGGATGTGTCACATCCGATTCGGGACCTTTGGCGCCCTTCTCTCGCAGGTCACGTGCCTATGGTGGAAGTTGCCCCGGGCATCCAGGGGGGCCGTCCGGGTCCGACTGTCAGGAACTCATCGACCAACCGAGAGAGGACGTGGCGAGCATGAAGGCTGCACGTTTCCACGGACGAGAAGACATCCGCATCGAGGACGTCCCGGCCCCCGAGCTGCGGCCCGGCGCGGTCGCGATCGACATCGCGTGGTGCGGGATCTGCGGTTCCGACCTGCACGAGTACCTCGACGGCCCCATCTTCACCCCCGCGGCGGGCCACCCCCACCCCCTGTCTCACGAGGAAATCCCCGTGACGATGGGCCACGAGTTCTCCGGGACCGTGACCGCGCTCGGCGAGGGCGTCGACGACCTCACGGTCGGCGAGTCCGTCGTCGTCGAGCCCTACTTCGTGTGCGGCGAGTGCGCGCAGTGCGAGGCCGGCAACTACCACCTGTGCGTCAAGATGGGCTTCATCGGCCTGGCCGGCGGTGGCGGTGGCCTCTCCGAGAAGATCGTCGTCGACCGTCGCTGGGTCCACCCCGTGGGCGACATCCCCCTCGACCAGGCCGCGCTCATCGAGCCCCTGTCGGTCGGCCACCACGCGGTCGTGCGCTCGGGCGCACAGGCCGGCGACGTCGCCCTCGTGGGCGGCGCCGGCCCCATCGGTCTGCTCACGGCCGCGGTCCTCAAGGCGCGCGGCGTCACGGTCATCATGTCCGAGGTCTCCGAGGCCCGGAAGACCAAGGCCCGTGAGACGGGCGTCGCCGACCACGTCGTCGACCCCACGCAGGACAACCTCATCGCCCGCGTCCGCGAGATCACGGACGGCAAGGGCGTCGACGTCGCGTTCGAGTGCACGAGCGTCAACGCGGTCCTCGACCAGCTCTTCGACGCGGTCCGCCCGGCCGGCGTGATCGTCGTCGTGTCGATCTGGGGCAAGCCCGCCGCGGTCGACATGCAGAAGCTCGTCCTCAAGGAGATCGACCTGCGCGGGACCATCGCCTACGTGCGCGACCACGCCGAGACGATCAAGCTCGTCCAGGAGGGCAAGGTGGACCTCGCCCCGTTCATCACGGCGAAGATCCCGCTCGAGGACCTCGTCACCGAGGGCTTCGACACGCTGATCCACCGCAACGAGACCGCGGTCAAGATCCTCGTCCACCCCTGACGGGCCGGGTCCTTCTCGCGTGGGTGCGGAGCAGCTGTGGCCCCGAGG
>NZ_JACSPN010000005.1:183521-187773 GCF_015142735.1 Oerskovia douganii | reverse complement strand
GCTGTCGCGGATCGGCCCGGTCGGCTACAACTGCTCCGCACTCAGCGGACCGTCGCGAAGAACTCCCGCACGTCCGCGACGAACAGCTCCGGCTCTTCCATCGCCGCGAAGTGCCCCCCGCGGCCCTCGACGTCGGTCCACCGCGTGATCCGGTGCTGGGCCTCGGCGTACCGGCGGATGCCGACGTCGTGCGCGAGCACGACGACGGCCGTCGGGACCCCGGTCGGTGGCTCGGGTGCGTCCCACGCGCTCTCGCTCGCGTACGCCATGTACGCCGACGACCCGGCCGTGCCGGTCAGCCAGTAGATCATCACGTCGGTGAGCATCCGGTCCCAGCCGAGCACCTCGTGCGGCAGGGCGTCCGCGGGGAACGTCCACGCCTTGAGCTTGTCGAGGATCCACGCGAGCTGCCCGACGGGCGAGTCGGTGAGCGCCGCGCCGACCAGCCCGGGGCGCGTCCCCTGGATCGAGACGTAGCCGAGCTCCTCGGTCATGAAGCGCCCGATCCGGCCCAGGCGGTCGCGCTCGAGGTCCGTGAGGCTCGCGAGCTCCTCCGCCCCGATCTCGTGGAGCGCCATGCCGATGTTGCCGTTGAGGTGCACGCCCACGACCGGCCCCGTGGTGCCGTCGCTCCCCGTCGCGCGCGCGACCTCGGGCGAGACGCCCGCGCCCACGTCGCCGCCCTGCACCCCGTAGCGCTCGTAGCCGAGCCGACGCATGAGCTCGGCCCACGCGACCGCGATCCTCGCGCTGTCCCAGCCGGCCTCGGTGGGCCCCGAGAACCCGAAGCCCGGGAGCGAGGGGATCACGACGTGGAAGGCCTGCGCAGGATCGCCGCCGTGCGCGCGCGGGTCCGTGAGCGGCCCGATCACGTCGAGGAACTCGGCGAACGAGCCCGGCCAGCCGTGCGTGAGGAGCAGCGGCAGGGCGTCGGGCTCGGGCGAGCGCACGTGCAGGAAGTGGACCCGCTGCCCGTCGATCTCGGTGAGGAACTGCGGGTGGGCGTTGATGGCCGCCTCCTGCGCGCGCCAGTCGTAGCGGGTGCGCCAGTGCTCGACGACCTCGCGCAGGTAGGAGACGGGCACGCCCGTGTCCCAGCCGTCACCCGGCAGCGGGGCGGGGAACCGGGTGCGGTCGAGACGTCCGGCCAGGTCGTCGAGGTCGACCTGCGGGATCTCGAGGCGGAAGGGGCGGATCGTGGAGCTCGTCGTCGTGTCCATGTCCCCGACGCTACGCACGGTAGCGGTCAGGTCCTGTCCGCTTCTCCGCCGCCGGACGCGCCGGACGCCCGGGACTCAGCGGTCCGGGACCAGGCCCTCCTCGCGTGCCCGCACGATCGCCGCGGCCCGGTCGCGCAGCGAGAGCTTGGCCAGGACCCCCGCGACGTAGTTGCGGACCGTCTTGGTGCTCAGCGACAGCCGCCGCGAGATCGCGGTGTTGTCGAGGCCCGCGGCGACCAGCGCGAGGACCTCGCGCTCACGGTCGGTGAGCTGCGGGAACGGTACGGGCACGCGCGAGGCGCCCAGCACGTTCGCCACGGCCCGCGCCGCGACCCCCGGCGCGAGGATCAGCTCGCCGTTCGCCACGGCTCGCACGGCGCGCTCGACCTCGTGCGGCGACGCCGACTTCACGAGGAACCCGTGCGCCCCGGCGCGCAGGCAGGCCGCGACCGAGTCGTCGTCCTCGTGCATGGTCATGACGAGCACGGGCACGTCCGGCCGGGAACGCACCAGGTCGCGCGTGAGCTCGACGCCCGACCCATCGCCCAGGTCGAGGTCCATGACGACGACGTCGACGACGTCCAGGTCGCCGGGCGCCACCAGGGTCGTGCGGGCCTCGGCGGCGCTCGCGGCCTGCGCCACGACGGTCACGCCCTCGAGCGAGTCGAGCAGCGCGGCCATCCCGATCCGGAACACGGGGTGGTCGTCGACGATGGCCACGCGGATCGGTCTCACGGCGCGACCTTCCGGGGGAGGACGGCCCGCACGCGCGTGCCGCGCGGTGCGAGCGGGGCGATCTCCAGGGTCCCACCGAGCTCCTCGACGCGCTCACGCATGGACCGCGTCCCGACGCCGGCGCGCGCGTCCTGCCGGACGCCCGACCCCGCGTCGTCGCACGTCACGACCAGGTGCGTCCGCCCGTCGAGCGTCCCGGGAGGCCCCGGCGGGTGGGCGGCGACCTCGACGCGGCAGCCCGCGGCCCCGCTGTGCCGGGACGCGTTGATGACGGCCTCGCTCGCGATCGCGTAGGCCGCGGCCGCGACGCGCGGGTCGAGGTCGTCGCACGGCCCGCACGCGAGGTCGACCGCGAACCCGTCGGCGTCGTGGTGGTCGGCGAGGTCGCGCAGCGCGGCCTCGAGACCCGCCTCGTCGAGCGCGGGCGGCAGGAGGCTGCGCGAGAGCGTGCGGACGTCGTCGACCCGCTCCTCGACCTCCCGTTGGAGCGCCTCCAGCACGGCGGCCGCGGCGGCCGGATCGGTCGCGAGGGTGTTCCGCGCTCCCTGCAGCCCGAGCCGCAACCCGCTCAGCCACGGCCCGACGCCGTCGTGCAGCTCGCGGCGGACGAGCCGCCGCTCGGCGAGGCGCGCCCGGGTCACGGCGTCCTTGGCACGTTCGAGGTCGCGCGCGCCGCTCGCCAGCGCGAGGCCCGCCGCGACGACGGGCACCAGCTGGGCGAGCGCGTCCCGCGTCCGGGCGTCGAGGCGCTCGCCCGCGCGGGGCGTGACCGCGAGGTCGCCCAGGACCCGGCCGCCGTGCTCGACGGGCACGTGCGTCACGTGGGTCGAGGCGGACCACCCCACGAGGCCTCGACGGTCGGGGTCGTCGGGACAGGGGCGGAGTCGGTGGGCGCACCGTCGGGCGGTCCGTCGTCAGCGCGCGGGCCCGTGCCCGGCGCGGTCCGGCCGCTCGTGAGCGTCACCGACGCGAGCCGGAGCGACTCGCCGGTCGACGCCACGAGGCCGTGCAGCAGCTCCTCGGCCGTCGCCGCGACGCCGAGCTGACGGCCCAGGCGCAGCACCGCCCGCCCGGGGTCGGTCGTCTCGCCGTACACCAGGGCCCGCACGCGCCGTCGGAGCCACGTGCGGGCCGGCTGGACCGCGAGCACCACCCCGACGGCGGCGAGCACCTGCGCGAACGGCCGGTTGCCCACGATCGCCGTCACCGCGACCACCAGCCCGACGTACACCACGACGAGCGCGAGCGTCAGGAGCGCGCCGATCGTCGCGCGGCTCAGCGCGAGGTCCAGGCCCCAGAGCCGGTTGCGCAGGACCGAGACGAGCAGCGCCGCGGGGAACAGGGCCTGGCACGCGAGGTGGGTCAGGGGCAGCGCGAGGATCGCGTCCGGTGAGTCCCACGTCCCGAGCAACGGGAGGAACGACAGGGCCATGATCGCCGTGCCCAGGGCCAGGAGCCCCAGGCCACGGCGTTCCTCAGGAGGTCCGTGCCGGTGCCGCCACCACGTCGCGGCCGCGGTCACGAGCCCCATGACGACGACGCCGAGGATCGCGGGCCGCGGGTCGTCGACAGGGGCGAGCAGGAAGAAGAGGATCGAGGCCGCACCGCCCGCGACCCCGAGCCACGCGCCCAAGGGCAACGGGTGGTCGCGCACGAACCACGGCACGAGCACGAACAGCCCGACCGTCCCCGGGACCCACGCCAGACCGTACGCCGCGGCGAGCGGCTCGAGCGCCGGCAGGTCCGGGTGCGTGCTCGCGAAGCTGCGCCAGCCGCCGCCCAGGGCGGCCAGCCCACCGCCGATCCCCGCGAGCGAGACCAACCAGCCGACGACGTGCCGCCGACGCGACAGGATGATCGCGCCGACCGACCCGTAGACGAGCGCGACCATGGCGTCGACGACCACGAACAGCAGGTCGCCGAGGAGCACGCCGACGCCCGACGCGAGCTGCAGGACGAGCGCCGAGAGACCCAGGGCCCATGACGCGATCGCGATCGCGAGGGCCGTCCTCGGCAGCCCCCCGGTCCCGGGGCCACCGCGGCCGGGCGTCGACCTGCGACCGGTCGCCGATCGACGGCCGGTCGCCGACCGGTGCGCGGCCGGGTCCGGCGCGGGCAGCACCCCGGGCGCGACCGCACGGCCGGAGGACTCCGGTGGCACGTCTGCGTCAGCGACCACAGCGCCACGGTAGGGCGTCGGCCCGCCCGTGCGACAGAGGCCGGGAGCGATTCCACCCGCACGCCCGCGCCCGGCCCCGCCGCCGGGGAGGGGGGCGGGGCCGGGCGCGCGGCCCCGG
>NZ_JACSPN010000005.1:177973-183511 GCF_015142735.1 Oerskovia douganii | reverse complement strand
CCCCCCCCCCCCCCCCGGCCCGGGACGTCCCGGGCCCTCGGTGACGTGACCACGAGGGTGCGCTGCGCCGTCGGGCAGGTCAGCGACGGTCGCCCAGCGCGAAGCCGAGCGCTGCGACCGTGAGCCACAGCGGACCCACGAACCCCGCCATGTACTGCAGCGGCGAGATCCCCACGAGCAGCGTCAGCCCGCCCAGGAGCAGGCTCACGACGCCGATCCAGCGCGGGGCGGCGCCGTGCCGCAGCGAGGCCACTGCCACGGCGACCGCCGTCAGACCCGCGCCGACCCACAGCCACGGGATCGTCGCGGTCCAGTCGCTGAAGAACGCGCCCGACTCGGGGACGACCTTGTCGACGTCCGCGAAGCCGAACATGAACTGGGTGTCGAGCCCCGAGCCCATGAGGGCCGCGACCGAGGTGAGGACGAGCCCCGCGCTCGGCGACCGTCGGCAGGAGGCTGCCCGCCGGGGCCTGGACGTCGAGGCGTCGCTTGAGTCCCGCCGCGAAGACCAGGACGAGGACCGCGACCAGGACGGTCGCGGTGTGGAAGACGAGGAGCGTGGACGTCTTGCCCGCGAGGTCGGCGACGATCGCGTCGGCGTCACCCGCGGTCTGCTCCCAGTTCGCGCCGAGCGCCATGGAGGCCTGGATCGAGACGATGCCCAGGACCCCGGCGGCGACGCCGGTCCACGCCCAGGCGCGGGACGTGCGGGCGGGGTGCCCGAGGGCGAGGGCGGCGTCGGACGTGATCGGTGCTGTCGGTCGTGCGGTCATGGTGGAACCCCTGCGTGTCGTGGGGCCGGGCCCGGTGGGCGGCGGCCGCGGGTGGTGGACACGACGAGCGTGGGGCGGGAGGCGTCCCGGGCGGCAGGGGCAGATGTCCCGGGAGGCCGGGCGGTTCAGCCGGGCGCCGCTCGGCTCCCAGCGGGAGACGGGCTCCGCGCCCAGCGGGGGAGGGTCAGTCCGCGGTCGGCGCGGGCAGCACGGGCAGCACGACGACGGGTCGGTGCTGCAGGTGCGACAGCCGGCCCGCGACCGAGCCGCCCAGGGCCTCGTCCCGCCACCCGTCGGCCCCCGCGCGGTGCGCGCCGACCACGACGACCGCGGCGTCGTGACTCACGGCGGTCTCGTCGAGCCGACGTGCCACGTCCCCGTCGGCCGCGACGGTCAGGTGCCAGTCGATGCCGGTCGCGCGCAGCGCCTGGTCGAGCTCGGCCTGGAGCCGGCGCTCACCCGAGCCGTCGTCGGGCACCGGCCCGACGTCGACCCACACGCACGCGAGCGTCGTCCCCAGGGCGTGGGCAAAACCGGCGGCGCGCTGAACGATGTCCGGGTGCTGGCCCGGGTGCACTCCGACGAGCAGGGGTCGGATCATCTGTCCATCGTGCCACGGGCGCGCGACCGGGTCCTGCCACGGGCGCGCGACCGGGTCCTGCCACGCGGTTGCGGGCCGCTCGCGGGGGAGGTCCCTGGGCCCGACGGCGTCCCCCGCGTCGAGAGGGTGGTCCGTCCCGTGCGGCGCGTCAGCCGAGCGAGCGCTGGAGCAGCACGGTGTCGAGCCACCGGCCGTGCTTGAGTCCCACGCGCTCGAGCCGCCCGACCTGCCGGAACCCGAGCTTCTCGTGCAGCACGACCGAGGCGGGCGAGTCGGCGTCGCTCACGACGGCGACGAGCTCGCGCACCCCGGACTTCTCGGCCTCGACCAGGAGCGCGGAGAGCAGCGCGCGGCCCAGGCCCCTCCCCTCGCGGCCCGGGGCGAGGTAGATGGTGTCCTCGCCCGTCGCGGCGTAGGCGGGCCGCTCGCGCCACGCGCCCACGTACGCGAACCCGGCGACGCCGTCGGGCAGGCCCGCCCCGCCCGGGACCGTGGCGACCAGGAACGGGCGCCCCGCAGCGCGCAGCGCCTCCCACCGCTCCTCCCAGCCCGCGAGGGGGAGCGGGTCCGTCTGGAACGTGGCGACCGTGTGCAGGACGTAGTGCGCTGCGATCTCCGTGACCGCGGGCAGGTCTGCACGGGTCGCGGGACGGACGGTCAGGGTGGGTGCGTCGGCCATCCGGGCACCCTAGCGCGACGCTCCGGACGGGTGTCGTGCCGTCGGTGCCGCGTCACGGCGGACGGGCCACCGGTCGCTGGACGGAGCGGGTGATGTCACCCTGAAAATCGGGCCACGCCACCGACGACGTGGCTCGCAGCGATGATCTCAGCCAACAAGGGGACGGCAATGGGACGTGCAACGCTCAGCAGGTCGACGGGTTCGAAGGCTCTCAAGAAGCGGCTGCTGCCGGGGATCACGGCTTCCCTCGCCCTGGCGTCGCTGGTGGTCACGGGCTTCGTGGCTCCTGCCGGGGCGGAGGGCGAACCGTCGCCGGACACGACGAGCGCGGTGACCCAGGAGGCCGTCGATCCCGCGGTGCAGTCCCCGGAGAGCCCGGCGGCCGCCGAGCCCACACCCCCAGTCGACGTCCCTGCGGAGGGCGTGCCGACGCCGAGCGACGGCCCGACCACCGGTGAGGAACCTGCGGCCACGCCGGACCCGCCGGCCACCGAGGAGCCCTCGGGCGGTGAGGTCCTGGGACCGCCGGTCCCCGAGACCGACCTCGCCCCGGACCCGGACCCGGAGCCGGAGCCGACCACCCCCGACGACGCGGAGGAGGACCCTGGCGTGACGCCCTTCGTCGTCCCGCCGGCGACCGGGAACGACGCGGTCGTCACGGTCAAGGTGGGCGGTGACCGCACGAGCCTCGTCGCCGTCGGACCGCTGGCCGGGGTCACCCTCCAGCTCTACGACGGCGTGGGCGCTCCCACGGCACCGGTCGCCGACGCGTGGGCCACGTGCGTGTCCGACGCCGACGGCGACTGCTCGTTCGTGGTGCCGAACACCCAGGTCGGCGGCGCCAACCGCGACCGCCGGTTCTGGGTCGTCCAGACCGGGGTCCCGGCGGACTGGTACACGAACCTGACCCTCGGGACAGGCAGCAGCGGGTCGACGGTCACGGCATACCAGTTCCGCACCGGGACACAGCTCCGCAACGGCACGACCTACACCTCCCAGGGCTCGTTCATGCTCGGCACCGGCAACACGAACAACGTGGCGTCCGGTGGTATCTGGCAGACCTCACGGGTGAACCCGACCTTCCCCGCGCAGTGCGGGATCGACGTGGCGCTCGTCCTCGACCTCTCCGGGTCCGTCGCGGGCGACCTGCCCCAGCTCAAGCAGGCGGCGAACCGGTTCGTCGACGCCCTGACGGGGACGCCGTCCAACATGGGCCTGTTCACGTTCAGCTCGCTCGCCCCCGCCGCGAACAACCCCAACCTGGCCCTGACCCCGGTCTCGACGGCGGACAGCGCCCAGCTCGTGAAGGACCGGATCAACAGCTACACGGCCGTCGGCGGCACCAACTGGGACCGCGGCATCTACCAGGTCGCGACGAGCGCGGCCGCCTACGACGTCGCGATCGTCATCACCGACGGGAACCCGACCTTCTACGGCAACCAGGAGGGGCCGGGGAACTACACCCGTCTGCGTGAGGTCGAGAACGGCGTGTTCAGCGCGAACGCCGTCAAGGACGAGGGGACGCACATGGTCGCGTTCGGTGTCGGGGACGGCATCGACAGCGCCGGGAGCGGACTCAACCTCCGTGCGATCTCCGGGCAGCTCGCGGGGACGGACTACTTCCAGACCGCGGACTACGAGGACGCCGGGAATCAGCTCCGCGCGCTCGCGCTCGGCAACTGCGAGGGGTCGGTCTCCGTCATCAAGCAGGTGGTGCCCTCGAGCGCCCCGGTCGGGTCGATCGAGGGCGCAGAGCCCGCGGGCGGGTGGGAGCTCACTGCGGAGTCGCAGACCGGCGGGGTCACGGTCGATGCTCCGGCCACCGCGACCACCGCTGTCGGTACTGGCGCGGCGAACTTCGGGCTGACGTTCGCGGGTGGGACGACGAGCGGGACGGTCGGCGTGCTGGAGACGCAGCAGCCGGGCTTCACGCTCCAGCAGGTCGACGGCGCCAACGCGGTCTGCACCAACATCCTCACGGGCGACCCCGTCACCGTGACCAACGACGGGGCGAACGGGTTCGACGTGCCTGTGACGGCCACCGCGGCCGTGACCTGCACGATCTACAACAGGGCGCCGAGCCCCGTGGCGTCGCTGGTCGTCAACAAGACCTGGGTCGTCAACGGCACGTCCTACGCGGACGGGCAGCAGCCTGGTGCGCTGACCGCCGTGGCCCAGGTCGCAGGAACTCCGCAGGCCTGGGGAGTGCCGCGGACCGGTCTGCAGCAGGGCCAGTCGATCGCGGTCGCGGAGACGACGACGAACGGTCTCCAGGGCTGCACGTTCGACAGCCAGCGGGTCACGAACGTGAACGGCACGACGGTCGACCAAGCCTTGCCGTCGTCGGTCACGCTCGTCGCCGGCGCCAACTCGGCCATGGTCACGAACACCGTGACGTGCGAGAGCACGCTGACGCTCGCCAAGACGGTCCAGGGTGGTCCGGCGTCGCCGACCGCGTGGACCCTCGACGCGGTCGCCCCCGGCAGCGCGCTCGCCGGACCGAACGGCGTCACAGGCTCACCCGGGGCGACCGCGCTCGTGACCCCCGGCGTGGTATACCCCCTGGCGGAGTCGGGCGGTGACCCCAACTACGCCCAGGTCAGAGGGCCCAACGCGGTCATCATCCCCGGCTCCACAGGGACCTGGCTGTGCGTCGAGCTCGACGCTGACGGCTCGGTCATCCCCGGCTTCTCCGACGGTCTGAACGGCGGCGTCACGGTGCCGCTGGGCCGGTGGATCCGCTGCACAGCCGTGAACCAGGCGGCGACGATCGACGTCCGGAAGATCGTCGAGAACCGGTTCGGCGGTTCCGCGGTGCCCAGTGACTGGAAGCTCAACGTGACCCCGGTCAGCGGCGTTCCGGACGGTGTCGTGGTGCCCGCTCAGTCGGTCGAGGGGGCCGATGTCGCCACACCGATCACGGTCCGCCCGGGCGTGACGTACACGGTCAGCGAGTCGAGCACGCTGACGGGGTACGAGCAGGAGAGTGCCCAGTGCTTGTCCACGTCCGGGGCGTCCCTCGGGCTGACCTTCTCGCTCCTTGCGCTCGACACCGCGTCCTGCACGTTCGTGAACGCCGACGTCCCGGGGCGTCTGACCCTGGTGAAGGAGGTCGACAACGGGTCCACGGGATCTACCGCGGTCCCCGCCGACTGGACGCTCACCGCGACACCGGACGACATCACGGATCAGCCGACGGTCTCCGGCAACGGTGACCCGACGAGCGAGGGCGGCGTGTCCGCGGTCGAGGTCTTCGCCGGGAACTACGTGCTCTCCGAGACGGAGACCGCCGGGTACGCCGCGAGCACGTGGTCGTGCACGGGCGGGGAGCTCGAGGGCGACACCGTGACCGTCGCGCTCGACGCCGACGTGACGTGCACGATCCTCAACACTGCCCAGCAGCCCACGCTGACCCTCGTCAAGGAGGTCGACAACGGGACGACCGGCGGGACGTACGAGCCTGCCGACTGGACCTTGACCGCGAC
>NZ_JACSPN010000005.1:38082-177873 GCF_015142735.1 Oerskovia douganii | reverse complement strand
TGCACGGGCGGGGCCCTCACCGGCTCGACGGTGAGCGTCGCACTGGGCGACGACGTCACCTGCACGATCCTCAACACCGCCCAGCAGCCGTCACTGACCCTCGTCAAGGAGGTCGTCAACGACGACGGGGGCTCGGCGGAACCCACCGACTGGACGCTCGAGGCCGACGGACCGACGCCGCTCAGCGGCGTGAGCGGTGACCCCGCGGTCACGGGCGCGGACGTCGAGGTCGGCGACTATGCGCTCTCCGAGACGGGCGGCCCGGCCGGGTACGAGGCGTCGGACTGGACGTGCGAGATCCCCGGTATCGACGGCGGAGCCGCCACGCCCGTGCCCGTGGCGGACGGGACGGTCCAGGTCGGCGTCGGGCAGACGGTCGTCTGCACGGTCGTCAACGACGACGTCCCGGCACCCTTCACGGTCGTCAAGTCGAGCGACCCGGGCAGCGGCGCGACCGTCCTGCCGGGCGACGTCATCACCTACACGGTGACCGCGACCAAGCTGGGCGAGGGCTTCGACCAGCAGGTCGTCGTCACGGACGACCTGTCCCAGGTGCTGAACAACGCGACCTTCGTCGAGGGAAGCATCGACGCGTCGTCCGGGGCGGCGTCGCTCGCCGGCACGACGTTGACCTGGAACATCGGGGACCTGGCCGACACCGAGACGATCACCTACCAGGTGCGCGTCGACGACGGCGCCTACGGGGTCACCCTGACCAACGTCGTCACGGCCCCCGGGGCCGAGCCGTGCGTCGAGCCCGTGGAGCCCACGGCCACCGACGAGGCGTCGCCGACGCCCGGCGTCGAGACCGAGGCCGCAGCGGTCGCGCTCGCGACGCCGGCAGCCACCGATCCCGCCGCAGCCGCCCTTGATCCCGCCGCCGCAGCCGTGGCCCTCGCGGCGGTCGACCCGGCGGAGGCCTGCCGGACGACGTCGCACCCGACCCCGGCGTGGACGCTCACCAAGTCGAGCGACCCCGCCTCGGGGACCAAGGTGGCACCGGGCAGCACCATCACCTACACCTTGAGCGTGACGAGCACGACCGACGCGGTCGTCACGGGGGCCGTCGTCACGGACGACCTGTCCAAGGTCCTCGCGTACGGTGCGCTCGTCGCGACGCCCGAGGGGGCGACGATCTCCGGGTCGACGCTCACGTGGGCGGTCCCCGACCTCACCGCGGCAGGGCAGACCGCGACGCTGACGTACCAGGTGCGGCTCGCGGCGAACGCCCGCGGGGTCACGGTCACCAACCTCGCGACCCCGGGACCGGGCGGCGGCTGCGTCGTCTGCACGACGACGCACGAGGTGCCGCTGGTCCCCGGCCCGCCGAGCTCGGGCGGGCTCGCGTTCACGGGGGCGAACGTCGCCGCGCTCGTCGCGGGGGCCGCGCTCCTGGTGCTCCTCGGGACGGTCCTGGTGAGGGCCCGTCGTCGGACGCAGGACTAGGAAGGGCGCAGGACCGGTACGGCCCGCCCTCCCGACCGGGAGGGCGGGCCGAACCGTGCGCTACTCGATGCCGTCGGCGTGACGTTCGTCGACGGTCCTCGCGGCGTCGCGGTCGGCCTTGCGGTTGGCCCGACGGCGTCGCGCGCGTGCGTCGTCGCCGTCGCCCTCGTCGTCCGGCCCGTCCGCGGGCGGCTGGCCGGGGTCGTGGAGCATGTGCGAGTCGACGAGCTCGTGCCGCTGGATGTAGGTGTTGGCGACGGCCTGGATGGTCGCGGCGATCGGGAGCGACAGGAAGGCCCCGAGCGGACCGAACACGGCCCCGAACGCGAGGACCACCACGAACGACACCGCGGGGTTCATCTCGAGCGCACGGGCCGAGACCTTGGGCGAGAAGTAGAGGTTCTCGACCTGCTGGTAGGCCACGATGAAGATCAGGACGGCCAGGGCCTGCGGGAGGCCCTGCGAGGTCAGCGCGACCACGACGGGGAGCGCGCCACCGATGTACGTACCGATCGTCGGCACGAACTGGGACACGACCCCCACGAACACCGACAGCGGCAGGGCGTAGTCGGTGCCGACGATCAGCAGGAAGACGAACGTGAAGACGCTCGACAGCGCCGCGAGGACGATGCGCGAGCTGATGAAGTCGGAGACCTTGACCTGCGTGATCTCCCACAGGCGCAGGACCTCCTGCTGACGGTTCGGGGTCAGCCAGCGGCAGATCGCGACCCGGAAGCGGGGCCCCGCGGCGAGCAGGTAGTAGGTCACGAGCATGATCGTCAGGAACGCGAAGATCACGCCGATGATCGTCGAGCCGACGACGAGCGCGCCCGACGCGACGTCCCCGCCGAACTGGCTCAGGCCCTGCTCGAGCAGGCCGTCCGAGCTGAGGAGCTCGTCGGAGGTCGGCATGTCGACGTCGAAGCGCTCCGTGACGAAGGTGCGCACGGTCGCGTAGAGGTCGGGGATCGACTGGACGAGCTGGACGAGCTGCTGCACGAACAGGTTGCCGAACAGGGCGAAGACGCCCACGACGAGCACCAGGCCCCCGAGCAGCGCCGTCGCGGCGGCCGCGCCACGCCTCCACCCGTGCCGGACCAGCCAGACCACGATCGGCTCGAGCGCCAGCGCGATGAAGAACGCGATGAGGATGTTGACCCCGAGGCCCTCGAGCGTGCCGATCGCGTACCAGACGAAGATCCCGACGAAGACGGCGACGCCCGTCATGAAGAGCGCGCGGGGCAGCCACCGCGGCGGCTTGCGCGGGTCGTCGGGAGACAGCGCCAGGAAGTCCCGGGGGCGGTCGGGGTCGGCGCCCGGGGAGGGCTGCCCCGCGGGGGCGGCCGGCTCCGGGATGCTGCTCGCGTCGCTCGTCATGGGGTGAAACTAGCGAACGCCCGGGGGCGCGCGGTGGGCACACGCCGTCGGGCAGGGAGGTCCGCCGCGCAGCACCCGGCCGGACGGAGCCCTGCCGGGTGCTCAGCCGAACGCCCGGTCCTGCGCGACCGGGACCCCGTCCTCGTCCAGGTTCTCCGGGCCGGGCGAGCGCACGCCCAGGCGCCCTGCGACCCAGGGCCCCGTGAGCCCGTACACGACCGCCGTCAGCAGGATCACGCCGAACACCACGGGGACGAGCTGCTCGAACGGTTGACCGTCCTGCTCGAACCGCAGCGCGAACACCGACGCGGTCGACGCCGCGACGATCCCGCGCGGCGCCATCCACCCCACCATGACGCGTTCTCGGCTCGACAGGACGCTGCCCGTCGTCGCGACCGACGCGACGAGCGGGCGCAGGACCAGGACGAGCAGCGCGACGATCGCGAGCGTCGGCACCGCGTAGGCCGCGAGGGCGTCGAGGTCGACGCGCGCCGACAGCAGGATGAAGAGCGTGCCGATGAGGAGCAGGCCCACGTGGCTGCCGAACTCGTGCAGCGGCTCGATGCGAGCCCACCGCTGGTTGGCGAGGGCGATGCCGAGGGTGGTCGTCGCGAACAGCCCCGCCTCGTCGTGGAACGCCTCGGCGACCGCGTACGTCGCGAGCGCCGTCGCGAACGCGAGCGACACCTCGGTCGCCGCCGGGACCCTGCCCCACCGGACCGCAGCGACGTAGGCCGCAGCGGCCACGACGCCGGTCAGCGCACCCGAGACCGCCGTCATGCCCAGGTTCACCGGGGCCGCGTGCAGCGCGACGTTCGCCATCGCGAGCGCGACCGTCGCGCCGATCGGGTCGATGAAGATCCCCTCGAACGCGAGCACCGACTCGAGCGGCTGCTTGGGCCGGATGACCGCGAGCAACGGCCCGACGACCGTCGGCCCGGACACGATGAGGATGGCCCCGATCACCGCCGCCCGGGACAGCGGCAGGTCGAGGACCCACCAGCAGATCAGGGTCGCCCCCGCCCCGGTGAGGACCGCCCCGAGCGTCACGAGCAGCGCGACCGGTCGGCGCGCGCCGCCCCGGAGCCGCGCCATGTCGAGCTTGAGGGACTCCTCGAACAGCAGGAGACCGACCGCCATCGACACGAGCGGGAACAGCTCGTCGCCCAGCAGGGCGTCCGGGTCGACGAGCCCCGTCACCGGGCCGAACACCAGCCCCAGCACGAGGAGCAGCAGGATCGAGGGCACCTTGAGCGCCTTCGCGGCGACCTGCCCGACCACCCCGAGCACGACGACCAGCGCGATCCCGCCCGTGAACCCGAGTTCCATGGACCCATAGTGGCGCCGGGGGGCCTCTCGCGCAGCGGATGCCGTGACGGGCAACCGGTGCCACGATCAGGGGGAGCGGGGCGTCCGAGGTCGCGCCGGGACCGGCAGACCCGGACCCGGGGGGAGCGCGACCACCGGTGACGTCCCCCGGCTACGTGGGCAAGGAGGCACCATGGCGCGGTCGTCGCAGGTCACCGGATGGGTCGGGTGGGTGTGGTTCGCTGGCATCGTCCTGGTCACGCTCGGGCTGTTCAACGCGATCAGCGGCATGGTCGCCGCGTTCTCCCCCGAGAAGCTCGTCGGGCTGGGGGAGCAGGGGATCGTGGTCCTCGACGTGTCGACCTGGGGATGGGTGCACCTCGTCGTCGGGGTGCTGCTCGTGATCGTGGGCTTCGCGCTCCTCGCCGGGCGCGGCTGGGCGCGGCTCGTCGCGATCGTGCTCGTCGTGCTCAACGTCCTGACCCAGTTCGTCGCCCTGCCGGCGAGCCCGTGGTGGTCGGTCGTCACGATCGTCCTGGGGATCTTCGTGCTGTGGGCCCTGGTCGTCCACGGCGACGAGGCGGCGCGGGCGTCGTCCTCCCCGTCGCCCCTCCCGTGACCGCTGTCGTGACGCTTCCCGTCCGCCCCGCACGTCCACACCCAGAACGGAGCACCACCATGGCCACGACCCCGCTCGGACCGGTCGAGTTCGTCGCGATCGCGTTCCCCACCGGACGGGTGCCCGACGGGGTGAAGGTCGCGATCGCGGACCTCCTCGGGTCCGACGTCGTGACGTTGCTCGACCTGACCGTGATCCGCAAGGGGCCGGGGGGCGAGATCGACGTGGTCGAGGTCGAGGACCTCGGGGACGAGCTCGACATCACCGAGACCCAGCTGGGGACGTCGGGCCTCGCCGGGCAGGAGGACATCGACGACGTCGCAGGGCACCTCGCACCGGGCACCTCCGCCCTGGTCCTGGTGGTCGAGCACACCTGGGCCCGGCAGTTCGTCGGCGCCGTGCGCGACGCCGGGGCGGCCGTGATCGCGCAGGAGCGCATCCCCGCCGACGTCGTCAACGAGATCGTGCAGCTCGCCGACGTCGGCTGAGCAGGCGCACCGCAGACCGCACGAGGAACGGAGCACACCATGCCGCTACGACGCGTCGGACGCCCAGGACTGCTGGGCACCGTGGCCCGCACGGCCGTGGTCGCGGGGACCGCCTCCGCGACGGCCAGCGCCGTGCAACGCCACCAGCAGGGCAGGGCCGAGCATCAGCACGAGGCGCAGCAGCAGGCCGCGCAGGCCCAGGCCGCTCAGGCCCAGGCCGCGCAGGGCGCTCCGCAGCAGCAGGCCGCGACGACGTCGGGCGGGGCGGATCTCCTGGACCAGCTCGAACGGCTCGGTCAGCTCCGCGCGAGCGGGGTGCTCGACGACGCCGAGTTCGCCCAGGCCAAGGCCAGGCTGCTCGCCTGACCGGGCGAGCCGACCCCACCACCCGAGAGGACAACGATGGCTACCTTCACCGTCTGGTCGTTCGACACCCCCGGAGGGGCCGAGGTCGCGTCCGGCGTCCTGCGGGACGCCGCGTCGGAGGGCCTCATCAAGATCGTCGATCGTGCGATCGTGAGCTGGCCCGAGGGGGCGGCCAAGCCCACGACGCGCCACACCCACGAGGACGAGTGGCGCGGGACCGGGTGGGGCGCCTTCTGGGGGTTGCTCTTCGGTGCGCTGTTCTTCGTGCCCGTGATCGGGGTCGCGGCCGGCGCCGCCCTCGGTGCGATCCACAAGTCCATGGAGGCCGTGGGGCTGAACAAGGACCAGCTCGACCGCATCCGTGCCCAGGTCACCGAGGGGACGTCGGCCCTGTTCGCCGTGACCGAGGACGGCAACCTGGATCGGGTGGGTGAGCGGTTCCACGGTCTGCACGGCGAGCTCGTCGCGACGAACCTCACCGACGAGGAGCGTCGCCTGCTGCTCGAGACCTTCGACTGACGGGGCCGGCACGGCGGCGCGAGAAGGACGGGCCAGAGGTCCCGGTCCGCCCCTCGCGTGCGCTCGGCTACGCGTCCAGGTGCAGCGGCAGGCCGAAGAGCGGGTACCAGGCCTCGACGTCGAGGAACGCGTTGATGCCCACGACCTTGCCGTCCGCGGTGTCGATCACCTGCAGGGCCCAGGCGTCGTACCCGCCGTCGGGCGAGATGCGGTACTGGCCGAACCCGAACGTGCCGTTGGCGCGCACGGGCACCATGCGTGAGCCGCGGCACTCGGCGCCCGGCCCCACCATCCACCGCTCGATCTGTACCGGGCCTTGCATCCACAGCGCGTACGGCGGCATGGAGAGCGTGGCCTCGTCGTGGAGCAGGGCCACGAGTGCGGGCATGTCGTAGCGCTCGAACGCGTCGAGGTACTTCTCGAGGAGCTCGTTCTTGTCCTCGTCCACGGCGGTCGTGGGCAGGTTGGCGCCGTCCGCCCCGGGGGCGGAACCGTAGTGGGCCTGCGCGGACAGCGTGGCCCGCGCGCGCTGGAGGGCGGAGTTCACGGACGGCACCGTCGTCTCCAGCAGCTCGGCCACCTCGCTCGCCTGCCAGCGCAGGACCTCCCGCAGGATGAGGACCGCGCGCTGCTTGGGCGGCAGGTACTGCAGGGCCGCGACGAACGCGAGGCGGATGGACTCGCGCCCGACCGCGACGTCCGCGGGGTCGCCGTCGCGGGGCAGCACGCGGTCGTCGGGCACGGGCTCGACCCACGTCTCCTCCGAGAGCTGCTCGCCCAGGTTGCGCTCCTCGGCCGCCTGGGAGGCTCCGAGCCCCATGGGGCGCTCGCGGCGCTTGCGCTGCGCGATGTGGTCGAAGCAGACGTTCGTCGCGATCCGGTACAGCCAGGAGCGCAGCGCGGACCGCCCCTCGAAGCGGTCGTACGACCGCCAGGCCCGGACCATGGTGTCCTGGACCGCGTCGTCGGCCTCGTGGGAGGAGCCGAGCAGGCGGTAGCAGTAACCCGTGAGCTGGGACCGGTACTGGTCCAGCAGCTCCCCGAGGTCCTCGTCCGCGACGGTCGCTGTGCGTTCGCTCATGGTGTCCTCTCGTGGGCGCGCGGCGATGTGCGCCACCTCACACGCTATCGCGCACCGCCGACACCGTCACCGGGGGGCGGCGTCGGCCCTCGCGAGCTCGAACCAGACGGTCTTGCCCGGCCCACCCGTCGTCCTGTGCTCGACGAACCAGCGGTCGGCGAACCGGTCCAGGAACTGGATGCCTCGGCCACCTGTCTCGTGCGGTTCCGGCTCGTGGAGGGTCGGCTCGTCGGAGGACGCGTCCCGGACGCCGACCCGGACGAGCGTCGGCCACACCTCCACGACCGCCTCGAGCGGCCCCTGCGCGTGCTGGACCGCGTTGGTCAGGGTCTCGCTCGCGAGGAGCATGATGGTGCGGCGCTGGTCGCGGTTGATCCCGCAGCTCTCCAGGATGTCGTCGACCCAGCGCCGCGCGGGCGAGATCGCCGCGGTCGAGTGCTCGACGCCGCGGGACGTGCGGGTGGGGGTCGCGGGCGTCGGGTGCGAGTCGACGGCGGCCCGGACCCGGACCGCGAGGACCGCGATGTCGTCGCGCTGGTCGCTGCCGACCAGGCGCTGGACCAGGGCGTTCGGGAGGGCGAGGGTCGAGCCGTGACGCAGCGCCGCGAGGGCCTGCGACAGCCCGGCCAGGCGCGCGCTCTGGGCGACGCCGCGGCGTTCGATGAGCCCGTCGGTGTACAGCAGGAGGGTGTCGCCCGGCCCGAGGTGGGTTACGTGGTCGCTGCGGGGGGCGTTGGGGACGAAGCCGAGCATCATGTCCGGCCGGGTGTCAAGGATCTCGACCTTGCCGTCGGCGCGCAGGACCAGCGGGGGCGGGTGGCCCGCGTTGGACCACGACAGGTCGTAGAAGTCGCCCCGGCGGTCGAGGCGGACGACGACGGCGGTCCCGCTCGCGTGGAGCGAGAGCCCGGTGTTCGCGCGGTCGAGCTGGCGGAGCAGGGCCGACGGCGACTCGTCGTGGCTCCAGGCGAACGTGCGGAGCATCGAGCGCAGCTGCCCCATCTCCGCGGCGGCCCGCATGTCGTGCCCCGTCACGTCGCCGATCATGAGGACCGAGGCGTCCTCGTCGTGCACCACGGCGTCGTACCAGTCGCCCCCGACCTGGTCGGTGAGGGTCGCGGGCGAGTAGGTCGAGGCGAGCTCGAGGTGCGGGATGTCGGGCAACGCCGTCAGCATCGCCGCCTGGAGGGTCGTGGCCGCGTCGCGGCGCTCCTCGAGCAGCTTGACGCGTTCGAGGGCGTGCGCCACGAAGCCCGCGAGACCGGCCCGGGACAGCGACTCGTCGTCCGCGGCCTTGCCCTGCTCCCACCCGAGGAAGATGACCGCGAGCAGCGTCGTGCCCGAGAGCACGGGCAGCAGGGCCCGTGCGCCGACCGTGCTGTCGATCGTGTCCGTGACGTTCGGGAAGGCCGCGAGGAACTCGGCCTGGTCCCGGAAGAACAGCGCCTCCTGGGTGCGTGCCACGAACGACAGGACGCGGTCCTGGTCGTCGAGGCGTGCGTAGCGGTACGCGGGGGACAGGCCCGGCTCCAGGTGGTCCATGCTCGTGTAGGTCAGGCTCTTGCGCGACGGGTCGACGACCGCGAGCCCGGCGTACCGGGCCCCGATCGCGGAGGACGCGACGTAGGCGAGGGTCTCGCCCACGTCCTGGACGGAGGTCGCGTCGGCGAACGCCTCGCTGAGCATGAGGAGCAGGCGGTTGCGTCGTGTCGCCTGGATCGCGAGGTTCTGCATCCTCGTCGCGCGCTCGTGCGCGATGCGGAGCTGGAGCTCGGACGTGCACGCGGCGGTCAGGTCGGCGAGCGTCGCGAGGTCGGTCTCGGTCCAGTCGTGGGGGGCGTCGTCCATGGCGCACAGGGTCCCGACGACGCGCCCGCGCTGGTCGAAGATGGGGAAGCCCGCGTACGCGAGCACGCCGAACTCGGGGATCGACGGGTTGTCCCAGACCCTGGAGTCCTTGCGGGTGTCCGGCACGACGAGCGGCTCGCGGTCGTTCGTCACGTGCTGGCAGAACGAGTGCGTCAGGGGCATGCGCCGGCTGAGCTGGATGTCCTCGGGCATGCCGTGGGCGCCGGGGTACACCTGTTCGTCCGACAGGACGAGGGAGACGGCTGCGGTGGGCACGCCGAGCTGGCGCATGGCCAGCCGGGCGAAGCGGTCGAAGGACTCGTCGGCTGTCGGGGTCCCGAGACCTGCCTCGACCAGCTCGAAGATCGCCTGGGCCTCGGTCACCGCCCCAGTATGGCCTGCGGACCGCGGTCCGTCATGGGGAAGGCCGGGGTGAATCGGGAGGGAGGGGGTGAGGTCCTCGCATCCTGGACGCTTCCGCAGGAACCCGCCCGTTTCGGCGCGCGCTTCGTGACGTGCGTCACTAGCCTGACATCAGCGTCTCGCGCTCGCGAGCGCCGGACAGCTCGTCGAACGGGGCTTCACCATGGACTTCTGGGACTTCTTCTGGCTTCTGATCTGGTGGTTCGTCTTCATCGCGTACCTGATGCTGCTCTTCCAGATCCTCACCGACCTGTTCCGCGACCATAAGCTCAGCGGCTGGTGGAAGGCGCTGTGGATCGTCGGGTTGGTCTTCGTCCCGTTCCTCACGGCGCTGATCTACATCATCGCCCGCGGCAAGGGCATGACGGAGCGGCACATCGCGGCCGCCAACGCCGCCAAGGCGCAGGCCGACTCCTACATCCGTGAGGTCGCGACGGGCGGGCAGTCGCCGACCGACCAGATCGCGACGGCCAAGGCTCTCCTGGACGCGGGCACGATCACGCCCGAGGAGTTCGCGACGCTCAAGGCCAAGGCGCTCGCCTGACGTCGCCCTGTCGCCCCGGACCCTGCTCGAGCGGGGCCGGGGCGGCAGGTCCGACGGCGGCGACCACCGGTCCCGGCGCCGCACCTCGGGGCGTGCGGCCGGCCCGCGCGGGCCTCGCGTACCCTCGGTCGGGTGGACGCGGCACGGACGATCGAGGACGGCGTCGACCCGTCCGGCCAGGTGACCCCGGTCGTCGGCCGCCGCTCGGCCGGCACGGTGCGCGACGCCGTCGGGCAGGACGCCGCACGGCGAGGGTTCTCCCTCGACCCCGGGCAGGAACCAGCCGTGGGAGCGCTCGACGCGCTCGCCGCACGGCTCGACGGACCCACCCCGGACGGGCTGACGGGCCTGTACCTGTGGGGCCCGGTGGGGCGCGGGAAGACCTGGCTCATGGACGTGTTCCACGCGGCGGTCGCCCGGCCCGGTGACCGGGACGGCTCGTCGGTCCGTGTCCACTTCCACGACTTCCTGCGGCGCCTGCACGGCGAACGCTTCCACCGCGGGTCGGTCGACGCCGCGCTCGACGCGATCGTCGGCGGGGCCCGGCTCGTGTGCTTCGACGAGTTCCACGTGCACGACGCGGGCGACGCGATGCTCGTCGCACGGGCCGTCCGCGCCCTCGACGAGCGCGGCGTGCGGGTCGTGCTGACGTCGAACTACCCGCCGTCGGGCCTCCTGCCGGGCCCGGCCTACCACCACCTGTTCGTCCCGACGATCGACCTGCTCACGGACCGGCTCGACGTCGTCGAGATCGGTGGGGACCGGGACCACCGCCGCTCGGCGGCCGGCGAGGACGTGGCGGGCTTCCGCGCCGGGGCCTTCGTGTGGCCCGCGAGCGACGCCCGGCTCGCGGCGGCGGGGCTCGACCGACCGTCGTCCGCCGAGACGACGACCGTGCGCATCGGCTCGCGCGAGCACCCGGTGCTCGCCGTGCGGGAGGAGGGGGAGGGCACCGTGTGGCTCGGGTTCGAGCACTGGTGCGCTGGACGCACCGCGGTCTCCGACGTCCTGCACCTCGCCGAGCGCTTCGGGACCGTGGTGCTCGACGGCGTCGCGGCCCTGGGGGCCGAGGCCCCCGACACCGGGCAACGGTTCGCGAACCTCGTCGACGTGCTGTGCGACCGCGACGTGCCGCTGCACGTCCTGGCCCACCAGGATCCGGAGGAGACCCTGCGCCGGCACGGGGAGGAAGGGATCGCGCTCGACGTCGAGCGCACCGCGAGCCGCCTCGCCCTGCTGCGTCGCCTGGGGCCGGTGGCCACCGGGCGGTGACGCGCCCGGCCTCGTGCGCAGCGCCGCGGCGCGGCCTGCGCGATGATCGAGGAGGCGGCGCCGCCCGGGCGCCCCGCGACCGGAAGGACCCCCATGGCTGAGGTACTGCTCTTCCACCACTCGCTCGGGCTGACCCCCGGCGTCGAGGCGTTCGCGGAGACCCTGCGCGAGGCCGGGAACGTCGTGCACCTGCCGGACCTCTACGAGGGCCGGACGTTCCCCGACATCGAGAGCGGCATGGCCTACGTCCAGGAGATCGGGTTCGACACGATCCTGACCCGCGGCGCCTCGGTCGCGGACGGGCTGCCCGAGGACCTCGTGCTCGCCGGGTTCTCGCTCGGGGTCCTGCCCGCCCAGATGCTCGCCCAGACCCGTGAGGGGGCGCAGGGCGCGCTGCTGTTCTCCTCGTGCGTGCCCACGTCCGAGTTCGGTGACGGGTGGCCGCTGGGCGTCCCGGTGCAGGTCCACGGCATGGACGCCGACCCGATCTTCGTCGACGAGGGGGACCTCGACGCGGCGCGCGCCCTCGTCCAGGCCGCCCCCGGCGAGGCCGAGCTGTTCCTCTACCCGGGCGACCGGCACCTGTTCGCCGACGCGAGCCTGCCGTCGTACGACGAGCACGCGGCGCGCCTGCTCACCGAACGGGTGATCCGTTTCCTCGACGGGATCCGGGCCTGAGCGTCACCGGCTCGCGGACCCCGCGGAGGCGGGGCCGGGCCCTGCTCCCTAGGGTGGGGCGATGAGCGTTCCCACGCCTCGCGTGCCGATCCTCGACCTCGTCGGCGAGGCGATCGCTGCCGGGACGTCCGTGACGGTCGTCGGGCTGCCGGGGTCCGGCCGCTCGACGCTCCTCGCGCAGGTGCGCGACGCCGCGGACGACGACGGGTGGACCGTCGTCCCCGTGCGCGGGGTCGGCGGGCGGGGCGACCGCCCGCTCGAGTCCCTCGTCCTCGCCGGTCTCGTCACCGCACCCGCGGGACCGCTGGGCACGCTGGCCGCGGCTGTCGACGGCGTGACCCGTGCCGCGGGAAGCGGCAGGACGCTGTTCCTGCTCGACGACGTGGACGCCCTGGACGACGCGTCGGCGGCGGTCGTCGCGACGGTCGTCGCGCGTCGGGGGGCGAGCGTCGTGGCGACCCTGCAGCCCCCGTTCCCCGGCGCCCGCTCGGTCGAGCGCGTGCTCGCGGGGCGCGACGCGACCGTGCTGTGGATTCCCGTCCTGCCGTTCGAGGAGGTCCACAGGGTGGCGTCCGAGGCGCTCGGGGGCCAGGTGGACTCGGACGTCGCGGGTCGGGTCTACGCGCTGTCGGGCGGCCTGCCCGGTGTCGCCCGGTCCGTCGTGCTCGAGGCGCGTCGCTCGGGGTACCTGACGGAGGAGTCGGGTCGATGGGTCGCGCGGCGTGACCTGTGGACCCCTGCGCTGGCCGTGGTGGTCGGGCGCCTGCTCGACGGGCTGGGGGACGACGAGCGCGACGGGCTGGGGATCCTCGCGACGCTCGGACCGGCCGAGGTGGGGACGGTGCGCCGGCTGGTGCCGTGGCCGGTCGTCGTCGCCCTCGACGACCACGGGCTCGTGCGCCTCGTCGAGGAGGAGGACCGCTCGCTCGTCGTGCTCTTCCCGCCGCTGCTCGCCGAGCACCTCCGCCACACCGGCCACGGCGCGAGGGGGCTCCAGGCCCTGGACGCGATCGGTGCGGCCCTGGGCGCCGACGACGAGGCGGCCGCGATGGTCGGGCGGCCACCTCTCGGGTCGCCCATGCGGTGGTCGTCGTCGCCCGAGTCCGCTGCGATCCTGGGTCGCATCCTGCGGGAGCGGGCCGCGACGCACCTCCTGGTCACCCGGGAGGCATGGCGCCGCGACCCGACGAGCCGCAACACCGTGCTGTACCTGGACGCCCTGCTGGTCGACGGGGCCCCTGCGGAGCAGATCCGCGAGGTCCTCGACGAGGTGCGTCGCCACGAGGCGTCCGAGCCGGCCGCGTACGTCGTGTTCGTGCGGGCCTGGGAGGCCGGGTACCTGGCGCTCGTGCTCCACGAACCGGCGCGCGCCCTGGCCCTGCTGGCGGAGCTCGCGGGCACCGACGAGGGGCGCGAGGCGCTGCTCTTCGACGCGATCGCCCAGCACGTCCGCCTCGTCGTGGGCACGGGCGGCCCGGCCGACGAGCCGGACCGCGCCCCCGGCGCGGCCTCCGGGGTCCGGGGTCTCCCGCGGACGGACCCGGACGTCCCGCGACCGGTGGACGACGGCCTCGTCCCCACCCAGGGCGGGATCCTGGTCCAGGCCGACGACGTCGCGCGGCTCGTGCGCGGCGAGTCGCTCCTCGCGCAGGGTCGGGTGGTCGACGCCTGGCACGAGCTCGCCGGGGTGTCGCTGCCCGAGACGTCGCCGCGCCAGGACGCCGCGTCGCTCGTCCCCCAGGCGCAGCTGCTCTCCGGGGAGGTCGTCGCGGCGACCGACCGGGCCATGCGCCTCTTCGACGAGGCCCGCGGGACGCTCGAGCAGAGCATGATCGAACCGCACGGCTACGTGGTCGCCCTGGGCCTGTTCCTCCAGGGGCGGTTCACGAGCCTGCGCGACCACCTGACGAGCGTGTTCGCGATCAGCGCGCCGGCCCCCCTGCGACCGACCACGAGGGCGGGACTGCTGACGCTGGCGGCCGGGCTGTCCTTCCTGGAGGGCAACGTCCCGAGCGCGAGGTCGCTCGTCTCGCAGCTCGGGTCGATGCGCCTCCGGGGAGCCTTCACCCCGCTCGCCCGCGCGGCAGCACCGCAGGCGGTGCTCGACCTCGTCGCGGGCACCGGACCGCGCGAGGCCACGCGGGCGGCGTGGGACGAGGTCTCCTCCTTCATGGACGAGGGGTACGTCCTGCCGGCCGTCTTCGACGGCGCGCTGCTCGTCGACATCTGGCCCGACCAGGTCCGGGCCGCACGGCTCGCCGACCTCGCGCTCGCCGCGCAGGGGACCGTGCTCCCTGCCCTCGGCCGCTATCTCCTGGCCTCGGCCGAGCGGTCGCCCGACGCGCTCCTGCGGTCGGTCGACGACCTGGACGACCAGCGGCTCGTCTTCTACGCCACGCGCGCCCACACGTCGGCCATCAGGCTGCTGCGCGAGCGCGGGCAGAGCGCCCGGGCCACGGCCGAGTCCGCCCGGCTGCGCGCCACGGCCGAGCAGGTGGGGGACGAGCTGGGCCTGCTGGTCGCGACGACCGTCACGTCGGGCCTCACGCCCCGCGAGGCCGAGGTGGCTCGGCTCGTCGCCGGCGGGATGAGCAACCGGGAGGTGGCCGAGCGCCTCGTGGTGAGCGAGCGGACGGTCGACAACCACGTCTACCGGATCTTCCGCAAGCTCGGCGTCAGCTCGCGCGACGAGATCGGGCGCTGGCTCTAGACCCGTCGCGGGGTACCCAGCAGGTCCGCCCTCGGGCCGCGCGGGCGGGACCGCGGTGCTCAGGTCCTCCCGTGCGGATGCTCAGGTCCTGCCGGACCCCGGCTGAGTGCTGCCGGTGCCCCGGCACGGTGGTTCCACCGACGAAAGAGAGAGGTGGAACCATGTACCAGCTCGGTACGACCCAGGCGGGCGCCGCACTGGCCACGACGGGTGCCGTGGCGACCGGATTCTCGGTGGTGGGGGCCTGGACGCTGCTCGTGGCAGGCCTGGCGCTCGTCACGACCGCGCGCGTGCTGCGCAGGCGGCACGCCGCCCAGCGATGACGGCCGCGGCCGTGCGCCGGGTCGTCGCCGTGGTCCCCGCGCACGACGAGGCCGAGGCGCTGCCCGGGACGCTGGCGTCGTTGCGGGCGCAGACGCGCCCGGTCGACCGGGTGCTGGTCGTGTCCGACAACAGCACCGACCGGACGGTCGAGGTCGCGCGCTCGCTCGGCGCGGACGTCCTGGAGACGCTGGGCAACACGGGCCGCAAGGCGGGGGCGCTCAACCAGGCGCTCGAGGTCGTGGACGCCGAGAACGTCCTGGTCCTCGACGCCGACACGTCGATCGCCCCGACCTTCGTCGAGGAGGGCCTCGCGCTGCTCGACCAGGACCCCGCGCTGGGGGCCGTCGGGGGAGTCTTCCGGGGCACCCCGCCCCGCTCGTTGCTGGAGCAGCTCCAGTCGAACGAGTACGAGAGGTACGCGGTGCAGATCGACACCACCGGGCGGACCGCGGTCCTGACCGGGACTGCGGCCCTGATCCGGACCGAGGCGCTCGCGGACGTCGCCCGCCACCGCGGGGGGCGGCTCCCGGGGCCGCCGGGAGCGGTGTACGACCCGGGCGCGATCACCGAGGACTCCGAGCTGACGCTCGCGCTGCGCACGCTCGGGTACGGGCTCGCGTCGCCGCTGAGCATGTCGTGCACGACCGAGCTCATGCCGACCGCCCGGGACCTGCACCGCCAGCGGGTGCGCTGGTACAAGGGGATGCTGGACAACCTGCGCGGCTACGGGTTCACGCGGGTCACGGCGCGGTACGTCGGGCAGCAGGTCATGCTGCTGGTCGGAGCGCTCATGCTCGCGAGCCTCGTCGTCCTCACGGCGGTCACGGTCGCGACGGGGACGTTCGGGGTCGTGCCCTTCTGGCTCGGGGTGGGGGCCGTGCTCGTCGCCGAACGCCTGGTGACGGTGTGGCGCAACGGGCCGAGGGCGCGGTTCCTCGCCGCCCTCGTGCTGCCCGAGCTCGCCTACGACCTGTTCCTGCAGGCCGCCTACGTGCGGGCCTGCCTCCTGACGCTCACCGGCCGCGACGTCCGGTGGAACCACGTGCGGCCGGACCCCTCGCCCGACGACGACCGGCCCGAGCCCGGCGGCGGTCTCGCACCGGACTGGGACCGCGAGCTGGACCGGGCGGTCGCCCTGGCCCGTCTGGAGCAGGTCAGGGCCCTCCGGTCGGCCCCCCTGCGCACGGTCACCCTCCGCCGCGAAACCCACGAGGGGTCGGGGCGCGTGCCGGCGGCTCTCGTGGGGTCGTCCCGGGCAGAACGGGGCGCGTGAGCCGGTGGGGGCACCGGGAGCACGCCCTCGAGCACCGCACGACAGGGCAGCGCTGCTGCCGGAACAGACCTGGCAGCGCTGCTGCCGGAACAGGAGAGAAGAGATGACCGCCAGCCCGGTCGTCGTCGGGATCGACGGATCGAGCACGAGCCGCGAGGCTCTCGTGTGGGCCGCGCACGAGGCTCACCTGCGGGGCGCGCCCCTGCGCGCGGTCCACGCACGTCCGAGACCGGACTACGACCCGATCCTCGCGGGAGCGAGCTGCCTCTCCCCGGTCCCGCTCGTCGAGGAGGGGGCCGACGTCGCGCTCGGGACGGCCGTCGACCTGGTGCAGGACCTCGATCCCGAGCTGCCCGTCGAAGGCAGCGTCTGCCTGGGAGCGGCGGCGTCGGTCCTGCTGGACGAGGCCGAGGCGGGGGCCGGTCTCCTCGTGGTGGGCTCGCGCGGGCTGGGGGCGTTCGACTCGCTCTTCCTCGGGTCCGTCAGCACGCACCTGGCCGCCCGGTCCCCGGCCCCGGTGGTCGTGGTCCCACCGCGGACGCCGTTCTCGGTGGACGGGCCGGTCGTCGTCGGGGTCGACGGCGCGGCGCACTCCGCGGCGGCCGTCCGCGAAGGGGCTCGTGAGGCGGCGGCCCGCGAGGTCCCGCTCGACCTCGTCGTGGCGCACACCGTGCCGACCGACACCCTGGTGAACCCGCTCTCGCCGCCCTCGGACCTGCGCTCGGCGAGCCAGGAGCACGCCCGCCGCGTCGCCGAGGAGGCGGCACGGGCGGCCCGCGCGGCCGGGGCGGAGGTCGACGTGCGGACGCACGTCGTCGAGGGCCCCGCCGCACAGGCCGTCGCCCAGGTGGCGGGCACCGCGGCCTCGCTCGTCGCGGTCGGCGCCAGGGGGCACGGGCGGGTGCTGGGCCCTGTTCTCGGGTCGGTCAGCCAGTCGGTCCTGCACCACGCACGGTGGCCCGTCCTGGTCGCACGCGCCGGGCGCTGAGCCGCGCCCGGCCGGGGGCTGCGGGAACCGTCGGTCAGCGCCTCTCGTTGACCGGTACGACGGACCCGCGACCTGGGGAGAAGGCCGATGGACTCTGGAACCTGGCTCAACATCGGGCTCGTCCTGGTGTTCGTGCTGGTCGGCGGCGTCTTCGCCGGGACCGAGTTCGCCCTGGTCTCGTTGCGCGACTCGCAGATCGACCAGCTCGAGCAGCGCGGACCGAGGGGCGCGCGCGTCGCGGGGGTGGCCCGCGACCCGAACCGCTTCCTGGCCGCGGTGCAGATCGGTGTGACGGTGGCCGGCTTCCTGTCGGCGGCGTACGGTGCCTCGACGCTGGCACCGGACTTCGTGCCGGCGCTCGAGTCGCTGGGGCTGCCGACCGGCCTCGCGGAGACGGTCTCGCTCGTGGCGCTGACGCTCGTCATCTCGTACCTGTCGCTCGTCCTGGGCGAGCTCGTGCCCAAGCGCATCGCCCTGCAGCGGTCCGCGCGGTTCGCGCTCGTCGTCGGGCCTCCGCTCGACCGCTTCGCGACGGCGATGCGCCCGGTGATCTGGCTGCTCTCGCGCTCCACCGACCTGGTGGTGCGCCTGCTCGGCGGGAACCCGACGGCGCGCAGCGAGGCGATGACGGAGGAGGAGCTGCGAGACCTGGTGATCGCGCACGAGGCGCTTCCGGAGGACGAGCGCCGCATCCTGACGGACGTCTTCTCCGCGGCGAAGCGATCGGTCGTGGAGGTCATGCGGCCGCGGGGCGAGGTGGTGTTCCTGCCGGCGGACCTGACCTTGCCGGAGGCGGCCGCGATCGTGCGCTCGCAGCCGTACTCGCGGTACCCGGTGACGGACGAGGACTTCGACGACGTCGTGGGGTTCCTGCACGTCCGGGACCTGCTGGGGGTGCCGGGCGGCAGCACGGACGAGCCGACGACCGGCCCGGCCCGGCGGGCCACGGTGCGCGACGTGGCCAGGACCGTGCTCGAGCTGCCGGGGACGAACGAGCTGCTGCCCTCGCTCGCGCTCATGCGCCGCACGGGCGTGCACCTCGCGATCGTCGTGGACGAGTACGGGGGGACGGACGGCATCGTCACGCTCGAGGACCTGGTCGAGGAGCTCGTGGGAGACATCCGGGACGAGTACGACCCGGCGCGCACCCCGCTCGCGGAGGGGGCGTACGACGCAGGTCTCACGATCGAGGCCTTCACGGAGGCGAGCGGCATCCGGCTCGACGACGGCCCCTACGAGACCGTGGCGGGGTACGTCATCGCGCGGCTGGGGCGTCTCGGTGCCGTGGGCGACGCCGTCGACGTCGCCGGGCACCGCCTGACCGTGACGGCCGTCGAGGACCGCCGGATCCGGCGTGTCGCGGTCTCGCGCCTGGCCGACGTCCCTGCGGACGGCCAGGGGCCCGACGGCGGGCGCTGACCCGGACGGGCGGCTCGCCGCGCGGGTCGCGACCGGTCAGCGCGGGGTGTCGGCCGCCGGGGCGGTGGAGGCGGACCGGTCGGACGCGAGATCCACGAGGCCGCGGGCGACGTCCTGGGCGGCTCCCGGGACCAGCCCGTAGTAGGCCCAGACCCCTCGCTTCTCGCGGTGCAGCAGGCCGGCGTCGACGAGGATCTTGAGGTGGTGGCTCACGGTCGGCTGGCTCAGGCCCACGGGGTCGACGAGGTCGCAGACGCAGGCCTCGCCGCTCGGTGAGGCGGCGACGATCGTGAGCAGCCTGAGGCGGGTCGGGTCGGCGAGCGCCTTGAAGCTCCGGGCGAGGGCCTCGGCGTCGGGCGTCGTGCTCGGGGGGATCCCTGCGGCCGCGGCGTCGCTCGGGGCGCAGCACGTGGTGGCGCGGGGCGCGGGCAGGACGGTCGTCATGGCCCCATCGTGACACGCATCGACAATCTTCGATACATTCAGACATCGAAGGCTGTCGATCCCTGCGAGCCGCGCGGCGGGTCACCCGAGGAAGGAACGCCATGCCAGGTCACGAGGAGCTGCCCGTCGTCGTCGTGGGGGCAGGGCCCGTCGGACTCGCCGCCGCCGCCCACCTGCTCGAGCGCGGCATCGAACCGCTCGTCCTGGAGGCGGGGGACCGGGCGGGCGCGGCCGTCGCGGCATGGGGGCACGTGCGCCTGTTCTCCCCGTGGCGCTACGACGTCGACGCTGCCGCGCGCCGCCTGCTCGACGCCTCGGGGTGGACCGCCCCGGACCCCGACGGGCTCCCCACGGGCGCCGAGCTCGTCGAGCGCTACCTGGCACCGCTCGCCGCGACCCCGCAGATCGCGTCCCGCCTGCGGACGTCGTCGCGCGTCGTCGGGATCTCGCGCGAGGGCGCGGACAAGACGCGCTCGCTCGGTCGCGAACGCCTCCCGTACTCGGTCCGCGTCCAGGGGCCCGACGGCGCCACGCACCACGTGCGCGCCCGCGCGGTCCTCGACGCGTCCGGCACGTGGGGGCAGCCGAACCCGGTCGGGACGGGCGGGCTGCCCGCGATCGGTGAGCCCGAGGCCGCGGCCGTGACCGGACCGCTGCCCGACGTCCTGGGCGCCGACCGCGAGCGGTTCGCGGGCCGGCGGACGCTCGTCGTCGGCATGGGGCACTCGGCCGCGAACACGCTGCTGAGCCTGGTCGAGCTCGCCCGCGACGAGCCCGGCACCCGCATCGCCTGGGCCGTCCGCGGCGGATCGCCACGGCGCCTCTACGGCGGCGGAGCCGACGACCAGCTGCCCGCCCGAGGACTCCTGGGGACCCGCCTGCGCGAGGCGGTCGAGTCAGGGCTCGTCACGCTCCTGACCCGCACCTCGATCGAGCGGATCGACCCCGTAGCGCCCGGCGGGGAGTCCGTCCGGGTGCAGGGAGCCACGCGGGACGGGGTGCTCGACCTCGAGGTCGACACGATCGTCGGGGCGACCGGGTTCCGCCCCGACCTGGACGTGCTGCGCGAGGTCCGGGTCGACCTGGACCCGGTGGTCGAGTCCCCGCGGGCGCTCGCGGACCTGATCGACCCGAACCACCACTCGTGCGGGACCGTCCCGCCGCACGGCGAGGCCCTGCTCGCGCACCCCGACACGGGCTTCTACGTCGTGGGCATGAAGAGCTACGGCCGCGCCCCGACGTTCCTGCTCGCGACGGGCTACGAACAGGCGCGCTCGATCGCCGCGGCCCTGGCCGGTGACCGCGAGTCGGCTGACCTGGTCCAGCTCGACCTGCCCGCGACCGGGGTCTGCTCGACCGACCTCGTGCTCGACCCCGGGTCCGGCGAGGCGGCCGAGGTCTCGTGCTGCGGCACGTCCCCGGCGGCACCGGAGCCCGTGCTCGTCGCGTTCGGCGCCCCCGCCGCCGGCCTGGGACTCGCGACCGGGACCGCCCACGGCCGGTCGGCCGACGAGCAGGAGGACCCCCGATGAGCGCGCCCCGATCCGTCCTGTTCGTGTGCGTGAAGAACGGCGGCAAGTCCCAGATGGCCGCGGGCCTGGCGCGGCAGGTCGCGCCCGACGTCCACGTCGACTCCGCCGGGACCGCCCCGGGCTCGAGCCTCAACGCGCTCTCGGTCGAGGCCCTCGCCGAGGTCGGCGTCGACCTCTCCGGCGAGCAGCCCAAGCCGCTCACCCCGGAGCTCGTGGCGCGCGCCGACGTGGTGGTCGTCCTGGGCCGGGACGCGCAGGTGGCGACCGACGACGGGACGCCCGTCGTGGTCTGGGACACCGACGAGCCGTCGCTGCGCGGCATCGAGGGCATGGAGCGCATGCGGCTGGTGCGCGACGACATCGCGGCGCACGTGCGGGAGCTGCTGGCCCCCTGACCCCGGTGACCTGCGCCCCGTCGGACCCGTGACAGGATCTGTGCCCGTCGGACCCGTGACAGGGCACGAGGCCCCTCCCGTGTTCCGGGAGGGGCCTCGCGACGTGCAGGGACGGGACGGGTCAGGCGGTCGGTGCCGCGCCCCCGGTCGGGTGCCCCGGGCCGTCGCCGTCGGTCGGCTTGTGCAGCACGCTGTCGCGGACGACGCGCCGCAGCACCTTGCCGATCTGCGAGCGCGGCAGGTCGGGCACCACGAACAGGTGCTTGGGCAGGGCGTAGCGTGCGAGCTTCTGCTCGCCCCAGGCGCGCACGGCCGCGAGGTCGATCGGCAGACCGCCCGCCGGGTCGTGCTCCTCGTCGAGCACGACGGCCGCGGCCACGCGCTCGTCCGAGCCCTCGCCCGGCAGACCCACGACGGCCACGTCCCGGATGCCGGGCATGAGACGCAGGTGGTCCTCGACCTGCGACGGGTAGATCTTGAACCCGCCGGTGATGATCATCTCCTTGATGCGGTCGACGAGCGTGACCACGCCGTCCGCGTCCACTGTCACGACGTCGCCGGTGCGCAGCCAGCCGCCGTCGAGGAGCTGGTGGGCCGTCTCCTCAGGGCGGTTCCAGTACCCCTGGAAGACCTGCGGGCCGCTGATGAGGAGCTCGCCGCGGACCGTGCCGTCCTCGTCCGGGACGGCGTCCTGCGTCGGGTCGTCCTGGTCGACGACGCGGATGTCGGTGCTCGGGAAGGGCAGGCCCAGCGTGCCGGGGCGCCGGTCGGCCGACACCGGGTTGCCGAGCGCGACGGGCGACGTCTCCGTCATGCCGTAGCCCTCGATGAGCAGGCCGCCGGTCGTCTCCTCCCAGGTGCGCGCCGTCGTCGGGCTGATGGGCATCGCGCCCGCGAAGGCGAGGCGGATCGAGTGCAGGTCCACCGGCTTGCCCGCCTTGCGGGCCGTGGCGGCGGCGGCCGAGATGCGGTCGAACATGGGCGCGACGCCCGGCAGGAACGTCGCGGGGCGACGCTTCTGCGCGGCCAGGACGGAGTCGGCGTCGAACTTGGGGAACGCGACGAGCGTCGCGCCGATCCGCACGCCCAGGGTCAGGCAGAACGTGAGCCCGAACGCGTGGAAGAACGGCAGGACGCCGTAGATGGTCTCCTCGCCCTCGCGGAACGACGCCCACGCCTGGCCCTGCACGGTGTTCGCGACGAGGTTGCGGTGCGTCAGGACCGCGCCCTTGGGCGTGCCCGTGGTGCCGCCCGTGTACTGGAGGAGCGCGACGTCGTCGGCCGTGGGCTGGGGGGTCGACGGGTCGAGCGGTCCGGCGCTCGCGACGAGCCGGTGCCAGTCCGGGACGCCCGCGGACGCCGGGCCGCGCAGCGCGGACTTGAGGGTGCGGGCCGTCTTGACGGGCAGGTGCAGCGCGACGCGCTTGACGAGCGGCAGGTCACGGACGACGTCGACCGACACGACCGTGCGCAGCTCGGTCCCGGCCTTCGCGGCGAGGACCGTGGGGACGGCCTTCTGCCACACGAGCGCGACCGTCGCGCCCGAGTCCGCGAGCTGGTGGGCCAGCTCGTCGGCCGAGTAGGTGGGGTTGTGCTCGACGACCACGGCGCCCAGCCGCAGCACGGCGTTGAACGCGACGACGTGCGACGAGCTGTTGGGCATGACGAGCGCGACCCGGTCGCCGCTGCGCACGCCGAGGGCGGACAGGGCGCTCGCGGCGCGGTCCACCTGCTCGGCGAGCCGCGCGTACGTGGTCGTGGCGCCGAAGAAGTCGACCGCGACCCGGTCGGGCCAGCGGGCAGCTGCTCGGGCGAGCGCCGCGGTGACGGGCTCGTCGGGGACGTCGACGGTCGCGGGAACCCCTGGGGAGTACCGACTCAGCCAGGGCTGCTTTGCCAAGGTGTTCACTACTACACCGTAACCTACGGATGCGTAGGTTATGTGTGTGGTGCGTGCGGAGAGGCTCGACGAAACCTGGGAGAGAACTGGTCGCCACCCGGAGGGAACCTCTGCGCCGCCCGCTGCGTGTTCCGATCGTGACGACGATGCACCGGCCGCGACCGACCGACCCCCGGGCAGCTCCCCCGGCAGCCAGGGGCGGGCTGCGGGACGCCCTGCGCAGGGCGTCGACCGGTGAGGTCGCCGCCGCCGGGATCCTGGGCACGTCGCTCCTGGTCCTCGCCCTGGCCTGGCTCCTGCCGCGCCCCGGGCCGGCCGTGGTCGTCGGCATCGCCGCAGGAGGCGTCTGCGCCATCATGGCGTGGTGGCACCTCGCGCCCCGGCGGGCGGCGGTGAGCGGGGCGCACATCGTCCTGACCGACGACGACAGGGGATGGCTCGTGACCCGCAGGCCGCTGGGGATGCTCCTCCTGGACGGCTCGTGCCTCCCGGCCGGCGGGCAGCGGCGCGCTCTCGCCGAGAGGGTGGTCCGGGCCCACGTCACCGGCGCGGCAGGCCGGGTCGAGTCGCTCGCGCTGCTCGACCGGCTCGTCGCGGTCGAGCGCCTCTCGGACAGCCGCTCCCTCGGCGCCCACCGGCGGGACGGCCTCACGCCCGAGCGGCAGGCCCTCCTGGTCCGGCACGCCCACGACGCCCTGGTCCGCGACGTCGAGCTCGTCGAGACCCGGCGCTCACCGCGCCGGCGCGCCGTCGTCCCGCCGCTGCGCTGCGTCGCCGCACGACGGGTGCCCTGATGGCCCTCGTCCTGCCGCTCGTCGGCGCAGACCCCTTCCCGGGACCCGGCAGCACCACGCTCGGCACCGTCCCTCCCGACGACGTCGCGTCGGACAGCTTCGACGCGGAGTTCGACGACCACCGGGCCGCCGAGCACCCCGGGATGCTGCACGCGACGAGGAACGCCGAGTTCACGGCCTTCATGGCGCGGGCCGTCGCCCCCCTCCACCGCATGGCCTACCTCCTGAGCGGCGACCAGCACCGCGCCGAGGAGCTCACGCAGCAGACGTTCGAACGGACCTACCGGGCCTGGTCCCGAGCCCGTGACGGCGACCCGCTGGTCTACGCACGGCGCATCCTCGCCAACCTGCGCATCGACTCGTGGCGGCGGACGCGACGCGAGGTGCTGGCAGGACCCGAGGACCTCCAGCAGCACGCCGAGGAGCTCGTCAGGGTCCCGGCCGGCCGCCGCGGCGGGCCGGCGCCCAGCGCCGTCGACGACCGCGACCTGGTCGTCCGGGCCCTGCTCCAGCTCCCCCTCAAGCAGCGCCGCGTCGTGGTCATGCGGCACCTGCTGGACCTGTCGGAGGCCGAGGTGTCGGCAGAGCTCGGCATGCCCGTCGGCACCGTCAAGTCGACCACGTCCCGGGCGCTCGCCCGGCTCCGCGCCATCCTCGACGACCCCTCCACGAAGGGCGGAACCTCATGACCGGTCCTCAGGACGACGACCTGTTCGACCGGCTGCACGCCGCGGCGGACGCGGTACCGCCCTCGACGCTCGACCTTCCGGTGGTCCTGCTGACCAGCAGACGCAAGTCGACCGTGCGACGCGCCGTCGCGGGCGCCGCCGCGGTCACGGCCGTGGCCGTCCTCGGCGTCGCGGTCACGAGCGGGGTCCCCGGCGACCTCGCCCGGAACCTCGTCCCCGCGGCCTCCTACCGGGCCCTGAGCACCGAGATCGTGCACGAGAAGGTCGCCCCGGAGGTCACGGCGGTCTCCGAGGCCGCGACCTACGAGCGCCCGGACGGGACGATCGTCCTGGACACGGGGATCGGGACCGGTGCGGACGGCGATCGGTTCATGGTCGTCGCGTCGGTCGAGCTCACGGCCGGGGCACCCTTGCAGATGCCCGTCGACCCGACCCTGGACCGCTCGGACCCCGACTACATCCAGGAGATGGCCGCCCTCGGGTACGCCCCGATGGAGGATCCGCACGTCCAGGTCGTCGTGGGGGACGAGGCGGAGCTCGAGCGCCTGCGCGGCGGGGGGACGCCGACCACGGTCGTCCTCGACGACGTGGCGGGCATGTCGACGATCACGCTCGCGACGGGGACGCAGCTCCTGCTGGGACTCGTCGAGCCGAGCGGCGGGTGGTCCGAGCGGGTCACCTACCTCTCGACCTGGGAGCCGATCCCCGGACCCGACGGCGACCAGGTCACCTCCGTGGCCGTGCCGACCCTGCCGTTCGTGGGGGAGAACGTCGAGATGTACGTCGTGCGCTCCGACGTCCCCGGCGACAGACCGCCCTTCCGGGCCGCGCTGCAGGTCTCGAGCTCCACCTGGAACGTCGCGGCGTGCAGCGCAGAGGACCCCGGTTGCGCATCGACCTACGACCCGCAGACGGGCGACGTCGTCCGCTCGACCGGCACGACCGACCGCCGGTTCGTGTCGCCCGAGGACAGCGTGATGCTCGAGCTGAGCCGGCTCCCGACGGCGGCGGAGCCGGACGTCATGGCGTTCTGCCTCGGCCTCCGAGGCGAGGCCGTGCCCCGGGGGGCGAACGGGAACGCCCTCCCTGAGGACCTCGGCGTCGATCCCGACGCCTGGCGGCGCTGCCTGCTCGACGTCTCGTTCTCGCGCGCCTGACCGTCGGTGAACCGGGGCGCGTCCGGGCGACCCTGGCGCACCAGATGGGCCCCGACCTCCCGGGCCGGGCCTCCTGGGTCGCGGACTCCTGGGTGTGGCAGCCCCTCGGCGGGCCGCCTCGCCGTCAGATCTCGATGAGCCCTCGCTGGTGCGCGATCGAGACGGCCTCGGTGCGTCCCGACGCGTGCAGCTTGGCCAGGACGTTCGAGACGTGGACGCTCACGGTCTTGCCGCTGATGAACAGGCGTTCGCCGACCTGCCGGTTCGTCAGGCCCTGCGCGACGAGCACCAGGACCTCCTCCTCGCGGTCGGTCAGGACCGTCGTCGCACCGCGGCGCAGGCCTGGCAGATCGAGGCGTCCGCGGCGCGCGAGGTCCCGCAGGGCGGCCATGAGCGGCGCGGCCCCCATGTCGTCGGCCTCCTCGAGCGCCTCGCCCGCCTGGGCCGCCGCCCCGTCGCGGTCGCCGACGGCGAGCAGCGACTGCGCCCAGCGCCACCGGGAGCGGGCGACCTCGTAGCGGTACCCGTAGTCGAAGGCGTTCGTGGCCTCTTCCCAGAGCGACGGGTCGTTGGTGCCCGTGAGGCGGCTGTGCTCGGCACGGGCGCGCACGAGCCACGCGACGCCCTCCGGGCCGAGCGGTCCGCCCCGCGGTCGCCCCCGCAGCGCGGTGGTCTCGGCCTCGGCGAGCAGCGCGTCGCCCTGGGCGACCAGGTCCCCGACGTCCGCGCCGACGAGGCGTCGCTCCTCCGTTGCGTCGGCCAGGGCGGTCAGTGCGAGCGCCGAGATCCAGATCCGGCCCAGGAAGTAGTCGCTCCAGGTGCGGCCCAGGTAGACGATGAGCTCCTGCGCGTAGGTCAGCGCCTCGTCGCGGTGTGCCGACCAGACCAGGGCGTCGACCATGCAACCGCCCGCGATGAGGGCGATCTGCCCGTCGCGCCGCCATTCCGGCCGCAGGGCGCGAGCGCGCTCGACCACGTCCTGGTCCCCGCGCGCGACGGCCGCGTAGAGCTGCGCGGCCGAGAGCGCGGCGACCGCGCTGGGGGGCATCTGGTCGGGCGACGCGGGGGGCGGGCGGAGGTCGCCCGTGGCATAGCGGACGAGCTCGCTGAAGAGGCGGAGCTCGACCCCGTAGCCGTTCCAGCCGAGCCCGGCCGCGACCGCGTGCTCGAGCCCCGTGTGCGCCTCGACGAGGGCCTGGGCCAGGTCGCCCGAGTAGTAGCGGTTGGCCGCGATGTTGTACCAGCAGCGCATCTCCGTGAGGAGGTCGCCCGCGGCCTGGGCGCGCTCGCGCGCGTTCGCGAGGAGGCCGGCCGCGCGGTCCGCGTCGTCGACCTCCAGCCCCGCGAGCGTCGTGAGGGCGTCGGCCTCGACGTCGGGGGCGTCGATCGCCCGGGCGACCGTGATGGCCTCTTCCGCGGTCTCCCGCGCGACGACGTCCATCTCCGCACGGTCGAGGTTCATCGCGGCGCGGGCACGGGTCGCGAGGGTCCAGGCGCGGTCGCGCGAGGGAGGCTCGGCGGGCAGCACCGCGAGCGCCGCGGCCGTGTGCTCGATGACCTCCTCGACCTGCTCGGTGCCCAGGAGGTGCAGGGACAGCACGTGGCGCAGCGACGCCTGGCGCAACGGGTCGTCCGCCGTGAGCTCGACGAGCTTGCGCGCGATCGCGACCGCGCGGTCCGGCTCGCCCGCGCGGCTCGCGGCGGCGGCCGCCGCGACGGCGACGTCGACGCGGTCCTCGCCCAGCAGCTCGGCCGCCTGCGGGACGGCGTCCCACAGCCGGAGGACCTGTTCGAGGTGCCGGAGCTCCTCGGCGGGTGCGAGCACCCTGCCTGCCCGGCGCGCGGCCTCGCGGGAGGCGACGAGCGCCGTCGTCGTCTCGTGCGCGGACAGCGCGTGGTGGGCGCGCTGCGCGGGGGAGCCCAGCGACGGGTCCTCGGTGAGGGCGGCCAGGTACGCGCGGTGCAGCGCGACCTGCTCGCCGGGCAGGAGGTCGGCCGCGATGGCCTCGGCCAGCAGGGCGTGGCGGAACGCGATCTTGCCGCCCTCGACCGTGAGCACGTGGTGGGCCACGGCCTCCCGGAGCGTCGCGTCGAACATCTGGTCGGAGGCCGCGCGGATCAGCGGTGCGCCCGGCGCCCGCAGCCCACCGAGGGAGAAGACGCCGAGGTCCTGCCCGACGACGGCTCGCAGCAGCGGCTCGGCGACGACCCGCCCGGCGAGCGAGGCGATGCGGGCGAGCTGCTGGACGTCGGGCTCGAGCTGTTCGAGTCGCGCGTGCAGGACGTCGGCGAGCGACCAGGGCAGCGCGTCGGCCTGCGGCCCGGCCTCGACGAGCTCCTCCGCGAAGTACGCGTTGCCCTCCGAGCGCTTCATGACCCGCTCGAAGTCGTTCTTGGGCAGCGACCGCCCCGCGACCGCGGCGGTGAACTGCTTGAGCTCGGCCGGGGTGAACGGGGCCAGGGCGAGGTGGTCGACGCGCGGGTGCCGCCGGAGCTCGGCGAGCACGGGGCGCAACGGGTGCCGGCGGTGGAGGTCGTCGGTGCGGTAGCTCGCGACGACGAGCAGGTGGTCGGCGCGCAGACGGGCGACGAGGAAGCGCAGGACGTCGCGGGTGGACGCGTCGGCCCAGTGGAGGTCCTCGATGACGAGGACGAGCGGGGCGCCGGGACGCCCGGGGGCCGTGAGCGCGGCGGTGATGCTCTCGAAGAGCTGGAGCCGGCCGGCCTGGTCCTCGCCGTTGCCGTCGAGGGCCGAGGGCCCGGCGTCGAGGAGCCGCCCCAGGGCGGGCCGGGCGTCGACGGTCTGGTCGACGACCTCGTGCGTGGAGCGGAGCTCGGAGAGGGCCTCGGTGAAGGGGAGGTAGGGCAGGCCGACGTCGCCGAGGTCCACGCAGTGGCTCACGACGACGGTCGCGCCCATGTCGCGCGCGAGCTCGCCGGCCCGGACCAGGAGGCGTGACTTGCCGACCCCGGCGTCGGCGCCGAGGAGGATCGCGCCGGGCTGCCCGGCCGCGGCGCGGCCCACCGCTGCGGCGATCACGTCGAGCTGGTGCTGTCGTGCGACGAAGTGGGCCTGGGAGGGGCGCGGCATGGTGCCCATCCTCGCAGCGGGGTGTGACGCCTGCCACGAAGTTTCCTGATACTCGCCGCCCGGTGTGACGAACCCCTCCTCCGGTCCGGCCGGGAACCGGGGTCCAGGTGGTGCCGAGGGCGGTGTGCGTCCTCGGCTCACCCGACCGGAGGAGGGTCCGGTCATCCGCTCTGACCGGTGCTGCGCGCGTGGGGACTGCGGGTCCTGTGCCCCATGCGGTGGCTCCGGATCCAGTGCATCAGGACGCCCTCGTGGTGGTCGAACTCGCTGCTGAGCTGCTGCTGGCGGTAGGCCATCTCGGCCTCGAACCCCAGCACGTACGTCTCGTTCATGGTCGTCCTCGCTGTCGCGTCGTCGTCGCGGACCTGGTGCCCGCTGTGATCCTCACTCTCGTGCTGAGCGGGCCGGTCGTGCATCGGTCGAGCGGGTAGTTTCTGGGCCTCCACCACCTCAGGCCCGACGGCGTATCCCGCCTGAGATGGTCTGAGGCGCCTTAGGGGTGAAGCCGCCCGGCGACGGGCCCCGGGGAGGGACGACGGGCGGGCCCTGCGTGCGGTGCGGGACAGCCCTACGATCGGCGACATGTCGATGCCAGGGCCGGACGTCCGGACGTGCTTCGTGGGGGACTCGTTCGTCGCGGGGACCGGTGACCCGACGGCCCTGGGGTGGGTCGGGCGCGTCACGGCGGCCGCGGTCGCGCGTGGGCATCGCCTGACGGCGTACAACCTGGGCGTCCGGGGGGACACGTCCGTGGACGTCGGCGACCGGCTGGCGCGCGAGCTGGCGCCACGGTTGCCGTCCGGGGTGCGCTCCGGGGTGGTGCTGTCGTTCGGGGTCAACGACACGGTCCTGGTGGAGGGACGGGTGCGCGTGACGCCCTCCGGGACCGTCGGTGCGTTCGACCGGTCGTGCGAGGCGGCCGGCGCGGCGTCGGTCCTGCTCGTCGGCCCGCCCGCGGTCGACGACGACGCGCAGAACCTGCGCCTGCTCGGCACGAGCGAGGCGTTGCGGGAGGCGGCGGAGCGACGGGGCGTCCCGTTCGTCGACACGTTCTCGGCCACCGTGCGGAGCCAGGTCTGGCGCCACGAGGTGCGGGACGGCGACGGGTACCACCCCGGTGCGGCGGGCTACGAGGTGCTGGCGGCGGTCGTCGTCGAGCCCTTCCTCGCGTGGCTGGACGAGCGGTTCCGCGACGCCCCGCCACCGGCCCGGCCCGGGCCTGCGGACGGTCGGCGTCCCACCCGTTGCCAACCTGGGGTGCCGGTCGCAGACTGGAATGGACCGGACCCCTTGATGGAGGTGCCCTCGTGACATCGACGTACGACGTGCTACCCATGCTAGGACGCGGCAAGCACCGCAACCCGAAGAAGGGCGCGTGCTTCATGGAGCTCGCGTCGTACCTGGCCGGCGAGCGCTGGAGCGATCATCCCCAGTGCACGCACCCGCTCGTCGCGATGCTCGCGCGGGCGGTCAACGACCTCACGAGCGATGCAGCCCGGCCGCGCCTGGCGATCCTCATCCCGTCCGTGATCGGGCTGCGGTCCGACGACCCGCGCTGGAGCGTGTGGATCTCGCTGCGCGCCGCGCAGACGGCGCTGCCCGTGTCGCCGAGCGACCGGCAGGACGTCCTCGCGGTCGCGATCATCGCGGGCGAGCGCATGCTCGACCAGCTCGAGGGGCGCGAGCCCGGCACCCGCACCCCGGCGTCGCAGGAGGCACTGGACAAGGTGCCGCGGACCGCGGCCTGGGCCGAGTCGTTCTGCAAGGGCTCGCGCCTGCGCCCGGCCCGGTTCGCCCGTGACGCTGCCCCGAGCATCGTCGCCGCCGCGGTCCAGGGGATCTCGGAGGCCGGTTCCCGGGACGCCGACGACGCGCTCCACGAGCTGCTCTCGTCGACGATCGAGGCAGCCCGCGGCTGGGCCGCTGCCGAGCCGGCCGAGCCGCTCGACCCGGCGGACTGGGAGCCGGTCGTGCGGAGCGTCGGGGCACAGGTTTGACGGCGGCCGACGACGGCGGCGCCCCCGGCCTCGAGGAGTCCCTCGACCTGGCGGTGCCGCC
The DNA here is from genome assembly GCF_015142735.1 of Oerskovia douganii. GTDB lineage: Bacteria > Actinomycetota > Actinomycetes > Actinomycetales > Cellulomonadaceae > Oerskovia > Oerskovia douganii. The sequence continues at coordinate 147,130 of NZ_JACSPN010000005.1, read as the reverse complement.
GAGCGGTCCCGGCTGCGCCGAGTGCGAGGTGTCCGAGGGCTGGTGGGTGCATCTGCGCAGGTGCGCGCAGTGCGGGCACGTGGGGTGCTGCGACACGTCGCCCTCCCAGCACGCCACGGCGCACTTCCGGGAGACCGGCCACCGGCTCATGCGCACCTACGAGCCGGGCGAGGACTGGTACTGGGACTACGTCTCGGAGCAGTCGTTCGAGGGGCCGGACCTCGCGCCGCCGATCGCGCACCCCGAGGACCAGACGACGCCCGGTCCCGCGCAGCGGGTCCCCCGAGAACTGGCGAGAGCTCATCCACTGAGGACGGCGCGGGCGAGCCGGGCCTGACGTCATCGCGACCGGCCCGGCCCCGTCCCCCGCGGGACGGGGCATCGGCTCATCGCGCAGCGGGGAGCACGACGCGGGCGAGCGCGTCGAGCGCCGCGAACGGGTCGTCGGGCCGGTCCGGGTCGGGGCTCGTGGGAACGACCACCACGCTGCTGACCCCGTTCGCCTCGAGCGCGGACATCCGCGCCCGGACGACGTCGGGGGGCCCGACGATCGCGAGCTGGTCGATCCACTCGTCGGGCATCGCGCGGGCGAAGGCCTCGGGGGTCGCGCTCACGTCGCGCAGCTCCCGGAACGCGGCCGCGAACGGGAGCGGGTCGATCTGCGCGGTCCAGTCCGCGGCGCCGAACGTGGCCAGTGCGGGCCGGACGATCTCGCGGGCTGCCGCGACGTCGTCGTGCACCACGGCGAGGCTGAACGCGACGAGCGTGTGCTCGGGCGGGGCGCTCGCCCCCGCCGCGGCCCGGCCTCGTCCGACGGCCTCGCGGACCGTCGCCAGGTACTCGGGGGTCACGGGCATGTCGAGGATCGTGCCGTCGGCGACGCGGCCCGCGACCTCCAAGGACCTGGGCCCGCGCACCCCGTTGAGGACGGGCGGCGCCACGGGCGGGGGGCTGTGCAGAGAGACGTCGTCGAGCTGTACGTAGCGTCCGTCGACGCTGAGACGCTCGCCGTGCAGGAGGGCACGGACCGCGCCCGTGGTCTCCTCGAGCAGGGTCAGCGGGCTCTTGGGCCACACGCCGATCTGCCGCATCCACCCGGGCATCCCGTGCCCGATCCCCAGCAGCAGCCTCCCGGGGTGGAGCTCGGCGAGCGTCCCCGCCTCGAGCGCGGTCATGGCCGGGCTGCGGACAGCGGCCGGCAGGATCCCGATGCCCACGCGGATCGCCTGCGTCCGGGCCAGGATCGTCGCGGCCTGCGCGATCCCGCCCCGGAAGAAGCAGTCCTCGACCACCCAGATCTCGTCGAGGCCGATCTCCTCGGCACGCAGCGCGAACGGCAGCAGGTCGGCGATCGGCAGGTCGCGCGGGACGATCACGCCGAGGCGGGGACGGGGCACGGTGGTTCTCCTTCGAATCGGTGGGGGAAGACAGGGGTCATCGTCGCTGGGCCACGATCCAGCCCTGCGAGTCGTCGCACCCGGCCGGGGCGACGGCGTCGGTCAGGCCACCCGGACCGATCTCCCCGCCACCGAGCGAGATCGGGTCGCCGTCGACGTACCGCCCGCCGTCCCAGACCAGGGTGTCGTCCTCCCACGCGGTGTCGGTCACGGGGAAGTAGGGGAAGTACCGCCCCGTCCCTTCCTGCCCGTCGACGTAGAGACAGCCGTCGACGATCCTCACGACGCCCTCGAGCAGCGCGGCGTCGCCGCCCGTCCCGACGGTGCGGTAGACCGCGGCCGGCCCCAGGGGCGCGGTGGGGGTGGGGGCGTCGTCGGGACCCGGGGCCGCGCAGGCGGCGCCGAGCCCACCGACGGCGGTGACGAGGGCGGCGACGAGGCGTGGGCGCACGGCCCCACCCTAGGCGTGCGGACGGCCGCCGCGCCCGGGCGACGCGACGGCTTTTCCCTGGCCTGCCCCGACCCGGCGGGCCTACCGTCGAGGGCATGACCCCTGCAGCAGAAGCCTTCGCCGCGCTCGACGACCACCTGCGGCAGGCCGCCGCGCGGGACGAGCTCTCGGGCGTCGTGCTCGTGTCCCAGGACGGCGGGACCCTCTTCGAGGGCGCCTACGGCGTGGCCTCGCGGCGCTGGGGCGTCCCCGTCAAGGCCTCGACGCGCTTCGACGTCGCCTCGGTGACCAAGCTCTTCACGTCGGTCGCGGTCCTCCAGCAGGTCGCCGCGGGGACCCTCGACCTGGACGCCTCGATCCACGACCACGTCGACCTCGACGGCACCCGGATCCCGCGCGAGGTCACGTTGCGCCACCTCCTCTCGCACACCTCGGGCATCGCGGACGACGCCGACGAGGAGGCGGGCGAGTCCTACGAGGCCCTGTGGGTCGAGAAGCCGAGCTACGCGGTCACGCAGACCGCGGACTTCCTGCCGCAGTTCGTCCACAAGACCCCGACGTTCCCTGTGGGCGAGGGGTGCCGCTACTGCAACGTGGGCTACGTCCTGGCAGGACTGGCCCTCGAGCACGCCACGGGCCTCACCTACCGCGACTACGTCCGCGAGCACGTCTTCGCGCGCGCGGGCATGACGTCGTCGGGCTTCTTCGACATGCGTGAGGCCGTGCCGGACGTCGCGGAGGGCTGGGAGCCCGTCCGCGCGGACGCGTCCGCCGTCCCGGCGGAGGCCACGCCCGACGGCGCCGCTCGCCCGGGCGAGCGCGGTGCACCCGGGATCGTGGGCTGGCGGCAGAACATCTACAGCTACCCGCCCATCGGGTCGCCCGACGGCGGCGCGCACACGACCGCGGCGGACCTCGTCCGGTTCCTCGACGCCGTGCGCGCGGGCGAGCTGCTGCCGCCCGACCTCACGTCCGCGTTCCTGACCCCGCAGGCCCTGCACCACGAGATCGAGGGCGCGGGGCCGGGGGAGGCCGCGGCCGTGCACTTCGCGTTCGGCCTCGAGATCGAGGTGACCGCGGACGGGAGCGTCCGGTCCCTGTCCAAGGACGGGATCAACACCGGGTCGAGCGCGATCGTGCGGCACTACCCGGGGCGGGACGGCGGACCGGGGACCACGGTCGCGGTCGTGTGCAACAGCGAGGACGGCGCCTGGGACCCGATCAAGCGCCTCGACGCGCTGATCACCGGGGCCTAGCGCGCACGGCGTCCAGGTCCCGGCTCGCTCGGCGTCCACCGGAAGGTCGCCATTTTTCCGGAACATCGGGCATCCGCTACGGTGACGCCGCCAGCCGCTGCCCAGGGAGAACACGTGCCGACCGACCCGGTCAACCGCAACCTCGTCTACGTCTTCGACGTCTCCGGCGGCGACCCCGCGCTCCTCGACGACGAGAAGACCGTCCGCACCTGCATCTCCCGGGTCGTCGACCGCGCGGGCCTGACCCCGCTGGGCGAGACGTCGCACCGCTTCGCCCCCCAGGGCTTCAGCATGGCGACCCTCCTGGCCGAGTCCCACCTCGCGGTCCACACGTGGCCCGAGGACGGCACCGCCTACCTGACCCTGACGACGTGCCGGGCGCCGTCGTCGGGCACGTTCGAGGAGGACACGCGCGCCCTGCTGCGCGAGACCTTCGCCGCCGCGGGCGTGAGCGTCCGGACGCTCCTCTGATGGCGCCACGGCCCAAGGCCCGCATGACGCTCGGCAAGCACCTGATCGGAGCGCCACCGTGGCGCTCGCTGCCGCAGGGCGTCGTCGTCTACGGCGAGAAGGACCCCGCCGACGGCGTGACCTACCACTGGGAGGAGTGGGAGGTCCTGGGGTACGAGAACCTCGACCTCTGGGTCGAGTACGACCACCACACCCGGGACGTCACGCTCTACCGCCCCGTCGAGTCCGAGGAGGCCCTCGACCCCACGAGGATGCGCGCAGGGCAGATCGTGACCGTCACGGTCGCCGGGAAGAAGCACCGCGCCAAGGTCTCGGAGGCCGGCGTCGGGACCATCGCGTCGCTCGACGGGTCGTTCACCTACGACCTGACCGTGGGGCAGCGCGTCGCCTACGCCGAGCTGCGCACCCAGGACACGGTGCTCTCGCTCGAGAAGTTCGACGACCGCGTCATCGACCTGTACCAGGGCACGGTCCTGGACGTCGCGGGCCAGAAGGCCCACTTCGGCAGGCGGATCGCACCGCGACGGGTCAAGGCCAACCCCGTCGTCGCGTTCGTGCTCGTCATGGTCGCGGGCATCGGCCTCTTCTCCGCGTGCGACGACGACCGTGACGACGACTGCACGCCCCGCACGGTCGAGCAGCGGTACGACGCGAGCGGCGCCCCCGTCCAGACCGAGAACGACACCTGCTACCGCCGTTCGGTCTACGGCGGCGGTGGCGGAGGCCTCGGCAAGTAGCCGGCGCCCCGCGCACGACCCCACCGAGTCCGCCCCCACCACACCCTGGAGCCATCATGAGCCTCGCCGAGCTGCGCCTCGACGCCTTCCTGTCCACGATCGTCTACTCGGTGCTGGGCATCGTCCTGCTGGTCCTGACGATCGTCGTCGTCAACTACCTCTTCAAGCTCAACCTGCACCGCGAGCTGGTCGACGAGCACAACACCGCGTTCGGGATCATGATCGCCGGGCTCGCCGTCGCGATCGGCATCATCATCGCGGGGACGATCCTCTCCTGAGCCAGGACGTGAGCCAGGACGTGAGCGCGGCCGCCGCCGCGGGCGCGACGCCGTCGGGCCCGTCGTCGTCGGCGTCGCCCGGGACGTCCGACGTGCCGCACCCCGGCCGCGCAATGGACCGGCCGACCGTGTTCGCGGCCGCGCTGCTCGTCGCGGTCGGCGGGATCATCTACGAGCTGATCCTCGGCACGGCCGCGTCCTACCTGTTCGGCGACTCGGTCGTCGCGTTCTCCGTCGCGACGGGCCTCACGCTGTTCGGCATGGGGATCGGGTCGCTGCTCGCGACGCGCCTGGCCACGAACCCGGGCCTGAACTTCGTGCGCAACGAGGTCGCGCTCGCCCTGCTGGGCGGCAGCTCGGTCCTCATCCTGTACGCGGCGTTCAGCCTGACCGAGGTGTACTGGCTCGTCTTCGTGCTGCTCTCGCTCGCGCTGGGCGTGGGGATCGGTGTCGAGATCCCGCTGCTCGTGGCGCTGCTCAAGGAGCACGGGCGCGACGAGTCGGTCGGGCTGCTGTCGAAGGTCCTCGCCGTCGACTACTTCGGGGCGCTCGCGGCCTCGCTGCTGTTCCCGTTCGTCATGCTGCCGTACCTGGGGCTCCTGCGGACCGCGTACGCGGTCGCGCTGCTCAACGTGCTGGTCGCGGTGTTCATGCTGCGGCGCATGGGCCGTCGCACGCGCTGGACGTGGTTCAGCTGGGCGACGGTCACGTTCCTGGTCGTGTGCTTCGCGGCGTCGAGCGCGATCGAGGGCGCGATCAACACGCGCCTCTACCAGGACCCGGTGCTCCACTACGAGTCGACGGCCTACCAGAAGCTCGTGCTCACGAGCTTCGGTGACGACGTCCGGCTCTACCTGAGCGACCAGCTCCAGTTCTCCTCGCTCGACGAGGCGAGGTACCACGAGACCCTCGCGCACGCGGCGCTCACGTCGGTCGCGGCGCCCGCGTCGGTCGCGATCCTCGGGGGAGGGGACGGGCTGCTCGCGCGCGAGGTCCTGCGCTACCCGGGCGTCCGGGAGGTCACGGTCGTGGACCTCGACCCGGCGGTGACCGAGCTCGCACGGACCAACCGTCTCGTGAGCGGCCTCAACGAGCACGCGTTCGACGACCCGCGCGTACGGGTCGTCAACACCGATGCGTTCCGCTTCGTGGACAGCACGGACGAGACGTTCGACGCGGTCCTGATCGACCTCGTCGACCCGTCGAACGAGCGCATCGCCAAGCTCTACTCGACCGAGTTCTACGCCATGGTCGCGAACCACCTGCGGCCCGGGGGCGTGTACGCGACGCAGGCGACGTCGTCGTACTTCACCCCGAACGCGTTCTGGCAGGTCGCGGCGACGGTGCGCGCGGGCTCGCCGGGCCGGACCGTGGTGCCGCTGTCGGTCAACGTCCCCTCGTTCGGGGAGTGGGGCTTCGTGCTGTCGCTCCCCCCGGCCCCGGGGGAGGACGGAGCGGTGGGCCTGCCCGACGGCGGAGCGCGCCTCTTCGGCGCCACGCCCCTCCCGGTGGGGCTGCGCTTCCACACGCTCGACTCCCTGCGGGCGACCGCGACGCTCGCGGGCGACCACCCCGGCCCCGAGGTCGACATGAAGCCCTCGACGCTGCTGTCGCCCGTGGTCTACCGGACCTACCAGCAGGACATGTCCCGCTGGCGGTACTGACGCCCGGAGCCCGTCGGACGGGTGCGCTCCGGGAGACCGGTCGCGCGGCGCGTGAACAGCACGTGAAGGTGCCCGGGGGAGACCCACCTGAGGTCGAAATGTCCGGCCTCGGGCGCATAGTGTCTGCTCCATGCCCTTCGTGAACCTCCCTGTCGACCTCGTGAACGTGGCCGCCTCGAGCGATCCCGACCTGGGGGGAGTCGCGGGCTGGGCCGTGTCGCTCATGGAGACGCTCGGCGTGTTCGGCGCGGGCCTCGCGATCGCGCTCGAGAACCTGTTCCCCCCGCTGCCGAGCGAGGTCATCCTGCCGCTCGCGGGCTTCACGGCGAGCCGCGGCAGCTTCAACGTCTTCGCCGCGATCCTCGCGACGACCATCGGGTCGCTCGTGGGCGCGATCGCGCTGTACTACGTGGGGGCGATGGTCGGGCGCGAGCGCACGCGCCGGATCATCGGCTGGCTGCCGCTCGTCAAGCTCGAGGACGTCGACCGCACCGAGGCCTGGTTCCACAAGCACGGCAGCATGGCGGTGTTCTTCGGCCGCATGATCCCGATCTTCCGCAGCCTCATCTCGCTGCCCGCCGGGGTGGACCGGATGCCGCTGCCCAAGTTCGTGCTCCTGACGACCGCGGGCAGCCTCATCTGGAACAGCATCTTCGTGGCCGCGGGGTACGTGCTGGGCGAGAGCTGGCACCTGGTCGAGGAGTACGCGGGCGTGCTGCAGAAGTTCGTGATCGGGGCCGTGGCGCTCGCCGTGGTCGCGTTCGTGGTCCATCGGGTCGCCCGGACGGTGCTCGCGGGCGCACCCCCGGCGCACGGTCGTCGCGCCCGCCCCGCCCTGCCCGACGACGGCGAGCCGGCCCCCGGCGAGGGTGCCACCGAGCGGACCAAGACCCCCACGACGACGCTCGCGCTGCCCAAGGGAGTGTTCGAGCGGTCCGGGGTGTCGGCCAGGCCCTCGGTCGACTGACGGGTCCGGAGCCCTACCGGTCGAGCGGCTGCTCGTCGAGCGGGCCGCGGGCCGGCGCCGACACGCGGGCCGCCACCTCGCGGGCACCACGCTCGGCGAGCACGCTCCGCAGGAGCCGGATCGTGAGCACCAGCGCCCAGATCACGAGGACGGCCACGGCGGCGACCACGGTGTAGTACAAGAAGATCAGACCCGACACGAGTTCCATCCGGACAACCTAGCGGTCCGACCGGTCACCGGCGAGGCCCTCGGGCGGGCGGTCAGCACGGCGGGACCGCCCGGCACCGGCCGCCACGACGCTCGCGTCGTAGGCTCGATCCCGTGACGACCTCCCCCTTCGCGACCGACAACCCCCTCGACGCCCTCACCCCGGACGCGCTCCGCCGTCGGACCAGCCTCAAGTGGCGCGCCTACGCGCCCGACGTGCTCCCCCTGTGGGTGGCCGAGATGGACGTCGAGCTCGCGCCGCCCGTGGTCGAGGCCGTGACCGAGGCGATGCGGTCGGGGGACACCGGGTACGACTACGGCGACACCTACGCCGAGGCGCTCGCCGCGTTCGCGAAGCGACGCTGGGACTGGGCGTTCGACCCGGCCGCCACGCGCATGGTGCCCGACGTGATGCTCGGGCTCATGGAGATCCTCAAGGTGCTCACGGGGCCGGGCGACGCGGTCGTGGTCAGCACCCCCGTCTACCCGCCCTTCTTCGGGTTCACGCAGAACGAGGGGCGTCGCATCGTCACCGCGCCGCTCACGGCCGACCTCCGCCTCGACCTCGACGCGCTCGACGCGGCGTTCGCCGACGCGACCGGCGCCCGGCTCAACGGGAGCGGCCCGGGCAGCGGTCGCCGCGCGGTGTACCTGCTGTGCAACCCGCACAACCCGACCGGCACGGTCCACACGCGCGAGGAGCTCGAAGGGCTCGCGGCGCTCGCGCGCCGCCACGGCGTGCGCATCGTGTCCGACGAGATCCACGCGCCCCTCACGGCGCCCGGCGTCGCGTACACGCCCATCGTGACCGTGGCAGGGGCCGAGGACGCCATCGCGGTCCTCTCCGCCTCCAAGGCGTGGAACCTCGCGGGCCTCAAGGCCGCCGTCGCCGTGGGCGGTCCCGAGGCGGCCGACGACCTGCGACGCATCCCCGAGGAAGTGGTCCACGGCGTCGGTCACGTCTCCGTGATCGCCCACGCCGCCGCGTTCACGCAGGGGGTGACCTGGCTCGACGCGGTCCTGCGCGGTGTCCGTCGCAACAAGCTGCTGCTGGCAGACCTCCTCGAGGAACACCTGCCGGAGGTCCGCTACCAGCCCGCGCCGGGCACCTACCTCGCCTGGCTCGACGCGTCCTCCGTCGCGGACGACCCCTACCGGTTCTTCCTCGACCGGGCCAAGGTCGCCCTCAACGACGGCCGGCACTTCGGGCCCGGCGGCGACGGGCACGTGCGCCTGAACCTGGCGACCAGCCAGGAGATCCTGACGGAGGCCGTCCGTCGCATGGGCGAGGCCGCACGGTCGGCCCCCGCGGCCCAGGACGGCTGACGGCGCCTCGCGCCCGCACTCCCGCGTACCCCTCGCCCCTCACCCGCCCTCGTCGGCGCCGCCGTCGCCGTGGGGGGGGGGGGGGGGGCGGGGGCGCCCGGCGAGCCGGGTCAGGGGGCCGGACAGGAAGAGCAGGAAGAGCCAGAACATCCCGACCCCCGGCGTGACCACCGCGAGCACCAGGATCAGGAGCAGCAGGAGCATCGCGACGAGCGCCCCCCGGACCTCGAGCGTGCCGCGGACCTCGGCCCGCTGGAGCTCGGGGTCGCGGACCGCGAGCCACTCGACGAGCGCCAGGCTGCCGGTCGTCACGATCATCACGGCGATGTACAGGGCGTTGACCGCGGGGTCGTCGGTGCCCTCGTCGGCCAGGAGCTGGGTCGTGAACGGGATGAGGACGATGCTCGCGAGCCACAGGAAGTTGGCCCAGAGGATCGCGGTCGAGTAGTCCCGCAGGTGCTCGAAGACCCGGTGGTGCCCCACCCAGAAGTTCGCGATCACGACGAAGCTGATCGCGAACGCGAGGAACGTCCCGGCGCTGTCCGTGAACAAGGACGCGACCGAGCGGTCCTCCCCGTCCGTGACGAGGTCGACCAACGGCAGCACGAGCAGCGTGATCGCGATCGCGACCGCGGCGTCGGTGAAGTTGACGAGGCGGTCGAGCCCTCGGTCCGTGCGGATGGTCGGCATGGGCGCCTCCTGCGGTGCCCCTCCACTCTAGGAAGGCCGACACGTTCCGGCGCGGCGGAGGTCCGGCCGTCGGTCGCGCCGCCGGTCGCGCCGCCGGTCGCGCCGCCGGTCGCGCCGGCGGAGAACGTGTGCCGGTCCGGAGGAGATGCGCGAGCCGTGGCCGCGCTCCCGCACGGGCGTGGGCTAGCCTCGCAGGCGGGCGAGGACGCCCGGGTCAACTCTTCCGCCGGCCGTCGGCGGACCGTCTGCCGCAGGGCACCGAGGGGGAAGCACGTGGGTCGCACGCAACAGGTCGGCAGGCGCGTCGGGGCGCGACGTCCCGGACGCCCGACGCGTTCACGGCGGGCGCTCGCGGCCGCACCGACCTCGCTGGTGGTGCTCGCCCTCACCCTGACGGCGTGCACCGAGGAGGCTCCCGGCCCCGAGGCGGCCGCGAAGGAGCTCGCGGCCGCGATCGCCGACGGCGACTTCGGCGGGGTCGCCTTCTCGCAGGCGAACATCGACGTCCCCGCCCACCGGGACGCGGTGCTCGAGCCCCTCGCCGCGATCGACCACACGGTCACGCTCGAAGGGGTCGAGGTCGCGACCGAGGGTGACGACGAGGGCAGGCGTGCGACGGCGACCCTCGCCTACACCTGGGACGTCACCGACACCACGCCGTGGGCCTACGAGACGTCCGTCGACCTGGTGCTCCAGGACCCGCAGGACGGCGACGGACCCCAGGAGTGGGCCGTCGTGTGGGAGCCGGACGTGCTCGTGCCGGACCTCCGGGACGGCGACCGGCTGGCCGTCACGCGCGTCCGCGCCGAGCGCGCGCAGATCCTCGGAGCGGACGGGGCCCCCATCGTCGAGCCGCGCCCCGTGCACCGGATCGGCGTCGACAAGATGAACCTCGACCCCGCACGGCAGGACGCCGTCGCGCGGGCCGTGGGTGCCGCCGTCGGGATCGATGTCGAGGCGTACGCGCAGAAGGTCGCGGGAGCGGGGGACAAGGCGTTCGTCGAGGCGATCGTGGTCCGCGCCGACGACACCGCGGGCATCGACCTCGCGGCCGTCCGGGCGATCGACGGCGTGTCGGTCGTCGACGGCGAGCTCGACCTCGCCCCGACGCGCACGTTCGCCCGGCCCATCCTCGGGCGCGTGGGCGACGCGACGGCCGAGGCCGTCGAGGAGTCCGGCGGTCAGGTCGTCGCAGGGGACACGATCGGCCTCTCGGGGCTCCAGCGCCAGTACGACGTCCAGCTCCGCGGGACGCCCGGGATCACGATCAGCGTCGTCGCCGACGGCAGCGCGGGGGAGGACACCGGGCAGGACCTGGACCTCGACGGTGCTCCCGACCCGGTCGAGGACGTGACCGACGTCTTCGCGGTCGAGCCCGTCGCGGGCGTACCGCTCGCCACGACCCTGCGCACCGACATGCAGGTCGCCGCCGAGGCCGTGCTGGCCGGCGTCCCGTCGGCGAGCGCGATCGTCGCGGTCCAGCCCTCCACCGGGGACGTGCTCGCCGCCGCGAGCGGCCCCGGGGGCGACGGGACGTCGACCGCCACGACCGGGAAGTATGCCCCGGGGTCCACGTTCAAGGTCGCGTCGACGCTCGCGATGCTCCGCGCCGGCGTGACCCCGGAGACGGTCGTGTCCTGCACGCCGACCATCACGGTCGACGGCCGTGAGTTCCAGAACGTCCCCGGGTTCCCGCAGGCCGCGATCGGCGAGGTGCCGTTCCGGACCGCCTTCGCCAACTCGTGCAACACCGCGATGATCGCGCAGCGCGAGGCCGTCTCGCAGCAGGCGCTGCACGACGCCGCGGCGGACCTCGGGCTGGGCGTCGAGTCGGCCCTCGGGGCGCCCGGCTACTTCGGGTCCGTCCCGGCCTCGGCCGAGGGCACCGAGCACGCCGCGTCGATGATCGGCCAGGGCAAGGTCGAGGCCTCGCCGCTCGGCATGGCCACGCTCGCGGCGAGCGTGGCCCAGGGCTCGCGGGTCTCGCCCGTCCTGGTCCGCCCCGAGGTCACGCCCGCCGCGGCCGAGGCCCCGGCGCCGTCGGGGCTCACGCCCGAGGAGGCCGGGACGCTGCGCAGCCTCATGCGCTCGGTCGTCACGGACGGCAGCGCCCGGCTGCTCCTCGACCTGCCCGGCGAGGTGGGGGCGAAGACCGGCACCGCCCAGTACGGCGACGGCAGCCTGGCGCACGCGTGGATGATCGCGATCCAGGGAGACCTGGCGGTCGCGGTGTTCGTCGAGACGGGCGACAGCGGGTCCGGCACGGCCGGGCCGCTCATGAAGGCGTTCCTCGACGCCCCCGACGCCGGGGTGGACGGGTGAGGGCGCTAGGCTGACGCACTGGATACCTCGCGGGGGTATCCGGTGCCGAGGCGGAGGAACCAGGACATGAGCGACGTGACGGCCCGCGAGGAGCGGGCGACCCGACGCCCCCGGCGGACCGTCCCCGGCCTGACGGTGTGCCGGCTGTGCGCGGGCGAGACCCTCGGCGCGTCCGACCCCCGCCCCGGCGGACAGCTCGCCCGCGTGGAGGCCGTCGCCGCGACCGGCGACGCCGCACTGACACTCGTCGACTGCCTCGACGCGTGCGAACGTGGTGACGTGGTCGTCGTTCGACCCGCCCCGGCCGCCCGTACCGAGCACGCACCCGTCTGGTTCGAGCGGTTGGCCGGCGACGCGCCGAGCGACTCGCTCCACCGCTGGGTCCGGGCCGGAGGCCCCGGCCGGTCCCCGGTCCCCGAGGACCTCGCACCGCTGCGCATCGACGCTCCCTGACAGGAGGCGTGGCGCGGGCCCCGGCAGAAGAGCCGTCGGGCAGGGCGCCGGGGAATAGACCGCGTGCCCGACGATGTTCCTTCCTCGGCTACCATCGGTAGCCGTGGGCGACGATCGCCTGCACCGCCGGTCCTCGGGCCGGCCCGAACGGGAGTCGAATCCTTGCTGAACCGGTGGTCCTTCACCGCGCGCCGTGACGTCGATCTGCGACGAGTCGCCAGCGCGCTCTGTTGTTGACCCACTGAGACGCCGGGCCCCCGGGCCCGCACCAGCAGTCCTCCCCACCCCCTGACGTCGGCACACCGCCGCGCCCCCGCACCGCGGGGCGTGCCATCGTGCGCCGTGACCCAGGTGCGCCGCCCGCGGGCGGCGCGCTCCGGCGTCGGGCCCCTCCCTCCGGGCCGGGACGACTGCGCTCCCTCCCCCTCGCGACCCTCGCGATCCCTGGGCACCCCACGTGCCCACGACGAGAAAGCAGAACCGTGCCCACCTCCTCCTCGCAGTCCGCGGCCACCACCGCGCCGGAGACCCCGACCCCGAAGACCAGGCGCCGGCTCAAGGCCCCGTCCTTCACCGTCCAGATCCTCGTCGCCCTCGGCCTGGGCGTCCTGCTCGGCTGGGTCGCCCTGTCGATGGGCCCCGCGTCCGGCGCGGGCACCCCCGACGAGGTCCCGAACTGGCTGACCACGACGCTCGACACGATCGGCTCGTCGTTCGTGACGCTGCTCAAGGCGATCGTGCCGCCGCTCGTGTTCACCGCGATCGTCGCGTCGATCGCGAACCTGCGGAACGTCACCAACGCGGCGCGTCTCGCGGGCCAGACGATCCTGTGGTTCGCCATCACGGCACTGATCTCCGTCGTGATCGGCATCGGCCTGGGCCTCGTGCTCCAGCCGGGCGCCAACACGACGCTGTCCACCGCGGACGGCAGCGAGCCCGGCCGGTCGGGCTCGTGGCTCGACTTCCTCAACGGGTTCATCCCGAGCAACTTCCTGGGCATCGGCGCGGGCACCCGCCTCGAGTCGGCAGAGGGCGCGGTCACGGGCGCCACGACCTCGATCTCGTTCAACGTGCTGCAGATCGTCGTCATCGCGCTGGTCGTCGGCATCGCGGCGCTCAAGTCGGGCAAGAAGGCCGACCCGTTCCTCGCGTTCAACCGCTCGGCGCTCTCGATCATCCAGACCGTCCTGTGGTGGATCATCCGCCTCGCGCCGCTGGGCACCCTGGGCCTCATCGGGTACGCGGTCGCGACCTACGGCTGGGACCTCCTGTCGCCGCTCGCGACGTTCGCCGCCGCGATCTACATCGGCCTCGCGCTCGTGCTGTTCGTCGTCTACCCCGTGATCCTGCGGACCAACGGCCTGAAGATCACGAGCTACTTCAAGGGCGCCTGGCCCGCGATCCAGCTCGCGTTCGTCTCCCGCTCCTCGATCGGCACCCTGCCCGTCACGCAGCGCGTGACCGAGCGGAACCTGGGCGTCCCGCGCGAGTACGCGTCGTTCGCGGTGCCGCTCGCCGCGACGACCAAGATGGACGGTTGCGCCTCGATCTACCCGGCGATCTCCGCGATCTTCATCGCCCAGCTCTTCGGGATCGACCTGTCCTTCACGGACTACCTGCTCATCGCGTTCGTGTCCGTCGTGGGATCCGCGGCGACCGCGGGCCTGACCGGCGCGATCGTGATGCTGACGCTCACGCTCTCGACGCTGGGCCTGCCCCTCGCGGGCGTGGGCCTGCTGCTCGCGATCGACCCGATCCTCGACATGGGCCGCACCGCGGTCAACGTCGCGGGCCAGGTGCTCGTGCCGACCGTCGTGGCCAAGCGCGAGGGTCTGCTCGACCTCGAGCAGTACGAGGGCGTCAACGTCGAGGACCTGTTCACGGACGACGAGGACGAGTCGGCCGACGAGACCGGGGCGGACGAGCCGTCGGCCCCGAGCGCGGACGAGGAGCTGGTCGGGGCGCGCTGACCCACCGTCCCCGCCCCTCCCGCCGAGTGCGGAGCACGTGTCGTCGATCGCCTCGACGACACGTGCTCCGCACTCAGCGTCCGGGGAGACGTTCCGCGGGCGAGCCCTCGGCGTCGAGCCTGGCCACGAGCCGGCGACCGGCCACCTCGCGGTAGGACATGTCGAGCAGCTCGGCCACCTCCTGCCAGTCGACCGGCGCCGCCGCGAGGTCGAGCCCGAGCCAGCCCGCCGGGCCGTAGTACGCCGGCAGGTAGAACCGCGGGTCCTGGGACAGCGCCGTGAGCTCCGCCGGGTCCACCTTGACGAGCACCGAGTCGGGGTACTGCCTCAGGGGTGTCCCGGGCGCCGCCTTGGTCATGCCGCTGAAGACCGCGAAGAGCAGCCGGGCGCGGAACGTCACGCGGCCGTGCGAGACCCGTTCCTCGGTCCCCGGGAACGCGAGCGCGAGGCGACGCACCTCGACGAGGTGGGCGGCGGCGTCGGGCAGGGCGGGGCGGGACGGCATGACACCCAGCGAACCACGCCCCGCCCACGCGCACCCGCCCGGGCGGGTCAGACCTCCAGGACGACCTTGCCGCGCACGTGCCCGCCCGCGACCAGCTCGACCGCCTGCGCGGCCTCGGCCAGCGGGAAGCGCGCCGAGATCTCCGCCGTGAGGAGCCCGGCCTCGGCGAGCGCGAGCACCTCGGCGAGCGCGCCCTTCTGGGACACCTTGCTCGCGATCCCGGCCGCGAGCGACTCCTCGGACTCGACCAGGGTCACGGCGCGCGGCGTGCCGTCGCGCTCGAGCCCGACGGCGCCCAGCAGCTCGACCGTCTGGCCGACGGTCTCCGCCGACCCGACCGTGTCGACGACGGCCGTCACGTCCGCGAGCCCGTCCGCCAGCGCACGGACCGCGTCCACGAGCCCGGGGCCGTAGGCCACGGGCGTCGCGCCCAGGTCCCGCACGTAGTCCAGGTTGCGCTCGGACGCCGTCCCGACGACGCGCGCACCGAGCGCCCTCGCGATCTGCACCGCGGCCGACCCGACGCCGCCCGACGCGCCGTGGACCAGCACCACGTCCTGGGCACCGACCCCGGCCTGGACCAGTGCGGAGAACGCTGCGGACGCCGCGACGGGCAGCACCGCAGCCTGGTCGAACGGCACGTTCGCGGGCTTGAGCCGTGCCTTGGCGGCCTTGACGAGCGACCGCTCGCGCTGCGCGCCGGTGCCGCTCCACACGACCTCGTCGCCCACCGAGAACCCGTCGACGCCCTCGCCGACGGCCTCCACGACCCCCGCCGCCTCGAACCCGAGCACCTGCGGGAGCTCGTCGTCGCCGCCGAACCGACCGGCCAGCTTCTTCACGTCGGCCGGGTTGACCCCGACCGCACGGTTCGCGACGACGAGCTCGCCCTCGCCGGGGGCCGGGACGGGCTCGTCGCCGGCACGCAGGACGTCGACCCCGCCGTGACGGTCGTAGAAGATCGCGGTGCTCATGGGTCTACCTCTTCGAGATGCGGGGGCGCTGGGGGGAAGATGTGCGGTTCACGCGAAACCGGCTTTCCACTCTTCCATCCCGGGCGAGTCCTGTCATGCGCGTCGTCGGACCGTGACCTGGGCCGGTCGTCGCCCGTGGACCGCTCCCCGGAACCCTCGCGGGGCGCGGACGTGCTCCGCGGACGAGGTCCGCGACGGCCCGGGCCAGGAGGACGAGGGGCGGGGCGCGCAGCGGCCGCGAGCCGCGCCACCCCGCGCGAAACGCCCCGTCCGTCACCCGACGTCAGCCCTCGGTCCGCAGTGCGCGCCCCCCGTCCACGGGCGGGCGGGCCGGGCGCGGAGGTGCGGGGCGCCGTCGGGCAGCCAGGCCACCCGAGGAGCGGCGCCCGGCGTGTCGGACGTCACGCAGCGATGAGTTTCGGTCCCCGCGCAGGTCCCAGCCCCGACGACACCGCGTGACACCGCATGACACCGCATGACACCGACGACGCCGCCGATGCAGGAGGACGACGACATGACCCAGCTCGTGAAGGTGCAGAACTTCAACGTCTCGAGCGACGGGATCGGAGCGGGCGAGGACCAGACCCTCGACAGACCGTTCGGCCATGTCGACCCGCAACGGCTGTTCGCCTGGGCGGGGGCCACCGCGAGCTGGCCCATGCGCACCGCTCCCGGCGGCAGCCGGGGGCTCGACGACTACCTGACGCGCGACTACCCGCACGGCATCGGTGCGGAGATCATGGGGCGCAACAAGTTCGGCCCGCAGCGCGGGCCGTGGCAGGACCACGAGTGGCAGGGCTGGTGGGGAGACGAGCCGCCGTTCCGCACCCCGGTCTTCGTCATGACCCATCACGTCCGCCCGTCGTTCACGCTGTCGGACACCACGTTCCATTTCGTCGACGGCGACCCCGCCTCGGTCCTGGACCTCGCCCTGGACGCCGCGCAGGGCCGCGACGTCCGGATCGGCGGCGGGGCCACCACGATCCGGCAGTTCCTCGACGCGGACCTGATCGACACCCTGCACGTCGCGGTCTCACCGCTCGAGCTCGGCTCGGGCGTCCGTCTGTGGGAGTCGCCCGACGAGCTGCTCGACCGGTTCCACCTGGACGTCGTCCCGAGCCCGAGCGGGGTGGTGCACCACCTGTTCTGGCGGCGCTGACCGCCTCCCCGGGCCACCCGACGTGAGGTCCGTGGCGCGCCGTGCGGGAGGCGGCCCGACCGCCCCGTGGTGCCATCGAGGGATGGACCCCCGTGCAGCCCTCGAGCACGTGGCCGCCCGTGCGCTCGACGGGCCGCCCGTCCACGAGGGTGCCCGGATCGCGCTGCACTTCCACCCCGACGCCGACCTGCGGGGCGAGCCGACCCTCGGGCGCATCCTCGACGACGGCGCGTACCTCTCGCAGTTCGCGACCGGGACGAGCAACGGCGGTCTCACCGCGGCGAGCCGCGGCGACCGGTGGCGCTGGGAGCAGCGCATCTTCGGCGGGCTGTACGACGACGTCCCGGTGCGCGAGCGTCCCGTCTACGGGGCCCTGACGCTCGACGACGACCCGTACGGGCCCGCCCCCCGGTTCGGGTCGGCGTGGTTCCGCCTGCGCCGCCAGACCCTGGACCGTGCGACGTTCGCCTACCCGGACAGCGTCCTCGAGCCCGAGGCGTTCGGCGTGGCGCAGCGGATGGGACTCGTCGAGCTGCTCCGGGCGAGGCCGGGGAGCGACCTGCTGGACCGTTACGTCGAGGCGCACGTGCACGGAGGGGTGGCCGTCCCGGGTGACGTCGAGGCCCTCGTGCTCGACCCGTCCTACCGGGAGGTGCTCGGCGAGGCGCTGCGGGGGACCGACCTGGCGGTCGAGTGGCACCCGGGGTACGTGGTCGACGTCGACACGATCGCCCGGCACGCCGACTACCGGGGTGCCGACGTCGTCGGGCTGGCGGCCCGGGTCGCGGAGGACGGGGTCCTCACGCCAGCGGTCCTCGGGCGTCGGCGAGGCGCACCGGGCATCGACCCCCAGATGCTCAAGCGCGTGTGGCACTGCCTGGCCCGGTTCGGGCGCGCGGCCGCCGCCGCGGTGCCCGACCCTGCCCCGGGGCCGTCGTGACGGGCGCTCCCGGGGTGGACGACGCCGTCGTGCGGGCGCGGTTGATGGCCCTGCGGGACGAGGCCCTGGCCCGGCAGGAGGCGCTGCGCGGCGAGGTCGCCGGGATCGTCGAGGCCTCCAAGGACTCGAACGCCGACGACGAGCACGACCCCGACGGCGCGACGATCGCGTTCGAGCGCGCGCAGGTCGGGGCGCTGCAACGGCTCGCGGCGCAGCAGGCGGCGGAGGCCGACGCCGCGCTCGCGCGGCTCGACGCCGGGACGTACGGGACGTGCGAGACGTGCGGGCGGCCCGTCGGGGAGGGGCGGCTCGAGGCGCGCCCGACGGCGCGGCAGTGCATCGTGTGCGCGTCGGCCGCGCGGTAGACGGGCCGAGGCGGACCCGGTGGGTCCGCCTCGGCACCGTGTCGCGGACGCCCTACTTGTGGGGCACGCCCGCGATGAGCCCACCGTCGACGATGAACTCCGAGCCGGTCGAGTAGCTCGACTCGTCGCTCGCGAGGAACAGCACGAGCTGCGAGACCTCCTCGGGCTCGGCCGCGCGGCCCAGCGGGATGTGGAGGTCGTCCGAGCTGATCGTGGCGGTCATGGGCGTCTTGATGAAGCCCGGGTGGACCGAGTTGACGCGCACGCCCGACGGTCCGAGGTCCAGGGCGACGGACTTGGTGAGCCCGCGGACACCGAACTTCGACGCGACGTAGCCGTGCAGGCCCGCGCTGCCGCGCATGCCCTCGACCGACGAGATGTTGATGATCGACCCGCGTCCGGCCTTCGCCATGATCGGCGAGACGGCGTGGATCCCCAGGAACGTGCCCGTGAGGTTGATGTCGATGATCTTGCGCCACATCTCGGGCGTGAACTCGGTGATGCCGGCGGCGTTCGCGATGCCCGCGTTGTTCACGAGGACGTCGATGCGCCCGAACGTCTCGAGCGTGAAGGCGACGGCCGCGGCCCAGTCCTCCTCCTTGGTCACGTCGAGGTGGACGTAGGCGGCGTTCTCGCCGAGCTCGGCGGCGAGCGCCTCGCCCTTGGCGTCGTCGAGGTCGGCGATGACGACCTTGCCGCCCTCGGCGACGAGCGCCTTGGCGTGGGTCACACCCATGCCTCCGGTTCCTCCGGTGACGATGGCGACCTTGTTGAAGACACGGCCCATGGTGGGGCCTCCTTTCGGTGTGCCCGGGGTCGGGGAACCCTCGTGGGGTGCCCGACGGCGGAGCGTGCGGTGGGTGGTGCCGCCCGCCTGGGCGGTGGGTGCGCCGGGTCAGTTGGGCGCGGTCCACCAGGGGGCGAGCGACGTGCGGGTGATCCGGGGGAAGAACCCCGGGTCGCGGGGGGCGGGGGTGGCGAGCCACGCCTCGAGGGCGCCGACCGAGCCGAGCGCGACGTAGCAGGCGTACGCGCGGGCGGCCTGCTCGACGTCCGTCTGCTCGGCGTCGCAGGGCAGCGGCATGAGGTGCGGGCGCTCCAGGAGGAAGGCGCGCAGGGTCTCGGAGAAGTGCTCGGCGAGGAGGCGGAACAGGGGGGCGCTGAGGCCGCCCTGGAGTGCGCGCTCGTAGATCGCCGTGTGTGCGTCGACGTGGCCGACGAGCGCCTGGGTGATGGTGTCGACGAGCTGGCGGGGGTCGGTCCTCGGGGGGGCGTCGGGCCCGGTCGCGGGTCCGGGCGGGAGGCCCTGGGCCGCGGTGTAGAAGTCGTCCCGGATCTCGTCGAGCTCGGTGCGCAGGATGCTCGTGAGGAGGTCGGCGGGGCTGCTCGCGTGGTCGTAGAAGGTCGCACGGTTGATCCCGGCGTGGGCGGAGACCTGCGAGACCGTGAGCTCGTCGATGTCCTGCTGGGCGGCGAGCTCGAGGACGGCTGCGCGGAGTGCTGAGCTGGTGCGCTCGGTACGGGGGTCCATGTCGCCTTTTCTGGTGCGTGGTGGGTGCTGCGGCCGCCTCTCCGGGCGGCGGAACGAAGTGACACTTCGACAGTACGCTCGTGCCAGAAGTTAGGCAACACGTGTCGCTTATCCTCCTCGGAGGGCCACCGAGCGCACGCCGGACCTCCCACCTACCGTGGAAGGAGCGGGCTGGGTCCGGCGGCACGACGGCGTCGGCCCGCCCGGTGGGCGTGCCGACCGACCCACCCCCGTCCTGCCAGAGGAACGAACATGTCCGGATCGAACCGTGGTGCAGAGTCCGAGGAGCGCGACGTCGTCGCCATGAACCCGTTGTTCTCCCGACCGGGGGAGGCGACCGAGCTTCCGCGCAACGTCCTGCCGCCGGGGGAGTCCTTCCCCGAGACGGCCTACCAGATCGTCCACGACGAGGCGATGCTCGACGGCAACGCACGGCTCAACCTCGCGACGTTCGTCGGGACGTGGATGGATCCCTACGCGCAGCGTCTCAACGCGGAGACCGCCGACAAGAACATGATCGACAAGGACGAGTACCCGGCCACCGCAGCGATCGAGACCCGGTGCTGGAAGATCCTCGGCGACCTGTGGAACGCGCCGGACCCGGCGAGGACGATCGGGACGTCCACCATCGGGTCGTCCGAGGCCGCCATGCTGGGCGGGCTCGCGCTCAAGCGCCGCTGGCAGCACGCGCGCCGGGCCGCGGGGAAGCCGACCGAGAAGCCCAACCTGGTCCTGTCGAGCGCCGTCCAGGTCTGCTGGGAGAAGTTCTGCAACTACTGGGACGTCGAGGCCCGCTACGTCCCCATCTCGCTCGAGCACAAGGTGCTCGACGGGTTCGAGCTCGAGAAGTAGGTGGACGAGAACACGATCGGCGTGGTCACGATCCTCGGGGTCACGTACACCGGGGCCTACGAGCCGGTCACGGAGATCGCAGCGGCTCTCGACCGCATCCAGGCCGCCACGGGGCTCGACGTCCCCATCCACGTCGACGGCGCGTCGGGGGCCATGATCGCGCCCTTCCTCCAGCCGGACCTCGTGTGGGACTTCCGGGTGGACCGGGTGGCGTCGATCAACACCTCGGCCCACAAGTACGGGCTCGTGTACCCCGGGCTCGGGTGGGTCGTCTGGCGGGACGAGGGCGTGCTACCGGAGGACCTCGTGTTCTCCGTGAGCTACCTGGGCGGCGACATGCCGACGTTCGCGCTCAACTTCTCCCGGCCGGGCTCGCAGGTGCTGCTCCAGTACTACCTGTTCCTGCGCCTC
This sequence comes from Oerskovia douganii, assembly GCF_015142735.1. GTDB lineage: Bacteria > Actinomycetota > Actinomycetes > Actinomycetales > Cellulomonadaceae > Oerskovia > Oerskovia douganii. Next base: position 126,204 of record NZ_JACSPN010000005.1, on the reverse strand, counting down.
GGCCACGACGGCTACTACAAGGTGCAGAAGGCGTCGCAGGACGTCGCGCTGTACCTCTCGGGCGAGATCGCGAAGATGCCGCAGTTCGACCTGTGGAACGACGGGAGCGACATCCCGGTCTTCGCGTGGAGCCTCACGAAGGGATACACCGACAAGTGGACGCTCTACCACCTGTCCGAGCGGCTGCGGACCAAGGGGTGGCTCCTGCCGTCCTACCCCATGCCCGTGGACCTCGAGGACCTGACGGTCCAGCGCATCGTCGTCCGCAACGGTCTGAGCCGGGATCTCGCGGCCAGCCTGCTCGGCGACATCCGGACCGAGGTCGCGTTCCTCGACGCGCTCGAGTCACCCATGCCCGTCGAGGCCGTGAGCAAGGGCTTCCACCACTGACGGCTCTCCGGCTCGACGCCGGGCGTGCAGTCCGGGTCGTCCCCCAGGCACGGGGAACGACCCGGACTGCACGCTCGGCGACCGGGTACCGGCCCGCCCGACGTCCGGGAGGTCAGCCCGCGAAGCGCTCCCCGCGCTCGACGACCCGGCCCGCTCCGCGCCCACCGGCCGCCGCACGGTCCCACGTGTAGACCTCGGTGCCGGTCACGAACACGTTCTCGGCGCGCGACGTCACGTCGAGCGGGTCACCGGACCAGATCACGACGTCGCCGTCGAGCCCGGGGCGCAGCGAGCCGACGCGGTCGTCGAGCCCCAGGAACGCGGCGGGGTTGGTCGTGAGCGCCTGGATCGCGACGTCGCGGTCCAGCCCCTCCTTCACGGCGAGCGACGCCTGGTGCACCAGGAAGTTGATGGGCACCACGGGGTGGTCGGTCGTGATCGCGACGCGCACCCCGGCCCGCGCGAGAGCGCCCAGGCTCGCGATGTCGCGGTTGCGGAGCTCGATCTTGGAGCGCGACGTGAACAGCGGGCCGAAGATGACGGGCACGTCGCGCTCGGCGAGGACGTCGGCGACGGCGGCGCCGTCGGTCCCGTGGTTGATGACGAGCTGGTAGCCGAACTCGTCGGCGAGACGCAGCGCGGTCGCGATGTCGTCGGCGCGGTGCGTGTGCTGGTCCCAGTAGAGCTCGCCCGCGAGCACGCGGCCCAGCGTCTCCTTGGCGAGGTCGCGCTCGAACGGCTCGCCCTTGGCCTGCGCCGCGTCGCGCTTGGCGACGTAGTTCTGGGCGTCGACGAACGCCGTGCGGATGACGTTCGCGACGCCCAGGCGCGTCGAGGGGAGCTTCTTCTGGTCGCCGTAGACGCGCTTGGGGTTCTCGCCCAGCGCCGACTTCACCGACACGGCCTCGCGGATGACCTGCTCGTCGACGGTCCGCCCGCCCCAGGTCTTGATCGCGACGGTCTGGCCGCCGATCGGGTTGCCCGAGCCGGGCTTGATGACGGCCGACGTCACGCCGCCCACGAGCGCGTCACGGAAGCCCTCGTCCTCGATGTTGATGGCGTCCAGGGCGCGCAGCGCGGCGCCGTTGGGGTCGGTCATCTCGTTGGTGTCGTTGCCGGCCCAGCCCTCGGCCTCCTCCATGACGCCCATGTGGCCGTGCGACTCGACGAACCCGGGCAGGACCCAGCGCCCTCCGGCGTCGATCGTGCGGACGCCGGCGGGCACGACGACGTCCTGGCCGACGGCCGTGATGACACCGTCCTCGACGAGGACGGTCGCGTTCTCCAGGGGTGCGGAGGCGACGGGGACGACGTAGCCGTTCGTGATGGCGATGCTGTTGCGTGTGGTCATGCGCTCTATCCTCTCCCCGACCGGGCACGACGATCATCAGGGGGCGACATGAGCCGCGCCGCGCACCGTCCTCGTCGTCGGCGTGTGCTGGACGGCCTTCTGGGGACTCGTGGCCGGGGCGGTCGTCCGAGCGCGTTCGCGGGCCCGTCCGCCGGGTCCCGGAGGCCGGATCCGACGCCGCGTCATGTCCCGCTAGGGTGGTCCCCGTGCTCACCCAGGTCGCCGGTCCGCTGCGTGTCGCGCGCGCTGGCCTCGTCGCGGCACTGGTGCTCGCCCTGGCGTCGCTCGCGCACCGCGCCGCGGGCGGCACGCTCCCGCACCCGCTGATCCTCGTCGCCCTGGCCTCGTTCACGATGGCCGGCGCGACGTTCGCGGCCCGCTTCCGCCTCACGTTCCCGCGCCTCGTCGCGGTCCTCGGCACGGGGCAGGTCGCGCTGCATCACGGCCTGGGGTTCTCCGCGGGCGTCGCGTGCTCCCCGGTCCCGGGGGGTCATGCGGGGCACGCCGAGCCGGGGCGGGTCGCGTCGTGCGTGACGGTCGCGCCCCTGCCCGACGGCGTCGCGCACCTCCCGCACGACGCCACCACCGGGGTGTGGATGGTCCTGGCGCACGTGCTCGCGACCCTGGTCGTGGCCCTGGTCGTCGCGCACGGCGAGCGTGCGCTGGGCCTGCTGCTGGCGTGGCTCGCACCGCGTGGCGCCCTGGCCGACCTTCTTCCTGCGCTGCCGGTCGTGCACCGGCTCCCGGCTCCGCTCGCGGCGCCGTCCCGTGCCGCGACGGTCCACCTGCGGATCCCGACGACGCGTGGGCCGCCCGTGCCCGCCCGGCCCGTCGCCCTCCCTTCCTGACCCTGTCCGCGCTCGCGCGCGGGCCATCGACGAGGCCGGTCGCCACCGGGTACCCCTTGCGCGAGCCCACGCCGCGCCTCATCGAGAGCCAGATCATGTCTTCGCAGACCGACCACTCCTTCCCCTCCCACCAGGACGTCCGCACGGGCCCCGTCCGTCGGACCGAGGCGCAGCCGACCCCGCGCCCCCGCGCGGTGGCCCTCGCCCGCCCGTCCGCCCCCGCAGGACCCGTCCGGCTCCTCGTCGCCACGCTCGCGGCCCTGGCCACGCTCGCGGCGACCCTGCTGCTCGGCGTCGTCGGCGCCGTCCCGGCCCAGGCGCACGACCGCATCCTCAGCTCGGACCCGGCCGACGGTGCCCAGCTCGACGCGGCCCCTGCGGCCCTGACCATGACGTTCAGCACCGAGCCCCTCGCGGTCGAGCCGCAGGTCGTCGTGACCGACACGGCCGGGACCGTCGTCGCGCAGGGCGCCCCCACGATCGAGGGGACCTCCGCGACGTTCCCGTGGCCCGCCGAGCTGACCGGTGACACCTACACGGTCGCGTGGCGCGTCGTGTCCTCGGACGGGCACCCCATCGAGGGCACGTTCTCGTTCGCGGTCGCCGCGGCCCCCGAGCTCGTCGAGACACCGGCGACCGAGGAGACCGTGTCCGCGACGCCGTCGGGCAGCACAGACGAGGGCGACGAGACGACGGCGACCGACGTGGTGACCGACGAGGACACCGACGAGGGGCGCTCGATCGCGCCGCTGCTCGTCGGGATCGGCGTGCTCGCCGCGGCCGCCGTGGTCGTCGCGGTGCTGATCGTGCGTCGTCGCCGCCACGACCAGGTCTGATCCGGGTCCGAACCCGGTCTGACGACGCGGCGGAGCGCCTGCCGGCGCGGACGCCGGGACGGCCCGTGCGGTGCCTCTCGAGGGCTCCGCACGGGCCGTTCGCGTGCACCGACGGCGACCCGACGGCAGAATGTGACACGAGTCACGTCCTGGTGGTGTATCAGTCCTGCACCACCCCCCTCTGCTTCGGTGAACGCTCGGTCGTCGATGGGGGTCGTGACGGGCGTGAGGGTCGGAGGCGGCCCGTGGCGCGAGCCCCGCAGGGGGGTGCTCACGCGACGGGTCGCCTTCGGCGCGTCCGGGGTCGTCCGCTCCGCCGACGCAGGGAGCCCGCGGCCCCGCCGGCTCCCCGAGACTCAGCGCGGCGGTGCCGTGCTGAGGCGCACCGCGAGCTCGGGCAGCACGACCTCGGGCTCGTGCACGGTCGTCGGGTCCGCGATGAGCGCGATCACGTGCTCGACCGCGAGGCGACCGGTCAGGTGGAACGGCTGGCGGACCGTGGTGAGCGGGGGGGAGCAGTACGCCGCGAGCGCGATGTCGTCCATACCCACGACCGACACGTCCTCGGGCACCCGGCGGCCCATCTCGGTCAGGCCGCGGATCAGCCCGAACGCCATCTCGTCGCTCGCGACGAACACCGCGGTGACCTCGGGCAGACGGCCCAGGACCAGGCCGTTGCGATAGCCCGACTCGGGGCTCCAGTCGCCGTAGAGCACGGGCGGCTCGGTGCGCCCGGCGTCGTGCAGCGCCGCCTGCCACCCGGCCGTGCGGCCGTTCGCGTCGTTCCACGACGGGGGGCCCGCGAGGTGCCACACGGTCTCGTGGCCCAGCTCCAGGAGGTGCTCGGTCGCGGCGCGCCCCGCGGCGACCTGGTCCACCGCGACGACCTCGGTCGCCGACGACTGCATGCCGTCCACGACGACGGTCGGGGTGCCGTGGATGAGGTCGCCCAGCGAGTCGTCGTCACGCACCGGCACGGCGATGACCAGGCCGTCGACACCCTGGTCCAGGAGCCGGTCGACGGCCTGGGCGATCGAGGCGGGGGAGAGCGACGCGGTGCTGGCGGTGCTCACGAAGTAGCCGCCGTCGCGTGCCGCGCGCTGCATCCCGAGCATCATCGCGCTGCCCGAGTAGAAGTCCGTCTCGTGCGTGATGACCCCGATGGTCCTGCTGCGTCCGGTCACGAGCGCCCGCGCGAGGCTGTTGCGGCGGTACCCGGTCTGCTCGACCGCGGCGCGGACCCGGTTGCGGGTGGTCTCGTTGACGTTGGGGTGCCCCGACAGGACGCGCGAGACGGTCTGGGCGGAGACCCCGGCGACGCGCGCGACGTCGGCCATCGCGGGTCCGCGGCCTCGCGGGGGAGCGGCCGTGGTGGTGCTCGGCGCCGGCTCGGACCGCTCGGCCCCCTCGGACCGTGACGGTGGTTCCACGTGCTCTCCTTCGGGCGTGAGGGCCGGTCGCGGAGCGTCCGGCACCTCGGTGTGCGCTGCCACGGATGTGCACCGCAGCGTAGTGGACGCCAACACCGCAGGGCCTTCCGGGCTCCACGTCGCCGTCATCCAATTGTTACATATGTTGACCATAACAGTCAGATCGTGCAGCGAGAAGTGACGGAATCACGCAGACCGAGCATCCACGTGTTGCAAGGGTTGTGATCCATATCAACCCTGTGCCAGAGTGTGCCCCACGCAGACCGCGGCGCCGTCGCCGCTCCATCCTCAGCACAGTGTGGTCAGAAGGAGAGTCATGAAGTCATCGATCATCAAGGCAGCCGGGGTCGCGTCGATCCTCACCCTCACGGTGGGCGGCCTGACCGGCTGCGCGTCCGGCTCGACGTCCGGCGGCGGCTCATCCGAGGGAGACGGCAAGGTCAAGGAGGTCGAGGTCTGGACCTGGGCCGCCGGGTACGACGAGGCGGCCAAGGCGTTCAACGCCTCGCACGACGACATCCAGATCAAGTACACGCAGATCGAGCCGGGCAACAAGGGCGGCTACGACAAGGTCCGCAACTCGATCACCGCGGGCAACGCCCCGTGCCTCGCCCAGGTGGGCTACGAGACCCTCCCCAGCTTCGTCGCCGAGGGCAACGTCGTGGACGTGACCGAGTTCGCCTCGGCCGACAAGGGCCTCTACGCCCCCGCGGGCTGGGCCGGCGTCACGGTGGGCGACAAGGTCTACGGAGCCCCGCAGGACCAGGGCCCCATGGTGCTCTTCTACAACAAGACCGTCTTCGAGGCGAACGGCGTGGCCGTGCCGACCACGTGGGACGAGTACCAGGCTGCGGGCGAGCAGCTCAAGGCCGCGGGCGTCAAGCTCACGGGGACCTACGAGGACTACGACTACTCGGGCTTCGCGTGGCAGGCCGGCGCCCCCTGGTACGAGATCAAGGACGGTGCCTGGTCCATCACGCCCGACTCGCCCGAGAACCTCGACGTGGCCGACTACTGGCAGGGCCTGATCGACGCCGACCTGATCGGTGCGGGCATCTGGAGCGACGAGTGGTCCGCGGGCCTCGGCGACGGCTCGATCGCCACGATCGTGGGCGCGGCCTGGTTCTCCGGCATCCTCAAGGACTCCGCGGCGGCCTCGGCCGGCGACTGGGCCGTGGCCGAGCTCCCGCAGTGGGAGGCCGGGGACGCCAAGACCGGCAACGTGGGTGGCAGCCTCTCGGCGGTCCTCAAGGGCTGCGACGACCCCGAGGCCGCGTGGACCGTGGCCAACTGGCTCAGCACGGACCCGGAGTCGGTCGACGCGCTCATCGAGGGCGGCGGTGTCTACCCGGCCTCGCTCGCGGGCCTCGAGTCCGACCTCCTCACCTCGGGTGACGACTACTTCGGCGGCCAGGTCGTCGCCGACGTCTTCAAGACCGCCTCGGGACAGGTCAACGAGGACTGGGCCTGGGGCCCCGGCGTCTCGACGCTGGTCGGCACGCTCGCCACGGGCATGAAGCAGGCCTACGCCAAGGAGGGCGGCGCGACCGTCGCGACCGCGCTCACGGGCGCCCGCGAGGCGACCGAGTCCGAGCTCACGCAGCAGGGCATCGCCGTCAACGAGTGACCTGACGGCCCCGCACGACCCGCACGAACGGTGCGACACGGCCTCGACGGCCGGGTCGCGCCGGGCAGCACTCGGGCAGCACCCGAGCAGCACCCGAGCAGCACAGCAGCAGAAGGCCCGACGACGCCACGCACCCCCGAGCACCGGTGCACCTGTGCGCGTGACGTCGTCGGGCACCACGACGCATCCCCCTGAGGAACTCCCATGACCACGAGCCTGACGTCGGCGGCACCGCCGCCGGTGGAGACGAAGCGCGCGGCGAGCACGCCGCCCCAGAGGCGGCGCAGCCGGACCGGTCGCTACGCGATCTGGTTCGTCGGACCGTTCGTCCTGCTGTTCGTGGCCATGTACATCGCGCCGATCCTCTTCGCGGTCTACAAGAGCCTCTTCCGGATCCAGCGCGACGCGCTCGGCCTGGGCGGGACGCAGGAGATCTTCGACCCCCTGTTCAACTACGCGTACGCGCTGGGTGACGAGAAGTTCATCAGCTCGATCGGCCGCGTGCTCCTGTTCGGCGTGGTGCAGGTGCCCGTCATGCTGGCTCTCGCGCTCGGGATCGCGCTCCTCATCGACTCGGCCTCGGCGCGCGCCAAGGGCTTCTTCCGCCTGTCGAGCTTCGCGCCCTACGCCGTGCCGACCGTCGTCTCGGCGCTCATGTGGTCGTTCCTCTACTCGCCCACCAACGGCCCGATGGGGCAGCTCCTCGGGTGGCTCGGGATCGAGGCCAACTTCCTCAGCCAGGACCTCGCCCTGTGGGCCGTCGCGAACGTCGTGACCTGGGGCTGGACCGGCTACAACATGATCATCATCTACGCCGCCCTGCAGGGGGTCCCGGGGGACGTGCTCGAGGCCGCCAAGCTCGACGGTGCCTCGCCGTGGCGCACCGCGTGGAGCATCAAGGTCCCGCTCGTGCGGCCCGCGATCCTGCTCACCACGATCTTCTCCATCATCGGCTCGGCCCAGCTCTACAACGAGCCGTTCGTGCTCAAGCAGAGCACCGGGGCGATCGACGCGAGCTACACGCCGATCATGGCCGCGCAGGCCTCGCTCCAGGCCGCCAACTACCCGTACGCGGCGGCCCAGTCGGTGCTGCTCGCCGTCGGCGTGGCCGTCCTCTCCGTCCTCTTCTTCCGTCTGACGTCCAGGAGGTCCTCGTGACCACGAGCAGAACGCCCGTCGTGGCCGAGACCCCGGGCGACCGCCCGCGCCATGACCGCTCCGCCAGGGAGGGGGTCGCCCGGAAGCGCTCCGCCCGGAAGCGCTCCGCCCGGAAGGCGGCCGCCGGGACGAGGGGCGCCGGGAAGGGGCCGGCGGGCGGCCTGCGCGGCGACTCGATCGAGACCACGGCGACGAGCCGCATCGCGGTCACCGCGGTCCTCGCACTGACCGCCGTGTACTTCCTGTTCCCCCTGTGGTGGCTGTTCGTCGCCGCCACCAAGGACGCCGGATACACCTTCGCCGGCAGCCCCCTGTGGTTCTCGAACTTCGACCTGTTCGGCAACATCGGTGACCTCTTCGCGTACAAGGACGGCATCTTCGCCGTCTGGACGGCCAACTCGGCGCTCTACTCGATCGTCGGCGCCGGCCTCGGGACGCTCATCGCGGTCGCGACGGGCTACGCCCTGGCCAAGTACGAGTTCCGCGGCAAGGGCGTGCTGTTCGGCGTGGTCCTGGGGGCGGTCCTCATCCCCAAGGTCCTGTTCACGCTGCCGCTGTTCCTCATGTTCTCCGAGACCGGCATCGTCAACACGTACCTCGCGGTGCTCCTGCCCAGCATCGTCAGCCCGTTCGGCGTCTACCTCGGGCGCGTCTTCGCCGCGAGCTCGGTGCCCGACGAGGTCATCGAGGCCGCCCGCCTCGACGGCGCGAACGAGGGCCGGATCTTCTTCGGGGTCAGCCTCAAGATGATGGCCCCCGCGCTCGTCACCATCTTCCTGTTCCAGTTCGTCGAGATCTGGAACAACTTCCTGCTCCCCTCGCAGGTCCTCATCTCCGAGAACCTGCGCCCCGTCACGGTCGGGCTGGTGAGCTGGAACGCCCTGGTCCAGGCCGGCCAGATCGAGCGGCACATGGTCATCATCGGCGCGTTCGTGGCGGTCGTCCCGCTCATCGTCGCGTTCCTCTCCCTCCAGCGCTTCTGGCGCTCCGGACTCGCAGCGGGGGCCATCAAGTGAACCAGCAGCACCCAGCCGACCGGGCCCCGCGCCCGGCCGGCGGCCGGACCCTGCACGTGGACGGCACGAACCTCCTGCGGGACGGCGCCCCCCACCGCATGCTCTCGGGCTCGATCCACTACTTCCGGGTCCACCCGGACCTGTGGGAGGACCGCCTGCTGCGCCTGCGCGCCATGGGCCTCAACACGGTCGACACCTACGTCCCGTGGAACTGGCACGAGGCCGAGCGCGGCACGTTCGACTTCACGGGGTGGCGCGACGTCGAGCGGTTCGTGCGCCTCGCGGGCGACCTCGGGCTCGACGTCGTGGTGCGCCCCGGGCCGTACATCTGCGCCGAGTGGGACAACGGTGGCCTGCCGGCGTGGCTCACGGCGCTCCCGGGCATCCGGCTGCGCTGCAGCGACGAGACGTACCTCGCCGCGGTCGCCGCCTGGTTCGACGAGCTGGTGCCACGCCTCGCCGCGCTCCAGGCGGTCCGGGGTGGCCCCGTCGTGGCCGTGCAGGTCGAGAACGAGTACGGCAGCTTCGGGGACGACCACGCCTACGTGGCGTGGGTACGTGACGCGCTCGTCGACCGGGGCATCGACGAGCTCCTCTTCACGGCCGACGGCCCCACGGACCTCATGCTCGACGGCGGGACGCTTCCCGGCGTGCTGGCGGCGGCAACGTTCGGCAGCCGCCCCGGGCAGGCGCTCGACAAGCTCACCGCGCGTCGCGGCGAGCAGCCCTTCGTGTGCGCCGAGTTCTGGAACGGGTGGTTCGACCACTGGGGCGACCCGCACCACGTGCGCGGCGCCGACAGCGCGGCGGCCGACGTGCGCGAGCTCCTCGACCTCGGCGGCTCCGTGAGCCTCTACATGGCGCACGGCGGGACGAGCTTCGGGCTCACCGCAGGCGCCAACCACGACGGGACCCGCCTGCAGCCCACGGTCACGAGCTACGACTCCGACGCCGCGGTGGCCGAGGACGGGAGCGTGACCCCCAAGTTCTTCGCGCTGCGCAAGGTGCTCAACGAGGTCCGGGGCGACGTCGGGGACACCCAGGACGACCGGTGGATCCAGCCGCCCGCCCGGCTCGGCGCCCGGACGCTGCCCCCGGTCACGACCCGGCCGCTCCTGACGGTCCTGCGCGCCTCGGGCACCGAGGTCGGCTCGACCGCGCCGCTGACGTTCGAGCAGCTCGGCCAGAACGCCGGGCTCGTGCTCCACACCGCGACCCCGGTCCTGCCGGCCGGGGACACCACGCTCTCGATCCTCGGTCTGCACGACCGCGCGACGGTCTACGTCGACGGCCACGAGGTCGGCGTCCTGGAGCGCGAGACCTCCCACCTGGGCCTCACGGTCCGCGGGCACGGGGTCCCCGTGCGGCTCGAGATCCTGGTGGAGAATCTCGGCCGCATCAACTACGGTCCGCGGCTCGGTGAGCACAAGGGCATCCTGGGTGACGTCCTGGTCGAGCGGCGCATCGTGCACGGCTGGACCTCGCGCTCGCTGCCGCTCGACCTGCTGCCCGTCGACGGGCTGTGGGCAGCCGCCCCTGCCCCTGCCGCTGCCCCTGCCGCGGCGCCCGCCGCCGTCGGGCCGCAGGGCGTGGTCGCACGGGTGACGCTCGACGTCGACGTCCCGGCCGACGCCTTCCTCGCCCTGCCGGGCTGGCGCAAGGGGTTCGTCTGGGTCAACGACGTGCTGCTCGGTCGCTACTGGGAGCGCGGCCCCCAGCACACCCTCTACGTCCCCGCGCCGCTGCTGCACGCAGGGAGCAACACCGTCACGGTCCTCGAGCTCCACGCGGTCGGTCACGATCTCGAGCTGACGGCCTCGGCCGTCCTCGGCGAGCCCGAGGAGTACGTCGAAGAGCTGTGACGCCCGTCGGTCGGGGGGACGGCCAGGGCGAAGCCGCTCACGCTGCGCGGGCGTCGACGACGTCCAGGTACCAAGGGCGCGGTGCCGTTCACGGTCGTGGGTGACGGCACTCAGGGCCGGGGAGTCGCGGGGGGATCGCGTCGTCCGAAGGATCTGGAGGGCGTCGAAGGGGTTCCGGGAATATCCGAGGCCCCGCGAGCGCTCCACCCCCAAGAGAACGATTCTCATCAGTGACCCGCTCGACCGGTGCCCCGGGCGCCGACCGCGAGGAGCCACGCCTCTGGGTGCCGTCGGTGGGCAGGCATGTCAGGGTGGGAAGGAGTGCCCACGCCGCGACCGTCCGCCCCGGGCGGGGTCGTCGGAGACATCGAGGGAGACACATCAGATGGCAGCACGCACCGAGCTGCGTCCCGTGGTCAGGCTGCGCTCGACCGCCGGGACCGGCTACACCTACGTCACGCGCAAGAACCGGCGCAACGACCCGGACCGGCTGACCCTGCTCAAGTACGACCCGGTCGCCCGGGCGCACGTCGCGTTCCGCGAGGAACGGTAGGGGAGCCGCATGGCCAAGAAGTCCAAGATCGCGCGCAACGAGCAGCGCGAGGTGATCGTCGCCCGGTACGCCCAGCGCCGTGCCGAGCTCAAGAAGATCATCGCGTCGCCCCGCGCCACGGACGCCGAGAAGGACGCCGCCGCAGCCGAGCTGCGGGCGCAGCCCCGCGACGCGAGCGCGACCCGCCTGCGCAACCGGGACGTGGTCGACGGTCGTCCGCGCGCCTACAACCGCCGCTTCGGCCTCTCCCGCATCCGGTTGCGCGACATGGCGCACCGCGGGGAGCTGCCGGGCGTCACCAAGTCCAGCTGGTAGTCGAGACACGCAGAGGAGCACCCATGAAGAAGGACATCCACCCCGAGTACGGGCCGGTCGTGTTCCGCGACGTCTCGGCCGACTTCGCGTTCCTGACGCGGTCCACGCTCGCCGGGAACAACCCCGGCGGTCCGGGCCGCCCGGACAAGACGATCGTGTGGACGGACGGCAACACCTACCCGGTGGTCGACGTCGACATCTCGAGCGCGAGCCACCCGTTCTACACGGGCACCGCGCGCGTCGTGGACACCGCGGGACGCGTGGAGAAGTTCCGTCAGCGGTACGGGAGCAAGGGCGGTTCCGCCGCGAGCGACGGCCGCTGAGACGCGGGCGCCGCGAGGACGGCGCAGCATTCCACGAGCCGCTCACCCCTCGGGGTGGGCGGCTCGTCCGCGTCGTGCTCGGCCCTGCGGTCGCGTGCCGACGTGGCCCGTCGGCGGGGTCCGGAGCCGCCCAGTAGGTCACATTCGGGGCGGATCGGACAAGATTCCGCGCTCAGAGGAACGACTTCGGCGCGGAAACGCGCGCGGAACCCCGTAGATTCCTTAGTGTTGTCCACGAAGTCCCGCCTCAGGGCTGGCAAACTGAGACCTCAACGTCCCGTGGTGCCCACTGCGGGGCGTGAACCGATGAAGGGATCCGCATGTCGCTCAACAAGTCTGAGCTCGTCTCGGCCATCGCCGCAAAGTCCGACCTCACCAAGGCTCAGGCCGAGAACGCCCTCAACGCGTTCCAGGAAGTCCTCGTCGAGTCGCTCGGCAAGGGCGAGGCCGTCAAGGTCACCGGCCTCCTCTCCGTCGAGCGCGTCGAGCGTGCCGCTCGCACGGGCCGCAACCCCCGCACCGGCGAGGAGATCCAGATCCCCGCTGGCTTCGGTGTCAAGATCAGCGCCGGCAGCCTCCTCAAGAAGGCCGTCACCAAGTGATCTTCGCGGCACGCTGAGGCGTGCCGCACCGCGGGGCCAGGCTCCGCATCTCGCGCAGAGGCCCGGGTGCCCGACGACGTCGGTCGCCCGGGCCTCTGTCGTCTCCGGAGGTGGCGGTCGCAGCGCGTCGCACCCACCGATAACCGTTCTCATTCTCTAGAGTGGGCGGGTCCTGGGCGTGCGCCCACCGCGACCCGAAGGGCGTCATGAGCCTCCCGCAGCACCCGACCAGCAGCGCGCCCGGAGAGCGTGGGTCCCGCACGGGGACCGCACGCCACGGTGCCCGCAGCTCCCGCACGGCCGGCCCGCCCGAGCACGGGGCGCGTCCCGGGCCACCCGCGGGCCGACGGGACGCGGACCCCCACGGCCACTCCCACGGGGGCGGTCCGGCGCTGCCCGCGACGCGCAGGGTCCGGCTCGCCCTGGCCGCGATCCTCGTCCCGGCGCTGCTGCTGACGGTCGTCGGGCTCGTCGCGCTCTGGCCGCGCGCGGCCGACCTGCCCGACCAGATCCCGTTCACGGCCCAGGGCACCCACGTGGTGCACGGCGTCGTGACGGGCGCGGCCGAGGTCGAGACCGGGCTCGTGCCCGTCCGCCTCGACGACGGCACCGAGACCGAGGTCGTCGCCCCGCCCGAGTACGTCCAGCACGGCTTCGAGGCCGGCGACCGCCTGCGGATGCTCTACATCTCCCAGGCAGAGGGGGACGGCGGCTCACCGTACGCGTTCCTCGACTTCGAGCGCTCCGTGCCGATCGCCGCGCTCGCGGTCGCGTTCGCGCTGCTCGTGCTCGCCGTCGCCCGGCTGCGAGGGCTCGCCGCGCTCGCCGGGCTCGCGATCGCCCTCGTGACGATCGCCCAGTTCACGCTGCCTGCCCTCCTCGCGGGGCAGGACGTCCTGCCCGTGGCGCTCGTGACGTCGTCGGCCGTCATGTTCGTGGTGCTCTACGTCGCGCACGGGTTCACGGCCCGGACCTCGACCGCGATGGTCGGCACCCTCGTGGGCCTCGTCCTCACGGCCGCCCTCGCCTCCTGGGGGGCCTCGACGGCGCGCATCACCGGCCTCACGTCCGAGGAGGCGCTCTGGCTCCCGTCCTACGCGCCCGGGATCGACCTGCAGGGCATCGCGATCTGCGGGATCGTGCTCGCGGGCATGGGGGTGCTCAACGACGTGACGATCACCCAGGCCTCGACCGTGTGGGAGCTGCGCGCCCTCGCGCCCTGGGCGTCGCGGCGCGAGCTCTTCGCGCGGGCCATGCGGATCGGTCGCGACCACATCGCCTCGACCGTCTACACCATCGCGTTCGCGTACGTGGGAGCCGCCCTGCCCCTGCTCATGGCCGTCTGGCTGTCCGACCAGGCGCTCGGCACGAGCCTCACGTCGGGGGAGATCGCCGAGGAGGTCGTCCGGACCCTCGTCGGCTCGATCGGTCTGGTGCTCGCGATCCCGCTGACGACGGCCGTCGCGGTCGCGGCGGTGCCCTCCGGCCGGGCGCTGCCCGTCGACCAGACCGGGACCGGCGAGCCCGGACCCGACCGGCGGGCACCCCTCGACGGGCCGACGGTCCACGGCCCGGCTGCTGGACCGTCTCGCGACGCCGGATCGGACGCCCCCGAGGCGCGACGCGGGAGCGTGCACCGCGACGAGGACGGCGACCTGGTCCGGAGCGGGCCCTTCACCTGATCAGCACGGACACCCCACCGGACGGGCCCGGTGCCCGTGCGTGGAGTTCGCCATGATGTGCGCATGAGTGAACAGTGGGTCGAGGTCGCGACGACGCGGCTGCGCGACCAGCACGCGTGCCCGGCGTGCGGAGCACACCTGACGTCGGTCCGCTGCTCGGACTGCGGGCTGCTCCTGTCGGGCCCGTGGGCCGTCGAGGTGCTGCGTGCGTCGCGCGAGGCGGCGTTCGCGCTCGAACGGCGGTCGTCCGCCCTGCGGTCGCTGCGTGCGGTCGAGGCGGAGGCCGCGGGCCCCGACCCGGCGCCCCGCCCGCGGTCCGCGCCCGGTGCGGCCACCGCGCCCAGCGCGCTCCCCGGACCCCGACCCGAGCGCCCGGCCCCGCCGGTCGACCCCGGGGCGTCGCGCCCCACCGCACCTCGCCCCACCGCACCGCGCCCGGCGCCGACCGCGCACCCGCGTCGGCCGGCGCCGGGCGGGGCCCCCGTGGCACCCGCCCCGGCGCGGTCCGGGCTGGGCCTCCAGCCCATCCTCGCGAGCGCGGGGGCGGGGCTGCTCGCGGTCGCGACCATCGTCTTCGTCTTCTTCACGCTCGCCGACGACCTCGCGCTCCGCGCGCTCGTCACGGGCGTCGTCACGCTCCTCGCGCTCGCGACCGCGGGCTTCCTGCGGCGACGAGGGATGGGTGCGTCGGCCGAGTCGATCGGCGCGCTCGGCGTCGTGCTGCTGCTCGTCGACGTCGAGCTCGTCCTGAGCGCGAGGCTGCTCGGGGCAGCCGACCCCGCCGTCGTGCGCGGTGTCCTGCTGCTCCTGGTCGCGGGCGGTCTCCTCGCGGCGGGCCTCCGCGTCCGGATGCGGAGCTGGGTCGGCGCGGGGCTCGTCGTCGCCCCCGTCGTGCCCCTGGTCCTCGCCGGGGCGTTCGACGGGCTGACCGGGGCGACCCTCGCGGCGTACGTGGTCGCCCTGCTGGCCTCGTCGCTCGTGACGCTCCTCGACCTGCCCGTCCTGCGGGTCTCGCGCGAGCGGCTCGGGTCGGGTCTGGGCGTGGAGCGGGCACTGCTCGAGGTCGCACGCTTCCTCGCGTTCCCCACCGCGGTCGTCCTGGCGCTCCTCGTGCCACCGGTCCCGGGCATCCCGGGGTGGAGCGGTGCCGCGCTGCTCGTCCTGGCGGCCGCCGGCACGGCCGCGCTGCTCGCCTGGTTCACGTCGCAGCGCGGATGGTGGTGGGCCACGGGAGGGGCGACGGTCCTCGCGGGGGCGCTCCTCGGCGTCGGGTCCCATCCCGCGTGGCTGGGGACGGTGCCCGTGGCCGCGCTGCTGGCCGGCGTGGTGCTGGTGGGCGTCGCGACGCTCGCCAGGGCCTCCGGCCGGACCCTTCCCGCACTCGTGGCCGGGGGCGCGGCCGTGCTCGCCGCGGCCGCGCTGCCCGCCGTGTCGTTCGCGTTCGCGGGCCTGTTCGTGGCGGTCTCGACGATCCGCCCGACGAACCCTGCGTGGTCGTTCACGACCGACCGCCTGACCGAGAGCCCGACGTTCACCGACGCCACGTACACGGCTGGGCTCGTCGGCGTGGTGGCGGCGGTGCTCGCGCTCCTCGGGGTCGCGAGCCTGCGCCTCGGCGGCACCCCCGCACCCGTCGTGCCCGGGACCGCGGCGCCGGGCTCGCCGGAGGTCGCGGCGCCCGCACCCACCAGGGCCGGGCTGGCAGGGACCGCGGCGGGCACCGCGCCCTGGGTCGTCCTCCTCCTGCTGCTGGCGGTCGCCCTGCACCCGGCCTGGGCAGCGGTCACGACCTTCGTCGCGCTCGGCGGCCTGGCGCTCGCCCTGCTGCTCGCCGCGGGCCGCCTCGCGCGGGCGCGCAGGGGCGCGGGGTCCCCGGAGCCGTCGGCCCCGCGGACCCTCCGGTCGCCGGCGACGTGGGGTGCGGCCGCGCTCACGGGCGGTCTCGCCGCGACCGCGCTCACGGCCCTGGTGTCCTGGGCGGCGCGCCCGACCGTGGTCCTGGGCGGCGCCGTCGTGCTCGCGCTGGCGCTGTACGCCCGGCGCGCGGTCCCCGCCCCCGCGCGCCCGTTCCTCGTGGCCGCGGGGTACGCCTACGCGCTGCTCGTGCTCGGGACGACGCTCGACGGTGCGGGGCTCACCGGGATCGAGGCCGTCGCCGTCGTGTCGGTCACGGCCTCGGTCGTCGCGATCGTCGTGACGCGGGTCCGTGCCGTGGGCCAGCCGTCGTGGTGGGCCGTCCTCGTCACGACCTCGGTGCCGTTCCTCCTGGGGGTAGCGACGGTCCTCGAGGAGCGCAGCTGGTGGTCCGCCGCGGCGGCCGCCACGATGCTCGCGCTCGAGGCAGTGCTCGTCCTGACCCGGCGGGCCGAGATGGCCCGCCAGGTGCGCGTGGCCGCGGCGGGGCTCCTGCTCCCGACGGCGTCGGTCGTGCTGGTCTGCCTCGGCGCCGAGGTCGTGCCCGGCAGCGCGTCGCCCGTGGTGCTGCCGCTCGTCGCGATCCTGACCGCGGCCACGGTCGTCGGGGTCCCGGCCGCGCAGGCGCACCTGCGGGCGCGCGGGCTCCCCGGGCGGCACGTGCAGGACGCCGGCACCGCGGTCGAGGTCGGCGTGCTCGTCACGGCTTCGCTCACGGTCCTGCTCGCCCTGGTGCGCGTCGCTGCCGGCCCCGAGACCGCGGCGATCGTGTTCCTCGTCCTCGGGGCGGGGGCCGCGGTCGTCGCGGGGCGCCCGGCCCGTCGCTGGGCCTGGTGGGTCGCGGGCGGGATGTGGGTCTGCGCGCTCTGGTCGCTGCTGGTGCTGCTCGACGTCGGTCTCGTCGAGGCCTACACGGCGCCGCCCGCGCTCGCGGCCGTGGTCGTCGGTGGTCTCCTGGCACGGCGCACGCCCGCGGGCTGGCGCCTCGTGCTGTGCGGGCTCGGGCTGCTCGTGCTGCCCTCGCTGCTCGTGTCGATCCTCGTCCCGGGCGGGGACCCGTGGCGCGACCCTGCGCTCCTGCTGCTGGGCCTGGTCCTCGTCGCGGGCGGCGAGGCGGCCCGCCGGCTCGCGGCCCGCAGCGGTCGCGTCGACCCGGTCTGGGCGGCCGACGCCGCGGCGCACCTCGCGCTCGCCGCGATCCTGTCCTCGGTCGCGGGGCTGGTCGCGGCCCTCCGGTCGACCCAGGACGCGGCGGGGGCCGACCCCACGCAGGTCTACCTCGTCGCGCTCGCCTGGTCCGTCGCGGGGGCTGCGCTCGCGGCGCTCGCGGGGGACCGGCTCGTCGCGGCGGTCGCACCGTGGGGTGTGACGGCACGGCCCGACGGCGCCGCTCCCCGCCCGTTCGCACCGCCCCTGCGCAGGTGGTGGGCCGCGCCCGCGATGGTGCTCGGCGTCGTCGGGCCGGTCGGGGCCGTGGGTGAGAGCTGGACCGTGATCGCTCTCGCGTGGCTCGTGGAGGTCGCGCTCGTCCTGCTCGTGGTGCACACCGTGCGCCGGGCCGTGGCGTCGTCCGGGCCCGGCGAGCTCCGCTGGCCACCCACCTGGTTCGTGTGGCTGCTCGCGCTCACCGCCGCGATCGGGGCGTGGAGCCCGCGCGAGCTGCGGGTCGAGGTCTTCTCGCTGCCCCTCGGTGCCGGCCTGCTGGTCGCCGGGTACCTGGCGTTCGCGGCGACGTCGCGGGCGGCCGCCCGGTCCGGGGACGTCGGCGCCGGAGCGACGGGGACCGGGGGCGTGGCCGGGGACCGGGGCGTGAGCGCGCCGCGGCTCGCCGACTGGCCCGTCGGGTTCGTCGGCTCGTGGCGCACGTTCGCGGTGGGGATCCTGGCGGTGCTCGGGCCCTCGGTCCTCGCGACGTACACCGACGCGCGGACGTGGCGGGCCGTGCTCGTGATCGGGCTGGCGCTCGCGGCCGTGCTGGTCGGGACCCGGTTCCACCTCGCCGCGCCCTTCGTGCTGGGCGTCGTGGTGCTCCCGGTCGAGATCCTCGTGGTGTTCGTGAGCCAGCTCGGCACCGCCATCTCCGCGGGGCCGTGGATGCTCACGCTGACCGCCGCGGGCGGGTTGCTGCTCATCATCGCGGTGTACTACGAGCGCAAGATGTCGTCGTACGACGGGGCGGCGGCGTACCTGCGGGACCTGAGGTAGGGGGCCTGCGTCGGGGGCCGACGGGGAGCCGCTGCGCGAGACGGGTGGTTCGGTCCCAGACGGGTGCCTGGGACGACGGCGGGAGCGCCCGACTCGTGCCGGACCACCCGTCTCGTGACCGCGGTGCTCCCGGCGGCCCGCCCTAGAGCGTCTTGCGCGCCCGCTCGATCAAGGGCCGCACCCGGTAGGGGATGAGCTCGCCCATCGAGAGCGACGTCTCGGTGCGCTCGACCCCGTCGATCGCGAGGATCGCCGCGTCGATGCGGAACAGGTGGTCGGTCGTGCGGCACGCGACCAGGACCCGCAGGTCCGAGGTGCCCGAGCGGCCGTGCGCCTGGAGCACCTCGGGGATCTCCGCGAGCGTCGCCACGATGCGGCCCAGCTCCTTCTGCTTGACCTCGACCTCGATGAACGCCGTCAGGGGGTGGCCCAGGAACTCCGGGCTGATGCGCCGGTCGAAGTCCAGGAACGCTCCGGCCTCCTCGAGGTGGGCCATGCGCGCGTGCACCGTGTTGCGTGAGAGCCGCAGGCGCTCGGCCAGCGCGACGATCGTGCCGCGCGGGTCCTTCGCGAGCGCGACGAGGAGATCGAGGTCGACGGCATCGTAGCTGCGCACATTGTTCAGCCTAGCCGGACATCCGGGAGCAGAGCGCGCAAGGTTTCCGCGATGACTGGAGCCATGTGCGGGGCGGGGCTACGTTCGCGGTATCCGGTGCTCGACGGTGAGCCCCGGGGTGCTCGACGACGAGCACGGGAGCAGACGCGAGGTGACGCGATGACGCCCAGCACAGTCGACAGCCGTGTGGACGGCCGCGCCGGGACGCGGACGACGCAGGACGTCGTCCAGGTGCTCGACGAGGCCGGTGCACGCCACGGATCGGCCGCGCAGGACCGGTGGTTGGAAGGACTCGACGCAGACCCCGCGTCGGCCGTCCGCCTCTACGAGGACATGGTGGTGGTGCGTCGGATCGACGCCGAGGCCACAGCCCTCCAACGGCAGGGAGAGCTCGCGCTCTGGCCCCCGCTGCTGGGGCAGGAGGCCGCGCAGGTCGGCTCGGGCCGGGCGCTGCGTCCCGACGACTTCGTGTTCTCGAGCTATCGCGAGCACGCCGTGGCGTACACGCGAGGTGTCGCGCTCGTCGACCTCGTGCGGGTCTGGCGCGGCGTGACGGCGTCGGGGTGGGACCCGTACGCGGTCAACATGGCGACGCCGCAGGTCATCATCGGCGCCCAGACCCTGCACGCGACGGGCTACGCCATGGGCGTCCAGAACGACGGCGCCGACTCCGTCGCGGTCGCCTACCTGGGGGACGGCGCCATGAGCCAGGGCGACGTCAACGAGGCGTTCGTGTTCGCCGCGACCTACCGGGCGCCCGTGGTGTTCCTCTGCCAGAACAACCAGTGGGCGATCTCGGAGCCCGTGACGCTCCAGTCGCCCGTCCCGCTCGTGGACCGGGCCGGGGGCTTCGGGATCCCCGGCGTACGCGTCGACGGCAACGACGTCCTCGCGGTGCACGCGGTGACGCGCGAGGCCCTCGACCGCGCCCGCACGGGCGGCGGTCCCACGTTCGTCGAGGCCGTGACGTACCGCATGGGCCCGCACACCACGGCCGACGACCCCACGCGCTACCGGGACCCCGCCGAGCTCGAGACCTGGGCCGGGCGCGACCCGATCTCGCGCTACCGGGCCTACCTGACCGACCGTGGGCTGCTGGACGACGCCGAGGAGGAGCGGGTCCAGGGCGTCGCCGACCGGGCTGCGGCCGAGCTGCGCGCCGGGTGCACCGGGCTCCAGGACCCGCCCCCGCTCACGATCTTCGACCACGTGTACGCCGAGCCGCACGCGGCCCTCGCCGGGGAGCGCGCCGCGTACGCGCAGTACCTGGAGGGGTTCGCCGACGCCGACGCGGACAGGGTTGCCGGCACCGACGACGGTGCCGCGGGCACGACCGGCACGGTCGACGAGAAGGAAGGCTCCCGATGACCACCCTCACCCTCGCCAAGGCCCTCAACGCGGGGCTGCGCCGGTCGCTCGCGAACGACGACAAGGTCGTCGTCATGGGCGAGGACGTGGGCCGCCTCGGCGGTGTGTACCGCGTGACCGACGGGCTGCAGAAGGAGTTCGGCCCGCGTCGCGTGCTCGACACGCCGCTCGCCGAGTCGGGCATCCTCGGCACGGCCGTGGGCCTCGCGTACCGCGGCTACCGGCCCGTGTGCGAGATCCAGTTCGACGGGTTCGTGTACGTCGCGTTCGACCAGATCGTGTCGCAGCTCGCCAAGATGCACGCCCGCACGGGCGGTGCCGTGCGCCTGCCGATCACGATCCGCATCCCCGTGGGCGGGGGGCTCGGCGCGGCCGAGCACCACTCGGAGTCGCCCGAGGCGTACTTCGCGCACACCGCAGGCCTGCGCGTCGTGACGGTCGCCGACCCGCAGGACGCGTACACCGTGCTCCAGCAGGCCATCGCGTGCGACGACCCGGTCGTGTTCTTCGAGCCCAAGCGTCGCTACCACCTCAAGGGCGAGGTCAACGAAGCGGCCGACCTCCGCACGGCGCCGCCCATGGACGCGGCGCGCGTCGTCGTGCCCGGGACGGACGTCACGCTCGTGACGTTCGGGTCGCTCGTGACGACGGCGCGCGACGCGGCGGTCGCGGCCGCCGACGAGGGCGTGTCGGTCGAGGTCGTGGACCTGCGCTCGCTGTCGCCGATCGACCACGCGACCGTGGCGGCGTCGGTCCGCAAGACCGGGCACCTGGTCGTCGCGCACGAGGCCCCGCACCAGGCGGGCCTGGGGGCGGAGGTCGCTGCGGCCGCGACCGAGCGCTGCTTCGACCACCTCGAGGCCGCGCCCTTCCGGGTCACGGGGCACGACGTCCCGTACCCGCCCGCGAAGCTCGAGCAGCACCAGGTCCCCGACCTCGACCGGATCCTCGACGGCGTGGACCGCGTCCTGGGGCGCGGGGCGTACACGGCGGCGGGGTATGCGGCGTTCGAGGGGGTGGCACGGTGATGAGCACGCGCGAGTTCCGTCTCCCCGACCTCGGCGAGGGCCTCACCGAGTCCGACCTCGTGAGCTGGCACGTCGCTGCGGGCGACCGGGTCGAGCTCAACCAGGTCATCGCGGAGGTCGAGACCGCCAAGGCGCTCGTCGACCTCCCGTCGCCGTACGCGGGCGTCGTCACGGTCCTGCACGCCGAGCCGGGGCAGACGGTCAACGTCGGGGAGCCGCTCGTCACGTTCGAGGTCCCCGACGAGGCCGGGACGGTCCCGCCCGACGGCGCCGTGCCGACCGGGCGTCCGGCCGGCGGCGGGGAGGACGCCGCCGAGGAGGCACCCCAGCCGAACCTCGTCGGGTACGGCGCGCGACCTGAGCGTGCGGGCCGCCCGGCACGGCGGGCGCGTCGAGGTCCTGCGGGGGCTCCCGCCGAGATCGGGCTCGCCGACGCCGGGGACGACCCGCAGGCGACGACGAGCCCCGTCCCGGCCGGCGACGGTGGACCCGGGAGCGGCCAGGAGGTCCCGGCGGTCACCGCCCAGGACGGAGGCGCGGCCGCCCCGGCCGAGCGCCCCCGCTCGACGCCGCCCGTGCGCCGCCTCGCCAAGCAGCTCGGCGTCCACCTCGAACGGATCGTCGGGACCGGGGCTCGCGGCCTCGTGACCCGCGAGGACGTCCTCGCGGCCGTGAGCTGTGCGCAGGGCGTGGCGCGTGACGGGACGGGGCGCGAGCGCGACGGTGCCCACGGGCTCCCGGGCACCGCCTCGACCGGTCCGGTCGACGAGCAGGGCGGCGGCCACGGCGCCCCCGGTGCCCCCGGCGACCTCGACGACGACGAGTACCCGCCGAGCTCCTCGCGCCGCTCCGGGCCGACGGCCCTGCGCGACCTCCTCGGCCAGTCCGGGCTGGCCCGGGCCGCCGCGCGGCGCACCGGCGGGTTCCCGCCGCCCGAGCCGCGCACCGCGCACGACGCACCGGCGCGCGGGACGGGCGCGACGTCGTCGGGCCGGGCGGGCACCGGTGCCGGCCGCGGGCCGGGGGACCCCGCTGCCCGCGAGACGCGCACCCCCGTGCGCGGCGTGCGCAAGCACACGGCCGCCGCGATGGTCGCGAGCGCGTTCACCGCGCCCCACGCGACCGTGTTCCTCACGGTCGACGTCACGCCCGGCACCGAGCTCCTCGAACGGCTCCGCACCCACCCCCTCGCCCGCGGGACGCGCATCACGGTCCTGGCGCTCGTGGCGCGGGCGCTGTGCGTGGTGCTGCCCCGGCACCCGTCGCTCGCGAGCCGGTGGGAGGACCTGCCGGACGGGAGCGCCGAGATCGTCCACAGCCCGCGCGTGCACCTGGGGATAGCGGTCGCGACCGACCGCGGCCTCGTGGTGCCGCACGTGCCCGACGCGCACAGGCTCGGGCTCACGGGCCTCGCCGAGGCGCTCGCGGACCTCACCGCGACGGCTCGCAGCGGACGCACCGCGCCCGAGCGGCTCACGGGCGGGACCCTCACGATCACCAACGTCGGGGTGTTCGGCGTCGACGCCGGGACGCCGATCCTGGTCCCGGGCGAGGCCGCGATCCTGGGCGTCGGGGCCGTGCGCCGCCGCCCGTGGGAGCACGAGGGGCAGGTCGCGCTGCGCGACGTCGTGACGCTGAGCCTGTCGTTCGACCACCGCGTGGTCGACGGCGAGCAGGGGGCCCGCTTCCTCGCCGAGCTCGGGGCGCTGCTCGCCGACCCGGCGCTCGCGCTGCTGCTCGTGGGCGACCCCGCCGACGCTGCCGACCCCGTCGACCGGGGCGCGCCCTCGACGGGGGGCGCCTCGTGACCGCGACGCTGCCGACCACGCGCCCGCCGGGCGTGGGCGACGTCCTGGGGACGACGGTCGACCCGGCCTCCCCGACCGCCCGGGCCAACGACGCGGCGCAGCGCGCGCTGGTCGCCGGGCTGCGCGAACGCACGGCCCGGGCCGCGCTCGGCGGTCCCGAGCAGTCGCGCGCCCGGCACGTCGCGCGCGGCAAGCTGCTGCCGCGCGAGCGCGTCGAGCACCTGCTCGACGAGGGCAGCCCGTTCCTGGAGGTCGCGCCGCTCGCGGCCGAGGGGCTGGGAGGAGGCGAGTGGCCCGGCGCGGGGGTGATCGCGGGGATCGGCCTGGTCGAGGGGCGGCAGGTCCTGGTCGTGTGCAACGACGCGACCGTCAAGGGCGGCACCTACCACCCGCTCACGGTCAAGAAGCACCTGCGCGCCCAGGAGATCGCGCTCGAGAACCGGCTGCCGTGCATCTACCTGGTCGACTCGGGCGGCGCGTTCCTGCCGCTCCAGGCCGAGGTCTTCCCCGACCGCGACCACTTCGGCCGGATCTTCTACCACCAGGCCCGGCTCTCGGCCGCAGGCATCCCGCAGATCGCGGCCGTCCTGGGATCGTGCACCGCGGGCGGCGCGTACGTGCCCGCGATGAGCGACGAGACCGTGATCGTCCGCAACCAGGGCACGATCTTCCTGGGGGGCCCGCCGCTCGTGAAGGCCGCGATCGGCGAGGTCGTCACGGCCGAGGAGCTGGGCGGCGGCGACATGCACGCGCGGCGCTCGGGCGTCACGGACCACCTCGCCGACGACGACGAGCACGCGCTCGCGATCGTGCGCCGCATCGTCTCGACGCTCCCGCCCGACCCCGCGCCCGCGTGGGCCGTGCAGGCGAGCGCGCCGCCCGCGGTCGGGCAGGACGAGCCCGGCGGACCGGGCGAGAGCCTGTACCGCGCCGTCCCGGTCGACGTCCAGGCGCCCTACGACGCGCGCGAGATCGTCGCGCGGCTCGTCGACGGCAGCGTGTTCCACGAGTTCAAGCGCGAGTACGGCGACACCCTGGTCACGGGGTTCGCGCACCTGCACGGGCACCCCGTGGGGATCGTCGCGAACAACGGGGTGCTGTTCAGCCCGTCGGCCCTCAAGGGCGCGCACTTCGTCGAGCTGTGCGACCAGCGCGGCATCCCGCTCGTGTTCCTGCAGAACATCTCGGGGTTCATGGTCGGCACCGACGCCGAGGCCGGGGGCATCGCCAAGGACGGCGCCAAGATGGTCACGGCCGTCGCGACGACGCGCGTGCCCAGGCTGACCGTCGTGGTCGGCGGGTCGTTCGGGGCGGGCAACTACTCGATGTGCGGGCGCGCGTACTCGCCGCGCTTCCTGTGGTCCTGGCCCGCGAGCCGCATCTCGGTCATGGGCGGCCCGCAGGCCGCGTCGGTGCTCGCGACGGTCAAGGCCGACCAGCTCGCGGCGCGTGGCGAGCGGTGGGCGCCCGACGACGAGGCCGCCTTCCGCGAGGACATCCGCTCGCGCTACGAGGAGCAGGGCGACCCGTACTACGCCACGGCCCGGCTCTGGGACGACGGCGTCATCGACCCCGCCGACACGCGCCGCGTGCTCGGGCTCGCGCTCGACGTGTGCGCCCGCACGCCGCTGGCCCCGACCGAGGGCCCGCGGTTCGGGCTCTTCAGGATGTGAGGGCCATGCTCCCGCTGCGCACCCCCGACGTGTCGGCACCGGCGCGTGCCCCTCACGATCACGATCGTCCTGACGGCCCGCGGCGGCGTCCGTTCGGGACCGTGCTCGTCGCCAACCGCGGCGAGATCGCGTGCCGCATCATCGGCACGCTGCGGCGCCTCGGCATCCGCTCGGTCGCGGTCCACAGCGACGCCGACGCCGGCGCGCGCCACGTGTCCCTCGCCGACGTCGCGGTGCGGATCGGCCCGGCCCCCGCGGCCGAGTCGTACCTGAGCGTGCCCGCGATCATCGACGCGGCCCGCGCGACGGGCGCCGACGCGATCCACCCCGGCTACGGCTTCCTGTCGGAGAACCCCGGGCTCGCACGGGCCTGCGCGGACGCAGGCATCGTGTTCGTCGGGCCGGGCGTCGCTGCGCTCGAAGCGATGGCCGACAAGATCACGGCCAAGGAGATCGTCGCGGCGCGCGGGGTCCCGGTCGTGCCCGGCAGCACGGGGCGCGACCCCGCGACCGGCTCGGCGCTCGACGACGACGCCCTCGCCCGGGCGGCCCTCGACGTCGGTTTCCCCCTGCTGGTCAAGCCCTCCGGCGGCGGCGGCGGCAAGGGCATGCAGGTCGTGACCTCGGCCGAGGACCTCCCGGCCGCGCTCGCGAGCGCCCGACGCGTCGCGACCCGGTCGTTCGGCGACGGCACGCTGCTCGTCGAGCGCCTGGTCGCCCGGCCGCGCCACATCGAGGTGCAGGTGCTCGCGGACTCGCGCGGCGCCGTCGTGCACCTGGGGGAGCGGGAGTGCTCGCTCCAGCGCCGTCACCAGAAGGTGGTCGAGGAGGCGCCGTCGCCGCTGCTCGACGCCGCGACGCGCGCCCGCATCGGGGAGGCCGCGTGCGAGGTCGCGCGCAGCGTCGACTACGAGGGCGCCGGGACCGTCGAGTTCCTCGTCCCGGCCGCCGAGCCGAGCACGTTCTACTTCATCGAGATGAACACGCGCCTGCAGGTCGAGCACCCCGTGACGGAGATGGTCACGGGCCTGGACCTGGTCGAGGCCCAGCTCCGCGTCGCCGCGGGGGAGCCGCTGGGGTTCGCGCAGGAGGACGTGGTCCTGCGCGGCCACGCGATCGAGGCGCGGGTCTACGCCGAGTCCCCGGCCCGCGGGTTCCTGCCCGCGACGGGCGACGTCCTTGCGCTCACCGAGCCCGACGGCGCCGGGTGGCGCCTCGACAGCAGCCTCACCGAGGGCCTGCACGTCGGAGGAGAGTACGACCCGCTGCTCGCGAAGGCCGTCGCGCACGGCGCCGACCGGGCCCAGGCGCTCGACCGGCTCGACCGGCTGCTCGCCGAGACGCTCGTCCTGGGCGTCGACACCAACGTCGGCTTCCTGCGCGCGCTCCTCGCGGACCCCGACGTCCGGGCCGGGGACCTCGACACCGGGCTGATCGAGCGGTTCGTCGCGAGCGGGCGGGTGCCGTCCGACGCGGCGACCGAGGAGGACCTCGTGGCGGTCGCGCTGTTCTCGCTCGCGCGACGCCCCGCACGCGCGTCCGGCCCGTGGGCCGACGACGGCTGGCGGCTCAACGCCTCGCCGCGACCGCACCGGTTCGTGCTGCGCACCGCGGCCGACGAACCCCACGAGGTGACCGTGACGGGCGACGCGAGCGCCGCCGTCGTGCACGTGGACGGGGGACCGCGGCCGGGGGCGGCCCGGCGGGCCGCGCTGACCCCCGCCGTGGGCCACGCGTGGCGGTTCGTCGTGGACGGGACGGGCGAGACCGTGCACCTCGCGGCCGACCCCGACGGGAGCGTCTGGCTCGCGCGCGGCGGCCGGGTGGTCCAGGTCGCCGTCCCCACGCGCGCCGAGCGCCTCGACGTCGCAGCCCGGACCCGCCTCGAAGGTTCCGACCGCACCGCCGGCCCCACGAGCCCCGACGTCCGCGCAGGCATGCCCGGCACGGTCGTGACGGTCGCCGTCGAGGACGGCGAGACCGTCGCCGCGGGCGCCGTCCTCGTGGTCGTCGAGGCCATGAAGATGGAGCACGCCCTGACCGCCCCGCACGCGGGCGTCGTGCGGCTCACGACCCGCCCGGGCGACCTGGTGCGCCGCGACGAGGTCGTCGCGCGCGTCGATCCCTCGCCCGACGGCGCGACGCCCTTCGACCCCTCGCCCGACGGCGCCGCGCCCGTCACCGGGGACGCGTCCGCGGTGGTCGGTCCGCCCGGACAGTCCCCGCCCGAACAGTCCCCGGACGAGCACTCCCAGGCCGGCACCCCGGCCGTCCACGTCACCTCCCACACCCCAGGAGCGCCATGAACACCGAGCTCACCGACGAGCAGCGCAAGCTCAGCGACACCGTGCGCGAGTTCGCGGACACCGTCGTCGCGCCCGCCGCGTACCAGTACGACACCGAGCGCCGCCTGCCGCTCGACATCATCCGCGAGATGGGGGACCTGGGCCTGTTCGGGCTCCCCTTCCCGGTCGAGCACGGCGGCCAGGGCAAGGACTACCTGTCGCTGTGCCTCGCGGTCGAGGCCCTCGCGCGCGTCGACCAGAGCATCGCGGTCACGCTGGAGGCGGGCGTGGGGCTCGGGATCATGCCGATCGTGCGGCACGGGACCGCCGAGCAGCGCGAGCGATGGCTGCCGGACCTGGTCACGGGACGGGCGCTCGCGGCATTCGGGCTGACCGAGGCCGAGGCCGGCTCCGACGCGGGCGCGACGCGCACCACTGCCCGGCACGAGCCCGGACCGGACGGCGGCAGCGTGTGGGTCATCGACGGCAGCAAGCAGTTCATCACCAACTCCGGGACGCCCATCACGAGCGTGGTCACGGTCACCGCGGTCACGGGGCAGGAGACGCGGGCCGACGGGACGGTGAAGAAGGAGCTCTCGTCGATCCTGGTCCCGGCGGGCACCAAGGGGTTCACGGTCGGGCCGTCCTACGACAAGGTCGGGTGGCACACGTCGGACACGCACCCGCTGACGTTCGACGACGTCCGGGTCCCCGCGGAGAACCTCCTGGGCGAGCTGGGCCGCGGGTACGCGAACTTCCTGCACGCCCTCGACGAGGGACGCATCGCGTTCGCGGCGCTCGCCACGGGAGCCGCCCAGGGGTGCTTGGAGGAGGCGCTGCGGTACGCGCGCACGCGCAACGTGTTCGGCCGCGACATCGGGTCCCACCAGCACATCGCGTTCACGCTCTCGCGCATGGCGGCCCGCGTCCACCAGGCGCGGCTCTGCTACTACGACGCGGCGTCGAGGCTCGCGAACGACGTGCCGTTCAAGGTCGAGGCGTCGATCGCGAAGCTCGTGAGCAGCGAGGCCGCCATGGCGAACGCACGCGACGCCGCGCAGATCTTCGGCGGCTACGGCTTCCTCAACGAGAACCCGGTGGCCCGCCACTACCGGGACTCCAAGGTGCTCGAGATCGGGGAGGGGACCACGGAGGTGCAGCTCATGATCATCGCGCGCGGGCTGGGCCTCGAGGCGTGAGCTCTTCGCGGTGCCGAGAACGAGGTTGAGGTCGGCATACCGCCCAGAACGACCGCAACCCCGTTCTCGGCACGAGGGAACCGACGGCACGGGGGAACCGACAGAGGGAAGGAGAGCAGGATGCGGGAGATCACGCAGCGCGGGCTCTACTACGACGAGCTCGAGACCGGGGTGCGCTACGTCCACAGCCCGGGCCGCACGCTCACCGAGGCCGACAACGTCCTGTTCACGACGCTCACCATGAACACGCAGTCGCTCCACCTCGACGCGGCCTGGGCCGCGGGCCAGCCGTTCGGGCAGCGGCTGGTCAACTCGATGCTCACGCTCTCGACGCTCGTCGGGGCCTCGGTCGCGCAGCTCACGCAGGGCACGATCGTCGCCAACCTCGGGTTCGCCGAGGTCGCGTTCCCCCACCCGGTGTTCCACGGCGACACCCTGTACTCCTCGACCGTGGTCCTGGAGAAGCGGCCGTCCGGCTCACGGCCCGGGCAGGGGGTCGTGACGTTCGAGCACCGGGGGCACAACCAGGACGGCGTGCTCGTGGCGCGGGCCGTCCGGTCGACGCTGGTGTGGGCGCGGGCGGCGCACGAGGCGGCCGCCCGGGCGGCGCCCCCCGGGGCCGCGGCGGGCCCGGAGCCCCTGCCTCCCGCGGTGCCCGACGACGACACCCACCCCGTGTGCTCGTCGGGCGGGCACCCGCGGGGAGCGTTCGCGCACGAGGCCCCCGCCACCGCACCGCACGCGTCGGGCGAGGCGACCGTGCCGGGCTCGACCGCCGCGACCGCCCCGACCACCGCCACGGGCGGGCCGGGCGCGGAGGGGCGCTCCGGCGTCGGGCCGGGGGGCGGTGCCCCGTGACGACGTTCGACCTGGGGCCCGCGCTCCTCTTCTGCCCCGCCGACCGGCCCGACCGCTACCGCAAGGCCCTCGATCGCGCCGACGCCGTGATCCTCGACCTTGAGGACGCCGTCGCGCCCGACCGCAAGGCCGCTGCGCGCGACGCTCTGCTCGCCGAACCCCTCGACCCCGAGCGGACGATCGTGCGGGTCAACGCGGTCGGGACCCCGGAGCACGCCGCCGACCTGGTCGCGCTCGCGCGCACCGCCTACCGGACCGTCATGGTGCCCAAGGCCGACGAGCGGCTGCCGCTCGACCTGGGCGGGCTGCGCGTGGTCGCGCTGTGCGAGACCGCGGCGGGCGTGCTGGCCGCGCCCGAGCTGGCCCGACGCCCCGGCGTCGCCGCCCTCATGTGGGGGGCTGACGACCTGGTCGCGTCCCTCGGAGGGACGTCGAGCCGCTTCCCCGACGGGACGTACCGGGACGTCGCCCGCGCCGCACGGTCCGCGGTGCTGCTCGCCGCGGGAGCCGCTGGGGTCGCCGCGATCGACGCCGTGCACCTCGCGATCGAGGACCTCGACGGGCTGCGCGCCGAGGCCCTCGACGCCGCGGCCGTCGGGTTCGCCGCGACCGCGTGCATCCACCCCTCGCACGTGCCCGTGATCCGGTCCGCGTACGCGCCGCCCGCTGAGGCCGTCGCGGCGGCGCGCGCGCTGCTCGCCGCCGCCAGGGCGCACGAGGGCGTGTTCACGCACGACGGCGTCATGATCGACGGCCCCTCGCTCCGGCACGCCGAGGCCGTGCTGCGGCGTGCACGCGCGGCCGACGACGCAGGCCACGCGGGCGAGCCCGCCCCCGAGTCCCTCCGCACAGGAAGCAGGCAGACATGACGACCGACCGGTTCGGACAGGACGGCGGGGGACCGGCCGCCGCGGCGACCCCGCGCCCGCCCGGGGTCCAGCACCACCACGACGCCGCGAGTGCGCTCGACGGCCTGCTCCGCGACGGCATGACGATCGCGGTCGGCGGGTTCGGGCTGTGCGGCATCCCGTCGGACCTCATCGAGGCCGTGCGCGACTCGGGCGTGCGCGGGCTGACCGTGGTGTCCAACAACATGGGCGTCGACGGCAAGGGGCTCGGGCTGCTGCTCGAGAGCGACCAGGTCGACAAGGTCCTGTCGTCGTACGTGGGCGAGAACAAGCTGTTCGCGCAGCGGTACCTCGACGGCGACCTCGAGGTCGAGTTCGTGCCGCAGGGCACGCTCGCCGAACGGCTGCGCGCGGGCGGCGCGGGCATCCCCGCGTTCTACACCGCCACGGGCGTCGGGACCCCGGTCGCGGAGGGCAAGCTTGTCGAGGAGTTCGACGGGCGGCGCTACGTCCTGGAGCGCGGCATCGTCGCCGACCTCGCCCTGGTGCACGCGCACCGGGCCGACGCCTACGGCAACCTCACGTACCGGTTCACCGCCCGGAACTTCAACCCCCTCGTCGCGACGGCCGGTCGCGTCACGGTCGTCGAGGCCGAGATCCTGACCGCCGCCCCCCTCGACCCCGACGTCGTCGTCACGCCCGGGATCTTCGTCGACCGGGTCGTGCCCGCGCGGCCACGCGTCAAGGACGTCGAGCAGCGCACGGTGCGCCCGCGCGGCGCGGCCCCCGCCGCGGCGACCGCAGGACAGGAGGCCTGAGATGCCCTGGGACCGGGACCAGATGGCCGCGATCGCCGCGGCCGAGCTGCACGACGGCGACTACGTCAACCTCGGGATCGGCATCCCGACGCTCGTCGCGAACCACCTGCCGCCCGGCGTCTCGATCACGCTGCAGAGCGAGAACGGGATGCTGGGGATCGGCCCGTTCCCGGTCGAGGGCGAGGAGGACGCCGACCTGATCAACGCGGGCAAGCAGACCGTCACGGCCCTGCCGGGCGCGAGCTACTTCGACTCCGCGACGTCGTTCGCCATGATCCGGGGCGGGCACGTCGACATCGCGATCCTCGGAGCCCTGGAGGTCTCCGAGACGGGCGACCTGGCCAACTGGACCGTGCCGGGGAAGCTCGTCAAGGGCATGGGCGGGGCCATGGACCTCGTCGCGGGAACGCCCCGGATCGTGGTGCTCATGGACCACGTGGCACGCGACGGGTCGCCCAAGCTCCGGCGCACGTGCGGGCTGCCGCTCACGGGCGAGGGCGTCGTGGACCGGATCATCACCGACCGTGCGGTCTTCGACGTCGTCCCCGGCCTCGCCGGGACCGGCACCCCGCGCCGCCACCTCGTGCTCCGCGCGGTCGCCCCCGGCGTGACCCTCGACGAGGTGCGCGCCGCGACCGAGGCGGGCTACGCCGTCGGGCTGGAGGACGCCGGGGCTGCCGCCCCGGCAGGACAGGAGGAGTCATGACCGTCATCGCCGGATACGCGCGCACGCCCTTCGTGCGGTTCGACGGCGCCTTCGCGACCGTCCCCGCCGCGGTCCTCGGGGCCCACGCGCTGAGTGCGGCGCTCGCGGACGCGGGGATCGGGCCCGACGACGTGCAGATGGTCCTCGCCGGCCAGGTGCTCCAGGCCGGGGCGGGCCAGAACCCCGCACGGCAGGCCGCCGTCGGGGCGGGCGTGCCGTACACGGTGCCCGCGATGACGCTCAACGCCGTGTGCCTGTCCGGCATGGAGGCCGTGGTGCAGGCGCACCGGCTCGTCACCGCGGGCGAGGCGCAGGTCGTGGTGGCCGTGGGGCAGGAGTCCATGAGCCTCGCGCCGCACGCGTGGGTCGGGTCCCGTGCGGGCCGGAAGCTCGGCGACGTGACCCTCGTCGACACGCTCGCGCACGACGGGCTGCGTGACGCGTTCGAGCAGGACTCGATGGGCCTCAGCACCGAGCGGCACGGCGAGGGGCTCGCGATCAGCCGTGAGGCGCAAGACGCGTTCGCCGCGTCGTCGCACGCCCGCGCCGCCGCCGCGGCCGACTTCCTCCGGGGCGAGATCGCGCAGTTCCAGGTGCCCGGGCGGGGCGGGAGGCTCGTCGAGGCCGACGACGGCGTGCGCCCCGACACCACGGTCGAGGGCCTGGCACGGTTGCGCCCCGCCTTCCGCGAGGACGGCACCATCACGGCCGGGAACGCCTCGCAGATCTCCGACGGCGCCGCAGCACTGGTGCTCGTGAGCGACGAGGAGGCCGCACGGCGCGGACTGGCGGGTGCCCGCATCCTGGGGCACGCCCTCGTCGCAGGACCGGACGTCTCGCTGCACGCGCAGCCCGCCAACGCGATCCTCGCGGCCTGCGCGCGGGCCGGGCTCGGCGTCGACGAGCTGTCCGCGATCGAGATCAACGAGGCGTTCGCCGCGGTGGCCCTCGCGTCCGTGGACGCGCTGGGCGTCGACCCCGCGATCGTCGACGCCCACGGGGGCGCCATCGCGCTCGGCCACCCCATCGGGGCGTCCGGGGCGCGGATCGTCGGGCACCTGGCTCGGCGGCTCGCGGCCCTCGGCGACGAGGCCGTGGGGGCGGCGGCGCTGTGCGGCGGCGGCGGGCAGGGCTCGGCGGTGGTGCTGCGCGCGTAGGGCCGACGACTGCGGCGGGTGCGGGCCTCCGGGACCGGGGGGCCCGACGCTCAGGCGCGCCTGGCCGGGGGCCGGCTGAGGGGAGGGCGCGCTACAGGTCGCCCTTGCGCTGCAGGTACCGCATCGCGGCCCAGCCGATCGGGATGCGCGCCCAGTACGTCGCGACGCGGAAGAGGATCGTGGCCGAGGTGGCGAGCGGGCTCGAGACGCCGGCGGTCGTGAGCCCCAGGATGAGGGCGGTCTCGATCGCGCCCAGGCCACCGGGGGTGGGGACCGCAGCACCTGCCGCGTTGCCGACCAGGTAGATCACGGCGACCTCGATGAGGGTCAGGTTCACCCCGAACGCCGCGAGCGCTGCGTCGAAGGCCAGCACGTAGCCCAGCGTCATGACGATGTTGCCGCCGACGCCCACCGCGAGGCGGCCCGGCTGGCTCAGCATCTCGGACAGGCGGGGCCACACCTGCTGGAGCATCGGGCGGAGCTTCGCGACCGCCCACCGGCGCACGGCCGGGACGAGGAGCGTCGCGACCACGGCCAGGGCCACCCCGGTGATGGCGATCAGGACCGTCGTCGAGGGCAGGTTGACCAGGCCGCCCGAGCCGGTCGAGACCGACAGGATCGCCAGCAGGAGGATCGTCACGACGAACTGCGACACCTGGACCAGGGCCACGGTCGCGACCGCCATGGGCGTCGAGACGCCGCGCTTGGTCAGCATCCGCAGGTTGAGCGCCGCCGGGCCGATCCCCGCGGGGGCCGCGAGGGCCACGAACGAGCCCGCCATCTGGGTCAGCGTCGCCCGCACCATGGGGAGGTTCACGGGCGAGAAGGCCACGAAGGTCAGGGCCGCACCGAACCACGTCAGGACGCCCAGGGCGAACGAGACGACGGCCCACCAGGGGTTGGCCGAGCTCACGGCCTCGGCGATCTCCTGGAAGTTGATCGTCGTGACGACCACGGTCACCGCGACGATCGTCAGGGTCAGCGTGATGATCGTCCGGGCCCCGAATCGCGTGATGCGCTGGGGCTCGACGTCGGTCTCCGGCAGTCGCTCGACGAGCGCTGCGCGCAGGTCCTTGAAGAGCTCCTTGTTGGCGCGCATCTCCTCGCGCGTGCTCACGGGCAGCGCGATCGACTGGAGCAGGGGGCCGATCGCCGCGATGTCCTCGTTGGGCAGCACGCTCACGGCCGAGGCCACGGCGCGCTGGGCGCCCACGCGCAGCGCGAGCAGCGCGACCATCTGTGTGAGGTCCATGCGGCGCGAGAGCTCGGAGGACGCGATGTCGCCCTGCTCCCAGCCGGTCAGCCAGACCTTGACCTCGGAGTCGTCGGGGCCGACCGCCGGGTCGTCGGGGTCCGCGGGCGCGGTGGACCCCTCGGCGGTGCCCGCACCCGGACCGGTCCCGGCGGGGTGGGTCGCGGCGCCGCCGGGCTCGCCCCGGCTGACGAGCATGACGTCGGAGGTGAGTGCCCGGTGCGAGAGCCCGGCGTCGTGCGCGAGCTGGATCTGGTGCCACGCCTCGGTGAGGACGGCGTCGGTGACCTCGTCGTCGGGCAGGTCGCGCAGCGACACGGCGCCCACGGCGTGCTCCTGGACGAGGATCATCGAGTCGTCGGCCTCGGCCACGCCGAGCAGCCGCGGCGTGCGGACGCCGGCCGCGCGGGCCGCGTAGGCGAGGAGGGCTGTGCGCTCGGCGACGGCCTTGAGCGAGATCGCGGCGCGGCCCTCGATGCCGCGCAGCCGGAGCGAGCGCCAGAACCGGGTGATGACGCCCACGACCTGCCGGTCGCCGTCGAGCACCACGACGTCGCGGCGCACGCCGTCCTCGGTGAACATCGCGTAGACGCGGTTGTCGCCGGACCGGGTGAGGGCGATCGCGGCGGGGTCCGACGGGGCCTCGGCGGGCTCGCGGACGCCCTCGCCGAGTGCTCCGGACAGGTGGTCGCCCGCGATCCGCGCGTCGGCGGTCAGGGCCGAGTCCTCGTCGGACCCGGCGATGCGGACCACGCCGACGTGCACCTCGCCCGTGATCTCGCCCTCGGCGTTGACCTCGGTGATGGGGTCCTCGGCGGCCTCGGCGAGCTCGGCCGGCTGGGACACGTCGCGCACGCGCACGAGCGCGGTGGGCGAGTAGCCGGCACGTCGTACGCCGTCGACCAGGTGGGGACCGTACGCGCGCTCGCTGCGCACGCCGGACACCCAGCGCACGGTGTTGCCCGCGATGCGGCCCAGCAGGAGG
Source organism: Oerskovia douganii (assembly GCF_015142735.1). GTDB lineage: Bacteria > Actinomycetota > Actinomycetes > Actinomycetales > Cellulomonadaceae > Oerskovia > Oerskovia douganii. Next base: position 91,491 of record NZ_JACSPN010000005.1, on the reverse strand, counting down.
GTGATGATCACGCCGGGCAGCGAGACCTGGGCCGTGATGAGGACGACGCCGAGCGCGACGAACAGCAGGTTCCAGGACCAGGCGACCGTCCGGCGCCGGGTGCGGGGACCCGCTGCGGTCAGGAGCCCGCTGATCGCGGCGACGTACCAGGGGATGCTGATGGCCCAGACGCCCTGCTTGCGGACCGAGAGCCCCTGGATGAGGTCGTCGGACCCGAACGTCAGCACCGAGAAGGTGAGGGCGATGCCGAGCAGCATGCCGACGGCTGCCGCGGCGATCGACTCGACGACCTGGCGGCCGAGCTTGCGGATGCCGAGCTCGATGAGGACGGCCGTGGGGATCACGAGGGTCACGAGCCCCTCGAGGACCGCGACGGGGATGATGAGGATCGTGGCGAGGAGGTCGGAGAACCCCTGGACGTCCTCGGCGACGCCCGCGGTGGTGCCGTGCGCGTAGACCGACATGAACATGACGAGCGCGATGCCCAGTGCGCACAGCACGATCCCGACGAGGTCGCTGGGGTGGCGGACGCGCGACTCGGGGGTGTCGACGATCCGGACGGTCGGGTCGGTCCCGTCGCCCACGGGGCGCGGGGTCGTGAGGAACGCCCGGAGGGATCGGGGGTCGGGCGCGGCGGGCTCGGTGCGGCCGCGGGCACCGACCTCGTGGACCTGAGGGCCTGGCTCCGCCGCCGCCGCGGGTCCGGCTGGGTCGTGAGCGCGCGCGGGCATGCTTGCGAGTCTAGGGCGGGAGGTCCCGGGAGGCGCGGTATTTCGCCACTTTCGACGGGTGATTTGCCCGCTTGGTCCTGGTGTTCGGCGCCCTTCGGCGCGCGAGTGTGACCAACCTCCAGCACCATGAACCGCAGGCAGCGCTCCCACGCCGGGTCGCCCCGGCAGAGCGCACGACGCGGACGGCGGTGGCTCGTGGCACGAGGCAGGGCACGGAGCAAGGCACGGAGCGAGGACGCGGCGGGCCTCCCGGAGCAGCCCCACGCGTTCAAGAACGTCTGGTGGCTCCCGGTCGTGCGGGGCGTCGCCCTGGTGGTCCTGGGGCTGCTGCTCATGATCCAGCCGCTCGAGCAGCTCGAGACGCTGCGATGGGTGTTCGGCGCGTTCCTCGTGGTGGACGCGGTGCTCGTCGCGGCCCAGGGGCTGGCGCACCGCCGGCAGGTGGGGTGGCGGTGGTGGCTCGCGCAGGCGGTCGTCGACGTCCTGTTCGCGCTCGCGGTGACGTTCTGGCCGGACCTGAGCGTGGTCGCGCTCTACTACGTCCTGGTCGTGTGGGTCCTGGTGCTGGGGGTCACGGCGATCGTCGGGGCGGCGGGCCTGGTGCGCAACCGCGACCTGGGGTGGTCGTGGATGCTCACGTTCGGGATCGTGTCGGCGCTGTTCGGCCTGCTGCTCGTGACGCGCCCGGTCGACGCCGGAGACGTCCTGAGCCTGACGGTCGTGGTGTTCGGGCTGTACGCGTTCGTCGCGGGGGCGATCCACGTGGTCTCGGGCTTCGGGGTGCGGTCGGTCGCGCGCGAGCTCGCGGACCTGCGGGCCCGGGCGGTCGCGGCGGGGGTGGTCGTGACGGGAGGGTCGGTGCTGGGGGCGGGGCCGTCGGCACCGGTGGTCGCGGAGGCCGCGGCAGCGCCCGCCCCGGTCGGGGGAGGTCAGGCGGGCCCGACGGCGGAGATCACCCCGGGCGGCGAGGTCCAGGTCGGCGAGGTCCCGGGCGCAGCGGCGCCGGGGGAGGCGGCCCCGGGGGAGGCGGCCCCGGGGGAGGCGGCCGAGACGGGAGGCGTGGCCGCGCGTGACGTCGCGCCCGAGGAGGTGACCCGGCCGCCCGAGCCGGGGTCCGACGTCGGGCAGGGGACGTCCGGTCGGTGAGCGGCCCGCTCCGAACAGGGCGTGACGCACCGGAACGTACTCCTGGGTAACTTCACCCTGTGATCCGTCTCACCATGTGGAGGCGGGAGTTACGACCCGGTAACAACATGACCGGAACCGCACCATCTCGCCCTTCGGGGGTGCTTGACCGAAACAACGATGTGTTAGACATCACGCACCTTGGTCACAGTGCCAGGCCGTGGGAGCGCCACCGCGCCCCTGCCCCAGGACCCCGAAGAAGAGGTGTGACGGATGACGACCGTTTCCAGGAAGCGGCTCCTCGCCGCAACGGCGGGCCTCGCCGTCGTGACGTTCACGCTCACGGCGTGCGGCGACGGCGGCAACGACGACGGCGGCGGCAACGCGAGCGCGGGCGGCGCGCTCACCATCGGCACGACCGACAAGGTCACGACGCTCGACCCGGCCGGCTCGTACGACAACGGGTCCTTCGCGGTCATGAACCAGGTGTACCCGTTCCTCCTGAACACCCCGTACGGCAGCCCCGACGTCGAGCCCGACATCGCGGAGTCGGCCGAGTTCACCGCGCCCACCGAGTACACCGTCAAGCTCAAGCCCGGCCTGACGTTCGCCAACGGCAACGAGCTCACGTCCTCGGACGTGAAGTTCACGTTCGACCGGCAGGTCGCGATCAACGACGAGAACGGCCCCTCGTCGCTGCTCTACAACCTGGCCAGCGTCGCCGCGCCCGACGACACGACCGTCGTCTTCACGCTCAAGTCGCCCGACGACCAGGTCTTCCCGCAGATCCTGTCGAGCCCCGCCGGCCCCATCGTCGACGAGGAGGTCTTCGCGGCGGACGCCCTGACGCCCGACACCGAGATCGTCGCCGGCAAGGCGTTCGCGGGCCAGTACTCGATCGCGAGCTACGACTTCAACAACCTCGTGTCCTACGAGGCCTTCGCCGACTACCAGGGCGTCCTCGGCCCGGCCGCGACCGCCAAGGTCAACACCAAGTACTACGCCGACGCGTCCAACCTGAAGCTGGACATCCAGGAGGGCAACATCGACGTCGCCTTCCGCAGCCTGTCCGCGACCGACATCGACGACCTCCGGGGCAACGACAAGGTCAAGGTCGTCGACGGCCCGGGCGGCGAGATCCGCTACATCACGTTCAACTTCGACTCCCAGCCGTACGGCGCGAAGGCCGAGGGGGCGGACCCCGCCAAGGCGCTCGCCGTGCGCCAGGCCGTCGCAGACCTGATCGACCGCGACGCCATCGCGACCCAGGTCTACAAGGGCACCTACACGCCGCTGTACTCGTACGTCCCCGCGGGCCTGACCGGCGCGGTCGAGCCCCTCAAGGAGCAGTACGGCGACGGCCAGGGCGGTGCCGACGCCGACGCGGCCAAGGCGCGCCTCGAGGCCGCGGGGGTCACGGTCCCCGTGGCGCTCGACCTGCAGTACAGCAACGACCACTACGGTCCGTCGTCGGGCGAGGAGTACGCGCTCATCAAGGACCAGCTCGAGGAGAGCGGCCTGTTCGCGGTCAACCTGCAGACCACCGAGTGGGTCCAGTACTCCAAGGACCGCACGGCCGACGTCTACCCCGCCTACCAGCTCGGCTGGTTCCCGGACTACTCCGACGCCGACAACTACCTGACGCCGTTCTTCCTCCAGGAGAACTTCCTCGCGAACCACTACTCCGACCAGGAGGTCAACGACCTGATCCTCCAGCAGGCCGCCACGCCCGACGCGGCAGCCCGCACGGCCCTCATCGAGGAGATCCAGACCAAGGTCGCCGAGGACCTCTCGACCGTGCCGTACCTCCAGGGTGCGCAGGTCGCGGTCGTCGGAACGGGCGTCGAAGGGACCGAGGACACGCTCGACGCGTCCTTCAAGTTCCGCTACGGAGCCCTCTCCAAGGGCTGACCCCACAGCGCTCGGGGTGGTCCGGCCGACGGCGTCCGGCCCGCCCCGAGCACTCTCGCCGGGGCTCCCGTCACGGGAGCCCCGGGCCCGCGCAGCAGGACCGCAGGCCACCGAGCAGCGCGGCTCGGACCACGACGAACGGACGACATGACCACGACGACCGACCAGGTGACCACGGCCGACCCGCCGGGCACCGGGACCTCCCGCTCCACACCCCCGCGGAAGAAGACGTCCGGAGGAGGTGGGCTGGGGCGGTACGTCCTGGTCCGGTTCCTCCTCATCATCCCGACCGTCTTCATCCTCGTGACGACCGTGTTCGTCGTCATGCGATCGACGGGCGACCCCATCACGGCCGCGCTCGGCGGGCGCCTGCGGGCGGACCAGCTCGCCGAGCGCATCCACGAGGCCGGGTACGACCGTCCGCTCGTCGTCCAGTACCTCGAGTACCTGGGCGGGATCGTGCGCGGCGACTTCGGGACCACGATCAGTGACAACCGTCCGGTGTCCGAGGTCCTGACGACCTACGGCGCCGCGACGCTCGAGCTCGCGGTCTACGCGCTGATCATCGCGTTCCTGGTCGGCGTGCCGCTCGGGCTCGTCGCGGCGCACCACCGGGACCGGATCCCCGACGCCGTCCTGCGCATCTTCGCGATCCTCTGCTACGCGACGCCCGTGTTCTTCGCGGGCCTCCTGCTCAAGCTCGTCTTCTCGGTCGGTCTCGGGTGGTTCCCCGTCGCGGGCCGAGCGTCCACGGGCGCCGAGCTGCAGATGATGGCGCTGCCCGACCCGTCGGGCTTCTACGTCGTCGACGCGATCCGCACGGGCGACCCCGCGGTCCTGGGCGACGTGCTCCTGCACGCCGTCCTGCCGGGCGTGGCGCTGGGCCTGCTGACGGCGGGGGTGTTCCTGCGCCTCGTGCGCACCAACGTGATCGGCACGCTCGCGACCGACTACGTCGACGCGGCCCGCTCGCGCGGCGTCTCCGAGGGCCGGCTCGTCCGCACGCACGCGTGGCGTCCAGCCCTCATCCCGATCATCACGGTCATGGGCATGCAGATCGCGATGCTCCTGGCCGGGGCCGTCCTGACGGAGACCACGTTCGAGTGGAAGGGCCTGGGGTTCATGCTCGCGCAGTACCTCCAGGCCCGTGACTTCGTCGCGGTCCAGGGGATCGTCGTCCTGCTGGCCGTGATCGTCGCGGTCACGAACTTCCTCGTGGACGTCCTCGCGGCGCTCATCGACCCGAGGGTGAGGTACTGACATGGCCCGCCGACTCTCCTGGGGCCGCCTGCCCGTCGTCCACCAGCTCCGGCAGAGCGTGGGCCTGCAGCGCGGCATGCTCGTCGCGGGCCTGGTCGTCACGGCGATCTTCCTGCTCACCGCGATCGCCGCGCCGTGGCTCGCGCCGTACGGCTTCAGCCAGCTCCGCGCGGACGGTGTCCTGTTCGGGGCGCAGCAGCCGCCGTCGGCCGAGCACCTGCTCGGCACGACCGTGGGCGGGTACGACGTCCTGTCGCGCGTGATCTGGGGCGCGCGGACCGCCGCCCTGGTGATCGTGGTCGCGATCGCGGCGTCGATCGTGGTCGGGGTCCTGCTGGGCCTGGTCTCGGGGTACTTCGGGGGCTGGCTCGACCGCGTCCTCGTGGTCGTGTGCGACGCGATCTACGCGTTCCCGTCGCTGCTCCTCGCGATCCTGCTGGCGATCGTCATCAGCGGCGGCCAGTCGGACCTGTGGGGCGGCAGCCTCGCCGCCGCGTTCTCGATCACGGTCGTGTTCATCCCGCAGTACTTCCGCGTGATCCGCGCGGAGACGGTGCGGATCAAGGCCGAGGCGTTCATCGACTCGGCGCGCGTGATCGGGACGCCGCACCGCCGCATCATGGGCCGGCACGTGCTGCGCAACGCGACGCGCACCCTCCCGCTCATCGTGACGCTCAACGCGTCGGAGGCGATCCTCACGCTCGCGGGGCTCGGCTTCCTGGGCTTCGGCATCGAGCCGACGGCGGCGGCCGAGTGGGGCTACGACCTCAACAAGTCGTTGTCCGACGTGACGAGCGGCATCTGGTGGACCGCGCTCTTCCCGGGCCTCGCGATCGTGCTCGCGGTCCTGGGCATCACGCTCGTGGGCGAGAGCCTCAACGACCTGGCGGACCCGCGCCTGCGCAGCCGCCGGGCGGCCGCGGTCGGTGCGGGCGAGGTCGCGGAGACGTCGGTCGTGCCGGGCGGTGCGCTGACGGCCGGCCCCGCGGGGCTGGGCGGTCTGGAAGGTTCGGGGACGCTGGGCGACGAGGGAATCGAGGTGCGCCCGTGAGCGCGCAGGCACCAACCACCGGCCCGACGGCGTCGCGCGCCTCGGGTGCGGTCGTCACCGTCCGGGACCTCACGGTCTCGTTCGCGACCGACGCCGGACCGATCCTCGCCGTCGACGGCGTGGACCTCGAGGTGGCACCGGGCGAGGTGCTCGCGGTCGTCGGCGAGAGCGGCAGCGGCAAGACCGTGACCGCCAAGACGATCCTCGGCCTGCTCCCGGAGACCGCGACGGCGCGTGGCGCCGTCGTGCTCGCGAACAAGGCGGGGACGAGCGAGTCCGACGTCGTGAGCCTGAGCCGCTCCCAGCTGCGGGCCGTGCGCGGCACGGACGTGGCGATGGTCTTCCAGGAGCCGTCGGCAGCGCTCAACCCGGTCTTCACCGTGGGGTGGCAGATCGTCGAGGGGCTGCGGGCGCACCGGCGCGTGCGGCGCGCCGAGGGGCGCGAGCAGGCGATCGACGTGCTGCGCCGGGTCGGCATCCCCGACCCCGAGACGGCTGTGGACAAGTACCCGCACCAGTTCTCCGGCGGGCAGAAGCAGCGCGTCGTGATCGCGATGGCGCTCGCGCTCGACCCCGGGCTGATCGTCGCCGACGAGCCGACGACCGCGCTCGACGTGACCGTGCAGGCCGAGATCCTGGACCTCCTGCGGCGCTGCCGCGACGAGTTCGGGACGGCGATCGTCCTCATCACGCACAACATGGGCGTGGTCGCGGACCTCGCGGACCGCGTGGCCGTGATGTACCAGGGCAAGGTCGTCGAGCAGGCCGACGTCCGGACGCTGTTCGCGGACCCGCAGGCCGAGTACACGCGCACCCTCCTCGCGGCCGTGCCCCGCGTCGGTGGCGGCGTGGTCAACGCGGCCGCCCGCGTCGAGGCGCGTGCCGAGGGGTGGGCCGAGGGTGCGCCCGTGGTCGTGGCCCAGGGGCTGCGGATCGAGTACCCGGGCCGGTTCCGCAAGCCCGCGTTCCTCGCGGTCGACGACGTCGACCTGACGATCCGCCCCGGCGAGGTGCTGGGGCTCGTGGGGGAGTCGGGCAGCGGCAAGACGACCATCGGCCGGGCGATCGGCGGTCTCACACCCGTCACGGGCGGGTCGCTCTCGGTGCTCGGCGTGGAGATGTGCGGTGCGCGCGAGCGTGCCGTGCGGCCCGTGCGGCCGCGCATCGGGTTCGTGTTCCAGGACCCCGCGTCGAGCTTCAACCCGCTCCTCACGATCGCCGAGTGCGTGGCCGAGCCGCTCGTGGTGCACGGCCGGGCCGCTGACGCGGCGGACGCGCGCGGCCGGGTCGACGAGCTGCTCGAGTCGGTCCAGCTCCCGCGCTCGTACGGCGACCGGTACCCGCACGAGCTCAGCGGCGGGCAGCGTCAGCGCGCGAGCCTCGCCCGGGCGCTCGCGCTCGACCCCGAGCTGCTGGTCGCGGACGAGCCGACGTCGGCGCTCGACGTGTCCGTGCAGGCGCGCGTGCTCGAGCTGTTCGCCGAGCTCCAGCGAGAGCTGGGGTTCGCGTGCCTGTTCATCAGCCACGACCTCGCGGTCGTGGACCTGCTCGCGGACCGGATCGCGGTGCTCTACCGGGGCCGGCTCGTCGAGGAGGGGACGTCGGCCGAGGTCCTCGGGGCGCCGCGGCACACGTACACCAAGCAGCTCCTGGCGTCGCTGCCCGTGCCGGACCCGGTGCTCCAGGCCGAGCGCCGGGAGGAGCTGCGGGCGCTGCGGGTCTGAGGGCCCGCGCGCCCGCGCGCTGAGTGCGGAGCAGTTGCTGCCGAACAGGAGTTCTGACGACAACTGCTCCGCACTCGGCGGCGCGTGGGTGGCCTGGCGGCGGCGGTCAGCCGACGCCCAGCGCCTCGAGCCACTCGCGCGGCAGCAGGGCATAACCCACGAACGCGACCACGTCGAGGAGCGTGTGGGCGATCACGAGCGGCACGACCCGGTGCCGCCCCCACCTGCTCGTGTAGAACCACGAGAACACGACGCCCATGACGACGTTCCCGATGAACGGTCCGATGCCCTGGTACAGGTGGTACGAGCCGCGCAGCAGCGAGCTCCACACGACGAACTTCACGCGTCCCCAGCCCAGGTCCTTGGTGCGCTCGAACAGGTACGCGACCGCGATGACCTCCTCGAGCAGCCCGTTCTGGAGGGCCGCGAGGATCAGGATCGGCACCGTCCACCAGTAGTCGGCGAGGTTGGCGGGGTTGACCTGGACCGTGATCCCCAGCGCACGGCCGGCCACGTACAGCGCGAGCCCGGGGATGCCGATGACCGCGGCGAGCGCGAACCCCCAGCCCGTGTCGCGCCACGGCCGGCTGCCGTCGAGCCCGATCGCCCGGGTGACCGACCGGCCGCGCGCCGAGAGCAGGTAGAGCGCGAGCGCGACCGGCACGAGCGCGAAGCCGATGCTGAGGATCTGGTAGGTCAGGTCGAGGTAGGGGCGGGGTGACTGGCTGTTGTTGATGCTCGCGCTCTGCTCGGCGAGCGGGGTGCCCTCGGTCAGCCGCGCGACGATGTTGACGACCGCGTACACGCCCGAGCGCCCCAGGCTCAGGCCCAGCAGGATCCAGATCTCGGCACCGATGCGCCGGCGGGTCTCGGGGCGGTCGGCCGTCGTCGGGGCCCAGCGCGAGCGCCTGCCGTCGGCCGACGCTCCGGGGGTGGTGTCTGTGCCGGCGGCCGTGCCGGGCGGGCCGGGGGGAATGGTCACCTCGTCGTTATAGCACCGGTTGATGCCGACTGCCGCACGGTCTTCACAGAATCCTCGTCGGCTGGCCAAGGGGCGTACGAGCGGCCTGCAGACGACCTTCCTACCCTGGAAGGACCGTGACTTCTCAGACTCCTCCCTCCATCCGCCCGACCGCCCCGGACGCCTCGGCGTCGAACGACCCCGACGACGACCTCGACGAGAAGCCGCCAGGCCTCTCCGTCACGCAGGTCGTCGCGAGCGCGCTCGCCGCCGTGAGCTCGACGGTCCTGCTGTCGTACCTGGGGGTCGCCGGGACGATCATCGGTGCGGGCGTCGCCTCGGTCCTGACGGTCGTCGGGAACAACCTCTACACGCGCTCGATCCTCAAGACGCGGCGCCAGATGAAGGCTGCGCTGCAGGCGGGCGTGGTGCTGCCGGTGGGCAAGAACGGGCGCAAGGTCCTGCGGCCGACGCTCGCGCCGTCCCGGTCGACGGGCGGCTCGTCGGGCTCCGACGGGGACGGGCGGACCGACGACACCCTCGAGAGCACCGCGGTCCTGCCCGCGGTCGACGGCACGCACGACCCGGACAGCACCGTGGTCCTGGACCCGACGGACCTCGACGGCACGCCGCTGGGCGACCTGCACACCGCGGCGGCCGACGGGCCCGACGGCGTCGCGGACGGTGGGCAGGACGGCGACGGCCCGGACGAGGGTGCGGACGGCGACGAGGCGGACGGTGCGACCTCGCGTCGCCCGAGCCGCAAGACCCTGATCCTGTCGGCCGTCGGCGTCTTCGCGGTGATCCTGCTGGGCGTGACCCTGGTCGAGGTGATCGCGGGGCGCCCCCTGAGCGAGATCCTGCGCGGCGAGGAGGGCTCGGGCACGTCGATCAGCCACGTCGTCTCGCGTGCGCCCGCGTCGACCGACGACACGACGGGGGACACGACGGGCGACACGACGGGCGACACCTCGACCGACTCGCCGGGCACGGGCAGCACGCCCGCTCCGAGCGAGTCCGTGCCGGCCCCGGCCCCGAGCGACCCCGCGACCACGGTCCCGGACCCCGAGCCGACCGCGCCGGTGTCCCCCGAGCCGAACCCGACGCCGGGGACCGGTGAGGAGTCGGGCGGCACCGGTTCCGGTGCGGGGACGGACGGCTCGGGCGCGGGCGCGGGCTCCGGCTCGGGAGCCACCGACCTCGAGGAGCTGCCCGGTACGGGAACCGGCAGCGGCACGGGGAGCGGCACAGGTGCCGAGAGCCTGCCGGGCGGCGTCTCGGGGGCGGGGGCCGCGCACTAGGCCTGGGCTCCGGCACCCCGGGTTCGACGCTGCTCCTGACGGTGCCCCCGGCGCGACGCGCCCCACGACACGAGAGGCGTCCTCTGCGGAGGGCGCCTCTCGTCGTCTGCCCGGCCATGTCTGCCTGGCCGTGCCCGTCCGACGGATCCCGGTCGACCCCTTGCGCAGACCCCGCTCCTGCTGTCAGGCTACAAAGTAGTTTGCAGTACAAACCTCAGGAGGAGCCGCCGTGCCTGCCCAGACGCCCGACCAGACCGCCGGACCCACCCAGGGGTCCGACGACGACCTGCCGCTCGACCCTGCCGAGAGCCTGCGACTCATCGCGGCCCAGCAGGAGAAGGCCAAGGACGTCGAGCCCGACGGCCGCGTCCTCTACGGGGTCTGGGGGCTGGCCTGGGTGCTGGGCTACACGACGCTCTACGCGAGCTCGCTGCGCACGGCGGACGCGGCAGCGACGGCGACCGGAGCGGCCGGGCCGGGCGGCGCCGTCGGGCAGCCCGAGCCCTGGGCCTTCCTCGCCTTCACGTTCCTCATCGTCTCGGCGGTGGCGGTCACGATCGTGCACGTCCTGACCCGCACCAGCGGGCTGCGCGGCACGGGTGCCCGCTCGGGCGCGCTCTACGGCTGGGCCTGGTTCATCTCGTTCGCAGCCATGAGCATGGTCCTCGCCGGCCTCGCCCGTGCGGACGCGAACCCCGAGGTCATGGCGCTCGCGAGCAACTCCCTGTCGTGCCTGGTCGTCGGGATCATGTACCTCGCGGGCGGGGCCATGTGGCAGGAGAGCCGCCTGTACGTCCTGGGCGTGTGGATCCTGATCGTCGCCGGAGCCGCGACGATCGTGGGCCTCCCGGGCCTCTACCTCGTCATGGCTGCCGCAGGGGGAGGCGGGTTCCTGCTCATGACCCTCGTCGAGCAGGTCCTGCGCGTGCGGACCCGCCGCCGGATCGCGGGAGACGTCCGTGCCTGACGTCGAGCTCGACCCGGTCATCCACGCCCAGTCGCGGCTGCGCGTCGTCGCGACCCTCGCGGCCCTCGGCACGGGCGACCAGATCGCCTTCCCCCGGCTCCGCAAGCTCCTCGACATGACGGCGGGCAACCTCTCGACGCACCTGCGCAAGCTCGAGGACGCCGGGTACGTGACCGTCACCAAGACGCACGAGGGCCGCACCCCGGCCACCTACATCAGCCTGACCCCTCGCGGGCGACGCGCCTTCGAGGTCTACACCGAGTCCCTGAGCATGCTCCTGAGAGGAGCCGGATCGTGACCAGCCAGCAAGCCGACGCCGCAGAGGGCGCCCGCGGGGAGCCCTCAACCCCGTCGCTGTCCAGCCAGGCAGCACCGCGCACGGCGCTCGTCTCCGTGCAGCACGTGACCCGACGCTTCGGCGACGTCGTCGCGCTCGACGACGTGACCCTCGAGGTCGGGGCCGGTGAGCTCGTGGGCCTCCTGGGCCCCAACGGCGCCGGGAAGTCGACGCTGCTCTCGCTCGTGAGCGGGCAGCGCAAGCCCGACACGGGCGTCGTCCGCCTGTTCGGCGGCGACCCGCGCGACGCCTCGTCCCGCCAGGGGCTCGGCCTGACACCCCAGGAGACCGGCCTGCCCGCGACGCTCAAGGTCCGCGAGGTCGTCGACTTCGTCGGCAAGCACTACGCGAACCCGGTGCCCACGGGAGAGTTGCTCGAGCAGTTCGGGCTGTCCGAGCTCGCGGGACGCCAGACCGGGGCCATGTCCGGCGGGCAGAAGCGCCGCCTCGCGGTCGCGCTGTCGCTCGTCGGCCGGCCCCGGGTCGTCCTGCTCGACGAACCCACCACGGGCCTCGACGTCGGTGCGCGGCAGGCGCTGTGGGCCGCGATCCGCGAGTATCACGCGAACGGCGGGACCGTGCTGCTCACGAGCCACTACCTCGAGGAGGTGCAGGCGCTCGCCCAGCGCGTCGTCGTGATCGACCAGGGCGTCGTCAAGGCCGACGACACGCTCGACGCGATCCTGCGCCGCGTCGGGCTGCGGCGGGTCGTCGTGCGCAGCACCGCGGACCTGGGGACGGACCTGCCGGGCGTCGTGCGGTCCGAGCGGACCCCCGACGGCCCGGCGGCCAGGACCGCCGGGGCCCCGGACGCCGTCGGTGGCACCGCGGCGGCAGGGGCTGCCGGGTCCGCCGGGTCCGCCGGGTCTGCCGGGGGCTGGCGCTACGAGCTGTTCACGGCCGACGCCGACGAGCTCGTCCGCACGCTCGTGACCTCGGGACTGCCGTTCCACGGCCTCGAGATCCGGGGCGCGAGCCTCGAGGAGGCGTTCGAGCAGATGGTCGCGCGCGCCCCCGCGGGTACCGCTCCGCCCGGCGCCCGACCTGGCGCGACCACCGCACCCGGTGGGGCGCCGACCCCGACGGGCGCGACGCCGTCGGGCACCCTGGACCGGCGGACCTCCGAGGAGGAGAGCGCGCGATGAGCACCCCCGACGCAGTCACCACGACCCCCGGCGTGAGCGGACGCCCGCCCGGCGCCGCGACCCTCACCTGGATCCACCTCAAGTACCAGTTCCTCGAGACCGTGCGTGTGCCCATCGCGGTCCTCGGGAACCTGCTCTTCCCGGCGCTCGCGATGTTCTTCTTCGTCGTGCCGCAGCCGACCGTCGCGGGCGACCCCGTCGCGGCGACCATGGCCGTCGCGTCGCTCGGGCTGTTCGCGATCTGCTCGGCGAGCCTTTTCACCTACGGCCTGGGCGTCGCGGAGGACCGTGCGCTGCCGTTCGACCCGTTCCTGCGCTCGCTGCCCGCGGGCCCCGCGCCGCGCATGATCGCGCGCATCCTCAACGGCGGGATCTTCTCGCTGTTCGGGCTCGTGCCGCTCATCCTCATCGGGTGGCTGTTCACCGCGGCCTCCGTGACGTGGTCGCAGCTCCTCGCGGGCGTGGGGACCGTGCTCCTCGTGTCGGTGCCGTTCGTGCTGCTGGGCATCGCGATCGGCTACTCGCTCTCGGCCAAGGCCGCGCTGCCCGTGGTGCAGGTCATCCTGTTCCCGCTCGCGTTCCTGGGCGGGTTGTTCGTGCCGCCGTTCCTGTTCCCCGACTGGCTGAACACGATCTCCGAGGCCACCCCGACGCGCGCGGGCCGTGACCTGATGATCCAGGCGCTCACGGGAGAGCCGGCCTACGGGCTCGCGTGGGTCGTGCTGCTGGGGTGGACCGTGGTGTTCGCGGCGCTGGCGGTGTGGGCGTACCGGCGGGACGAGGGGCGCCGGTTCAGGTAGGCGCGTCTCGTGGTGTCGAGAACGAGGTTGCGGTCGTCGTCCGGTGGATGGCGACCGCAACCTCGTTCTCGACGGGGCGCGAGCGGGACGACCGTCCTCTCGCTTCCACCCGTCGGGGTAAATGTGATATCACTTTGATAGATGCGGGACGCGAGGCGCCGCAGCCCGACGAGAGGAACCGTCATGAGCGACACCACCGTCCCCCCGCAGGAGTCCGTGGGCGGCGAGCCGAGCGGGCGCCCCGTCGGCCACGACGGCACACGCGTCGACGTGACCGAGCGCCCCGCCTGGTCGACCGGTGCGGGCGGCGCCCTGGTCGCGCTGCTCGGCGTCGCGCTGCTCGCGGTCGGCGCGGTCGCGCTGTTCGCCGTGGGAGAGGGGCCCGCGGTCCTGGGCGGCGTCGTCGTGTCGGTCCTCGCGATCCTGCTGCTCACCGGGCTCGGCGTCGTCAACCCGGGCCAGACGCTCGTCGTGCAGCTCTTCGGCCGCTACCTCGGCACGATCCGCCGCACGGGGCTCGTCTTCACCGTGCCCCTCACGACGCACAAGCGCGTCTCGGTGCGCGTGCGCAACTTCGAGACGAGCGAGCTCAAGGTCAACGACGCCGACGGCAACCCCATCAACATCGCCGCGATCGTCGTCTGGCAGGTCGCCGACACCGCGAAGGCCACGTTCGCCGTCCAGGACTACCAGGACTTCGTCCGCGTCCAGTCCGAGTCCGCGCTGCGCCACGTCGCCATGTCCCACCCGTACGACCAGGCCGAGGAGGGCGAGGAGTCCCTGCGCGGCGCGACCGAGCTCGTGTCGGCGGAGATCGCTCAGGAGGTCGCGGCGCGCGTCGTCATCGCCGGTGTCGAGGTCGTCGAGGCCCGCATCTCCAACCTCGCGTACGCCCCCGAGATCGCGCAGGCCATGCTCCAGCGCCAGCAGGCCGGGGCGATCATCGCGGCCCGGTCGAGGATCGTCGAGGGCGCGGTGTCCATGGTCGAGGACGCTCTCCAGCGTCTCGAGGCCGAGTCGATCGTCACGCTCGACGACGAGCGCCGCGCCGCGATGGTCTCGAACCTGCTCGTCGTGCTGTGCAGCGACAGCCGTGCGACCCCCGTCGTCAACGCGGGGTCGCTGTACTCGTGACCCCCGAGGTCCCGGCGCCCGCTCCGGGCGGGGAGCCGGGGGACGGCGTCCCGGAGCCCGACGCCGCCGCGTCCGCCGCGGGGACGGGTGCGGCCCGGCGGGCGCGGACCGAGCGGAAGCAGGTCCTGCTGCGCCTCGACCCGGCGGTGCACGACGCGCTCGCACGGTGGGCGTCGGACGAGCTGCGGAGCGTCAACGCGCAGATCGACATGGTGCTGCGCCGCGCCCTCGACGCGGAGGGCAGGTTGCCGCGCGACGTCCGTCCGGCCCGGCGCCCGGGGCGTCCTCCGGCGGAGTAGCCGCCGGCGCCTGGCCCGCCCCCCGTGCCGAGAACGAGGTTGAGGTCGCCATCCCGGGGATGACGACCTCAACCTCGTTCTCGACCGCGCGGAACGTCGGGTTCAGCCCGCCCGGCGCAGCCGCAGCGAGTTCCCGACCACGAGCACCGAGCTCATGGCCATCGCGGCCCCGGCGATCATGGGGTTGAGCAGGCCTGCCGCGGCGAGCGGGATCGCCGCCACGTTGTAGGCGAAGGCCCAGAACAGGTTCTGCTTGATGACGCGCAGCGTCTGGCGCGAGAGCCGGATCGACGTCGCGGTCGAGCGCAGGTCGCCGCGCACGAGCGTGATGTCGCTCGCCTCGATCGCGACGTCGGTGCCCGTGCCCATGGCCAGGCCGAGGTCGGCCCCGGCCAGCGCGGCGGCGTCGTTCACGCCGTCCCCGACCATCGCGACGACGCGGCCCTCTGCGCGCAGGCGGGCGACGACGTCGACCTTGTCCTGCGGCAGGACCTGCGCGATCACGTCCTCCTCCGCGATGCCGACCTGGCGGGCCGCGACCCGGGCCGCGCCCGCGTTGTCGCCCGTGAGGAGGAGGGGGCGCAGGCCGAGCTCGCGGAGCTCGGTCACGGCCTGGGCCGAGGTCTCCTTGACGGGGTCACGGAGCACGAGGACGCCCTGCGCGGCGCCGTTCCAGGCGACGACGACGGCGGTCGCGCCCGTGGACTCGGCCTCGTCGAACGCGCGGCGCAGGTCCGTCCCGCCCGCGGAACCGTCCGACGCGTCGAACGCGATGCCCTGCTCGGCGAGCCAGGTCGGGCGACCGACCAGGACCCGCTGCGCGTTGAGCGCCCCGTCGGGGGACAGGCCCGAGTGCGCGGTGCGGACCAGGCCGCTCACGCCGCCGCCGGGTGAGCTCACGAAGTCGAAGACCTGTGCCGAGCCGATGACGACTCCGTCGGCCCCGGTCTCGACGGTCGCGGGCTGCGCCGCCGTGTTCTCCGGCGTGGCCGACCCCGTGGCCGACCCCGCGACCGACCCTGCGGTCGACCCCGCGACCCGGGCCGCGGCCGCCGCGACGGCCTGCGCGATCGGGTGCTCGCTCAGTCCTTCCACCGCGCCGGCGAGCTGCAGGGCGTGGTGCGCGGCGCCGTCGGGCCCGGGGGCGGGCGACGCCAGGTCGAGCGAGCCCTCGCGCGTGACCACGCGCTCGAGCGCCATGCGGCCCTGCGTCACGGTGCCGGTCTTGTCGAGCACGATCGTGTCGACGCGGCGCGTGGACTCCAGGATCTCCGGGCCCTTGATGAGGATCCCGAGCTGCGCTCCGCGGCCCGTGCCGACGAGCAGGGCGGTCGGCGTCGCGAGGCCCAGGGCGCACGGGCACGCGATGATGAGCACGGCCACCGCGGCCGTGAACGCGAACTGCGTGCTCGCCCCCGCGAGCAGCCAGCCGCCGAGGGTCAGCACCGACAGCACGAGCACGATCGGTACGAACACGGCCGAGATCCGGTCCGCGAGGCGCTGCACGGGCGCCTTGCCCGTCTGCGCCTGGCTCACGAGGCGCCCGATCTGGGCGAGCGTCGTCTCCTCGCCCACGCGCGTCGCGCGGACGAGCAGGTGGCCGGAGGTGTTGACGGTCGCGCCCGTGACGTCGTCGCCCGGCGTCACGTCGACGGGCACGGGCTCGCCCGTGAGGAGCGAGGTGTCGACGGCGGAGCTGCCCTCGACCACGACGCCGTCGGTCGCGACCTTCTCGCCCGGGCGGACCGTGAACAGGTCGCCCTCGCGCAGGGCGGAGACGGGCACGCGCTCGGTCACGCGCTGACCGTCGGGGTCGGTCGTGACACGCTCGGCGTCCTTGGCGCCCATCGCGAGGAGCGAGCGCAGCGCGTCGCCGGCCTTGCGGCGCGAGCGGTGCTCGGACCAGCGGCCCGCGAGGAGGAACGTCGTGACGACCGCAGCGACCTCGAAGTAGAGCTCGGGCATGGAGCCGTGCTCGCGCGAGGGCAGCAGCGAGACGGTCATGCGCATCCCGATCTCGCCCGCGCCGCCCAGCAGCAGCGCCCACAGGGACCACAGGGTCGCGGCGATCACACCGATCGACACGAGCGTGTCCATGGTCGAGGCGCCGTGGCGGGCCGCGCGGAACGCCGCGGTGTGGAAGGGCCACGCGCCCCACGTCACGACGGGCAGGGCCAGGGCCGTCACGACCCACTGCCAGCCGGGGAACTGCAGCGCCGGGACCATCGAGAGCAGCACGACGGGCAGCGTGAGGATCGCGGCGACCTTGAGGCGGCGACCGAGGTCGGCGCCGCGGTCGCGCGTGGGGGCCGAGGTGTCGGCCGCGTCGGGCGCCGGGGCGGTCGGGGGTGCGATCGAGGGGGCGGGCCGGGTGTCGGGCTGGTCGTCACGACGAGTGGTCGCCTGCGGGCTCGCAGGTCCTGCCGCGGGTGCGGGTGCGGGGGCGGCGGCGCCCGCGGCCTTCGCCGCGACGGCCGGGGTCGCGGCGCGGCGCCCGGTCACGCGTGCCTGGTAGCCGGCCTTCTCGACGGCGGCGACGAGCTCGGCGTCGGTCACGCCCTCGGGCAGCACGACGTGCGCGCTCTCGAGCGGCAGGTTCACGGTGGCCTCGACGCCGTCGACGCGGTTGAGCCTCTTCTCGACGCGCGCGACGCACGACGCGCACGTCATGCCCTCGATCGCGAGGTCGACCTCGACGAAGGTCGGGCCGGCGGTCAGGCCGGTGGGGGTGGTCATCTGTGCTCCTCGGAGGTCCGGTGGTGCGTCCGGCGGGTCCCGCCGGGGTGGGGTCTCCGCCGCGGTCCGCTGTGCGCGGGCGGGGGCGGTGGGCGCACTCCGGGTGGGGGGGTGCGCGGCGCGGGCGGCCTGGGTCGGCGGCGTGAGGGGCGCGGCTGAGGTGTCGGCAAGCGGCCTGCGGGGTGGAGCGGTGCCCGACGACGGGGCGTGGGCCGGGAGTCCGGCCGGTGCTCCGTCGTCGGGCGGGTGCGTCGGTCGAGGTGGTCAGGCCTGCGGGACCTGGAGGTCGTACGTCTTCTGGGCCGGCGCGGCGTCCGCGGCGGAGTCCGTGCCGCAGCCGCAGCCGCAGTTGTGGGCCTTGCGGTCGGCGGCCTGCTCGGCGGACTGCGCGGCCTGCGCGTTCAGCTGGACCTCGTAGCTCGCGACCTCGTAGCCCGCCTCGTCGACGGCCTCGCGCAGCGCGGCCTCGTCGAGCGGCTCGTCGGAGAACACGGTGACCTCGGAGGCGCCGCCGACGTTGAGGTCCACGGTGATGTTCTCCACTCCGGGGACTGCGCCGACGTCCTTGGTGACGTGCGAGACGCAGTTGCCGCAGGTCATGCCGGTGACGCCGAGGGTGGTGACGGTGCTCATGGGTGCTCCTTGGGAGGGGTGGGGTGTCAGCTGCGGACGAGACGGGCGATGGCTTCGGACGCCTCGCGGACCTTGGCGGCGCCCTCGGCCTCGGAGGACCGGGCGGCGTCGACGACGCAGTGACCGAGGTGGTCCTCGACGAGTCCGATGGACACCGCCTGCAGGGCCTTGGTCACCGCGGAGACCTGGGTGAGGATGTCGATGCAGTAGACGTCCTCGTCGATCATGCGGGCGATCCCTCGGACCTGGCCCTCGATGCGGCGCATGCGCTTGAGGTAGGCCTCCTTGTCGGAGGCGTACCCGTGCGGGCCGGTGTGGGCAGGGGTGGCGCCCGGCTCGACCGGGTGCTGGGTGGTCGTGTCGCTCATGCTGGGCCTCCGTGATCGCTCGCTCGGATACCCCTGTGGGGTACCACTGGTCCAAGGTACCCCCGAGGGGTATGCGGTTGTCAAGAGGGCGAAGGTCCTGCCACGAATGCGCCGTTCGCCACGACATGGAGGCGTTTCGGGTGTTCGATGAGAATCGAACAGCCCGCACGGACGGTGCTCCAGCGTTCCCGGCGGGACACGACCCGACGGCAGGAGCCCGCCATGGCCACGCAGGACCCGATCCTCACCGCCTTCTCCACGACCGCCAAGCAGGTCTGGTACTGGCCCGTGATCCGCGGCCTCGTCGCGATCCTCTTCGGCATCGTCGCCCTCGTGTGGCCGGAGATCACGGCGGTCGTCTTCATCTGGATCGTCGCGATCTTCACGCTCGTCGACGGCCTCTTCGAGATCGTCGAGGGCATCCGCCGCCGGGGGACCGGCGGCACCGCGGCGCTCGTCACGGTCGGCCTCGTGAGCGTGGCGGTCGGCGTCGTGCTCCTCGTGTGGCCCGGCAAGACGGCCGAGGTCCTCGTGTGGATCGTCGGTCTGTGGGCCGTGGTCCTCGGGATCTTCCAGACCGTCGCGAGCATCGAGCTCCGCAAGGTTCCCGGCAGCGGCTGGGGCTGGGGGGTCTTCGCGGGCCTGCTGTCCCTCGTGTTCGGTCTGCTGGTGCTCTTCAACGTGGGCGCGGGCGTCGTGTCGATCGTGTGGATCCTCGCGATCCTGGCCCTCGTGTGGGGTGTGTCGCTCGTCCTGTTCGGCTTCCAGATCCGCAGCCTGGGCCGCAAGGTCGGGCAGATCAGCTACTGACCGAGCCGAGCCGCCCGCCGAGCCGTTCGCCACGGCGCGGTCGGGCGTGAGGTGAGCGGCGCCGTCGGGCACGGAGGAAGGTGCCCGACGGCGCAGCTCACGCCGCCGGGACACCTCGCCCCGCGCGGGCTAGCGCTGGGCTCGCGCGGCCGCCCTCGCGCCCGCGGGCAGGGCCGCGAGGATGCGCTCGACCGCGGTGTCGTCGTGCGCGGACGACACGAACCACGCCTCGAAGACCGACGGCGGCAGGTTGACCCCGGCGTCGAGCATCGCGTGGAAGAACGCCTTGTAGCGGAACACGTCCTGCGCCTGGGCCTGCGCATAGTTGCGGACCCCGGCTGCGGCGGCGAAGTCGCCGAACATGATCGAGAACAGGTTGCCCGAGCGCTGCAGGGCGTGCGGGACCCCCTCCGCGGCCAGGGCCGCGCTCGCGGCGTCCCCCACGACCTGGGCGACGTGGTCGACGCGGGCGTACACGGCGTCGTCGGCCAGGCGCAGCGTCGCGAGGCCCGCCGCGACCGCGACCGGGTTCCCCGAGAGCGTGCCCGCCTGGTAGACGGGGCCGGCGGGTGCGAGCTGGTCCATGATCGTGGCCGGTCCGCCCAGGGCCGCGACGGGCATGCCGCCGCCGACGACCTTGCCGAACGTGAAGAGGTCGGGCGTGTACTCGGGGGTGTCGCCCGAGGCCGCCCCCGACTCCAGGCCCCACCAGCCGCTCGGGCCCACCCGGAAGCCCGTGAGGACCTCGTCGAGGATCAGCAGCGCGCCGTGCTGGGACGTGATGCGGCGCAGGCCCTCGTTGAAGCCGGGCCCGGGCGGCACGATGCCCATGTTCGCCGGGGCGGCCTCGGTGATGACCGCGGCGATCTCCGAGCCGCGCTCGGTGAACGCCTCCTCGACGGCCTCGAGGTCGTTGTACGGCAGGACGAGCGTCTCGGCCGCGCTCGCCTCGGTCACGCCCGCCGAGCCGGGCAGCGCGAGCGTCGCGACGCCCGAGCCCGCCTCGGCGAGCAGCGCGTCGACGTGCCCGTGGTAGCAGCCCGCGAACTTGACGACCAGGTTGCGGCCCGTGACGCCTCGCGCGAGGCGCACCGCGGTCATGGTCGCCTCGGTGCCCGTCGAGACCAGGCGCACGCGCTCGGCCGCGGGGACCCGGCGCCGCACCTCCTCCGCGAGGTCGACCTCGCCCAGCGTCGGGGCGCCGAACGACAGGCCCCGCGCCGCGGCGTCCTGCACGGCCGCGACGACCGCGGGGTGCGCGTGGCCCAGGAGCGCGGGGCCCCACGAGCACACGAGGTCCACGTACTCGCGGCCCGTGACGTCGGTGACGTACGCGCCGCGTGCGCTCGCGATGAACCGAGGGTCGCCGCCGACCGAGCCGTAGGCCCGCACGGGCGAGTTCACGCCGCCAGGGATCGCGCCCTGGGCGCGCACGAACGCCTCGTGGTTGTCGTGGAGGGTGGTCGCGTGCGCCGGCGAGCCGGCGGGGTGGATCGTCATCGGTGTCACCGAATCCATTCTGCGATCTCGAGGGCCCAGTAGGTCAGGATGATGTCGGCGCCCGCCCGCTTGATGCCGAGCACGGACTCCAGGACGGCACCGCGCCGGTCGATCCAGCCGTTCGCGGCCGCCGCCTCGATCATCGCGTACTCGCCCGAGACCTGGTAGGCGGCGACGGGGACGTCGCTGCGCTCGGCCACGGCCGCGAGCACGTCGAGGTACGAGCCCGCGGGCTTGACCATGACCATGTCGGCGCCCTCGGCGAGGTCCAGATCGGCCTCGCGCAGGCCCTCGCGGAAGTTCGCGGAGTCCATCTGGTAGGTGCGGCGGTCGCCCTGGAGCGTCGAGTCGACGGCCTCGCGGAACGGGCCGTAGAACGCGCTCGCGTACTTGGCGCTGTACGCCAGGATGCTCACGCCCGTGTGCCCGGCGTCGTCGAGGGTCTCGCGGATCACGGCGACCTGGCCGTCCATCATGCCCGACGGCGCCACGACCTCCGCGCCCGCCTCGGCCTGGGTCAGGGCCATCGAGGCGTAGCGGACGAGGGTTGCGTCGTTGTCCACGACCAGGTCGCCGTCGGGGCCGGCCGTCAGGACCCCGCAGTGCCCGTGGTCAGTGAACTCGTCGAGGCACAGGTCGGCCATGACGACGGGGCCCGGCCGGCCCGTGCCCGCGGCGGCGTCCCGGGCGGCGTCGCGCGCGATGCGGATCGCGCGGTTGAGGATCCCGTCGGGGGCGTCGGCCTGCGAGCCGGTCGCGTCGCGGTGCTCGGGGATGCCGAACAGCATGACGCCGCCGACCCCGGCCGCGGCGGCCTGCGCGACGGCCTCGGCGAGGCTCTCCTCGGTGTGCTGCACGATGCCCGGCATGGAGCCGAGGGGCTTGGGCTCGGTCAGGCCCTCCTTGACGAACAGGGGGAGGACCAGGTCGGCGGCGTGCAGCCGGGTCTCGGCGACGAGCCGGCGCATCTGCGGGGTCGAGCGCAGGCGGCGGGGACGGATCACGGGTGGTTCCTGCCTTCTGTCGGGGATGCGAGGTCGGCACGGGCACGGCCCGGGCCGGGTGGTGCGGGCGAGGTGGCGGCGACGCGCAGCACCGCGGCGGCCAGGGCGTCGTCGGTCGCCTGCTCGGCCACCGCGTCGACCCGCAGCCCGACCGCGTGCGCGGCCTCCGCCGTCGGCTCACCGATCGCGACGCCCGCGACGCGCGGGTCCGTGCCGAGCTGGGCCGCGACCTCGCGCGCCACGCTGCCCGACGTCAGCACGACCACGTCGACCGTACCGGCCTGCCACGCCTCGACGACGTCCGGGGAGAGCGCGTGCGCGACGGTCCGGTACGCGGTCACGACGTGGACGTCCCCGCCGCGCTCGCGCAGGCCCTGGGACATGGTGGGCTTCGCGAGGTCGCCCTGGGGCACGAGCACGCGCCACGGGGCGCACGGGGCGGGGAGCGCGTCGAACGCCGCGAGCAGCCCGCGGGCCGAGTTCACGGGCGCCTCGAGGTCCACGTGGACCCCCGCGGCCTCCAGCGCGCGCCGCGTCGCCGGACCGACCGCGGCCCACCGCGTGCCGGGACCTGCGGGACCGCCAGGCCGTGCCCGTCCCGACAGCTCGGCGAGCGACAGGCCACGACGGGCGGCGCTCGCGGCCAGCTCGTCGATCGCGTTGACGCTCGTCACGACGACCCACGCGAACTCCCCGAGGTCCGCGACGGCGACGTCCATCGCGGCCGTGTCCTCGATGGGGGCCCGTTCGATCGCGGGGCTCACGAGCACGGTCGCCCCGGCGGCGCGCAGCCGTGCCGCGAGGGCGGCGGCCCGCTCGGGGGAGCGGGGCAGCAGCACGGTCTTCCCCCGCAGGGGCAGGGCGCCGGTGTCCGCGCGGTTGCCGTCGGGCCCGACGGCGTCGCTCGCCGGGGCGGCGTCCGTCACGGGGGCCGGCGGCAGCGAGGGCAGGTCCCGCCCGCGCTGCGGGTCGCGCAGCCGCCCGGGCATCAGCGCTGCTCCGGGTCCACGGGGGCGTCGGTGCCGCCGGCCGTCAGCGGCTCGTCGGTCCCGACCCCGCCGTCCGTCGGGGCCGTGCCGGGAGCCCAGAGCGAGTCGGTGCGAGCGCCCGGCCCGGTCGCGCGCAGCGGTGCGAGCTCGGCGGCCCCGCCGGCGAGGAGCGCGTCGGCGACCTGGACGCCCAGGCCCCGGGCGAGGGAGTCGGCCGTGCCGGCGTCGCCGTGCGTGCCACCGGCTCCCGCCCGGCCTGCGGTCGAGGGCAGCGAGACCCGGGCCGCGTGCGTGAGGACCTGCGCCCCGTCGAGCCGGGCGACGACGGCCGAGAGCCGGATCTCGTCGTCCTCGACCACGGCGTGCGCGCCGACGGGCGCTGCGCAGCCGGCCTCGAGGCGGGCGAGGAGCGCGCGCTCGGCGAGCACGGCGAGGCGGGTCGGGAGGTGGTCGAGGCCCGCGACGACGTCGGCGAGGTCGAGGGGGCGGTTCGTGCCGCCGTCGGGCAGCAGGTCGAACGAGGACAGCGGCGAGAGGTCCGCGGTCCTGACCTCGACCCCGAGCGCGCCCTGCCCGGGCGCGGGGGCCATGACGCGTACGTCGATGACCTCGGTCACGGCGTCGAGGCGGCCCAGGCGGGACAGTCCCGCGTAGGCGAGGACGACGGCGTCGAGGTCGGCGTCGGGGCCGAGGGCGCGGGCGAGGCGCGTGTCGACGTTGCCACGGATGTCGAGCACCTCGAGGTCGGGGCGGACCGCGAGGAGCTGGGCCGCGCGCCGGGGCGAACCCGTGCCGACCCTGGCGCCGCGTGGCAGGGTCTCGAGCGTCCGGCCGTCCCGTGCGCACAGGACGTCCCGCGGGTTCTCGCGCTCGGGGGTCACGAGGGTCAGGCCCTCGGCGGCCCCGGTCGGGAGGTCCTTGAGGGAGTGGACGGCGACGTCGCAGCGACCGTCGAGCAGGGCCTCGCGCAGCGCGGTCACGAACACCCCGGTGCCGCCCATCTGGGCGAGCGAGCCGGTGCGGACGTCGCCCTCGGTGCGGATGCGCACGATCTCGACCGGTTGCCCGGTCAGCGTCTCGATGCGCCGGGCGACGAGACCCGTCTGGGTCGTCGCGAGGGCGCTGCCACGGGTTCCGACACGAATGCTCACGGTCCCAGTGTCCTCTGCGGGTGGGGCAACCCGAAATGCGCACGCACCCGTTCGGTGCGGCTTTCCGGGGAATTGTCCCGGGAGTGACATTGACCTGACATCACGTCATGACGAGAAGACGAATTGTCAGCACGTCCGGAATGGGTCCCGGAACAATTGTTCAGAGCTGCTCCGCGCACTCCTGGGCGTGCCCCACGATCGCCGCGAGGCCCGTGCCCGCGATCCATCCGCCCGTGACCCCCAGGCCGTCCACGTGCGAGACCCGCTCGACGAACGCCGCGACCTCGCGCCGGTACACGGGCGTGGGCGGGGGGAGCGACCCGTTCCAGCGCGTCGACAGGTGCTCGCGCACCTTGCCCTCGAGGTCCACGCCCAGCAGCACCGACGCGTCACGCACCACCTGCTCCAGGGACGGCTCGACCGTCTCCCCGATGCGCCCGTAGCTCAGCCGCACCACGTGGTGCCCCGGGCCGACGGCGCCCGCCACCCGGGCGGCCAGCCACGGCCACTTCGCGGTCGAGTGGGTCAGCGCCTTGGCCTGGACCGGGTCGTGCGCGCCCGCCCGGTGGTTCTCGTCGCGCGTCGACCACGTACGGGGCTTCGGGGCCACGAGCATGCCGCTGCCGCGCGGGGCGCCGTCGAGCTCGGGGGCCTCGAGCAGGAGCGTCACGAGCCGGATGTCCGCTCCCGGCTCGGGGTCCGGGACCGGGTCGGCCGTGCGGCCCGCGAGCGGGGACACCAGGTCCACGACCGCGGGGGTCGTCACGAGCAGGCGCGGGGAACGGAAGGTCACGGGACCGCCGGGGCCCTCGGCCTGGACGGCCCAGCCCCCGTCGGGGGCGTGCTCCAGGCCCACCACCTCGTGGCGCGTCCGGAGCTCTCCGGCCGGGCCGACGCCCCCGGCCGGAGCCGCGCCGTCGGGCCCGTCGCCCGTCACGGCCACCGTGAGCTCCTCGACCAGGCGGTGCATGCCACCCTCGATGCCGCGGACCGCGGAGCCCGCGGGGGCCTGGGCGCGCAGCGCCGCGACGGCCTTGCTCAGCGAGCCCTCGCGGGCGTAGGCGTCGCGCAGGCCCGGGGCGACGGCGTCGATGTCCAGGCGCTCGAGCGGCGCCGAGTGCACGCCCGCCGCGACCGGCGCGACCAGACGCTCCGCGACGCGGCGGCCCAGGCGCGAGCGCGTGAACGTCTCGAGGTTCTCCTCGTCGACCCAGCGGCGCGGCTTGATGCGGTCCAGGCCCGCGCGCAGCGCACCGGGCCAACCGACGGCGCGGCGCACGTCGGCCGCGAACGGGTGGGCCGGGATGCCCATGATCCCGGCCTGCGGCAGCGGGAACGCACGGCTCGCGGCGTAGCCCCACGCGCTGATCGGCGCAGGCTCGACGACGGTCAGGCCCAGTCCCTCGACGAGGTCGCCGACCGCGGACCCACGGGCTGCGAAGGACTCGGCGCCCACGTCGACGGACAGCCCCGTCGAGCCCAGCTTGTCGCCGTGCACGGGGCCACCTGGGCGGTCGGCCGCCTCCAGGACGAGGACCCGCAGGCCCCGACGGCGCAGCGTGCGCGCGGCGGTGAGGCCGGCGACGCCGGCGCCCACGACGACTGCGTCGTACGTGGTGGAGGACGGGCCGGACGATCCATCAGCAACGGGATGCACACGTCAAGTGTGCCCCCGCCGCGAGGGTGTGTCAGACCAGGCGCGAGCCCGGGGTCACGCTGGTTCTGACGCGTTCCGGACGGAATGGACCAGCTCGACGACCCGGGTCAGGACCGTCGGGTCGGTCTCGGGCGGCACGCCGTGCCCCAGGTTGACCACGTGCCCCGGGGCAGCGCTCCCACGACGCAGGACGTCGCGCACGTGCGCCTCGAGCACGGGCCACGGCGCGGCCAGCAGGGCCGGGTCGATGTTGCCCTGGACCGGCACGTACCCGCCGAGCGTGCGGGCCGCCTCGTCGAGCGGCGTGCGGTAGTCCACGCCCACGGTCGGGTGGCTCACGCCTGCCTCCGTGAGCACGTCCCGCATGGCCCCCAGCAGGTGCCCGGTGCCCGTCCCGAAGTGGATCGCGGGCACCCCCAGGTCGCTGACCTGCGACAACGCGGCAGTGCTGCCCGGCTTGGCGCCCACGAGGTAGTCCTCCAGGGACAGGCTCCCGGCCCACGAGTCGAACAGCTGGGCAGCGCTCGCCCCCGCCAGGACCTGCGCCCGCAGGAACGCACCCGTGATCTGCGCCGTCCACGCCGTCAGGCGGGCCCACGACTCCGGGTCGGCGTGCATGAGCGTGCGCGCCGCGAGGTGGTCGCGCGAGGGCCGCCCCTCGACCAGGTATGCCGCGAGCGTGAACGGGGCCCCGGCGAACCCGATGAGCGGCGTCGACCCGAGCGCCGCGACCGTGAGCGCGACGGCCTCCGTGACGGGCGCGAGCGACTCCGGGGTGAGCTCGTGCTCGACCAGGCGCGCGACGTCGTCGGGCGTCCGGTAGGCCTGCCCCATGACCGGGCCCACGCCCGGGACGATGTCCACCTCGACCCCCGCGAGCCTGAGCGGGATCACGATGTCCGAGAAGAAGATGCCCGCGTCCACGCCGTGGCGGCGGACCGGCTGGAGCGTGATCTCGCTCGCCATGTCCGGGCGCAGGCACGAGTCGAGCATCCCGACGCCCTGGCGCAGCTCGCGGTACTCGGGCAACGAGCGGCCCGCCTGGCGCATGAACCACACCGGGGCGGTCTCTGGCCGCTCTCCGCGCAATGCGCGCACGAGCGGGGAATTCGTCGTCCGACCGTCGACGAGAGGATGGTTGTCGGAAAGCGCGGTGAACGTCACAAGAACCGATTCTGCCCCGCACAGGCAGCAATGATTGAATCGGAGCACTGTGGTTCTCCTGTCGATGACTGCAAGTCACCACGAGCTGGACATGTCCACCCTCGAGCTCCTGTCCACGGGCGCCGGGTCGGTCGGACGGACGGCCGTCGCGACCTGCGAAGCGATCACCGGTGCCGTCGTCGTCGCGACGTGCAACCGGTTCGAGGTGTACCTGGACGTCGACTCGCCCGTCGACGGCTGGGGCGTCCAGCACGCCGCGCACGAGGTCGCGCGCCTCGTCGCCGCCGCCTCGGGAGTCGCGGAGGACGTCGCCGTGCGGGCGTTCTCGACCCGCACCGGGCCCGACGTCGCGGCTCACCTCTTCGAGGTCGCCGCCGGCCTGGACTCCATGGTCGTCGGCGAGCGCGAGATCGCCGGGCAGGTCAAGCGCGCCCTCGAGGAAGCCCGCGAGGGCGGCGTCACGTCGTCCACGCTCGAGCTCCTGTTCCAGACGGCCTCGCGGACCTCCAAGAAGATCAGCAACGAGACCACCCTGGGCGGGAACGGCCGGTCGGTCGTGTCCCTGGGGCTCGACCTCGCGAGCGCCGAGCTGCCGCCGTGGCGCCAGGTCCGCGCCGTGCTCATCGGCACGGGCTCCTACGCCGGGGCCTCGCTCGCGGCGCTGCGAGCCCGCGGCTGCGACGACGTGCGCGTGTACTCGGGATCAGGGCGAGCCGAGCAGTTCGCGGCAGACCGCGGCGTCGAGGCCGTGACGGACCTCGTGGAGGCGCTCGAGGACGCCGACCTCGTGGTCTCGTGCAGCGGGGCCCGCGGACGGGCGCTCGCCGCCCGGGCCGAGGCGCTGCCCGCCGAGGGGGACGTGCTCGCGGGGGGCGGTGACGCGCTGGGGCACGTCCTCGACGCGGCCGCGGTCGTCCGTGCCCGCTCCCGCGCGGCAGAGGCCGCCGGGGACGAGGCCCCGCACCGCCCCATGGTCGTCCTCGACCTGGCCCTGCACCGCGACGTCGACCCGCGGGTCGCGGACCTCGACGGGGTCCTGCTCTACGACCTGGCCTCCCTCAAGGCGCACTCACCCGCCCTGGGGTCGCTCGTCGTCGGGCAGGCCCGGAGGATCGTGGACCGGGCGACGCAGGACTTCGAGGAGACCCGCCTGGGACGCGCGGCCGACACGGCGGTCGTCGCACTGCTCGACGACGCCGACCGGCGCATCGCGGACGAGGTCGCCGAGCGCGTGACCGAGAGGCGTGCGGCCGGGGCCCGGGTCGAGGAGGCCGAGGAGGAGGCGCTCGCCCGGTCCGTCCGGCGGCGCGTGCACGCCGAGCTCCACGACGCGATCGTCGCCGCCCGGTCGTCCGCGCTGGCCGCAGCCCGCGAGGAGGCCTCGGCAGTGGTGGCCGACGCCGAGGCGGTCCTGGGCGCCGAGGCCGCGGGGCGCGACGAGGTGCGCGCAGGACGCTGAGGCGCCGCTGCCCGCTGCTGCCCGCTGCTGCCCGCCGGCGAGCAGACGAGCTAGGCCGCCAGGACCCCTGCCTCCACCAGCCGCTCCAGGACGATCCGGCCCGCGGGCGGGACGCGGTGCGCGTCCCGCGCGCCGATCCAGGTGAGCTCTCCGATCTCCGCCTGCGGGGCGGCGTCCGGGGAGCCGGGCAGCGGGTCCGCGTAGAAGCAGTGCATGCGCACGAGCCTGCCGCTCAGGCCGTGCCCGGGCGCCTCGGCGACGAACCCGGACCTGACCGTGGCCGGGTCGAGCAGCACGCCGAGCTCCTCCTCGATCTCGCGCACGAGCGCCTCGGCGTCGCTCTCGCCGGGGTCGAGCTTGCCGCCCGGCATGAAGAACAGCTCGTTGTCACGGCTGCGGACGACGAGCAGCCGACCGTCCCGGACGTGGATCCAGCCGACGGTCCGGAGGGGGGCTGCGGGGGTGTCGTGGGGCACGACGCCATTCTTCCACCGAGCCGCCCGCCGCCTCGCCCCCCCCGGTGAGCACCACCGGTGAGCACCACCGGGTGCGGGCGTCGTGCCACCGGTGCGGCCTGGTGCTGGGACGCCGATGTCCGCACTGCGAGAGCAGAAGGCCCCATAGCGGCCGAGCGTGACGTTCCAGGGCGAAACTCGATACTGTGCCCATCGCGGACGGTCCACGACGGCCCGGACGCGAAGACGACAGGTCACGCGCGGCACCGTCCGCCCGATCGGACGGAGAGCTCGATGGGTTTCATCAAGGCCTTTGCCGGTGCCCTCGGCGGCACCCTCGCGGACCAGTGGAAGGACTTCCTGACCCCGCCGCCGCACCTCGCGCCGACCGCGGCCCTCTTCCCGGCCGTCGCGCAGGGGCAGAACGCGGGGCGCAGGTCCAACACCAAGGGCTCGGCGAACATCATCACGAACGGCAGCCGGTTCGTCGTCCCCGAGGGCTACGGGCTCCTGACGTTCCAGGACGGCGCGCTCACGGGCTTCGTGGCCGAGCCGGGCGGGTACGTGTTCACGTCCGACGACCAGAACTCCCAGTCGATCTTCGCCGACAACGGCTTCCTGAGCCCGCTCGTCACGACGTCCTGGGAGCGGTTCAAGTTCGGCGGGCAGCCCGGCTCGCAGCAGCTCGGGTTCTACGTGAACCTCAAGGAGCTGCCGAACAACCGGTTCGGCACGCAGTCGGAGATCTACTGGGACGACGCCTACCTGGGCGCCCAGGTGGGCGCGATCACCCGCGGCTCCTACTCGCTGCGCATCGTCGACCCGATCCTCTTCGTCAAGCAGTTCGTGCCGCTCACGTACCTCGGGGCCGGCGCGAAGGTCTTCGACTTCTCGGACCTCGACAACGACGCCGCGAGCCAGCTCTTCACCGAGGTCGTCGGGTCGCTCGCGGCCGCGTTCTCGAACTACACGAACGACCCCGACAAGGGGAACCGGATCACCCGGATCCAGAGCGACTCGGTGGGCTTCGCGCAGTCGTTGGCGGGCGCGGTCGAGGAGGGCTACCAGTGGACCTCCTACCGCGGCCTGTCGATCGTCAAGGTCGCCCTCGCCGCGATCGAGTACGACGAGGACACGCGGGCGCTGCTCAGCGACGTCAAGAAGGCCGACGCGCTCGCCGGGGCTCGCGGGAACTCGTTCCTCCAGCAGGCCGCGGCGCGCGGCATCCAGGCCGCGGGGGAGAACCCCGGAGGCGCAGGAGGCGGGGCGAACATGGCGATCCTCGGCATGGGCATGAACGCCGCGGGGGGTGCGATGTCCGGGCTGCAGCAGCCCGTCGTGCCCGTCCAGCAGGTGCCGGTCCAGCAGGCGGCGCCCGCGGAGCCCGCAGCACCCGCGGCGCCCGCCGCCCCGGCGGCCGAGGACCCCGTCGCGAAGCTGACCCAGTTCAAGTCGCTGCTCGACCAGGGGCTCATCACCCAGGCGGACTACGACGCCGCCAAGGCCAAGGTCCTCGGGTTCTGAGGGCCCGACGATGACCGTTCACGAGCCGGACCCGGTCGCGCCGCCCCACGCACCGTCCCAGGGGTCGCCGCCCCCGGAGACCCGCGCGGCCGGGGCCGGCGGCCCGCACCCCGGGGCGCCGCAGACGGGAGGCCAGACCGGGGGCCCGACCGTGGTGCGCACCGACGCCGGTGCGCAGGACGGCCTGGTCAAGTGCATCCGGTGCGGGGCGACCGAGATCGCGTACGACATCGCCAAGGCCACCCTGCGCTGCGGGTTCTGCCGGTACGAGTGGGTGAGCGCCGTGACGCTCGCCGACCTCGGGCTCGACGGGGACATCGGGTCGCTCAAGGGCGTCGTGCTGGGGTCGGGCAGCACCGACATCGTCCCCTCGTCCGACGAGGTCCTGACGTTCCGGTGCACGGGGTGCGGGGCGGACGTCGTCGTCGACACGGCGCACGGCACCCAGGCTCGCTGCCACTGGTGCCGCAGCGTCCTGTCGGTCAACCAGCAGATCCCGAACGGTGCCGTGCCCGACGTGCTGCTTCCGTTCCGGCTGCCGCAGGCCGACGCGGTCGAGCGGGTCAGGGAGTTCGTGGGCAAGCGGCAGTTCTACGCGCACCCACGGTTCCGTGCCGAGTTCGTCCCGGAGAACGTCGTCGGCGTCTACATGCCGTACCTCGTCGTCGACCTCAACGCCAAGGCCCGGCTGGAGGGGCAGGGCGAGCACCTCGTGCGCAGGTACACCGTGACGATCAAGGACGCGAACGGCCAGGAGCGGTCGGAGACGCGCTACGACGCCGATCTGTACGACGTCGTGCGCGAGTTCGACCTGCACGTCGACGACCTGACGATCGAGTCGTCGGCCGACCGGCGCGACCACGGCGCCGGGGCCCGGACGAACAACGTCATCAACACGATCCTGCCGTTCGACGTCGAGAACGCGGTGCGCTACGACTCCGGCTACCTGTCGGGGTTCACGGCCGAGCGGCGCGACACCGACGTCGACGGCGTGCGTGAGCCCGCGTTCGCCCAGGCCAAGGAGATCGCCCGGTTCCGGGCCCGGGACATGGTCGAGTTCTACGACCGCGGCGTCCGGTGGGACCACGAGCGGCTCACGGTCGTCGGGCAGCGCTGGGTCGCCGCGTACCTGCCGGTGTGGTTGTACTCCTACAACGAGGTCCGCCGGAACGGGAGCTCGCGCCTGCACTACGTCGCGGTCAACGGCAGGACGGGGGAGACCATGGGGTCGGTCCCGGTCAACCACCGTCGGCTGCTCGCCGTGTCCGTGGTCGTGGAGGCCGTGGCGGCCGTCGCGGCCCTCCTCCTCGTCGTGATCGGACTCTGATGCACGTGCTCGCCCTGGAAGCGCTCACCGTCGTCGCCGACTCCTCGTCCGGCGAGGAGGGGGCCGTCAAGGCGGTCGTCGTCATCGCGCTGCTGCTCGCCGGTCCCCTGTTCTACGGGCTCACGTGGGGGCGGTACCGCAACACCGGCAAGCGCCACGACCACCGCCGCGACACCCGGTCCGCGACCGCGGCCGAGCGGGGTGCGGACACGCACGTGCGTCGCCTCGTCGGCCGCACGAACCGCACCATGCACGGCGCGAACCACGAGTCCTAGGCGGACGGCGCGCCTGCCGTCCCGGCGCGCCCGTCCCGGACGGGTGACCGCTACCGTGGCCTGATGCGACTCGGGGTGCTCGACATCGGTTCCAACACGGTCCACATGCTCGTCGTGGACGCCGAGCGGGGCGCGCGCCCGGACCCGGCGGCGTCCGGCCGCTCGGTCGTCCGGCTCATGCGCTACCTGCAGCCGGACGGCTCGATCTCGGCCGAGGGTGTCGACGCGCTCCTGGTCGCCGCCGACGAGGCCGCTGCCCTGGCCCGCGAGTACGAGGCCGAGGAGTCGTTGGCCCTCGCGACCTCGGCGCTGCGCGAGGCGACCAACGGCGCGGAGGTGCTGGCCGCGATCGAGGAGCGCGTCGGTGTCCCGATCGAGGTCCTGTCGGGGCCCGAGGAGGCACGGCTGACGTTCCTCGCCGCGAGGCGGTGGCACGGGTGGGTTTCTGGCCGCCTCATGGTGCTCGACATCGGTGGGGGCTCGCTCGAGATCGCGTCGGGCCTCGACGAGGAGCCCGACGTCGCGGTCTCGGTCCCGCTCGGCGCCGGTCGGATGACGATCGAGTTCCTGCCCGACGACCCGCCCTCGGCCAGGCAGGTCGCCGCGCTGCGCGCGCACGTGCGGGAGGTCCTGGCGGGGGCGCTGGGTGAGGTCAAGGCGTTGCCGCGCCCGGACCACGTGGTCGCGACGTCCAAGACGTTCCGGTCGCTCGCGCGGCTCGCGGGCATGAAGGTCGCGGTCGTGGGGCCGGAGGAACGGTGGCGCATGGAGCGCTCGCAGCTCGCGGACTGGGTGCCGCGCCTCGCGCGCATCCCGGCGTCGGGCCGCACCGAGCTCCCGGGCATCACGGCCGAGCGGACCTTCCAGATCGTCGCGGGCGGCGTGGTCGCGGAGGAGACCATGAAGGCGCTCAAGGTCGCCGAGGTCGAGATCTGCCCGTGGGCCCTGCGGGAGGGGGCGATCCTGCGTCGCCTCGACCAGATCTGACGCCCGCGCGGCCGGGCGCGTGAGGCGAGCGCCGCCGTCGGGCACGTTCCTGGCGAGGGCCGGCCTCAGACGCCCGTGACGGCCTCGACGTCCCCTGCGGCGATCGCGTCGAGCAGGGCACGGTGGTCGAGCTCGTTCTGGTCGGCGTAGCGGGTCGCGAACTCGGCGAACGAGCGGTCGGCGACGTCGCCCTTGCCGAGGTAGCTCCCGATCGCGAGCGCGTTGCCGGACCGGGCGTGGCCGCGCGCGAGGACCCACGCGCACATCTGCGCGTACGCGGCCATGGCCTCGGGAACCATCGAGTCGAGGTCGGCCGACACCTTCCAGTCCCAGAGCTGGCGGAAGTAGTAGTCGTGCCGACGGTCGTCCGCGCCCTGCACGGTGTTCCACCCGAGCAGGGCGTCGCTCGTGGCCTGGAGCAGGTGCTGGCCCTCGACGACGCGCCGCCCGTTCTCGGGGTACGGGCTGGGGGACGTGTACGCCTCCAGGACCGACGGCTCGGCTTCCTTGACCTGCAGGAACAAGGGGTCGTCGTTGTCGCGGCCCACCAGGAGCGCGACCCAGCACCGCGTGCCCACGCTCCCGACCCCGACGACCCGCCGTGCCAGGTCCACGAGCCGGTAGCGCTCGAGCAGGACGCGACGGGCCCCCGTCAGGGACTCGCCGTAGTCGGACAGCGCACCGACCACGACCTGGAGCAGGCGCGACTGCTCGTCGTCGTCGAACAGCTCGCGCACCGGGACGAGCAGGGGCGGGTCGCTGCGGAAGCGCAGCTCGCCGTCGTCGTCGACCCGGGTGAGGCGGCGGCGGGCCTTCTGCCGGTCCTTGGTCCGTGCCTTGCGCAGGGCCTTGCCCAGGTTGTCGACGACGCTCCGCGGGACGGAGTCCCGCCACTTCTCGACGACCTCCGTGCCACGGAGCTGGACGTGCCACACGTCGAGGTGGCCCATGTCCCCGAACGTCCGGAGCGTCTCCCGGTAGGCGCGCGCGGCCGCCAGGACGATCTGCTGCCTCGCGGCCGGGGGCAGGTCGCGGTGGCGGCCCGCGATCTCCAGGCTGGCCGCGAGCCGTTGCACGTCCCACTCGAACGGGCCGTGGTGGGTCTCGTCGAAGTCGTTGACGTCGAACACGAGGGAGCGCTCGGGGGACGCGAAGCCGCCGAAGTTCGCGAGGTGCGCGTCGCCGCATAGCTGCACGGTCAGACCGGAGCGTGGTCCGGTGCCGAGGTCGGCGGCCATGACCGCGGCCGCGCCGCGGAAGAACGAGAACGGGGTCGCGGCCATGCGGCCCATGCGCAGCGGCACGAGGTCCGGGACGCGGCTCGCGTTCTGCGCGGTGAGGATCCCGACGGGGTCGCGACGGTCGGCGGGCGGCTCCCAGGTCGCGGTGGTGCTCCGGGGCAGGAGCGTGCGGGCCGCACGGCCCTCCTGCCGGCGGAGCTCGGGCGGGGGCGTGCCGCGCAGCGGGGCGACGGGGGTGGGCTGGGGGTGGTCCGTGGGGTGGGGCATCGTCGCTCCTCGGCTCCGGGGGCGTGCGCGCGCCCTTGCCCATCATGGCGCGGCTCCACGGGGGGCGCCTCCGCGTGGCGCGCACGACCCGTGGGAGGACATTTCCGTCACCCGCGGCGGGACTGTCACCGGAAGCGCTCCCAGTCCTCCCTCTCTGATAGCGCTGCTCCGCGCCACCATCCTGCGAGAGGTACTTCCCATGACTGCCCACGAGACCACTCAGGACGTCGTGCTCGCCGCGCTCGGACAGAGCGTCACCGGCCGCGTCCTCGCCGGGACGGACCCCGATGCCCGGCTCTCCGGCATGAACGTCGCGGTCGAGCACCACCCCGACTACGTCGTCCACGCCACGTCCCCCGAGGACGTCCAGGCGACCGTCCGCACCGCCAAGCTCTTCGGGCTGCCCGTCACGGTGTTCAGCACGGGCCACGGGTTCGCGCGGGGGATCGACGGCGGGATCGCGCTCAGCACCGCGGGCCTGACCGGGGTCGAGGTCGACG
Organism: Oerskovia douganii; assembly: GCF_015142735.1. Classification (GTDB taxonomy): domain Bacteria; phylum Actinomycetota; class Actinomycetes; order Actinomycetales; family Cellulomonadaceae; genus Oerskovia; species Oerskovia douganii. Next base: position 56,698 of record NZ_JACSPN010000005.1, on the reverse strand, counting down.
AGCCCGCACGCACGGCCCGCATCGCGGCGGGGACCCGCTGGCGGGACGTGCTCGACGTCGTCACCCCCCTCGGGCTCGCGGCCGTCACCGGGTCGTCGCCCGACGTGGGAGCGGTCGGCTTCCTCCTCGGCGGCGGGATCGGTCCGCTGGCGCGCGAGGTCGGCTTCGGGTCGAGCTACCTCGTCGAGGCGGACGTCGTCGCGGGCGACGGCGAGCTGATCCACGTCGACGAGGCCCACCACCCCGAGGTGCTGCGTGCCCTGCGCGGCGGCAAGTGGGGGCTCGGCGTCGTGACCTCCGTGACGGTTCGCCTGCTGAACCTGGAGACGGTCACGGGCGGGAACTTCTTCGCCCTGGGCGACGACGCCGCGACACTCTTCCGCACCTACGCCGACTGGGTCGCGACGGCGCCGTCGGACATCACGACCTCGGTCGCGCTGCTGCGCCTGCCGCCGCTCGAGCTCGTGCCCGAGCCGCTGCGCGGCCAGTACGTCGCGAACGTCCGCGTGGCCTCGACGCGGCCGCTGTCCGAGGTCCTGCGGGCCATCGCGCCGCTGCGCACGACCGTGCCGATCGTGATGGACTCGATCGCCGAGATCCCCTACGCCCAGATCGGGGGGGTGCACGCCGACCCGACCGATCCCATGCCGTTCCTCGACGGGTCGACCCTCCTGCACACGTTCGAGCCCCGGACGGCCGACGCGGTGCTCGAGTTCGCCGGACCCCAGACGCAGACCCCGCTCATGATGACCGAGATCCGGCACCTCGGCGGGGCGCTCGCCGACGGCACGCACGGCCCCGACTCCGTCACGGGCCGTGACGCCGCGTTCGCCCTCTTCACGATCGGCCTCCCCGTCCCGGAGCTGTTCGCGGAGGCGGTGCCGGCGGCGATCAACGGCCTGCTCGAGGCCGCACGCCCCTGGTCGCTGGGGCGCACCCAGGCGAACTTCGCGGGGGCGATCAGCGAGGCCGCGCCGTTCGACCTGTGGTCGCCGAGCGACCAGGCGCACCTCGCGACCGTGCGCCGCGAGCTCGACCCGGACGGGCGGTTCGCGCTGCCCGCGTGAGGCCGCGCGTGCCGCAGGTGCCGCGAGGACGCGCCGCGGGAGGACGGGAGCACGAGGCGGGACGTCCCGCCGTGCGCCGCCGTCCTCCCGTGCCGCCGTCCTCCCGTGCCGCCGTCAGGCGGCGAGGGCAGCGGGCGCGTCAGACCCGGCGCACCCCGCTGGGCCGCGACTCGTTCCACAGCCGGTCGAGCGCCGTCACCGCGTAGGTGTAGCGGCGTCCGGTGAGCGCGGTCTCGTCCACCCAGTCCTGCACGACGTGCCCCGAGGTGCGGACCGTCGCGACGAGGTGGGTCGCGTCCTCGATGTCGATGTGGCGGGCGTCGCCCTCGACCCGGTAGACCGCGAAGGACGTGGCCCGGGTCCGGCGGGGGCCCGTGTCGTTCCAGTGCAGCCGGACGCCCTCGGGGACCCGTCGGGCGTTGGCGAGGACCGGGACGCGCAGCGGCGAGACCCCGAGCCGGGGCATCGCGGGCACGAGCGCTGGGTGACGGTAGTGGTCCTCGAGGACCCGGGTCATGGAGCCCTGCGGGTCGGCGGGGACGTGCTTGGCCGAGAAGTAGACGTTGCCCAGCACGGGCGCGACCTCGGCGTCGACCTGCTGCGTGAAGGTCAGGTGGTTCGACATCTCGGCAGGGTCGGTGAAGACCCCCGACGTGACCTTGTAGAGCGCCTCGCCGACGAAGAGCTGCGTGCCGGACTGTGCCGCGACCTCGGCCCACCACGGCACGAGCCGGGCGTAGTCCGCGACGGCGAGCCCGATCTGCCAGTAGATCTGCGGGTTGATGTAGTCGAGCCACCCCTCGGTGACCCACTTGCGCGTGTCGGCGAACTGCATGTCGTAGGACTGCGAGCCGCTCGTGGCCGAGCCGCGAGGGTCGGTCGAGGCGTTCCGCCAGATCCCGAACGGGCTGATCCCGAACTTGACCCACGGCTTGACCTGCTTGATGCGCTGCGAGATGGACTGCACGAACGTGTCGACGTTGTGGCGGCGCCAGTCCTCGACGGTCGCGAAGCCCGCGCCGTGCGTCGCGTAGGTGTGCGCGTCGGGGATGGTCTGGCCCGCGACCGCGTAGGGGTAGAAGTAGTCGTCGAAGTGCACGCCGTCGAGGTCGTAGTTCTCGACCGAGTGCAGGATCGCCCGCTGGATGTGCTCCTGGGCCTCGGGCAGGCCCGGGTCGAAGTAGAGCTTGCCGCCGTAGGCCCACACCCACTCGGGGTGCCGGCGGGCGGGGTGCTCGGGGACGAGCTGGGCGGGGTCGGCCTGCATCGAGACGCGGTACGGGTTGTACCAGGCGTGGATCTCGATGTTGCGCTTGTGCGACTCCTCGACGACGAACGCGAGCGGGTCGTAGCCGGGGTCCTTGCCCTGGGCCCCGGTCAGGTACTGCGACCACGGCTCGTGGGGGCTGGGCCAGAACGCGTCGGCCGTGGGCCTGACCTGCACGAACACGGCGTTGAGGCGGTGCTGCTGGGCGACGTCGAGCCAGTGCAGGTACTCGGCCTTCTGCTGCTCGGCGCTGAGCCCGGCGGCCGAGGGCCAGTCGATGTTGACGACGCTCGAGATCCACATGGCGCGCAGCTCGCGCTTGCGCGGCAGGGGGCCCGACGGCGCAGCTCCCGTCGCGGGGACGGGTGCGGTCGCGGCTGCCGCGGGGGACAGGGAGCCGATCGTCACGCTCAGCGTGCTGGCCGCGACGCCTGCGGTCGCGAGCGTGAGGAAGCCGCGGCGGCCGAGCCCGCTGGGTGTGGGGGTGCCGGGCACGGGGGTGGCCTCGTCGGGGTCGGTCGGGTGGTGCGTCATGTCCATGCCTCCATTGGTACGGGTCCGATGCATGGAAGAGAGTTTCATAGTTCTCACAGTTTGTGAAGGTTTGCGCCATGTCGCTCGTGGGTGCGCAGGGGCGGTCTGGCCGGTCGGCCGCTGCCGAGGACGGGGTTGAGGTCGCCATTCGACGGATCGCGACCTCAACCCCGTTCTCGGCGCGGAAAAGCGGGTGCGAGCGCTCGAGGGGGCGCGGCCCGGCGTGTCGGATTCCGATGGATTCGTGACGAGAGTATGTTCCTCGGCATGGCATCCAAACCGCTCCAGGAACCCGCGTTCCTCGTCCTGTCGGCGCTCGCGACCGGCCCGCTGCACGGCTACGGCATCGCCAAGGACGTCGAGGCCAGCTCGGAGGGCCGCATCACCCTGCGCGTCGGGACCCTCTACGGCGCGATCGACCGGCTCGTCGCCGCAGGGCTCGTCGAGGTCGACCACGAGGAGGTCGTCGACTCCCGCCTGCGCCGGTACTACCGGCTCACGACCGAGGGCGGGGTGCGGCTCGAGGCCGAGGCGCACCGGGCCGAGGCCCAGGCCCGCCGCGCCCTGGAACGCCTGGGCGCCCGACGCAGCCCACGAACCGCCGCGCCCGGACGCACGACGGGGGCGGCGCCGTCGGGCCTGGGTGCAGGACCGGTGCCCGCATGACGGCCGCCGGCGCCGAGCACGGCCAGACCGACCAGGCCCTGCCCGTCGCGCCCGTGCTCGTCCGTGACTACCGCCGCCTGGTGCGTCTCTTCCCGTTCGCCTATCGCCGCGACCACGGCACCGAGGTGCTCGGGCACCTGCTCGACGGCGCCGCGCCGGGCCAGTCCCGCCCGACACCGGCCGAGCGCACCGACCTGCTGCGCGCCGCCGCGAGGGAGTGGCTGCTCGCGCCGCTCGGATCGACCGCCCGGCAGCGCCGCGCCGCGACCGGCCTGCTGACGGTGCTGCTCCCGGCGGTCCTCGGGATCCATGCGGCGAGGGCTCTCGCCCACGCCGCCTGGACCCTGGGTGGCGACGGCGCACCGCTCCTCCTGCAGGTCGCGCCCCTGGCGCCGACCTGGGCGGTCTGGTGCGTCGGGGTCGTGGCGGTGCTCGCGGGCCTCGCCCGCACGGGCCGCGCACTGGTCGCGGCCGCGGCCGTCGCGGGGCTCGTGACGCTCGTGGTGCTCGTGGGGTCGGGGCGCGAGCACACCGCCTACCTCGAGGCCGGGTGGGTCCTCGGGCTGGTCGCGCACGCGGTGGTCGTCGCGGAGCACGACCGTCGCCTGGCACCTGGGCGCCGGTGGGGCCGAGCGGCCGGGACGGCGGGGGCCGTGGTCGGCGCCCTCGGCGCGTACGTCATGGTGATCGCGCCCGACAACGCCTGGAACGGCGCCCCGTGGTGGGTGGCTCCGTACGGGAGCGCGTGGACCCTCGGGGGGTTCGTCGCACCGGTCGTCGCCGTCCTGGCCGGCGCGGCGCTCTGGTCGCGGACCCGGCAAGCCGTTCCCGTCCTGCTGGGGGGAGTCGTGGGTGTCGGGCTCGGGCGTTCAGGGCTGTTCTGGTCGGGGAACGTGAACGCCGAGGCCGTGGACGCGGGCAACGTCCTCGCCCTGGTCGGCTGCGCGCTGCTCGCGGTCGTCGCCGCGCGCTGGGTCGTGAACCGGCTCGACGAGCTCGCCGAGGTGCGCGCCGCGCACCGCGCGCTGCTCGGCACGCCGACCTGACCGGTCGCCCGCGGACGAGAACGGGGTTGAGGTCGCCATTCGACGGATCGCGACCTCAACCCCGTTCTCGGCACCCGGGTACCCCGGTCAGTCCAGGTACTCGCCCACGAGCTGCTCCGCGATGCCCGTGTACGTGCCCGGGGTGAGGTCCGTGAGGCGGCGCGTGACGTCGTCGGGCAGGCCGAGGCCCTGGACGAACTCCCGCATCTCCTCGCCCGTCAGGCGGTGCCCGCGCGTGAGGTCCTTGAGGCGCTCGTACGGGTTCTCCATGCCGGGGACGCCCGCGACCGACGCCGCGCGCATGGCCGACTGGATGGGCTCACCGAGCACCTCCCAGTTGGCGTCGAGGTCCGCGGCGAGCAGGTCCGCGTTGACCGCGAGGGCGCGCAGGCCGCGCGAGACGTTGTCCACCGCGAGCAGCGAGTGGCCGAACGCCGGGCCGATGTTGCGCTGCGTCGTCGAGTCCGTGAGGTCGCGCTGGAGGCGCGACGTCACGAGCGTCGAGGCGAGCGTGTCGAGCAGCGCGCAGGAGATCTCGAGGTTCGCCTCGGCGTTCTCGAAGCGGATCGGGTTGACCTTGTGCGGCATGGTCGAGGACCCCGTCGCGCCCGGTACCGGGATCTGCTTGAAGAAGCCGAGCGAGATGTACGTCCACACGTCGGTGCTGAGGTTGTGGAGGATGCGGTTGAAGCGGGCCATGTCGCTGTAGAGCTCGGCCTGCCAGTCGTGCGACTCGATCTGCGTCGTCAGCGGGTTCCACGTCAGCCCGAGGCTCTCCACGAAGGACTTCGAGACGGCCGGCCAGTCGATGCCCGGGACGGCGACCGTGTGCGCACCGTAGGTACCCGTCGCGCCGTTGAGCTTGCCGAGGTACTCGGCGCCCTCGATGCGGCGCAGCTGGCGGCGCAGGCGGTGCGCGAGCACTGCGAGCTCCTTGCCCAGGGTGGACGGCGTCGCCGGCTGGCCGTGCGTGCGGCTCAGCAGCGGGACGGCCGCGTGCTCGCGCGCCATGTCCGCGAGCTGGTCCGTGAGGGCCGTCGCGGCGGGCAGCCACACGTCGCGCACCGCGCCCTGCACCATGAGCGCGTACGACAGGTTGTTGATGTCCTCGCTCGTGCACGCGAAGTGCACCAGCTCGCCCGCCGACGGCAGGACCGTGCCCTCGCCCAGGACGCCCGGGGCGGCCTCGAGGCGACGCTTGATGTAGTACTCGATCGCCTTGACGTCGTGCACCGTGACGCGCTCGATCTCCCCCAGCTCGGCGATGCCCGCGGCGTCGAAGTCCGTGACGATCGCGCGCAGGTACGCCTTCTCGGCGTCGCTCAGCGTGGGCGCGCCCGGGACCACGGGGCCCTCGGTGAGACGGATGAGCCACTCGACCTCGACGTGGAGGCGCTCGCGGTTGAGCGCGGCCTCGCTCAGGTGGTCGACCAGGGGCGCGACGGCGCCGCGGTAGCGCCCGTCGAGCGGGCCCAGGGCGATGGGCGGGGTGATGTCGGCGAGCGTGGCGCGCTGGGTGGTGGTCACAGGCGCGGCGGAGTCGGCGGAGTCCGTAGGCATGGCGCCATTCTCCCACGCGTGCCCGACGGCGGAGCGGGCGTCTCGCGGTCGTCTCCCCGCCCTGCCACGGGCCGTGGCGGACCTGGCCGTGCACAGGCCCAGCACGCGATCCTCCCGCCCACAGGCAGGTGCGCGGGCTGCCAGGACGTGGTCGGCACGCCCTACGGTCTGCGGCATGTCGACCCTCGCCTCGTCCCCCTCCTGGCCCTCCACGCTCGACGCCGCCGATCCCCGCCCCGAGCTGCAGCGCGCGGCGGACCAGGCGGCCCAGGCCGTCGCGCTGGTGCGCAGGAGCGCCGACGTCGCGTGGAAGGGCAAGGCGTCGGACGGGTACCGCGACCTCGTCGCCGATGCGGTGGACGCGCTGCGCCGGGCGGACATCGAGGCCGACCGGGCCGTCGGGGCGGCCGTCCGGTACCTCCGGGCCGTCGACGCCGCGAACGCCGAGGCGAGCCTGCGATGAGCCGCCCGCCGGACCCGACCGCGGGGATCGTCGTCTCCGGGGGAGTGACGAGCGTCGAGACGGCCGACCTGGTGGCGGCCGCCGCGGTCGTGACCGAGGCCGTGCTGCGGGTCGAGGCCGCCCTCGCTCACGGCCGACGCGCGCACGGGCTGGTCAGCGGGATCCTCGACCCGCCGCCGTCCTCGGTGGCCTGGGCGGGCGGGAGGGCCGCGTGCCACCCGTCGCTCGACCCGGGGCTCCCCGCGTCGTGGACCCCCGTCCCGCCGGAGGTTGCCGCGGCCCGCTCCGCGCTGCTCGAGGAGATCGCCGCCTGCACCGACGCGCTGCTGATCGCCGGACGCCGGCTCGACGGGCTGGTCGACAGGCTCCGCAAGGCCGCAGGGATCTACGAGGAGAGCGAGTCCGGCGTCGAGGGCTTCCTGTCGTGGGTCGCGCGCGTACCGGGCACCGGGGTCGTGCTGGCCGTGGGCGCGGGGCTGGTGGACGTCGCGGTGTGGGCAGCGGCAGGGCAGGGCGTCCGCTGGGAGCGGTTCGTCCGGGGCTCCGCGGCCTACCACGACGAGGCCGTCCGTGACCTGAGCACCTTCCTCGCGCGCGTGAACCCGGTGCCCGACCTCGAGGACCGCTCGGCCGTGGGAGAGGCCGCCGGGATGCTGCGGGGCATGACCGAGTCCTACCGGCGGAGGTTCGCCCCGGCCGTCGTCACGACCGAGCTGACCGGCGAGGCCCTGCCCGCCGGCTTCAGCAAGCCCGTCGCGCACAGCGCCGAGGACCTCCTGTCCGGGATCGACGTGGTCTACGGCAAGGGCAACGGCCTCCCGGACTCGGTCGTGTCGGTCGAGAAGTACGTCGACGAGGACGAGAAGGCCACCTGGGTCGTGACCGTGCCGGGCACCCAGCTCGGCAGCGCGACGACGCCGTTCAGCATGACCTCCAACTTCGACCTGGTGCAGGGGGACGACGCCGACAGCACCGCGCACGTCCTCGCCGCGATGCGTCAGGCCGAGATCCCCGAGGGGGAGGAGGTCGTGCTCGTCGGCCACTCGCAGGGCGGCATGGTCGCGATGGCCGTCGCGGCCGCGGCGACCGGGGCGGGAGCGGGCCGCGCGGGTGGAGGCCCCCGCTACGACGTCCGGCACGTCCTGACGGCCGGCGCGCCCGTCGGCGGGGCGACGCTGCCCACGACGGTGCGCGGGACGCACGTCGAGATCGAGCAGGAGGTGATCTCCCAGCTCGACGGCACCGACAACCCGGTCGGCCCCGACCGCGTCACGGTCCGTGCGGACCTCGACGCCGCCGGGGCGCCCGAGACCAGGGCAGTGGTCCCGCACGGCGTGCCGTTCCACGTCGACGTCCTGGGCCGCGCCCGCGAGGTCGGCCAGCCAGGGCTCGCGGACAACCTCGACGCGATCGAGCGAGCGGTCTCCGGGAGGCGCGTCGAGGAGCGCTACTTCCGCGGGGCGCTCGCCCCGCTCGCCGTCGCACCGCCGTGACGTCGCCTCCGCTGCGGGCGTCGGCCCGCAGGGAGGCGCGGGGCGGGGCGGAGGCGGGACGGTCCGTGAGGGTCCTCCGAAGGGAGGACCCTGCGCGCCGCGGGATCTCGTCCCTGTGGACGTCCCGGGCAGGGGGCTGCGCTCCTACGTTGAGGAGGTCACCGACGGAGGAGCACGCACATGATCCAGGCAGCAGGCCTGACGAAGAGGTACGGGGAGAAGACGGCGGTCGACGACGTCTCGTTCACGGTCCGGCCCGGGGTGGTCACCGGGTTCCTGGGGCCCAACGGTGCGGGGAAGTCGACGACCATGCGGATGATCGTCGGGCTGGACCGGCCGACGGCCGGGACGGTCACGGTCAACGGCGCACCCTACGCACGGCACCGCGCCCCGTTGGGGGAGGTGGGCAGCCTGCTCGACGCGCGGGCGGTGCACCCGGGAAGGTCGGCCAGGGACCACCTGCTCGCCCAGGCGAGGACGCACGGGCTCGGGCGCCGCCGCGTCGAGGAGGTGATCGAGTCCACGGGGCTCGGGCCCGTGGCACGCAGGCGTGCGGGGACGTTCTCGCTCGGCATGGGGCAGCGCCTCGGGATCGCGTCGGCGCTGCTCGGTGATCCTCGGACGCTGATCCTCGACGAGCCCGTCAACGGGCTGGACCCCGAGGGCGTGCTGTGGGTGCGCACGCTGCTGCGCGGTCTGGCGGCCGAGGGGCGGACCGTGCTGCTGTCCTCGCACCTCATGAGCGAGATGGCGCTCACGGCGGACCACCTCGTCGTCCTCGGCCGTGGCCGTGTGATCGCCGACGCCCCCCTGGCGGAGATCGTGGCCCGGGCCCAGACGGCCACGGTCAGGGTCCGGACGCCCATGACCGCGGAGCTCGAACGGGAGCTGCGTCGTCGCCCGGGGGTGGGTGTCACGTCCGTGGAGCGTGACGTGCTCGACGTGACGGGGTGCACGGCCCCGGAGGTGGTCGCCGCCGCGGCGACCGTCGGGGTCGCCGTCCACGAGCTCGCCCCCGTGCGGACCTCGCTCGAGGACGCCTACCTGCGCTTGACCGCCGACGCGGTCGAGTACCGCTCGACCCCCGTCCCCGGCGCTCCCGCGCCGGGCCGCGCCAGCCTCGGAGGCTCTCGATGACCACGCCCGCCACCAGCGCGTCCGCCACCAGCGCGTCCGCCACCAGCGCGCCCGCCGGACCGACGACCCTCGGCCCGGCTGGGTCCGCCACCAGCGCGCCCGCCGGACCGACGACCCTCGCCCCGGCCGCGCCCGGCCCGGCCGCGCCCGCCCCCGGGGGGCCCGCCGCAGGACCCGCCAGCACACCGTCCCGGCTCGTGCCCGTCCGCCCCGCGACCTTCGGCCGGCTCGTCGCGGCCGAGTGGACCAAGCTCCGTTCGCTCCGGTCGAGCTGGTGGGTCCTCGGCGTCGGCCTGCTGTTCCTGCCCGCGCTCGCCGCGTCGCGGATGACGAGCATCGCCCAGGTCCCGGAGGCGGTCGGGAGCCCGGGCCTGGTCGGGGCCGTGTACGTGACGTCCGGGGTGGTGCTGTCCCAGCTCGCGTTCTGCACGCTGGGCGTGCTCGCCGTCACGGGGGAGTACGGGACGGGGCAGATCCGGTCGACGCTCGCAGCCGCGCCGGCCCGCGTCCCGGCCCTGGGGGCCAAGCTCGTGGTCACGGTCGGCGCCGTGGCGGCGGCCTCGCTCGCCGGGGTCGCGCTCGCGTGGGCGGCCGGCGCCGCGTGGTTCGACGCGACCGGCATGTCGGTGGACCTCGCACGGGCGGAGGACGCCCGGATCGTCCTGGGCGTCCCGCTCTACCTGGCGGCCGTGACGGCGCTCGCGTTCGGCATCGGCACGATCGTGCGGAGCTCGGCCGGGGGCATCACGATCGTGCTCGGCCTCCTGCTCGTCGTGGAGAACGGGCTCGCCGCGATCCCGTGGGGACCGGTCCAGACGTTCGTCACGTACCTGCCGTCGAGCGCGGGCAGCCGGTTGCTCCAGTCGGAGGCCGTCGGTTCGGTGATCACCACGTCGAGCAGCACGGCGCTGTCCCCCTGGGGCGGCTACGGTGTACTGCTCGTGTGGGTCGTCGTGGTGCTCGCCGTCGCCGGGGTGCTCCTGCGTCGTCGGGACGCCTGAGCGTGGTACCCGCCCCCAGCGCGGCACCGCCCCCGGGCGGGTGGCTCGTGGTCGAGGAGAGAGCATGAGCAACGAGACGTCTGCACCGCCCCCGGTCTTCACCGAGCTGTCCGCGCGCCGGCTGGGGCCGGTCCGCCGGTACCTGGTGCGGCACCCGGTCGTCGTGGACGTGCTGCTCGTCGTGTGCTTCGCCGCCTGGGCGTCGCTCATGGGCCTGGGCGCGGACTCGATGTACGTCCTGCACGCCTACCTGGGCGGGGAGCAGGTCCTGCAGATGCAGCTCACGTCGCTGGCGCTCACGGTGTGCGGGGCGGTGGCGCTGTGCTGGCGGCGTCGCCGTCCGGTTCTCGTGGCCGTGGTCATGAGCGTCCTGGGCGTGGCGGCGCTCGCGGCCACGGGGGCGACGTCGGGCTTCGAGGTGGGGGTCGCGATCGCCCTGTACGCGGTCGCGCGGTCGAGGCGGCCGGTCGTGACGTGGGCCGTGTGCGCCGCGTCGGTGGCCGCCCTGCTGGTCGGTGCCCGCCTGCTGCCCCTGGCGACGACGGTGGGCGCCATCAGCATGGGGCTCGACCCGGGGGACGCCGCCGAGGCCGCGGCCGGGCGGGTGGGGGCCTTCCTCCAGAGCGCGGTCTGGTACCAGACCGCGGTCCCCGTCCTGGTGCTCGCGCTCCTCGCGGTCGCGCTGGGGACGAGCGTGCGCAACCGTCGGCTGCACGTCGCGGCGTTCGTGGACGCCGCCAACGCGCTCGCGCGGGACCTGGAGCAGCGCGAGCGGCTGGCGCAGGCGGCGGAGCGGGCGCGCATCGCGCGCGAGATGCACGACGTCGTCGCGCACAGCATCTCGGTCATGGTCGCGCTCGGCGGGGGTGCGGCCGCCGCGATCGACTGGGCGCCCGACCGGTCACGCACCGCGCTCGACGAGCTCGTCGCGACGGGACGCTCGGCGCTCGGCGACATGCGGCGCGTCCTGGACGTCCTGCACGACGACGACGGCGACGGTGCCGACGGGCCGGTGGCCGCTGCGGGGACGCCGGCGAGCGACGTGGGGACGCCGGCGAGCACCGTCGGAGGCGCGCCGCTCGAACCTCAGCCGGGCACCCCCGACCTGACCGCGCTCGTCGAGCGCTTCCGCACGGCCGACCTGCCGGTCACGGCGTCGGGCCTGACCGACGCAGGCCTCGACGGCCTCGACGCGAGCATGCAGCTCGCCGTCTACCGGATGGTCCAGGAGGCCTTGACCAACGTGCTGCGGCACGCGCCGGGCACGCCTGCGGTCGAGGTGGGGGTCACCCGGGGCCGGGAGCACGTCGAGGTCATCGTGACCGACGGCGGCCCCACGGTCCCCGTCGAGCCGGCCCACGGGGCGCAGCGCGGGCTCGTCGGGATGCGTGAGCGCGCCGCGGTGTTCGGCGGGACGGTCGAGGCGGGGCGGAACGGGGCAGGATGGCAGGTCCGTGCGGTCCTGCCGCTGAACGAGGGAGTCGCATGACGAAGGTCCTGCTGGTCGACGACCAGGCGCTGGTCCGCATGGGCTTCCGGCTCCTGCTGGAGAGCGCGGAGGGTGTCGAGGTCGTCGGCGAGGCGGCCGACGGGGGGAGCGCGGTCGACCAGGTCCGGGCGTTGCGGCCGGACGTCGTCGTCATGGACGTGCGCATGCCCGGCGTCAACGGCATCGACGCGACCCGGGACATCGTCGCGGAGCATCCCGGCGTCCGGGTCCTCGTCCTGACGACGTTCGACCTGGACGAGTACGCGTTCGCGGCGTTGCGTGCCGGGGCGAGCGGCTTCCTGCTCAAGGACGCGGGTCCGGCCGAGCTCGTGACGGCGGTCCGGACGGTGGCCTCGGGGGACGCCGTGGTCTCGGCGCGGGTGACGCGGCGCATGCTCGAGCTGTTCGCCGACCGGTTCCCGGAGTCCGGCGCGGCCCCGGCCGCCGGCGCGACGCATCCCCGGCTGGCGGGTCTCACGCCGCGCGAGACGGACGTGCTGCACTGCATCGCGGAGGGCCTGTCGAACGCTGAGATCGCCGACCGGCTCTTCCTGTCGGAGACGACCGTCAAGACCCACGTGGGGCGCATCCTCGCCAAGCTCGGGGTCCGCGACCGGTTGCAGGCCGTGGTGCTCGCCTACGAGTCGGGGCTCGTGCGCGCGCGGACCGACTGACCGGCGGGCCCGCACGGTCAGGCCGCACGGTCAGGCCCGCACGGTCAGGCCCGCACGGTCAGACTCGTGACTTGGGCGCGACGACCGCGGAGATCGCGAAGTTCAGCACGCCGATGATGAGCGCGGCGAGCAGCGCCCACCAGAACCCGCCCTCGATGCGGATGCCCCAGTCGGTCTGCTCGGTGATCCACGCCGTGAGCATCAGCATCAGGGCGTTCACGACGAGCGTGAACAGGCCGAGCGTGAGGATGTAGAGCGGGATCGAGATGATCTGCACGATCGGCTTGATGATCGCGTTGACGAGCGAGTAGATGAGGGCCACGGCCAGGACGATGACGATCTGGCCGCCGACGGTGTCGGAGCCGACGATCGCGAAGTGGTCGTCGATGAACAGGCTCGTGAGCCAGATCGCGATGCCGGTGACGATGACGCGGATGACGAAGCTCATGCATGTCATCCTGCCATCCCTGTCCACGGGACCGCGGGGCCACGCCGTCGAGGGGTGGGTCGTGCCCGGCGCGCACCGCGCTCCCCGGGCCGGTGCGTGGGCCCGGGAGGTGGGCGGCGCCGTCGGGCGGCGGGGGACAGTGGCATCCTGGGGGCGTGACCGAGCTGCCACCCCAGACCTCCCGTGTCCCCCTGCGTCCCGCCGTCGCCGCGCTGCCGGCCTACGTGCCGGGGGCGCGGCTCGCGCCGGGGTCGAGCGCGTTCAAGCTGTCGTCCAACGAGAACCCGTACCCGCCGCCCGCCGCGGTGGTCGCGGCGGTCGTCGACGCGGCGGCCGACACCAACCGCTACCCCGACATGTACGCGACCGACCTGACGGAGGCGCTCGCCACGGACCTGGGGGTCGACGCGTCGCAGGTCGTCGTGGGCAACGGCTCGGTGGCCGTGCTCGCGCACATCCTGTCGGCCGTGGTCGACGCGGGCGACGAGGTCGTCTACCCGTGGCGCTCGTTCGAGGCGTACCCGATCGCGGTCGCGGTCGCGGGCGGCACCTCGGCGCGCGTGCCCGTGACGCAGGACGGTCGCCTCGACCTGCCCGCGATGGCCGCGGCGATCAGCGACCGGACCCGCGTGGTCCTGGTCTGCACGCCCAACAACCCGACGGGCCCGGTGGTGCACGCGGGCGAGCTCGCGACGTTCCTCGCGTCCGTGCCGGGCGACGTCCTGGTGGTCCTCGACGAGGCCTACCTCGAGTTCGTGCGCGACCCGCAGGCGCCCGACGGCCTCGCGGTCCTCGCGGCGCACCCCAACGTGGTGCTGCTGCGCACGCTCTCCAAGGCCTACGGCCTGGCGGGGCTGCGCGTGGGCTACGCGGTCGCCGAGCCCGCTCTCGCGGCGGGCGTCCGCGCGGTGTCGACGCCGTTCGGCGTCTCGCACGTCGCGCAGCGCGCGGCCCTGGCGGCGCTGTCGGTCAAGGACGAGCTGCTCGAGCGCGTCGAGCACCTGGTCTCGCGGCGCGAGCGCCTGGTCGAGGGGCTGCGCGACCAGGGGTGGGACCTGCCGGAGACGCAGGCGAACTTCGTGTGGTTCCCGCTGGGCGGCCCGACGGCGGAGCTCGCCGCGGGCGCTTCGGCCGCCGGGCTGCTGGTGCGTCCTTTCGCGGGCGAGGGCATCCGGGTGAGCGTGGGCGAGGAGGAGGCGACCGAGGCGTTCCTGAAGGTCGCGGCGGGCTGGCGCTGACGGGTACCGGTCGCCACCTGTTGCCGACGTGTCCGCCCGGGAGAAGACTCCCGGTATGGACACTCCCACGGTCGACGAGATCCCGGACGAGTACGCCTGGTTGTTCGGCACGGCGGGCCTGATCCTGTGGGCCGCCGTCGCCGTCATCTTCCTGATCGCGTACATCCAGATCATCCGCAAGGCCGGGTACTCGGGGTGGTGGGTCCTGGTCGGGATCGTGCCGCTCCTGAACATCGTGATGTTCCTGGTGTTCGCGTTCTCGACGTGGCCCGTGACGCGGGAGCGGGACGCGCTGCGTGCGCGCGGGGGTTACCCCGGGGTGTACCCGCCGGGGTGAGCGCGAGGCCGGGAGCGGGCGGGCGCGCGTCCTCGTCCGGGGCGCGGGATTCTGACGGGTTGCGCCAACCGATCCGTCCGTGACGCCCTGGTTCGTGGGGAGACGCGGACGCTCGCTTGGAGGGAACCTCCAAAGACGTGCGGGGAAGGTTTGTCCTCCAATGGCGGAGGAGCCGAGGGCCTCGTAGCCTACGCTTGCGTAAGCTACGGTGTCGTAGGTTCGGTTGGAGACGACCGAGGACCGCCCCCGAGCGACCCGGGCTCACGCCTCGGGCCGCACCGAAGGAGAACGCGTGAACCAGCAGCACACCGCCCCCGCGGCCGACCTCGCAGCCGAGCCTGCCGGCGACCCGCTCGTGGGCTCGCCGGACACCGGGGCGGACCTTCCCGTCGACGCGGACCTGCTCCAGCTCCTGACCCCCGCCGGGGTGCGGGTCGAGACCCCGGACAACGCGGCCTACCGCGAGCGGGTGGCTCACCTCGACGCCGACGCCCTGCGCGGCCTGTACCGCGACATGGTCCTGACCCGCCGCTTCGACGACGAGTCGACGTCGCTGCAGCGCCAGGGCGAGCTCGGGCTCTTCCCCCAGGCGCTCGGGCAGGAGGCCGCGCAGATCGGCTCGGGTCGCGCGCTGGCCCCGCAGGACTACGTCTTCCCGTCCTACCGCGAGCACGGGGTCGCCTGGACGCGCGGCGTCGACGTGGCCGACATCCTGCGCCAGTTCCGCGGCATCGACCACGGCGGCTGGGACCCGGAGGCGCACAACTTCCACCTGTACACGCTCGTGATCGGCTCGCACACGCTGCACGCGACGGGCTACGCGATGGGCATCCAGCGCGACGGCCTCGTCGGCACGGGGGACGCGACCAAGGACGCCGCGGTCGTGACCTACTTCGGCGACGGCGCCACGTCCCAGGGCGACGT
Organism: Oerskovia douganii; assembly: GCF_015142735.1. Lineage (GTDB taxonomy): Bacteria > Actinomycetota > Actinomycetes > Actinomycetales > Cellulomonadaceae > Oerskovia > Oerskovia douganii. Next base: position 41,354 of record NZ_JACSPN010000005.1, on the reverse strand, counting down.
GAGCGAGGCCCTCGTCTTCGCCGCGGTCAACGAGTCCCCGGTCGTCTTCTTCTGCCAGAACAACCAGTGGGCCATCTCGGAGCCCACGACCAAGCAGTCGCGCGTGCCCATCCACCAGCGCGCGCACGGGTTCGGCATCCCGAGCCTGCGCGTCGACGGCAACGACGTCCTCGCGTGCTACGCCGCGACGGCCGAGGCGCTCGAGCGGGCGCGGTCGGGCGGCGGTCCCACGTTCATCGAGGCGTACACGTACCGCATGGGCGCGCACACCACCTCGGACGACCCCACGCGCTACCGCACCTCCGAGCAGGAGGCGCTGTGGCGCCGTCGGGACCCCATCGACCGCATGCGCCTCCTGCTGGAGGCCGAGGGCGCGTGGGACGAGCAGTGGGCCGCGGACCTCGAGGCCGAGGGCGACGCCCTGGGCGAGCGGCTGCGGACGTTCGTGCGCGGCCTGGGCCGCCCGTCGACCGAGTCGATGTTCGAGCACGTGTACGCGACCGAGCACGCGGTCGTCACGGCCGAGCGCCGGTGGTTCGAGGAGTACGAGGCGTCCTTCGCGGACGACGGCGCGTCGCGGACGCACGACCAGCACGGAGGAGCACGATGAGCGCGCCGACCACCACCACCGCGACCCGGCTCACGCTGGGCAAGGCCGTCAACGAGGGCCTGCGCGCCTCGCTCGCGGCCGACCCCAAGGTCCTGCTCATGGGGGAGGACATCGGGAAGCTCGGCGGCGTCTTCCGCGTGACCGACGGTCTGCAGGCCAGCTTCGGCGAGGACCGCGTGGTCGACACCCCGCTCGCCGAGTCCGGCATCGTCGGGACCGCGATCGGCCTGGCGCTGCGCGGCTACCGGCCCGTGTGCGAGATCCAGTTCGACGGGTTCATCTTCCCGGCCTACGACCAGATCACGACGCAGCTCGCCAAGATGCACTACCGCTCGCGCGGACGCCTGAACCTGCCCGTGGTCATCCGCGTGCCGTTCGGCGGCGGGATCGGCGCCGTCGAGCACCACAGCGAGAGCCCCGAGGCGCTGTTCGCCCACACCCCGGGCCTGCGCGTCGTGTCCCCCTCGACGCCCCAGGACGCCTACACGATGATCCGCGAGGCCATCGCGTCCCCGGACCCCGTGCTGTTCTTCGAGCCCAAGGGTCACTACTGGGACAAGGGCGACGTCGTGCTCGACGCCCCCGTGGCGGACGCGACGCTCAACTCCGCGGTCGTGCGGCGCGAGGGCACGGACCTGACGCTCGTCGCGTACGGCCCCACGGTCGCGACCGCGCTCAAGGTCGCCGCCGCCGCAGCGACCGAGGGCCGCTCGATCGAGGTCGTGGACCTGCGCACCATCTCCCCGCTCGACACCGCGACGGTCGTCGCCTCGGTGCGCAGGACCGGGCGGTGCGTGGTCGTGCACGAGGCCGCGACGTTCCTCGGCTCGGGAGCCGAGATCGCGGCCCGCGTGACCGAGGAGTGCTTCTACGAGCTCGAGTCGCCCGTGCTGCGCGTCGGCGGCTTCCACACGCCGTACCCCGTCGCGAAGCTCGAGCACGAGTACCTGCCGAGCCTCGACCGCGTCCTCGACGCCGTCGACCGCGCCCTGGCGTACTGAGGCCCCCCAGCCCAGCGGGTCCTCGACCCACCGACCTTCCCGACCACAGTTCACACGAGGAGCAGGCAGTGCCCACCTTCGAGCAGTTCAAGCTCCCTGACGCCGGCGAGGGACTCACCGAGGCGGAGATCGTGCAGTGGCACGTCGCCGTGGGTGACGAGGTCACGGTCAACCAGACGATCGTGGAGATCGAGACGGCCAAGTCCCTCGTCGAGCTCCCGTCGCCCTTCACGGGCGTCGTCACCGAGCTGCTCGCGGACGAGGGCGTCACGGTCGAGGTCGGCGTGCCGATCATCGTGATCGACACCGACCCGACGGGCGCGCCGTCCGCGTCGGCTCCCGCCGCGGCTGCGGCGCAGTCCCCGGAGGCCGAGCTGTCGGAGGGGAGCGGTGCGGTCCTCGTCGGTTACGGGGTCGCCGAGCAGGCGAGCGCGCGACGCCCACGCCGCGGCGCGATGGCCGCGGCACCCGCAGGCCCGACGGCGCAGCGCACCGCCCCCGCCGCCGCACCGTCCGTGCAGCCCGCCCCGGCACCCGACCCGAGCCGGGGGACCGCGCCCGCCTCTGCACCCGCCGCACCCGCGCAGCAGGCCCGGCCGGCGCCGTCGGGCCCGATCCGCGCCCTGGTCTCCGCCGCGACGACCGGCCGGACCGTCCTCGCCAAGCCCCCCGTGCGCAAGCTCGCGCGCGACCTGGGCGTCGAGCTCGCGTCCGTGCCCGCGACCGGGCCTGGCGGGATCATCACGCGCGAGGACGTGCTGTCGTACAACGCGCGCTCCGAGCCGCGCACGCTCGCGACGTACGCGGGCGACGACTCGCCCTGGCTCAACGACGCGGGCGCGGGGTCCACCGTGACCCCGGACGGGCGCCAGACGCGCGTGCCCGTGAAGTCCGTGCGCAAGCGCACGGCCGAGGCCATGGTGCAGAGCGCGTTCACGGCGCCGCACGTGACCGAGTTCCACACGGTCGACGTCACCAAGACCATGAGGCTCGTCGCGCGCCTGCGCGAGGACCGCGAGTTCAAGGACGTGCGCGTCACGCCCCTGCTCATCACGGCCCGCGCGCTCCTGCTCGCCGTGCGCCGCCACCCGGAGATCAACGCGAGCTGGGACGAGGCCGCCCAGGAGATCGTCTACAAGCACTACGTGAACCTGGGGATCGCGGCCGCGACGCCCCGCGGGCTCGTGGTGCCCAACATCAAGGACGCGCACCGCCTCGACCTCAAGGGCCTCGCGCAGGGGCTCTCGGACCTCACGGCCACGGCTCGCGCCGGGAAGACGTCGCCCGCCGACATGTCCGACGGGACCATCACCATCACCAACGTGGGCGTGTTCGGGATCGACACCGGGACACCCATCCTCAACCCGGGCGAGGCCGCGATCCTCGCGTTCGGCGCGGTCCGCGAGCAGCCGTGGGTCCACAAGGGCAAGATCAAGAAGCGCTGGGTCACGCAGCTCGCCCTGAGCTTCGACCACCGCCTCGTCGACGGCGCCCTGGGCGCGTACGTCCTCGCGGACGTCGCGAAGATCCTCGAGGACCCGGCGCAGGCGCTCGTCTGGGGCTGAGCGCCTCGCGGTCGTGGCCAGGCGCCGCACGGCCACGCGCACCCCGTAGCGGGACCGGCCGACGACGAGGGGTGGCGAGCCGGACCGGCTCGCCAC
>NZ_JACSPN010000005.1:0-38072 GCF_015142735.1 Oerskovia douganii | reverse complement strand
CCCCCCCCCCCCCCCCCCCCCCCCCCCCCCCCCTCCGCCGGGCTCGTCGACCCTCCGGCCGGGCCCGGCGCTCAGCGGCGAGCCGTGCTCCAACGTTCCGCGTCGAAGGGCATGCGGTCGTACGACCACCCCTCCGGGCGGCGCGACGGGTCGAACCAGACGTGCCCGCCGTCGGTCCAGTTCCGGCGGTAGGAGACGATGCGCTCGGGGGTCGTGTCGTCGATCCCGCTCTCGGCCCCGCAGCAGTCGCAGATCGTGTGCGTGGGGCCGTCGAGCGTCCATCCCGGCTCGTCGAGGTACCAGGCGCACACGCGGCACAAGGCCGCGCTCTGGTCGGCGGCCTCGCCTCGTGGGCCGGCTCCTGCCGTGCCTGCCAGACGGACGAGTGCGGCGAGGGCGCGCAGGGGGTTGAGCGCTCCGGATGCTGCGCTGCTCTGTCGCGGCATGCGTGGACCCTTCTCTCGATCTCAACCACTGGACGGTCGGCCCGGTGGTTCGCCCAGTCGTGCAGCGGCCGGAGTCCACCCAGTCCGGCAACCGTCGAAGAGGCTGGCGCGAGTCTAGACCGGGACCAGGAGCACCAGGGAGGATGAAACGCCGGGCGGCGGGGTCTCGGTGCGATTCCACCCGGTCCGGACGTGACGGGCCTCTCTCGGGGGCCGACAGTGACCGCTCGGCACGCCTGCTGCCGACCGTCCCGCGAGGCCGTCGCTCACAGCCCGCCGGCGCACGGTGTGCGCAAAGCCTTACGGACGGGAAACGGGCGCCGTGCCCGGGAGAAACACGCGCTTCCTACGGTCGCGGGTATCGGTCGAGCACCGCTCGCCGTGCCCGGTCCCCACCCAGGAGGCGCCATGTCCGTCCCCGCAGGTCCCCCGCAGGTCACGACCACGACCGACCAGCCCGCCCCCGCGCTCCCGACGGCCACTGCGCCGTCGGGCACGGTCGGACGGCCCGGTACCGCCGCGGACCCCGCGCCCCGGAGCGCCCCGCACCGTCGCGGGCGCTGGATCGACCACTGGGACCCCGAGGACCCCACGTTCTGGCGCGACGGCGGACACCAGGTCGCCACCCGCAACCTGTGGATCTCGGTCCTCGCCGAGTTCCTCGGGTTCGCGGTCTGGGCCCTGTGGTCGATCGTCGTCCCGCAGCTCGGCGCGGCAGGGTTCACCTTCACCGTGGACCAGCAGTTCTGGCTCATCGCCGTCCCCAGCCTCGTGGGCGCGACCCTGCGCATCCCGTACACCTTCGCGGTCCCGCTGTTCGGTGGCCGCAACTGGACCGCCGTGTCGGCGCTCCTGCTCCTGGTGCCCACGGTCGCGCTCGCCGTCGTCGTGCAGAACCCCGGGACGCCGTTCGGCGTGATGCTGCTCGTCGCGGCGCTCGCGGGGGTCGGCGGCGGGAACTTCGCGTCCTCGATGGCCAACATCTCGTTCTTCTACCCCGAGAAGGAGAAGGGCCGGGCGCTGGGCCTCAACGCCGCGGGCGGCAACCTCGGGACGGCCGCGGTCCAGCTCGCGGTGCCGCTCGTGATCGTCGCGGGCGCGGGCATCGCGCTCGAACGGGCGGGGCTCATGATGGTCCCGTTCATCCTGCTGGCGGCGTTCCTCGCGTGGCGGTACATGGACAACCTGTCGCACGCCACGGCCGACGTCCGCTCGTTCGCCGCGGCGACCCGCAACCGGCACACGTGGATCATCTCGTTCCTCTACATCGGGACGTTCGGGTCGTTCATCGGGTACTCGGGTGCGTTCCCGACGCTGCTCAGGAACCAGTTCCCCGAGGTCACGCTCTCGATCGCGTTCCTCGGCGCGCTCGTGGGCTCGGTGTCCCGGCCGCTCGGCGGGACGATCGCCGACAGGGTGGGCGGGGCCCGCGTGACCATCGCGGCGTTCGGCGTCATGGCGGTCGGGGCGTTCGGTGCGATCCAGGCGCTGGAGTCGCACAGCTTCGGGGTGTTCTTCGGGTCGTTCCTGCTGCTGTTCGTCGCGACGGGCATCGGCAACGGCGCGACCTACCGGATGATCCCCGCGGTCTTCTCGGCCTCGGGCGAGCTCGCCGCCGCGGCCCTGCCCGACGACGAGCGCGCGGCCCACCGCACCCGGGTCCGCAAGGCGGCCGCCGGCTGCATCGGCATCGCGGGGGCCGTCGGGGCGTTCGGCGGCTTCCTCATCCCGCGCGGCTTCGCGATCTCCAACGACCTCGCCGGGTCGCTCGTCCCGGCCCTGTGGATCTTCATCGGTGTCTACGCCGTCATGGCCGTGGTGACGTGGGCCGTGTACCAGCGGCGGGGCGCGCCCATGGCCGCGGCCAGGATCTGAGCATGGTCGCTCGTCCCGGGCGGGCGGCGCCGTCGGGCAGCGGTGCGGACACGCACTGCCCCTACTGCGCGCTGCAGTGCGGCATGTCGCTCACGCCCGCGCCCCCGGAGGTGCCCGACGGCGGAGCCTCGCCCCGCGTGGTCGTCGCACCGCGCGAGTTCCCCACCAACAAGGGCGGGCTGTGCCAGAAGGGCTGGACCAGCGCGAGCCTGCTCGGCGCGAGCGACCGGCTCACGGTGCCGCTCGTGCGGGACCGGGCGGTCGACGCGGCGGGGGCCGTGACGCGTGGCGAGCTGCGGCCCGCGACGTGGGACGAGGCGCTCGGGAGGGTCGTCCGCGGCATCACGGCGATCCAGGCGGAGTCGGGGCGCGACGCGGTCGCGGTCTTCGGGGGCGGGGGGCTCACGAACGAGAAGGCGTACGCGCTGGGCAAGCTCGCACGGACGGTCCTGCGGACCGCGAACATCGACTACAACGGGCGCTTCTGCATGGCGAGCGCCGCGGCGGGCGCCAACCGCGCGTTCGGCGCCGACCGCGGGCTCCCGTTCCCGCTCGCCGACCTCGCGGGGGCCGACGCGGTGCTGCTGCTCGGCTCGAACCTGGCCGAGACCATGCCGCCCGCGGTCCAGCACCTCGCGGGCGTGCGAGAGCGGGCCGGGCTCGTGGTCGTGGACCCGCGACGCACGGCGACGGCCGCACTCACGGGGGCGGGGGAGGCCGGCGGTGCGGCGGGCGCGCCGTCCCAGGGCCTCCACCTCCAGCCCGTCCCCGGGACCGACCTCGTGGTGCTCCTCGCGCTCCTGCACGTCGTGTGGGCCGAGGGCCTCGCCGACGAGGAGTACCTCGCGGCGCGCGTGTCCGGGGTCGACGACGTGCGCCGCGCGGTCGCGGCCTGGTGGCCCGAGCGTGCCGAGACCGTGTGCGGGATCTCGGCCGACGAGCTCCGCCGCGTCGCGAGGCTGCTCGCGGCGGCCTCGCCCGCACGCGGTGGACGCGGGGCGTACGTCCTGACGGGTCGCGGCGTCGAGCAGTCGACCCAGGGGACCGCGACGGTCACGGCGGCGATCGACCTGGCGCTCGCGCTCGGCCTGCCCGGCCGGACCGGCTCCGGGTACGGCGCGATCACGGGGCAGGGCAACGGGCAGGGCGGCCGGGAGCACGGCCAGAAGGCCGACCAGCTCCCCGGCTACCGCACGATCGGCGACCCGGCCGCGCGCGCCCACGTCGCCGGGGTGTGGGGCGTGGACCCCGCGTCCCTGCCCGGGCCGGGCAGGCCTGCGGTCGAGCTGCTGCGTTCGCTCGGGACGCCGCGCGGGCCGCGGGCGCTGCTCGTGCACGGCTCGAACGTGCTGGTCAGCGCGCCGAACGCGACGTACGTCGCCGAGCGTCTCGATGCCTTGGACCTGCTCGTGGTGTGCGACCTGGTGCCTTCCGAGACCGCGCTGCGTGCCGACGTCGTGCTGCCCGTGACGCAGTGGGCCGAGGAGGAGGGGACCATGACCTCGCTCGAGGGGCGCGTGATCCGCCGCCGCCGTGCCGTGACGCCGCCTGTCGGCGTGCGGTCCGAGCTGTGGGTCTTCGCCGAGCTCGCGCGCCGCCTGGGCTCGACCGTGCCCTTCCCGCTCGACCCCGCCGAGGTGTTCGACGAGCTCGCGCGGGCCTCGGCAGGTGGCGTCGCGGACTACTCCGGCCTCAGCCACGCGCGCCTCGACGCCGACGAGGCCGCGGGCGGGCCGGGACTGTTCTGGCCCGTGCCGGCGGTGTCGCCCGCCGGGGGAGAGGCGCACCCCGGCACCCCGCGGCTGTTCCTCGACCGCTTCCGCACCCCCGACGGGCGCGCGCGCATGGTCGCGGTCGACCACGTGGGGCCGAGCGACGACGTCCGCCCGGACGCTCCCGTCTACCTCGTGACGGGCCGCGTGCTCCAGCACTACCAGTCGGGCGCACAGACGCGACGTGTCCCCGAGCTCGACCGGAGCGTGCCCGGACCGTCCGTCGAGATGCACCCGATCCTCGGCTTCCGCCTCGGCATCCAGGACGGGGACCCGGTGCGGCTCACGTCGGCCCGGGGCGAGGTCCGTGCACCCGCGCGCTGGAGCGACAAGATCCGCCCCGACACGGTCTTCATGCCGTTCCACTGGAGCGGGGCCGGGAGCGTCAACCGGATCACGACCGACGCGACCGACCCGGTCTCCGGGATGCCCGAGTTCAAGGTGTGCGCAGTCGCCGTCGCACCTGACCCTGCGTCGGAGGTGATCGCATGAGGCTCAGGCCGTTCCGGGTCGTCGTGGTGGGCAACGGCATGGTCGGGTCCCGGTTCGCGGCCGACCTCCTGGCGGTGGCCGGCCCGGACGGGACGCACCGCGCCCGGCCCCTGCGCGTCACGGTGCTCGGTGACGAGGTGCACGAGCCGTACAACCGCGTCCTGCTGAGCGAGGTCGTCGCAGGGCGTGCCGACGTCGGCGCGCTGACCCTGCCCTCGACGGGAGACGAGCGCGCCGAGGTCCACCGGGGCGCCACGGCGATCGCGATCGACCGCGGCTCGCGCACCGTCCTCACGAGCGACGGCGCGTTCCCGTACGACGCCGTGGTGCTCGCGACCGGCTCGGCCGCCCGGGTCCCGGACGTGCCGGGGCTCGACCCGGGTCCTGGGGGGACCCTGCCCGCCGGGGTCCACGCGCTGCGCTCGCTCGACGACGCACGCGAGATCGTCGCCGCGTCCACGCACGCACGCCGTGCGGTCGTGATCGGTGCCGGAGTCCTGGGCCTCGAGGTCGCGTGCGGCCTCGCCCGGCGCGGGCTCGCGGTGACCGTGGTCCACGGCGGGGCGAGCCCCATGGACCGCCAGCTCGGTCCCGACGCGGGCCTCGCCGCCTCGCGCACGCTCGCCGACCTCGGGATCACCGTGCGGACCGGGGTCCGCACGCGCGAGGTCGTGGTGCACGGGGTCGGCGACCGGGGAGCGGTCGCCACAGGGATCGTCCTCGTGCCCGACGTCGGACGCTCGCCCCGTGACGCGGGCGCCCCGGGGGCGCGGGGAGGCGGCGGATCGGGCGCCCCGGACCTGACCGGCGAGGGCGACGAGATCCCGGCCGACCTGCTGGTGCTGGCGTGCGGGACCGTACCCGAGGCGACCCTCGCCCGGACCGCCGGCCTGACGGTGGACCGGGGTGTCGTCGTCGGGCACGGGCTGGCGAGCCCCGACGACCCCGACGTGCACGCGATCGGTGACTGCGCGCAGCCGCCCGAGGGAGGGACGGGGCTCGTCGCGCAGGGCTGGGACCAGTCGCGGCGCCTCGCGGCCCTGCTCGCGGAGAGGCTGTCGGACGCGACGAGCCATGCCGACGCACCGGCCCCCGCGAGGGCCGCGAGGCGCGTCCGCCTCACCGACGACGCCCGGCCCAGCATGGCGCTGCGGATCGCGCTCGACGTCGGGCGGAGCGCGGGGGACCTGCCGGGGCCGGCGCCCCGCGAGACGCGGCCCCGGGCGACGGCGCCGACCGACCGGCCGCCACCCCCTGCCGCACCGACCGACGTCGTGCGTCTCAAGGCCGCGGGCCTCGACGTCGTCGCGATGGGCGTCTGCGGCGCGCGGCGCGCGCACGACCCGAGCCACCGCACGCTCCGGCTCACCGACCCCGACGCGGGACGGCACGTCGAGGTCGTCGTCGCGGGCGGCTACCTCGTGGGAGCGACCGTGGTCGGCGCGCCGCAGGTCGGCGCCGACCTCACGGCGACCTACACGCGCCGGATCCCCGTGCCCGCCGACCCGGCCCACCTCCTGCTGCGACCCGTCGCGCAGGCCGCTGCTCCGGCGTCGGACCCCACGCACATGCCCGACCGGACCACGGTGTGCCGCTGCAACGGCGTGACCAAGGGGGACGTCGTCGCGAGCTGGCGCGAAGGCGCACGCAGCACGGCCGACATCGCGCGCGCGACCCGCGCCACCACGGGGTGCGGCGGGTGCCAGGACGTCGTGTGCGGGCTCGCGGACTGGCTGCGCACAACCGACCCGGAGCAGCCGGTGCCCGCGTCGTCGTCCGTCCTCGAGCCTGCCTCGGTCCAGGGGTGAGGTACCGGGTCGGTGGCGACCAGCACCCGACGGCGCCACGTCCACGCGTCGCGAGCCCGATCTCACGCCCGCTCCCCGCCCCGCGTGAGAAGAACGTTACGGCGGGGCAAAGGGGCGGGTGCGGCGCGGAAACGCCGCATCCCTAGTGTCCGGAGCAGCAGTCGCCTCACCCGGACCGCACCCCCCCAGGAGCCCCCGTGACCTCACCTTCGAGCTCTCCCCGCCATCTCGTGGTCGTCGGCGGCGGCATGGTCGCCCAGCGTCTCGTCGAGGCGCTGCGCGCCCGTGACACCGCCGGCAGGTGGCGGGTCACCGTCTTCGCCGAGGAACCCCGCCACCCGTACGACCGCGTCGCGCTCACCTCCTACTTCTCGGCACGCGACCCCGGGGAGCTCGACCTCGGCGACCCCGCGCTGTGGGACGACCCGCTCGTGCGCCTGGTCCGTGACTGCCGGATCGACTCGATCGACCGCGAGGCGCGCCAGGTCACCGACCGGTCGGGCCGGGTCCACGACTACGACGAGCTCGTGCTCGCGACGGGGTCGAGCGCGGCCCGGCCGCCCATCCCCGGCAACGAGCTGCCGGGGGTGTTCGTCTACCGCACGATCGACGACGTCGCGGCCCTGCGCGGCTGGGTCGAGGCCAAGCGCGAGGAGCGGGCCGGGTCGTCGTACGACCGCCCGGTGCGTGGCGCGGTCATCGGTGGCGGGCTCCTGGGCCTCGAGGCCGCGGGTGCGCTCACGGCGCTCGGCGCCCAGGCGACCGTCGTCCAGTTCGGCACGCACCTCATGGACGCGCAGATCGACCTGGGCGGCGGGCAGGCGCTCGGGCGTCTCGTCAACGACATGGGCATCGCGGTGCGCGTGAGCACCGCGACCAAGGAGATGCGTCCCGCGCGGACGACGGGTCACGTGGGCCGCCTCGACTTCGTGGACGGCGGGCGGCTCGACGTCGACGTGGTCGTCATGGCGACGGGCGTCCGGCCGCGGGACGAGCTGGCCCGTGGGGCGGGGCTGCCGGTCGGCGAGCGCGGTGGGGCGGTCGTCGACCTGTCGTGCCGCACTGACGACCCGCACGTGTGGGCGGTCGGCGAGGTCGCGTGCATCGAGGGGCGCTGCCTGGGCCTCGTGGCCCCGGGCTACGCGATGGCCGAGGTGGTCGTCGACCGCCTGCTCGGCGGCGAGGCGACGTTCCCGGGTGCGGACACGGCGACCAGGCTCAAGCTGCGCGGCGTGGACGTCGCGAGCTTCGGCGACGCGTTCGCGCGCACCGAGGGGGCCATGGAGGTCGTCTGGGCGGACCCGGTCGCGGGCGTCTACAAGAAGCTCGTGCTGTCCGACGACGCGCGGACCCTCCTGGGCGGCGTGTTCGTGGGCGACGCGACGCCGTACGCGTCGCTGCGTCCCATGGTCGGGCGCGAGCTGCCGGGCGACCCGGGCGCGTTCCTCCTGCCCGAGGGGTCGTCGGGCGGCGGTGCGGCGGGGATCGAGCTGCCCGACGAGGCCACCGTCTGCTCGTGCAACAACGTCACCGCGGGCACGATCCGCTCGGCCGTGACCGAGCACGCGTGCACCGACGTCGCCTCGGTCAAGTCGTGCACCAAGGCGGGCACGAGCTGCGGCTCGTGCCTCCCGCTGGTCAAGAAGATCACGACGACCGAGCTCGAGAAGGCCGGCATCGAGGTCTCGAACGCGCTGTGCGAGCACTTCGAGCTCTCGCGGGCGCAGCTCTTCGACGCGGTCCGCGTCGCGGACCTGCACACGTTCAGCGAGATCATCGCGCGGTTCGGACGCGTCCCGGCAGCGGCCACGCACGTGCCCGACGACGCCGCACCGGCCGGGCTCCCGGCCGCCGGCCCGGGCCGTGGCTGCGACATCTGCAAGCCGGTCGTCGCGTCGATCCTGGCCTCGCTGGGCAACGGCCACATCCTGTCGGGCGAGCAGGCCGCGCTCCAGGACACCAACGACCACGTCATGGCGAACATGCAGAAGGACGGCACGTACTCGGTGGTGCCACGCATCCCGGGCGGCGAGATCACGCCCGAGGGGCTGCTCGTGATCGGGCAGGTCGCCCAGGACTTCGGGCTCTACACCAAGATCACGGGCGGCCAGCGGATCGACCTGTTCGGTGCGCGGATCGAGCAGCTCCCGCAGATCTGGCGCCGCCTCGTCGAGCACGGCTTCGAGTCGGGCCAGGCGTACGGCAAGTCGCTGAGGACCGTGAAGTCGTGCGTCGGGTCGACGTGGTGCCGGTTCGGGGTGCAGGACTCGGTCGGCATGGCCGTGCGCCTCGAGCTGCGGTACCGAGGTCTGCGCTCGCCGCACAAGATCAAGCTCGGCGTCTCGGGGTGCGCCCGCGAGTGCGCCGAGGCGCGCGGCAAGGACGTGGGCGTGATCGCGACCGACAAGGGCTGGAACGTGTACGTGGGCGGCAACGGCGGCTTCACGCCCCGGCACGCGCGGCTCCTCGCCGAGGACCTGGACGACGAGACCCTGATCCGCACGATCGACCGCTTCCTCCTGTACTACGTGCGCACCGCGGACCGTCTGCAGCGCACGTCGGTGTGGGTCGACGAGGTCGAGGGCGGGCTCGACGGGATCCGTGCCGTGGTCCTCGAGGACTCGCTGGGGATCGCCGCGGACCTCGACGCCGCGATGGCGCGTCACGTCGACACGTACGAGGACGAGTGGCGCGCCGTCCTGGAGGACCCCGAGAAGCTCAAGCGGTTCGGGTCGTTCGTCAACGCGCCGACGACGGCCGACCCGGACCTCGCCTACGTCGCCGAGCGGGGGCAGCCGCGCCCGGCCACGACAGCCGAGCGCGACGGGGCCGCGACGGGTGCGGTCCTGGTCGCGGGGACGACGCTGGAGGTGCGGAGATGAGCACGAGCACGATGGGGATCGAGGCCGCAGCAGGTCGTCCCGAGCAGGGGGTGGAGACCGTCCCGGACACGGGCACGTCCTGGGAGCCCGTCTGCCGGGTCGAGGACCTCGCCGCCGAGCGCGGGGCCGCGGCCCTCGTCGGAGGACGGCAGGTCGCGCTCTTCCGCCTGACCGACGACCGCGTGCTCGCGGTCCAGCAGCTCGACCCGTTCAGCGGCGCGAACGTCATGTCGCGCGGCATCGTCGGGACCCGGCACGGTGTGCCGACCGTCGCGTCCCCGATGTACAAGCAGGTCTTCGCCCTGGAGTCGGGCAGGTGCCTCGACCCGGTCGGGTTCCTCCCCGTGCTCGCGACGGGCCCCGACCTGGCGACGTGGCCCGTCGAGGTGCGCGACGGCGTCGTGCACGTCGCGGTGACCTCGCCGGCGCCTGCGACCGAGCCCGCGCCGTGACGCCCCCCGGCACCACCGGCACGACCGGCGCCGGCGCCGTCCCCGGCGGCTCGGTCGTCCTCGTCGGCGGTGGCCCCGGCGCGGCCGACCTGCTCACGCTGCGCGCGTGGCGAGCGCTCGCGAGCGCCGACGTCGTCGTGACCGACCGCCTGGGTCCCGTCGACGTCCTCGCCGACCTTCCCCCGGACGTCGAGGTCGTCGACGTCGGCAAGAGGCCCGGCCACCACCCCGTCCCGCAGCACGAGATCGACGCGATCCTCGTCGAGCACGCCCTGCGCGGGCGCAGGGTCGTGCGCCTCAAGGGCGGCGACCCGTTCGTCTACGGCCGCGGCGGCGAGGAGGTCCTGGCGTGCCGGGCCGCGGGCGTACCCGTCGAGGTCGTCCCCGGGGTGAGCAGCGCCCTGTCCGTCCCGGCGCTCGCGGGCATCCCGCTCACGCACCGCGGCACGGTCGGCGCGTTCCTCGTCGTCAACGGCCACGATCCCCTGGACGCGGTCGCGCTCGCCGCGGTGCGCGACCGCACGGCTACCCTGGTGATCCTCATGGGAGTGTCGATGCTGAACGAGATCACGGACCAGGCGGTCACCGCCGGGGCCGACGTCGCCACGCCCGTCGCCGTGGTCGAGTCCGGTTCCACGCGGCACCAGCGGGTCACGCGCGCCACGCTCGGGACGCTCGCTCGCCGCGCGGCGGACGTCGGCGTCCGGGCTCCCGCGGTCGTCGTCGTGGGAGACGTCGCCGCGGAGGGCCTGCTCACCCCGGCGGGGGCGACGCGACCGGCGGCCCGTCCCGCGCCCGCCCCGGAGCCCGCCCGGTGACGGCTGCGGCCCAGGGTGCGCCGACGGTCGGGACGGGCGCTGCGCCGTCGGGCCCGCCGCCCGCGGACCCCGCGTCGGGCGCGGACCCCGCCGACGAGCGGCGACCCGCGCTGGGGCAGGTCATGGCCGGTTGCACGGTCCTCGTCACGGCCGACCGCCGCTCGGCCGAGCTGGCCGCCGCGCTGGCCCGCCGGGGTGCCGAGATCCGCCACGCCCCCGCTCTGAGCATGGTCCCCAACGAGGACGACGAGGCCCTGCTCGCGGGCACGCGCGACCTCGTCGCCCGCCCGCCGGACGTCGTGGTCGTGACCACGGGCATCGGCTTCCGGGGCTGGATCGAGGCCGCCGACGCGCACGGGCTGGCCGACGACCTCCTGGCCGTCCTGGGCCGGGCCCGTCTCGTGGCGCGCGGCCCCAAGGCCCGCGGGGCGATCCAGGCCGCAGGGCTCCAGGCCGACTGGGTCGCCGAGTCGGAGACGTCGGGCGAGATCGCCGACGTGCTGCTCGGTGAAGGGGTCGACGGGCTGCGCATCGCGGTCCAGCACCACGGTGCGGGGGCCGACGGCCTGGACGTGGTCTTCGCGCAGGCGGGGGCCGACGTCGCGAGCCTCGTCGTGTACCGCTGGGGTCCGCCCCCGGACGAGGCCGCGCTCCGGGCGTCGGTCCACGCGGCCGCGGGCGGGGACATCGACGCGGTCGTCTTCACGTCGGCCCCGGGGGCCGAGGCCTGGCTCGCTGCGGCGGAGGCCGAGGGGGTCGGGGACGCCGTCGTGGCGCGGTGCGTGAGCGGTGCCATGGTCGCCGCGGCGGTCGGTCCCATCACGGCCCGTCCTCTCGCGCACCGCGGCATCCCGACGCTCCAGCCGGACCGCGGCCGGCTCGGGGCGCTGGTCCGCACGCTCGTCGGGCACTACGAGCACGCCGAGACCCTCGCGCTCGTGACCGTGGCGGGCAACCTGCAGATCCGGTCGCGCGTCGCGGTGCTCGACGGACGGGTCCTCCCGCTGTCGCCCACGGGGCTCGAGGTCCTGCGGCTGCTCGCCGCGCGCGCCGGGGAGATCGTGACCCGCGACCAGGTCCTCGCGGCCCTGCCCGGGGACTCGCGCGACCCGCACGCCGCCGAGGTCGCGGTCGCCCGCCTGCGCGAGGCCGCCGGGGACCGCACCCTCGTCAAGACCGTCGTCAAACGTGGCTATCGACTGGAGCTGGCATGAGCACGGAGATCCTGGGGTTCCCCTCCGACGCGACCGGGGAGAGCGCCCCGTCCGGAGGTGCGGGCGCACCCGTGCTCGTCGGCTGCTCGCACGGGACGGACAACGTGGCCGGGCAGGCCGCGATCCGCGCGATCCTCGACGACGTCCGGGCAGCGCGTCCCGAGCTCGACGTGCGGGAGGCGTTCGTCGACGTCCAGCAGCCCGCCGTGGCCGACGTCGTCACGCAGGCCGTCGCGCCGCCCACCGCGGGCGAGGGGCAGGGTGGGGCCGCCGTCGTGGTGCCGCTGCTGCTGTCCGCGGGCTTCCACGTGAACGTCGACATCACCGAGGCCGTCTCCCCGGCCCACGAGGGTCGCGGCCCGCAGCACGGCCCCGCGGTCGCCGCCGGAGCCCTCGGCCCGGACCCGCGGCTCGCGCAGATCCTCGCCGACCGCCTGGCGCAGGCCGGCGTGCGACCGCACGACGCCGTCGTCCTGGCCGCCGCCGGGTCGAGCAAGGCCGCGGCCGCCCGCGACGTCGAGGCCGTCGCCGAGCACCTGCGCGCGCACCACGACGGTCCCGTCACGGTCGGGTTCGGCGCCATGGCCACCCCGTCGGTGCGCGACGCCGTCGCGGCCGCACGTGAGGCCCTCGCCACGACGACGGCCCCCCGGGAGGGGAGCGTCGCCCCGCGCGTGGTCGTCGCGGCCTACCTGCTCGCACCCGGGTTCTTCCACGACCGCCTCCTCGGGACGGGCGCCGACGTCGTCACCGCGCCGCTCGCGCCGGACCCGCGCCTCACGTCGATCGTGCTCGACCGGTACGCCGAGGGAGTCGCGGCGCTGGCGCTCGGCTGACGCGAGCGGCCCAGGTCCGCCCACGCCGCCCGTCACCGCCGGGACGCGGGGCCTCACGCCGGGACGCGGGTCCGCGGCGAGACGAACGCCGCGAGCAGCGCGATCGCGACCATGGCCCCGAAGCACACGACGTAGGCCAGGAGCCCGAGCGGTTCGCGCAGCACCACGAGCATGGACCCCGTCACGGCGAGCGCGATGGCCGCGGACAGCGCGTCCGACACCTGGAGCGCCGAGCTGTTCGCGCCCTGCTGGTCCTCGGGGGACAGGGCGAGCGTGAGCACCGAGAGCGTCGGGTGGACGAGCCCCATGCCCAGTCCCGCGAAGGTCCAGGCGAGCATCCCGACGATCGGAGGCACGGCGACCCAGGCGAGGAGCACCGTCCCGGAGATGCCGCCCGCGATGAACAGCGTCCCGATCAGGACGAACTGCGCGTGCGTCCACCCCCAGTGGGCCTTCCCGCGCAGCCACGCGCCGACCGACCACCCGATCGCTCCGAACGTCAGGACCCCGCCGGCCTCGGTCGGGGACAGACCCCGCTCGGACTGGAGGAGCAGGGGGAGCAGGACCTCGGTCCCGGTGAAGGCCGCAGCGATCAGGCCGCGGATCGCGATGACCGACGGCAGGCCGCGGGCGACGCGGGCCGTGCCGTGCGGGAGCAGGCGAGGCACGCTGACCACCACCAGGGCCAGGGCGGCGACGAGCGGTACCCACAGGGCGGCACCTTCCTGCTGGCCGGCGAAGTGCAGCAGACCGATCCCGACGGCTGCGGCCACGGCCCACCAGAGGGCCGCGCTCCCGGTCCGGTCCGCCGGAGCGACCTCGCCCCGGTCGCGCGCGACGGCCCGCAGCCCCGGGCGCATCATGAGCACGGCCGGGACGGCGAGCACGGGCACCGCGAGGAAGACCCAGCGCCACCCGACGTGCTGGACGATCAGCCCCGAGATCACGGGCCCCACGAGCGAGGGCACGACCCACGCCGCGGCGAAGGCCGCGAACACGGACGGGCGCCGGTCCTCGGGGAAGACGCGCGCGACCAGGACGTACAGGGCCACGATGTACATCCCGGTGCCGAGCCCCTGGACCACCCGGCCCGCGACGAACACCCCCATGACCGGCGCCAGGCCGGACACCACGAGCCCCGCGAGGAACAGGCCCACGCCCACCCACAGCGACGGACCCGGGCCGAACCGGTCGCACCAGCGTCCGGCCGCGACCATGCCCACGACGCTCGCGGCGATCGAGCCCGCGAACGCGACCGCGTACAGCGCCATGCCGTCGAGGGCCGTCGCGACCGTGTGCATCGCGGTCGCGACCGCGAGCGACTCGAACGCGCCGAGCAGGACCAGGGCCACCATCCCGACGAGGACCGTGCGCTGCGTCGTGGGGGACAGGCCCGCGCCGACCGCGGGGCGGGCGGGGGCCTGCGGGTCTGCCGCCGGCGTCGCGGCCGACCTCTCGGCCGTCGCCGTCGCGGTGGTCGTGCCTGTCGCCGTGGCAGGTCCGGGCGAGGAGTCGGGCGCGTGGGCGTCGCCGATCGCGGCGGCGATCTCTGCCTCGGGCGCCTCGGGGCGTGGTGGTTCCATGTCTCCTCGCAGGGGTGGGCGCGGTCCGGTGGGGGCTGCGCGTCAGGTGCGCTCGATCGAGCGCTTCGACTAGTCTCGAACCTCAACCATTGTCGAGGTCAAGGCCCGTTCGTCTCGTCGATGGACGGAGTGACGAATGCCTGGAGCAATCATGCCTGACGAGGGGCCCCAGCCCGACGACGAGCTCACGGTCGGCGAGCTCGCGCGCCGCAGCGGCGTCTCGGTGTCCGCCCTGCACTTCTACGAGCGTGAAGGCCTGCTCACGGCCCGCCGCACCCCGGGCAACCAGCGTCGCTACCCGCGCGAGACCCTGCGGCGCGTCTCGTTCATCCGCGTCTCGCAGCGTGTCGGCATCCCGCTCGCCCTCGTCCGCGAGGCCCTCGCGACGCTCCCGCAGAACCGCACCCCGGACGCCAAGGACTGGCGGCGGCTCTCCCGCATGTGGCACGCCGACCTGGACGCCCGGATCGAACAGCTCGTGCGCCTGCGGGACCATCTCACCGACTGCATCGGCTGCGGCTGCCTGTCGCTGCGCAAGTGCGTCCTGGCCAACCCGCACGACGTGCTCGCGGAGGAGGGCCCGGGCCCGCGGACCCTGCTGGTCGACGGCCTCGACGACTGAGCCGCCGGCAGGACGACGGCACCGTCACCAGTTCTTCGAGGAACCGCCCCCGTCGCCCGCGCCGCCCGTCGGCTCGTCGCCGCCGAAGTACTCCTCGTACTCCTGGCGGCTCTGCTCCTCGTCGTCCCGGGCCTCGGAGTCCTGCTGCTGCAGCTTCTCCTGCCGTTCGGCCTCGGCGCGCTCCTGCTCGCTCTGGTCGGCCCCGTCCGGGGTCTCGCCCTCTTCCTCCCCGTCCGGGGTCTCCGGGGCGGTGGGGTCGGGTTCCGGCTGGGCGTCCCTCGCCTGCTGCTGCTTGTCCTGCAGGCGCTGGGTCGACTCCTGGTTCTGCTCCTTCTCCTGCTCCGGCTGGTCCTCGCAGCCCGGCCACCCCCGGACCTGCTCGGCGGTCGCGTAGGACCGCTCGGCGTACGAGAACCAGGTGGTCGCCTCGTCCTGCAGGTCCTGGGGGTCGATGTCCGTGCCGTCGCCCTCCGGGTCGACCAGGAACTGGTTGTAGTCCTGGCCCGCGTCGCGAGCGGCGAGCGCCTCCTCGAGCGCCACCTTCTGGGCGAGGTAGTCCTCGGCCATGGTCGTCTCGAAGTCGCCCGAGGTCTCGTACGAGATCGAGAGGTTGACCTGGATGCGGCAGCGCACCGCGGGTGCCTCGTCCTCGGCGAGGTCGTAGGCGCGGTGCAGGTCCGAGATCGCGGCGACGTCGTCGCCGGACCGGTGGAGTGCGGTACCCGTGTTGTACCAGGCCTTCCACGGGTCGACGACGTTCATCGTCTTCTGCAGGCCGAAGTTCGTGGCGGCCTCCGAGTAGTCGTTCGCGTCGTAGCGCCCGGAGGCGTAGGAGGCGATCACGGGCAGGAAGGCGAGCTTGGTGCCGAGGACGAGCGCGGCGACCAGCAGGGGCACGGGCAGCAGGAGCAGCAGTGCCCGACGGCGCAGCCTCCTCGAGCGCATCGCCGCCCGCTGGGGGGAGCGCGTGCCGGGCCGACCGGTCTGCGGGAAGAACGGGCCGGGGCGCGGCGGGACACCGTTGTCGCTCATGCGCGCACCCCCACGCGTCGGGCCGCGGACCGGCCGGCAGCCCACGCCTCGAACCCGAGGAGCACCGCGGCCACGAGCGCGAGCGGCCACACCACGGGCCGGTAGGACGTGACCGTGCGCCGGCCGTCCGCCGCGACCTGCTGGGGGTCGACGCCCGCGACGAGCTCCGCCGTCGGGCCTGCGGTCTCGCGGTGCACGTACGGCACCCCGAGCTGGGTCGCGACCGCGCGCAGGTTCTCCTCGTCGATCACGGACAGCGCGTCGGGCGACTCGGTGTCCGTGATCGTCGACCGCGACGGGTCCTTGATGTACGCGGCGGTGGCCGGGTCCTCGCCCGGTGCGTACTCCTTCATGCGACCACCCTCCGGGGTGCCGTAGCCCAGGACGGCGCCACCGTCCACGAAGGGCGCGAGGTCCTCGTACGAGCGGGGCTCGCCGCTCGCGGTCTGCTCGCCGTCGGACAGGAAGAACACGAGGCGCACGTTCGACGGGCGGTCCGTCGCGGCCCCCTGGAGCGCTGCCGACAGCTCGTCGAGGGGCCGGTCCGTGAGCGACCCCTTCGAGTAGAGCGTGATCTCGCGCTTGAACGTGTCGGCCCAGGACGTGATGGCGCGGGCGTCGGTCGTGAGCGGGAGCTGGCGCGAGGCCTGGGAGTCGAACGAGATGATCGAGTAGCGGGCCCCCGGGATGTCACCCGTCAGGCTCGCGATGTCGTGGCGCACGCCCACGAGGCGCTCGTCCGTGCCGTCGAAGTCCTCCGCGGCCATGGATCCCGTGCGGTCGACCACGAAGAACATGTCGACGTTCGCGACCGACGTGTCGCGCTCCGTCACGGGGACGGAGGGCCCGAGGCCGACCACGGCGAGGACGGCGACGAGCGCGGTGCGCCGGGCCCAGGCGCCGCGTGGCCCGGCGGGAACCCCCTGGCGGGCCCCGCCCGAGCCGGACGACGCACGCAGCGCGACCACGAGCTGCCACACGGCGAGCCCGAGCAGCGGTACGAACACCACGGCCCACGCCCACAGGGGGATCAACGGCTGGACGGTCATTCGCGCAGCCTCCAGGCGACGACGAGGAGGAGCGCGACGCCGGCGGTCCCCACGAGGAACAGGAGCGTCGGCAGGTCCGTCACGATCACCTCGGGGGTCGCGTCGAGCTCGACCGCCTGCTGCGTGACGACCTCCTCGACCATGCCCTCGACAGCCTGCGGGTCGCCCGCGAGGAAGTACAGCCCGCCGCCCGCCTCGACCACGTCGCGGTACTCGACCTCCTCGGGCGTGCCCGCGTACAGCTCGGAGCCGCCGTAGATCCCGTGCAGCGTGATGTCGCGCGAGGCGACGAGCGCCGTGGCCTCCTCGAGCGTGTAGATCGGCTCGCCCGCGACGTAGTTGTCGGTCGCGAGGATGATCGAGCGCGACCGGTCCGAGGCCTCCTCGTCGAACTGCAGCGCACAGTTCGCGAGGCCGTCGCCGATGAGGCTCGCGGCGGACTCGTTCGCGAGCGTGCCCGCGGTGTACGTGAGGAACTCGAGGATGTCCTTCTCGTCGCGCCCGCTGCTGAAGTCGAGCGTGCTCGGGTCCTTGTCGAACGCCGCGACGCCCGCCGCGAGCTCCTCCTGGACCAGGGCGTAGTCGTCGGTCAGGGGGAACACGGTGCGCGAGGTCGAGTTGAAGATCGACAGCGCGATCCGCTCGCCCTCGAAGTTGTCGACCAGCTCCGAGTAGACCTTGAGGATCTCGCCGTCGTAGGCCGTCATCGAGCCGGACACGTCGAGGCACAGGACGATGTCCCGGGTCCCCAGCCGGTCCACGACCACCTCGGTCTCGACGGGGCGCGCGGCCACCGCGCCGACGCCGACCAGCGCGACGAGCAGGCCCACGAGCCCCCCGACCTGCAGCGCCCGGTAGCGGCGCACCCAGGCCGCGAACGCGGGGACCTGCGCGAGGTACGCCGAGTTCGCGACCCACGTGACGTCGTCGGGCCGCGCCTTCTGCGCCCGTTCCCGACGGCGGCGCGCGAGCCACCAGGCCGCCGCACCCGCCGCGAGGGCCAGGACCAGGACCGCGGCGAGCAGCCACGGCCACAGGATCGAGGCGCCCTGCGGCCCCGGGGTCAGTGCGGTCACCACGTCCTCACCACCGAGCGGGCACGGTCGATGGACTCCCTGCCCCCGGGCGAGACACCCTGCTCCCGGTGCGCCGACTGCTCGCCGTCGTCCTCCGCGAACGACGGCCGGTAGTAGCGCGCGATGAGGCGCGTCAGGTGCTGGGCCCCGGTCAGGCGCTCGATCTCGGACAGCGTCAGGACCGACGCGTCGACCCCCAGCCGGCCCGACGCGAAGCCGCGGACCTCCCGGGACAGCGCCAGGTGCAGGGCGCGCTCGTCGAGCTCGCCCGCGAGATAGCGCTGCTCGACACCCGCGAGACGGGACTCGAACTCGGCGCGCAGACCCGCGTACGGGTCGTAGGGGCCGCTCACCAGGTGAGGAGGCACGGACAACGCCTTCTCCTGCGCCGACGCGCGCGTCGACAGGACCGCGAACACGACCCATCCCACGACCAGCAGGAGCAGGAGGACCCCGAGGGCCGCCCACCAGCCGCTGTACAGGACCGGGGCGTAGAGCTCATCGTCGGGCACGCTTCTGCCTCCCCAGGAGCTCGACGAAACGCGGCACGACGTCGTCGGTCCCCGTCACGCTCACGGCCTCCACCTGGAGGGTGCGCAGCAGGGCCACCACGGACTCGCGCCGGGCCTGCGCGGCCTGCGCCGCGCCCGCCGCGACGTCCGCCCGGCCGCGCAGGAAGGGCGGCAGGTCGAGCGTGCCGTCGACGTCGGCGACCGGGCCGAGGCCGCGGCGCGCGCGGGTCCGCCCGGCGGGCCCCGCTGGGGCGGCCGGTCCAGCCGGTGCGGCTGCGGACGGTGCGGCTGCGGACGGTGCGGTGCCTGGCACGGGCGGCGGCGCCCCGACCGGCGACAGGTCCGCGACCGCGACGACCATGACCTCGTGGCGCACGCGCAGGCGCCGCAGCAGGACCTCGTGCTCGGGACCCGGGCGGGCCTCGTCGGTCACGACGACCATGAGCGAGCGGCGACGGAACGCGTGCAGGGCGCGGTCGAGCGCGCGGTTCAGGTCGCTCGCCGGTGCGTCGACGCCCAGCCGCCCCTCGACCGTGCGGAGCAGGAGCTCGAGGTCCTGCGTCCCGGCACGGGGCGGGAGCTGCACGAGCCGCCCCGCGTCCCCCGCGACGAGCGCGACCCGGTCGCCACGGTCGCGCGCGAGGTATGCGACGAGAGCGCAGCAGAAGGCCACGACGTCCGCCTTCGGTTCCCCGCTCGCCGCGGTCGCGCCCATGTTGCGGCCCGTGTCCACGACGAGGACCAGGTTGACGTTGGACTCGCGGGCGAAGCGGCGCACCACGGGGATGCCCGCACGGGCGCTCGACTTCCAGTCGATGTCGCCCACGTCCTCGCCCGGCGCGTACAGGTGGAGGTCGTCGAAGTCCTGCCCGTGCCCCTTGAGGATCGACCGGTGCCGCCCCTCGAGCAGCCCCGAGGCCCGCCGGGCCAGCGGGAGCTCGAGCCTGGCCCGCACCTGGGCCAGTCGCGACACGTCTGTCATGGACCTGCGCCCTACGGGGTGGGGACCGCGTCGAACACGGCGTCGATGAGCTGCTCGGGCGGGACGTCGTTCGCGAGCGCGTCGAACGTGCGCACCAGGCGGTGGCGCAGGACCGCGTAGCGCACGGCCTTGATGTCGTCCGGCACGACGAACGCCCGCCCGGCCTGGATCGCGAGCGCCTGGCCCACACGCATGAGCGCGATCCCGCCGCGAGGGCTCGCCCCGACGCGCACGTGCTGCGCCAGGCCCGGGACGGGCCGCGGCCCCGACAGGCGCGTCGTGTTGATGAGGTCGACGATGTACCGCTTGATCGACTCGTCGACGTACACGTCGTCGACCAGGCGCTGGAGGAACACGACGTCCTCGATGCTGACGGGCTCGGCCGTGATGGGCGCCGTCATGCGGCCCGTCGAGATGCGGTCCAGGATCTCCAGCTCCTGCGCCGGTGCAGGGTAGGTCAGCACCTCCTTCATGAGGAAGCGGTCCATCTGGGCCTCGGGCAGCACGTACGTGCCCTCCTCCTCGATGGGGTTCTGCGTCGCGACCACCATGAACGGCGAGGGCAGCGGGAAGTTCTCGCCGCCGATCGACGTCTGCTTCTCCTGCATGGCCTCGAGCATCGCCGACTGCGTCTTGGCGCTCGACCGGTTGATCTCGTCGAGCAGCACCAGGTTCGCGTGCACGGGCCCGAGCTGCGTGGTGAACGCCCCGGTCGCGTAGTTGTAGATCTGCGTGCCCACGATGTCGTTGGGCATGAGGTCCGGCGTGCACTGGATGCGGTGGAACGAGCCGTCGATCGCCGCCGCCAGCGTCTGGGCCGCGGTGGTCTTGGCGAGGCCCGGGACCGACTCCAGCAGGATGTGGCCACCGGCGAGGAGCGAGCTGACCAGGGCCGTGCGCAGGGCCTCCTGCCCGACGACGCGCTGGTCGAACACCTGCTCGACCCGCTTGAGCAGGTGGCCCGCGCGGTCCAGGTCCGTCGTGGAGATGCTGCCGTGACCTGTGGCCATCGTGGGGTCCTTCGCGGGCTCGGGGCGGTCAGGGCGCCTCGCCCCGGAGGGGACGCCGTTGCGAACCCGGCCCAGTATGCCAGCGCGGACGCACGCCCGGTCGGGGCGCTCGGGCCACGGCGGGCCCGTCGCGGGCGAGGAACGCAGCGGACCGCGGGAATACCGCGATGCACCGCGAGCCGCCTACCCTGGTCGGGTGACCGCCACCGCCCCCCGCAGCACCCCAGGAACCGCGCCCGACCGGACCGCGCAGCCCGCCGGCCGGGACGCCGCCGACCACCCGCGCAACCCCTGGTGGCTCGTGCTCGCCGGGCCCGCGGCCGTGGTCGTGGCGATCCTCTCGGTCGTCGCGGCGGGCGCCTTCTCCGGCGCCTTCCGGGCGCTCGAAGGGTTCGCCGACCCCGGGGTGGTCGCCCGCTGGGGTCTGCCGATCACCACGACCCTGACCGAGCTCGCGATCGCCCTGACCATCGGGTCGCTCGTGCTCGCGGCCTGCGTGCTCCCGGCCGGCCCGCCCCTGCGCAAGGCCCTCGGCGTGGCGGGCGCGGCCTCGGCCGTGTGGGCGGTGCTCACCGTGGCACAGACGATCCTGCGCTACTCGGTCCTGTCGAGCATGCCCGTCACGAGCGTCGGGTTCGGCGAGCAGCTCGCAGCGTTCGTCACCCAGATCTCGCTCGGCCGCAGCCTGCTCGGCGTCGTGATCGTCGCCGCCGTCACCTCGGCGTGCGCGCTCGCGGTCCGCACCGCGACCGGTGCCCTGTGGACGGCGCTGCTCGCGCTGACCGCCCTCGCGTTCCAGGCCAACACGGGTCACACCGCCGGCGCCGCGAGCCACGAGCTCGCGATCTCCTCGATGTTCCTCCACCTCGGCGGCGCGGCCCTGTGGATCGGTGGGCTCGGCGTGCTCGCGATCGTGCGGCTGCGCGGCGGCCTCGACCGGGCCGCGTTCGCCTCGTCCGTCTCGCGCTACTCCGCGATCGCGGGCTGGTCCTTCGTGGCGGTCGCCGTCTCGGGCGTCGCGAACGCCTGGATCCGCCTCGGCGGCGTCGACGGCCTGAGCACCGACTACGGGGTCCTCATCCTCGTCAAGGTCGGCCTCATCGTCGTGCTCGGCGCGATCGGGTTCGCGCACCGCGAGCTCGTCGTGCGCCGGCTCCAGGCGGGGGCCACCGGCAGGACGGGCACGGCCGGCGGTGCCGCCCGGACGACCACCGCCGCAGGCGGGCCGGGGACGGCGGGGGGCTCCGCCGTCGGGAAGGGCTCTGCGACGAACGGCGCTGCCCCGGGGAAGGCCGCCGCCGAGAAGGCCGCGACCTGGTTGTTCTGGCGGCTCGTCGCGGTCGAGCTGCTCGTCATGGGCGCGGTGTCGGGCGTGGCCGTCGCGCTCGGTTCCACGGCGCCGCCCGTGCCGGACGAGCCGATCGCGCTCCCGACCCCGGCCGAGCTCGTGACCGGGCACCCGTTGCCCCCCGAGCCGGACCTCGGCCGCTGGTTCAGCGAGTGGCGCTGGGACCTGCTGCCCGCGTTCGCGTGCGTCGCGGCCCTCGTCGTCTACCTGCGCTGGGTCCGGCGGCTCGCGAGGCGCGGCGACAAGTGGCCCCTGGGCCGCACCGTCTCGTGGTGCGCGGGGATCCTCGTGCTGTTCTGGGTGACCAACGGTGGGCCCGCGGTGTACGGCCACGTGCTGTTCAGCGCGCACATGGTCCAGCACATGGTGCTCGCGATGGTCGTGCCCATCTTCCTCGTGCTGGCCGCGCCCGTGACCCTGCTGCTGCGGGCCGTGCCCGTGCGCAAGGACGGCTCGCGGGGCCCGCGCGAGTGGGTCCTGGCGCTCGTGACCTCGAGGTGGGGGCAGTTCTTCGCCAACCCGATCGTCGCCGCGATCAACTTCGCCGGGTCGATGATCGTCTTCTACTACACCCCGGCGTTCGAGCTCGCGATGACGACGTACGTCGGGCACCTCGTGATGCTCCTGCACTTCACGCTCGCCGGGTACCTGTTCGCCAACGCGCTCGTCGGGATCGACCCGGGCCCGCGCCGACCCGGCTGGCCCCAGCGGCTCCTGCTCCTGCTCGTCACCATGGCGTTCCACGCGTTCTTCGGGGTGTCGCTCACGACCGGGACGCAGCTCCTCGTGCCCGAGTGGTTCGGGCTCATGGGGCACGACTGGGGCATCAGCGCGATCGCCGACCAGCAGCGCGGCGGCGGCGTCGCGTGGGGCATCGGCGAGCTGCCGACGCTCTCGCTCGCGATCGTCGTCGCGGTCATGTGGGCGCGGTCCGACGAGAAGGACGCCCGACGCCGCGACCGGCGCGTGGACAAGGACGGCGACGTCGAGATGGACGAGTACAACCGGATGCTCGCAAAGATGGCGGAGCAGGACACGAAGGACTGATCCCTTCGTCGCCGAGAACGGGGTTGAGGTCGTCATTCGTCAAATGACGACCTCAACCCCGTTCTGGACCGCGGGGAACCTCGTTCTCGACGACGATCCACAGGACGCCGGGCGGACCGGTCCGTCCACAGAGGCTCTCGTCCCACGGTCGGGCCGCTCGTGACCCGTGCTGTGATGCCGCGATGCGCCCTCTGTCGCCGCTCCCCGAGCCCCTCCTGACCGTCGCGTACCGCCAGGAGGGGTTGGTGTCGGCAGCGCAGTGCGACGCGAACGAGGTGCGCTCGCACCGACGCTCCCGCCTCGTCGAGCAACGACGCTGGAGCCGGGTGACCCGCGGCGTCTACGACACGAACCCCGTCCGCCCCGACCGGCGCGACGTGCCCGGCGCGCCCGACCACCGGCGTCGACGCGCAGCCTGGGCGGCGCTCCTGGCGTTCGGCCCGGACGCGATCGCCGTCGGACCGTGTGCGCTGGCCCTGCTCGGGGTGCAGGGGCTGCCGCTGCGGATCACCCCGCAGGCCGCCCTCCCGGGTGGCCGTGCGACCGAGTCCAGGGAGGGCATCGTGCTCCGGCAGTTCGACGACGGGATGACGGTCCACCGGGTGGGCGAGCGGTACGTCGCCACGCCGGACTGGGCCCTCGCCCAGGCCGTTCCGGAGGTGTCGCGCCGCTACGCCGTGGCCCTGATGGACAGTGCACTGCACGGTCGGCTGCTCGACGCCGGAGGCCTCGACCGGGCGCACGACCTGGCTCGAGGCCGTCGAGGCGTCGCCCGGACCCACTCGTGGTGGGAGCTCGGCGACCCACGGGCCGAGTCCCCGCTCGAGACCTTCGCCCGGCTCGACCGTCTCGATGCAGGTGTCCCGCCGGACGACCTGCAGGTCGTGCTGACGGGAGAGGCCGGGGAGTTCCTCGCCCGGGGTGACCTGGGCTGGCGCCTCCCGGACGGGGCGTGGTTGATCGCGGAGATCGACGGTGCAGGGGTGCACGGATCGCCTGAGGCCCTGTTCGCGGACCGGCTGCGGCAGAACCGCCTCGTCGCCTCGCGGGGTGCGGCACTGCTGCGCTTCACGGCTCGAGACCTGGCGACGCAGGGACGTGTCGGAGCCGAGATCAGGAGCTTCCTGGACCGAGCACGAGGTTCTGCGCGCTCGAGAACGGGGTTGAGGTCGTCATGCGTCAGATGACGACCTCAACCCCGTTCTCGGCAGCGGGGCAGCTCGGCAGCGGGGCCAGCTCGGCAGCGCGGCCCAGGCCCGGCTCAGCCAGCCGTCACGACCCAGCCGTCACCGGTGCCGGGCTCGACGCGCAGGGCCGTGCCCGGGCTCAGGACACGGTCGGCGACCGGGAGCTCCTGCGAGCACACGTCGGCCCGCGCGAGCCGCAGCTCCGCGGTCTGCGTCACCTGGTTGTCGTTGACGAACACGAGGTAGCCGGTTCCCACGTCGACCGTCTCGGGGAGCTCGCCCTGGACGGGGCCGTCGGTGGTCCCCGCGGCCTGGGCCACCTCGGTGGTGTCGTCGCCCGGGCACACGATCACGGCCTTCTGCCAGTCGAAGTGCGTGGTGCTGATGAGGTCGAGCTCGCCGTCGGCGTCGCCTGCGGCGTCGACGGCGGCGAGGACGGTCTCGTCGAGGTCCGGTGCGGGGTCGGACCCGCACCCGGTCAGGAGCAGCCCGACGGCGGCGCTCACGGTCAGGGCGAGGACAGGAACCTTGGGCACGGGTCCAGTATGCGCGTGCGCGGGCTCGCACCGGCACCCGCACCGTGGGCAGCCCCCGTGATAGGACGGTGCAGTGACCACTGACACTCCTGGCTTCCCGCCCGAGCCCTCGGGGCCCGGCCTCACCGACCCCGAGCAGCGCCCCACCACCCCTTTCCACGACCTCGACCAGTACGTCGCGATCCCTCGCACGGGCGGCCTCGTGATGTCCCCGGACGGGCGTCGGCTCGTGACGAGCGTGGCGACGCTCGACGCGAAGCGCACGGCGTACGTGTCGGCGCTGTGGGAGGTCGACCCGACCGGTCAGGCGCCGGCCCGTCGCCTGACGCGCAGCACCAAGGGGGAGTCGGGGGCGGCGTTCACGGCCGAGGGCGACCTGCTCTTCACGTCGGCGCGCCCCGACAGCGAGGCCTCGTCGTCGACCGAGGGCGAACCGACCTCGGCCCTGTGGCTCCTGCCGGCCGCGGGTGGTGAGGCGCGCATCGTCGCGTCGGCCCCGGCCGGGGTCTCGGCCCCGCTCGTCGCGCGCAGC
Source organism: Oerskovia douganii (assembly GCF_015142735.1). Classification (GTDB taxonomy): domain Bacteria; phylum Actinomycetota; class Actinomycetes; order Actinomycetales; family Cellulomonadaceae; genus Oerskovia; species Oerskovia douganii. Next base: position 12,961 of record NZ_JACSPN010000005.1, on the reverse strand, counting down.
GCGCCCGTCCTCTCGCTCGCGGCCGACGTCCTGCCCAGTGCACGCGACCTGGTGCACGACGCCGAGCTGCGCAAGGCTCGCAAGGACAAGAAGGTCGCCGCGATCCTCCACACGGGGTACCCGGTGCGGTACTGGGACCACGACCTGGGTCCGTCCGAGCCGCACCGGTTCGTCGCCGACCTCTCGCAGCTCACGGACGAGCCGGCGCGCCCGCTGCCCGCGGCCGACCCCACGGCCGACCCCGCGGCCGACGTCGACCCCCTCACGGGGCACGCAGCGGGCACCGACCCCGACTCCGACCCCGACCTCCCCGCGGGGCGCGTCGAGCTGCGGGACGTGACGTCCGCCGTCGGGCCGGCGCTGCGCGAGCACTCGGCGGACCTGTCCGCGGACGGCACCACGCTCGTGACGACGTGGCAGGTGCCCGGGCCGGGGGCTTCCCAGCGCTCGGTCCTCGTCGCGATCGACACCGCGACCGGTGAGCGCCGCACGCTCGTCGACGAGCCCGGCGCGGACGCGAGCTCGCCCGTGATCTCTCCCGACGGTGCGTGGGTCGTGTTCGTGCGCGACACCCTCACGACGCCGCAGGACGCACCTGTGCAGAGCCTCGCGGTGGTCCCGCTGCGGGCGGGCGACGGGTCGGACGGCGACCCGGGGGACGGCGGGGCCAACCACGGTCTGCGCTCGCTGGCCGCGAGCTGGGACCGCTGGCCCTCGTCGGTGGCGTGGCTCCCCACAGGAGACGGCCTGCTCGTGACGGCCGACGACGACGGGCGCGGCCCGGTCTTCCACGTCGCGTTCACGCCCGACGGCTCCGGGGTCGACGGCACGGTGTCACGCCTGACCTCGGACGACGCGACGTTCACCGACGTCCGCGTCGCGCCCGACGCGTCGGCCGCGTACGCCCTGCGCACGAGCTACCTCGAACCGTCGCACCCCGTGCGGATCGAGCTGGCGGACTTCCTCGCGGCCCCCGCCGGCCACGGCACGCCCGTCGCGGCGGCCCCGCTGCGCGGCCCGGTCGCGAGCCCCGACCTGCCGGGGACGCTCACCGAGATCGAGACCGCTGCGTCGGACGACGTGCGGGTCCGTGGCTGGTTGGCGCTGCCGCACGGTGCGAGCGCCGAGAACCCTGCCCCGCTGCTGCTGTGGATCCACGGCGGCCCGCTCGGTTCGTGGAACGCGTGGAGCTGGCGCTGGAACCCGTGGATCCTCGTGGCCCAGGGCTATGCGGTCCTCCTCCCGGACCCGGCGCTGTCCACGGGGTACGGCCAGGACTTCGTGCAGCGCGGCTGGGGGGCGTGGGGCGCGGCCCCGTACACCGACCTGCTCGCGATCACGGACGCCGCGGAGGCGCTGCCGGAGATCGACGAGACCCGCACGGCCGCGATGGGCGGCTCGTTCGGCGGGTACATGGCGAACTGGGTCGCGGGCCACACGGACCGGTTCAGGGCGATCGTGACGCACGCGAGCCTGTGGGCCCTGGACCAGTTCGGCCCGACGACCGACGCGTCGTACTACTGGCAGCGTGAGATGACGCCCGAGATGGCGGCCGAGCACTCCCCGCACCGCTACGTCGCGGACATCGTGACGCCCATGCTCGTGATCCACGGCGACAAGGACTACCGCGTCCCGATCGGCGAGGGGCTGCGGCTCTGGTACGAGCTGCTGTCGTCGTCGGGCCTGCCGGCGGCCGCGGACGGGAGCACCGACCACCGTTTCCTGTACTTCCCGGACGAGAACCACTGGGTGCTCCAGCCGCAGCACTCGATCGTCTGGTACCAGGTGGTGCAGGCGTTCCTCGCGGAGCGGGTGCTGGGCGTGGCGCCGGGCGAGGGCGCGGCGCAGCTCCCGACGACGCTGGGCTGACCCGCGGGGGCGCGGCGCGGCGCGTGCCGCGTCCCGCCCGCGCAGGGCGCGCGTCGGTCGGCGCAAGGGGGCCCGACGCCGGAGCGCGGCACGAGCGCCGGGCGCACGTCGGGCCGGGCGCGGCCTGCTGGGGGTCGGTCAGTGCGACGCGCGCCGGTGCGGCGGCAGGCGCCGGTCGCGGGCGGCGCGGACCAGCTCGACGATCATGAACACGAGGATGAACGCCACGACCAGGATGCCGAAGAGCAGGAACCAGTTCGCGGGGCCGGACCCCGTGGGGACGTAGACCGCGGCGTCGACGCTCGCGGCCTGGACGACTCCGAGCATTGCCGTACCTCCCTGCCGGGGGGCTCCGGGGTGGAACCCCTTCCCTCCAGCATGCACCCGGACGGCGCGGTCGCACCCGGGGACGGTCGACCCGTCGGCCCGCGTCCGCCCACCGCCCTCGTCGACCACCGGCTACGCGTCCGGTGGTCCTCGCGGACGGCGGGTGGGACGACGAAGCCCGGGGCTGCCGAGCAGGGGTGCTCGGCGGCCCCGGGCAGGGGGACCGGTCTCAGTCGTCGAGCGAGGTCTCGCCGCGGGCGACGGACCCGAGCCAGCCGAGGCTCGGCTTGGGGGAGCGCTCGAACGTCTCCGGGTCCCAGGCGACGAGCCCGAAGGTCGGCGCGTAGGAGCCCCACTCGTAGTTGTCGAGCAGCGACCAGTGGAGGTAGCCGATCAGCGGCAGGCCGGCCTCGACCTCGGCGTGCAGGGCGCGCAGCGCGTCGCGCGTGTAGTCGATGCGGCGCGCGTCGTCGGCCGTGGCGATGCCGTTCTCCGACACGAGGACGGGCAGGCCCGTGATCTCGTGCGCCAGCCGTGCGGCCTCGGCGATGGCGGGCGGGTAGTACTCCCAGCCGGTGAGCGTCTTCTCGGCGTCGTCCGGTGCGGGCAGGGGCCCGTCGACCGTGATGCGGGTGCGGGTGTAGGCCTGGACGCCGACGAAGTCGTCGCCGCGCGCGGCCTCGAGGAAGACGGTCTCGCGCGGGTAGGCGTACTCCCGCAGGACCTCCTCGGCGCCGGGGTCCGCGAAGAACTGCTGCGGGGCCACGGGCCAGCCCACGGGCACCCCGACCGTGCGGACGAGCTCGACCGCTCGGCGGTGCGCCGCGACGAGGTGCTCGGTCGCGACGGGGTCGGGCGCGTGCATGCTGCCCGCCTGGAGCTGCTCCGTGCCCTTGGCGGCCGTGATCATCATCGCGAGGATGTTGGGCTCGTTGATCGTGAAGACGTGCGAGGCGGCGTCCAGCAGCGGCAGGAGAGCAGCGTGCCGGCGGCGTCGCGCTCTGGCAGCAGGACGTCGTCGGTGCCCAGGCCGAGGGCGGCGAGCAGGTCCGGCTCGGCGAGCGCCTCGCCGGCGAGCAGCGGGGCGTCGCGCAGGACCGAGGGGGTCGTGGCCAGGGAGGCGCCACGGCGCACCGGATGACCAGCACGGGCTCCGGCGCGCTGACCGTGGCGATCACCGGTTCGGCGCACGGGGACGCCGGGGCGCTCGCGCTGGTCGCACCCGAGCACGACCCGCTCGACGACCTCGAGGCCACGCTCGCCGGGCACCTGGAGACCGTGCGCGGGCTGGTCCGCGGCCTGCGGTTCCAGCCCCACCCGGACCTCGCGACGCAGGAGCTCGACCTGCTCGTGCCCTGGTACGCGCACGACGCCCTGATCCACTTCCTGGTGCCGCACGGGCTCGAGCAGTACTCGGGCGCGGCCTGGGGGACCCGCGACGTGTGCCAGGGGCCGTTCGAGCTCGCGCTCGCCGGGGGCCGGGAGGACGTGGCCCGGCAGATCGTGCTGCGGGTCCTCGCCCACCAGCACACCTGGGGCGGGTTCCCCCAGTGGTTCATGTTCGACGCCTACGCCGAGCGCTACAACGACTCGTCGCACGGCGACGTCGTGGTGTGGCCGCTCTTCGCGCTCGCCCAGTACCTGGAGGCGAGCGGCGACCTGGGCGTCCTGGACGAGGTGCTCCCCTTCTGGGACCACGCGCGCCGCCGCCCCGCCTCCGAGGGGCCCGACGCCGCCGCGACCGTCCTCGACCACGTCGCCCGGATCCTGGACCATCTCGAGACCGACCTCCTGCCGGGCACGTCGCTGCCCGCCTACGGCGAGGGCGACTGGGACGACACCCTCCAGCCGGCCGACCCGCGGATGCGCACGAACCTGGCCTCGACCTGGACGTCGGCCCTGCTGGTCCAGGCGGCGGACCTCCTGGCCCGCACCACGACCGGTCGCGAGGAGCTGGGGACGCTCTCGGCACGGGCCGGGGCGCTCGCGTCGGCGGTACGCACCGACCTGCGCGAGCGTGCGCTCGTCGACGGCGTCATGGCGGGCTACGTGCGGCACGGCGAGCAGGGCGACGAGCTCGTCATCCACCCGCGGGACACGAGCACGGGCATGCGCTACCGGCTCATCCCCATGAACCAGTCGATCATCGCGGGCGTCTTCACCCGTGGGGAGGCCGAGCAGCACGAGCGCCTCGTCCTGGAGCACCTGCACTTCCCCGACGGCGTGCGGCTCATGGACCACCCCGCCGCGTTCGACGAGGGCGTCCCCCGCACGTTCCAGCGCGCCGAGCAGGCCGCGAACGTGGGGCGGGAGGTCGGCCTGATGTACGTGCACGCGCACATCCGCTACGCCGAGGCCCTCGCGGCGCTCGGCCGCGGACGGACGCTCGACGAGCTGCTCCGCATCAGCCCGGTCGACCTCGGGTCCCGCATCGCGCACGCCGCGCCCCGCCAGCGCAACGCGTACTTCTCGTCGAGCGACGCGGACTTCCCCGACCGGGCGAGCTTCGCGCGCGACTTCGACCGGCTCCGGGACGGGTCCGTGGCCGTGCGGGGCGGGTGGCGGGTCTACTCGAGCGGGCCGGGGATCTACCTGCGCCAGCTCGTGCAGGGCGTTCTCGGCCTCGCCGAGCAGGCGGGTGCGCTCCTCGTCGACCCGGTCCTGCCGGCGTCGGCCGACGGCCTCTCGGTCGACGTCGAGCTCGGGGGGCGGGTGCGCCACGTCGTGTTCCGGGTCCTGGAGCGGGACGGGGAGCGGGGCGAGGGCGTGCGGGTCCGTGCCGGCTCGGTGCCGGAGGATCTCGTCGACGTGCCGGCCGCCCCGCGGGCAGGCGACTACCGCGACCGTGGCGTCGTCGTGTCCCCGGGGGGCCTGGGCGAGGCTGCGCTCGTCGAGGTCACGGTGACCGCCGGGTCCTAGCCGTGCAGGCGCGGCGAGGACGCGCCGAGGACGAGGTCGGGCCGCCGGACCGCGCGGCCCGACCTCGTCGTCCGTCCCGGCGGGACTATGCCCGCGCGGCCCGCACGATCTCCGTCGCGAGGTCGGCCGGCCGCGAGAACATGGGCCAGTGCCCGGTCGGCAGGTCGACGTACGTGACGTCGAGCTCACCGAGCTCGGTGTGCAGGGGCGGGCCGGGGTTCGCCATCTGCTCGACCATCTCGGCGGGCAGGCTCGTGCAGATCGCTGTCGCCGGGACGTCGAGCCGGGCGGGGTCGCTCACGCGCACCCGGCCCCCGGCCACGCCCGCGGGGTGGGGGACGGCCCGTGCGCGGAACCGTGCGAGCCCGGCCTCGTCGACCCCGTCGAGGCTCGACCCCTGGGCCGCGAGCTCGTCCCACGAGGGCAGGGGGAGCTCGACCGTCCCCGCCGGGAGGTCGGGGGCGAGCGAGGCCCCGTCGACCAACGGTCCCGAGTCGACGTAGACCGCTCGGCGGATGCGCGCGGGGTCCCTGTCGACGACCTCGTGGATCACGGGCCCGCCGCCGCTGTGGCCCACGAGCACGACGTCGCCCTCGAGCGGCGCGATCACGTCGCGCACGGCCTGGACGTGGTCCTCCCGGGTGAGGTCGCTGCGGTCGGTCCGGGCGTCGTCGAGCCCGGGGAGCGTGACGGCGTGCGGTGCGAGGCCTGCGGCCTCGAGGTGGGGGACGACGTCGTCCCACGCCCAGGCCCCGAGCCAGAAGCCCGGGACGAGGACGACGTGGACCTGCTGGTCGTTGCTGCTGTGCTGTGTCGAGGTGGTCATGACCCCAGCCTGCCGGGGGGTCGGTGACACCTGTCTGTCACCATTGTCCGAGGGGTTCCGACGATCTCGACGAGGACGGCACGTGAACAAGACCGAGCGGCTCTACGCCATGGCCGAGGAGCTGCGTCGCGCCGGACGCGCCGGGACCACCGGCGCCCGCCTGGCCCGGCTCCTCGAGGTCAGCGAGCGCACGGTCAAGCGCGACGTCTCGGCGCTCCAGCAGGCCGGCCTGCCCGTCTGGGCGCAGGCCGGGCCGGGGGGCGGCTACGTGCTCGATCCCTCCGCGTCCCTGCCTCCCGTCAACTTCACGCCGCAGCAGGCCGTCGCGGTCGCGATCGCGCTCGCCGCGCTCCCGCCCGGCAGCCCGTTCGCGGTCGACGCCGCGGCGGCCCAGGGCAAGGTGTGGGACGCGCTCGGCCCGCAGGCCCGCGAGCGCGCGGCGGCGCTCGCGGGGAGGGTGTGGATCGACCGCGGTCCGGGCCCGGGGGAGTCTGCGGTGCCCGACGGCGCCGCTCGCCCGGGTACCCCCGTCCCGTCCGCCCACGGGTCGGCCGAGGGCGGGACGGGCGGCCCGGTGCCCCACGCCCGCGTGCACCTGCAGGTCCTGCGTGCGGTCGAGCAGTCGCTGGACAGGTCCCTCGTGCTCGCGATCAGGTACCGGGACGGGCGCGGGAACGAGTCGGTGCGCCGCGTCGAGCCCGTGATCCTGGCCCACACGGGCCGCGCCTGGTACGTGGTCGCGTGGTGCCGCTCGCGCGAGGCCATCCGGTGGTTCCGCCTCGACCGGACCGAGCGGGCCGACCTCACGGGCGAGCCGTACGTGCCCCGGCCGGTCGCGGAGGTGGGGACCCCGCCGTCGGGCGCTTCTCCGGTGGCCTGAGCGACCGGTGACTCGCGGGGTCGCGCCGAGGACGACGCTGCGCCTGGTCGAGAACGGGCGCAGCCGGGGTGCTTCCGTCCGCGCGACCCGCGAGCGATGATGTCTCCGACCACCCAGAGCGGCACCGTCGCCGCAGACCCGAGGAGTCCCGTGAGCACCGACCGTACCCGTGCCTTCTTCGACGCCCAGGCGCCCGACCTCACGATCCTCGACACGGGTGAGGACACCGCGACGGTCCAGATGGCGGCCGCGACGCTCGGGGTCGAGCCGGGGCAGATCGCCAAGACGCTGGCCCTGCGTGACGGCGAGCGCAGCTTCCTGCTCGTGACGCGTGGCGACGCGCGGGTCGACAACACGAAGTTCAAGGCGACGTTCGGGGCCAAGCCGCGCATGCTCGACGCCGAGGCCGCGACGGAGCTGACGGGGCAGCCGATCGGCGGTGTCGGTCCGTTCGGGCACAGCGGACCCGTGACCGTGTACTGCGACGTGTCGCTGCAGGGCTTCGAGACGGTGTACCCGGCGGCGGGCAGCCCGACGAGCGCGTTCGCGATCACGCCCGACCGGCTCGCGGAGCTGGCGGGGGCCCGGTGGGTCGACGTCAGCCGGTAGCCGGGCGCGCCCGGTGCGACGAGGACCGGTGCGGACGGGGTGCGACGAGAGGTCAGAGGACCTTGTCGCCGAGCAGCCGGTTCACGGTGCAGATGTCGACGCCGCGGAGGCGGCGTCGTCGAAGTCGATCACGCGGTCACGCTGCCATGGCCAGCGACTGGGTCATGACCGACGACACCGCTGAGGCCTCGAGCCAGCGCCGGACGAGACGGGCGTCCGCGGCACGGCGCAGAGGGCTGAGCAGGTTGAGGTGGGCGTAGGTGCGGTGCTCGACGAGGGCGGCCCGGTCGTGGTCGAGGGCCCAGAGGATGGCGCAACGGATCTCGTCGGTCGAGGGCCGGAACGCGTGGTCGATGTGCATGATCACTCTCAAGGTGAGGGCCGCGGGTCTCGCGGCGGAGAAACTGTGTACACCTCTCAAGAGGGGCGAACCATGACTTCATGACGCGACTTCGAGGAAGAAGTTTTCCTGGGAGTGGCGTGTCGTGAAGCGAACAGCCCGACGACACGGTGACGTGCGTCACGTCCGTGTCGGTGGGCTGTGCCAACCTCGTCGCATGGACAGGGACGAAGCACGGGAGATCAAGGCGCAGCTCGCAGACTTCGCACGCGACCTCACGGAGCGCGCGGGCCCGGACGCGACCGCGAGCGGGCTGCCCATGCCCGGCACGACGGAGCAGGGACGGTCTGCCCCGGCGCTCGCGCTCGGCCTCGCGCCGCGCGAGGGCGGCGGGTACGGCATCGCGGTCCGCTACCGCCTGGGGGTCCCGCAGGTCCGGAGCATCGCACGCCGCGTCGCCTCGGAAGCCGGGACCGTCGTGGACGTGCGGCGGACCGGCCGGATCCGGGCGCTCGGCGGGTCGGGTACCGGTGCCGGACCGCGACCACCCGTCGTGACCGCCCGGGCAGCAGGGGAGACGGGCCGGGTGAGACCGCTGCGCCCCGGCGTCTCGATCGCGCACGTCGACGTCACGGCCGGCACGCTCGGCGCGTTCGTCCTGGTCGGGGACACGCTCCACGCCCTGTCCAACTACCACGTGCTCGCCGGGTCGCCGAGAGCCCGGGTGGGCGACGCCGTCGTGCAGCCGGGGCCCGCCGACGGCGGACGGGCCCCCGCCGACCAGGTGGGGACCCTCGCCGCGACCGTGCCCCTCGCGGCCGGCCGGACCGCGACCGTCGACGCCGCGATCGCGCTGCTCGACGACGGGGAGGTCGACCTCGACTACCCCGTGGGTCGCATCACGACCACGGCCGTCGCGCTCGGCGGCGAGACGGTCGGCAAGATCGGCCGCACCACGGCCGTCACGGCCGGGCGCGTCACCGCGATCGAGCTCGACGACGTCCTGGTCGGGTACGGCGAGGAGCTCGGGGTGCTGCGCTTCGACGACCAGATCGAGGTCGAGGCCACGGGAACCGGGCCGTTCTCGCGCGGCGGCGACTCGGGGTCGCTCGTGTACCGCGAGGACGGCGTCGCGCTCGGGCTGCTCTTTGCCGGGTCGGAGACCGGGGGAGAGAATGGGAGCGGGCTGACGTACGTCAACCCGATCGACACCGTCCTCGCCGCGCTCGATGCCCGGCTCGCCCGCTGAGCCCTGGCCGCGGCTCGCCGTGGACGGTCGGCCTGACGGTCGGAGGGTGGCACCAGTGGCGAGCATCGACCAGGCCCGGGACGCGAAGGCCGCGCTCAAGCAGGCCCTCGCGGGCCACGACGGCGTGACGGGGATCGGGCTCACGCGGGCACCGGACGGCTCCCGCGACACCAGCGATGCCGACCGGGCCGACAGCACGGGCGACCCGACGCAGCCCGCAGAGCTCACCGCGGCGCCCGAGCAGCCCGACGACACCTGGTGCCTCCAGGTCAACGTCGTCGACGCCGACGCCCAGCGCGACCTGCCGCAGGAGATCGAGGGCGTCGCGGTCGTCGTGCGCGTCACGGGTCAGCTGGGAGCGGGCTGAGCCGGTTTCTCAGTCGGACAGCACGAGGACCAGCTCGGTGACCGTCGCGCCGCGCGCCGGAGCGAACGACTCCTCGCTGCCCACGCGCACGAACCCGTTGCGCTCCAGCACCCGGACGGAACCGAGGTTGTCCTGGACGACCCGGGCGTGCAGCGGCCGCTCGGTCACGTCCGCGAGCAACGCCGCCAGTGCGGCTGTCGCCACCCCCCTGCCCCACCAGTCCTTCCGGATCCAGTAGGTGACCTCGGTGTCGCCCTCGATCGGGAAGACGGCCACGCTGCCGACCACGTCGCCCTCTATCTCGACGACCTTCGCGACGATCGTGTCGTCGGCCAGGATCCGCCGGAACTTCTCGAGGTACGCGTCGCGATCCCGGGCGGTCGCGTCGGTGAAGGCGGCCTGGTGCTGGGCCGTGTCGTCGAGCTGGATCTCGAACAGCGTCGGGAGGTCGTCCTCCCGCGCAGCCCGGAGCGAGACCCTGCGTGCCACGTCGTCGGTCATCCCGCCTCCACCCCGAGGAACAGTCGCGCGTCGAGACCGCGAGGCTAGCACCCGGGTGTCGGGCGGACGCCCGGCCTGGGGCAGAATTCTCGGGTGAGCTCCACGACCCCCCACGCCCGCCTGCCCCGCGTCCGCGCCTCCGAGCTCGTGGGTCGCGGCTGGCTCAACACCGGCGGCCGCGACGTGTCGCTCGCCGACCTGCGCGGGCGGGTCGTCGTCCTCGACTTCTGGACGTTCTGCTGCGTCAACTGCCTGCACGTCCTGGACGAGCTGCGCGAGCTCGAGGAGGCTCGTCGCGACGACCTCGTCATCATCGGTGTCCACTCCCCGAAGTTCGAGCACGAGGCCGACCCGGTCGCGCTCGCCGCGGCCGTCGAGCGCTACGAGGTGCGTCACCCCGTCCTCGACGACCCCGAGCTCGTCACCTGGTCCGCGTACACCGCGCGGGCCTGGCCGACGCTCGTCGTGATCGACCCCGAGGGCTACGTCGTCGCGCAGATGGCCGGCGAGGGGCACGCGTCGGCGCTCGCCGCGCTCGTCGACGAGCTCGTGACCGAGCACCGTGCCAAGGGCACGTTGCGGTCCCTCGCGGCCGGGAGCGACGACGTCTACGTGCCGCCCGCCCCGACGGCGGGCACGCTGCGCTTCCCCGCCAAGGCGATCGCGCTCCCGGGAGGCAACCTCCTGGTCGCGGACGCGGGCCACCACTCGCTCGCCGAGCTCGCGCCCGACGGCGAGACGCTCGTCCGGCGCATCGGCTCGGGCGAGCGCGGGCTCGTCGACGGCAGGCCCGACGACGCCCGGTTCAGCGAGCCCAACGGGCTGTGCCTGGTCCCGACCGAGCTGCGTGCCCACCTCGACTACGACGTGCTGGTCGCCGACACCGTGAACCACGCGCTGCGCGGGGTGCGCCTCGCGGACGGCCACGTGACGACGGTCGCCGGGGCGGGTGGCCAGTTCATGGTCGGTGGGGTCGAGAACGTCGCCGCCACCGCCCCCGATCTCCCGGGTGAGCGTCGCCTGAGCCCGTTCGACCCCGAGCTCACCTACGACCCGCTGGGCGTGAAGCTGTCGTCGCCCTGGGACGTCGCGTGGGTCCCGGGCTTCGGGTTCGTCGTCGCCATGGCCGGGAACCACACCCTGTGGGCGGTCGACGACTGGAAGCTGGGGCTGCTGGCCGGGACCATGAACGAAGGCCTGGAGGACGGCCCGGCCGCCGCGGCGTGGTTCGCGCAGCCCTCCGGTCTCGCGTCCGGTCCTGACGGTCGGCTGTGGGTCGCGGACTCCGAGACGTCAGCGCTGCGGTGGGTCGACGGGTTCAGGGAGTCGCCCGGCCTCTCGGCGCTCGGCGACGGTCTCGAGGTGCGCACGGCGATCGGGCAGGGGCTGTTCGACTTCGGTCACCGCGACGGCGCGGCCGACCAGGCCCTGCTGCAGCACCCGCTCGGGGTCGCCGCGCTGCCCGACGGGAGCGTCGCCGTCGCCGACACCTACAACGGGGCGATCCGCCGCTACGTCCCACCGGCCGCCTCGGACTCCGACCCGGGCGTCGGTCAGGAACCGGCCGCGGGCCGGGTGACGACCCTGGCGACGGGCCTGGCAGAGCCGAGCGGCGTCGTCGTGCTCGTGGACGGCGAACCCTGGGCTCCCGGCAGCACCACCGAGCCCGGGGCGCGCATCGACCTGCTCGTCGTGGAGTCGGCCGCGCACCGCGTCACGCGCGTCGCGCTCCCGGCGACGCTCGCGGGAGAGGTGCTCGACGGCGGGGCGCACCGCACGCAGCGACCCGTGACCGAGGTCGTGGCCGGGGAGCTGCGCCTCGACGTGCCGTTCTCGCCCGCCCCCGGGCAGAAGCTCGACGACCGGTTCGGGCCGTCGACCCGGCTGACCGTGAGCGCGACACCGCCCGAGCTGCTGCTCGACGGGGCCGGGACGGGCACCGACCTGTCGCGGGGGCTCGTCGTGAACCCCGAGGTGGGCGAGGGCGTGCTGCACGTGACCGCGCAGGCCGCGTCGTGCGACGTCGTGCCCCTGCTCGACGACGGGACGCCCGACCCCGACGTGTTCCCCGCGTGCCACCTGGCGCAGCAGGACTGGGGTGTGCCCGTGCGGGTGGTCGTCGACGCGTCAGGGGCCGGGGACGACCCGTCCCGGGTGCTGAGCCTGCCCCTGCGGGGATGACCCCGGTCAGGTCAGGACGAGCGTGACCGCGAGGTCGTGCTCGTCCTGACCCTGCGGATCACTCCCAGATGAGCAGGTCCTCACCGCGCGCGACCCACGTCCCGACCGGCGCGAGCGGCGTCACCGCGTCGGCCGAGCCCTCGAGCGCCACCACCGGGCAGACGGCCGACCGGCCCCCGTCCTCGATCGCCGCCGGGTCCCACGTGACCAGGGTCGCGCCCTGGTGGACCACGTCGCCCTGCGCGACGTGCAGCGTGAACCCCTCGCCCGCGAGCTGGACCGTGTTGATCCCCAGGTGGACGAGCACGGCCCGACCGCTCTCGTGCGTGATGACGAACGCGTGCGGGTGCAGCTTCGCGACGGTTCCGGTGATCGGCGCTGACACGAGGCCCCCCTCGGCGGCGTCGGGAGCGATCGCGATGCCCGGCCCGACGAGTCCCGCCGAGAACACCGGGTCGTCGACCTCGGAGAGCTCGACGACCGTCCCCGTGACCGGCGCGAGGACAGTCAGGGGAGCGGTCAACGGAGGTCCTCGATGTCCGACGCGATGTTGTCCGCGTCGGGTCCGACGATCACCTGGATCGCGTTGCCCGTCCGGACGACCGCGATGGCGCCCGCAGCGGTGAGGACCTTGTCGTCGACCAGCGTGGGGTCCTCGACCTCGACGCGCAGGCGCGTGATGCAGGGTTCGAGGTCGAGGACGTTGGCATCCCCGCCGAGCCCCTGGAGGATCTGCTCTGCCTTGCTCATGTCGTGCTCCTTCGTGTGCTGGTGCGGACGTACGTCGAGGCGCCCCCCCGGGGGGGGGGCGGGGGGGCCATCACTGCAGGTCAGGAGCTCGCGACTACCACCGCGAGCACCGACGATCAGAGGTCGTAGTACAGCTCGAACTC
>NZ_JACSPN010000059.1 GCF_015142735.1 Oerskovia douganii | reverse complement strand
CTAGGTGTACTGACCCGTTGCGTTGTTGATTCGGTCGATGGGTCGTAGGCCGCCGATGCCGAGGTGGGGTCGTTCCAGGTTGTAGTGGTTGAGCCAGGTAGGCAAGGCGGCGGCGCGGTCGGCGTTGGATGACCAGATCCGGGAGTAGGCCCACTCGGTGGCCAGGGTGCGGTTGAGGCGCTCGACCTTCCCGTTGGTCCAGGGGCAGTGCGGCTTGATGAATTTCTGCACCGCACCGAGGTCGGTGACGGCTTGCTGGAACGCGCGGGAGTGGCGGTAGGCGAACGCGTTGTCGCTGATCACTCGTTCGATCTTGATGCCATGGGCGGAGTAGAACGCTGCCGCGCGGGCCAGGAACCTGGCCGCGGTGGCGCCTTTCTCATCGGCGTGGATCTCGACATAGGCAAGCCGGGAGTGGTCGTCAATCGCGGCGTGCACGTAGTCGTAGCCGATCCCGCGACCTCGGACCTTTTCCGAGCGGCCGTGCGCGCGCCAGCCACCGCCGTCCGGGATGCGCCCGAGCTTCTTGACGTCCACGTGGATCAACGACCCGGGGTAGGGGTGCTCGTAGCGGTTCGCGGAGCGTCTGGTGGCGCGGATGACTTGCCCGGTGACCGGGTCGCACTCAGCCAAGCGCGGGGTGTGGTGACGGGCCAGGACACGGCCCACGGTCGAGGCCGGAACCCCGACCACCCTGGCGATCGTGAGTGGGCCACGACGGGTCAGCATCCGCGCGATCCGTACCCGGGTCTCGACACAGGCCGGGGTCCGGCGCGGATGAGAGCGCGCCACGCTCGACCGGTCGACCAACCCCGCCCGACCTTCGACCTGGAAGCGGCGCCACCACCGCCACGCCGTCGTGCGCGAGACACCCATCTCCGCCGCGACATGCGCGACCGGGCGCCCGGTCGCGATACGGCGAACCATGATCAACCTACCCGCCGGCGTCAGCCGGGCGTTAGCGTGGGACACGAGAGACCTCCGTTGGTCAGAGCCGGGTTCCTAGACAGCTCCCACTCGACACGGAGGTCTCTCTTCACGTCAACAACGGTCCTGGTCAGTACA
>NZ_JACSPN010000058.1 GCF_015142735.1 Oerskovia douganii | reverse complement strand
CTAGTTGTACCCGGCCAGGAGGTTGGTTACAGCCTGCTGATCGGGGGTTGGCCGTCGAGGGCTTGGTGGCGACGGTGGGTGTTGTAGTGCTCGATCCAGGGTGCCAGGGCGGCAGCTCGTTCGTCGTTGGAAGTGAAGACCTGCCGGTAGGCCCATTCGGTGGCCAGGGTGCGGTTGAGGCGTTCGACCTTGCCGTTCTGCCAGGGGCAGTGCGGCTTGATGAACTTCTGCTGGATGCCTCGGGCAGTGCAGATCTCGCGCAGCGAGTACCGGTAGGCCCACGCGTTGTCGGTCATGAGGCGTTCGATCCGGGTGATGCCGTGAGCAGCGAAGTAGCTGATCGCGCGGGCCAGAAAGGCCGCGCAGGTGGTGCCCTTCTCGTCGGGCAGGATCTCGGAGTAGGCCAGGCGGGAGTGGTCGTCCACGAGTGAGTGCACGTAGTCGTAGCCGATCGGGGACTTGTTGGTGCGGGACTGGTGGTTCGACGTGCTCCCACCTTGGCCTCGCCAGCCGCCACCGTCGGGGATACGGCCGAGCTTCTTGACGTCCATGTGGACCAGCTCGCCGGGCCGGTCGCGTTCGTAGCGCACGGCGGTGGCCTTCGAGGAACGGATGCGTTCACCGGTCATCGGGTCCAGCACGGCCAGGTGCGGCATGTGGTGGCGGGCCAGGACCCGAGAGACGGTCCGGGCCGGGACGCCGGTCTCGGCAGCGATCTGGTCCCGCCCGCGCCTCTCGGCCAGACGCAGCGCCACGACCTTGGCTTCGACCTCGGGTGGGGTCTTCGTCGGGCTGTGGTGCGGGCGCGAGGACCGGTCAGCCAGGCCGGCCTCGCCCTCGGTAGCGAACCGGTGCAACCAGTACCGCACACACTTGCGCGAGACACCCATCGCCGCCGCGATGTGAGCCTGCCTCCACCCCTGGCGGCGACGTTCGACGATCAACAGCCTGCCGCGAACGGTCAGCCGGGCATTAGCGTGAGACACGAGGACCTCCGGGTTGTGAAGACTTCGACATCTCCACTAAGCCCGGAGGTCCTCCCTTCAACAACCGGAACTGACACCAACCTCCTGGCCGGGTACA
>NZ_JACSPN010000057.1 GCF_015142735.1 Oerskovia douganii | reverse complement strand
TGTTCTGTGTCATGACGTTGGTGACACCTGCGTGGAGGCGTGAGGCTGGGGGTTGGTTCCTGGCCGCAGTGTGAGGTCGATGGTAGTTGTAGTGGATGTTCCAGACGTCGAGGGCTGCGGTGCGTTGGGCTTCTGAGGTCCACTCTCGGGCGTAGAGGAGTTCCTCGGCCAGAGTCCGGTTGTAGCGCTCGACCTTGCCGTTGTGCTTGGGGGTGCGGGGCCGGATGCGTTGGTGCTTGGCCGCGGTCGCCAGGACGGAGCGGGTGAAGTCCTTGGCCCGGTAGTTGGCGCCGTTGTCGGTCACGACCCGGGTGATGCGGGTGATGCCGTGTGCGGCGAAGAATGCCCGTGCGCGGGCCCAGAACCCGATGGTCGTGGCCGCTTTCTCGTTGGGCAGGGCTTCGGTGTAGGCGAGGCGGGAGAATCCGTCCACGGCCGAGTGCAGGTAGACGTAGCCAGCCCTGGCGCCCCTGGTCTTGGCCCGGTCGACGGCCTTGGCGTGGGGTGAGCCGCGCCCGTGGGTCCGCCAGCCGCCCCCATCAGGGATGCGTCCGACCTTCTTCACGTCCAGGTGGACCATGTGACCGGGATACCGGGCCACGATCTGCCTGATCGTTCGGTTGCTCGCGCCGGTGGGGTCGATGTCGCGGCGCCGGGAGATGCCCAACCTGCGCAGCCACCGGGCGACCGTCACGGGCGCGATCTGGTGGCCTTCGCGGACCAGCTCGAGGTGGATCTGGCGGGCGGTCCACTTATGTGTCCGGCGCAGGTCCTCGATGCGTTCGACCACCTCCGGCGGGGTCTGGGTCGGGCGGAGGTGCGGGGCGCTGGATCGGTCGCCCAGGCCAGCTTCGCCGAGGGTCTCGTAACGGCGCAACCACTTCGTGAGCGTCTGGCGCGCAACACCAGCCTCAGCGGCGACATGAGCAATCGGGCGGTACCGGCAGCGCTCGACCAGGCGCAACCTTCCAGCAGGAGTCAACGGGGCACTAGCGTGGGTCATGAGGGGTAGGTCCTTCGCGCAGGTGGTTGTAGAGGTACCTCCATCCTGCGGTTCAAGGCCTACCCCTCGCCTACGCCCCCACCTCCCGGCGTGTCACCAACGTCATGAC
>NZ_JACSPN010000056.1 GCF_015142735.1 Oerskovia douganii | reverse complement strand
TGGGTAAGTCGCGGGTGCCGGTGCTGTTGGACGTGCAGGTGTGTTTCACCTATTCCACCTCCTCGATCGTGCGATGCACCTGGAACAACGACAAGACTTTGCGCTCCTCTGTCGTGCGTGTCCCGCATGCATTCGGGGACAACTACCCGACTGCGGACGCTGGCCCGGGGCAGGTCGCGTTGTGGACAGGGGAGTTCAACACCTCGGCCACCGACGTGTCCGTGCCCGGGTACGTGGGTGACCTGTCGGTCTCGCGGTCCTACTCCTCCCAGGCCGGCACGGACGACACGTCGGTCTTCGGTCCGGGATGGACGGCGTCGTTCGACGGCACCGACATCGGGGTCGCCGGGTTCGAGGTCGCCGACTCCACGGACGTGGACGGCACGATCTCCCTGATCGACGACGAGGGCGGGGCGTTGGTCTTCCGCCAGCCCGGTGGGACCAAGACCACGATGAAGCCCGGCGAATACACCCCGGTGGACGAGGACACCGCCAGTGTCGGCGCCAAGCTCACACTTGCTGGAGCCGGCACTGCGGCGACGCTCGACTTCACCGAGGAGGACGGCACCGTCACCAGGTTCACGTACTCCCACACCACGGGTGGTGAGCGGGTGTGGCTGCCCGCGTCGGTGACTGAGCCGGGAACCGCGGGGGCTACGTCCTTCACGCGTGACGCGGCCACGAAGAAGATCACCCGTATCCTGGCCCCGGTCCCACCGGGAGTCACGTGCCCCGCCACCGGCGCCTTGAACCCGGGGTGCCGGGCGATCGATATCACCTATGCCACCACCACGGCCGGGGTCGAAGTCGCGGGGCAGGTCAAGCAGATCACCTACACCGCGTATGACCCGGACAAGGCCGGTGGTGCCGGGATGAGCACGGTCGTCGTGGCGGCCTATGAGTATGACTCGGCCAAGCGACTGGCCAAGGTCACCGACCCCCGCCTCGGGCTCTTCACGGAGTACCGCTATGCCGGTACGTCGACCTCTGGGCAGCCGCTGCTGACCGTCGTCACCCCCTCCGGGCTCGCCCCTTACACCCTCGCCTACGGGGCCTCGTCGCAGGACGCGAAGTCACTGCTGATTGTGGACCGCGCTCCTGCCACCGCCGGCGGGGCAACGGCGCGCTTGTCCCGGTTCGTGTACGGGATCGACCCGACCGCGACGAACACGGCCCTACCCCAGCTCAAGGCAGCCGACACGACCACGTGGGGACAAGAGGTGCCCCCGAGCTATGGGGCGGCAGTGTTCTCCGCCGATCGACAGCAGGTAGGTGGATCCGCCCC
>NZ_JACSPN010000055.1 GCF_015142735.1 Oerskovia douganii | reverse complement strand
GGCGGGTTCTAGCGATCCCCGCAACACCTTGAGTTTCAGGGAGTTGTGGGGATCGTGGTTTCTGGGGAGTTGAAGGCGTTGTTCTTCGAGGCGTTGGCTCGTGAGGACGACAATGTCTCGGTGGCGGCGCGCGGGGTGGGGGTGAATCTGAACACGGCGTTCGGTTGGGTGCGCAGGGCTGGTCTTGTCGGTCGCGGGCGGTCAGGTGCTGGCCCGCATCCGCGCCGCGGGGAGTACGACCGGCTTCGTTCAGCTGGGGTCTCGCGGCGTGCTGCTGCGGTGCAGGTCGGCGTCCACGAACGCACGGCCAGGGACTGGGACCGCGGGGTGCGCAGGAGCAACAGCAAGCGCGTGTATCCCGATGGCCGCAGGATCGACTACAAGACAGGTGTGACGACGTTCATCGATCCTGCCTGCGGGCCATCGCTCTCGGTGGTCGAGGCGGATCTGCACCCGCGCTTCCTGACCGTTGTCGAGCGAGAGGCGATCGCCGACCTCCGCGGCCAGAATCTCTCCTTACGGGCGATCGGGCGGGCCTTGGGCCGGCCCGCGTCCACGATCAAGCGGGAGATCGAGGCTCGCACGGTCGAAGGCGTCTACCGGCCACACGCAGCGCAGCGGGCCTGGGCCACCAGCCGGTCCCGGCCCAAGGCATCGAAGCTCGCCCAGGACGGCCCGTTGCGTGAGTACGTCGCCGCCAGGCTCCAGGAGCGGTGGTCGCCCGAGCAGATCTGCCACGCTCTAGTCGAGGAGTTCCCGACCGACGAGAGCATGCGAGTGAGCACCGAGACGATCTACCAAGCGATCTACGTACAGGCCCGCGGCGGGCTGCGACGCGAGGTCGAGCACGCGCTGCGCACCGGACGCATCCGACGTCGACCCCACCGGCAACCCGATCAACGTACGCCACGGTTCGTCGAGGAGATGATGATGATCTCCGAACGCCCTGCCGAAGCCAACGATCGGGCTGTTCCCGGGCACTGGGAAGGGGACCTGATCGTCGGCACCCGATCCCAGTCAGCGATCGTCACGCTGGTCGAGCGCTCGACCCGGTACGTGATGCTCGGGCACCTGCCCGGCGGACACACCGCCGAAGAGGTTCGAGACGTCCTCGTCTCGCTGATCACCACACTGCCCACGCACCTGCGCGGGTCGTTGACCTGGGACCAAGGCTGCGAGATGGCCGCACACAAGCAATTCACCATCGCGACCGGGGTCCCGGTCTACTTCTGCGACCCCCACTCGCCCTGGCAGCGCGGATCGAACGAGAACACCAACGGCCTGCTGCGCCAGTACTTCCCCAAGGGCACCGACCTCACCGTCCACAGCCCACAAGACCTCGAGCATGTCGCCCAGCAACTCAACGCCCGACCACGCAAAACGCTCGGCTGGAAGAAACCAGCCGAGCGCCTGCGTGATCTACTGACGACCACATAGGTCACCAGGTGTTGCGAGGACCACGAGAATCCGCCGT
>NZ_JACSPN010000054.1 GCF_015142735.1 Oerskovia douganii | reverse complement strand
CCCCAGGGCCTCCCGTGGGAGGCCCTGGGGCGGTCGGCTAGAACTCGGGCCACTCCGTGCTGATGGCCGGGACTCCGAGCATCTGGGCCAGGGCGTGCTCGACGATGCGGCGCATCGTGGGCCAGGCCGCGAGCGAGGTTCCGGTCTCGAGGTCGGAGAGCACGAGCTCGTAGGCGGCTTCTGCGGTCAGGGTGCGCGGGTCGTTGTCGGGCAGGTGGTCGATGTGGTCGCTCAGCGCGCCGAGGATCGTGCCGTGCTCGAAGCGCTGGGTGCGGGCCTGGCGGGCGCCGGGGGCCGTGGAGGTGAGGTCCACGCGGCGGGTGGCGTCCCAGATGTAGAGCCCGCTGGGGGTGGCCCCATCGTGGAAGTCGGTGGGCTGTGCGAACTTGGCGCGGTCCTCGCTCCAGCGTGCGACGCGCGGGACGTGCGTCCGGGTGGTGGTCGTGGTGTTCATGATTCCCCTTCGGCCCTGCTAGCAAGTTGCTAGCGTGTTGCTAGCAAGTGCGAAGCTACACGAGTCCTCGGGCACGCACAAGCCCCGGGCGCCCTGTGGTGAGACAGGGCGCCCGGGGCTCTGGGCGACGGGTCAGACGGTCAGGAGCTCGCCCGTGAAGGCGCGCTCGGCGGGCTCTGCGAGCACCTGGGGTGCCTGGGGCTCCTGGGCCTCGTCCTCGCGCTTCTTGGCTGCCAGGACGCGGGTCACGGTCGCCTTGGGGATGCCGGTCTCTCGCTCGATGTCACGGTGGGAGATGGCCGGGTTCTTGGCCCATTCGTAGATGAGGGCGTTGCGGGCTGCGATGGCCTCCTGGCGGGTGCGGGGGGTGCGGCCTACGCGGGTCACGCGGGCCGGGCTGGCGGGGTCGGTGGCTGCCGTGGCGGGACGGGCGGGGCGGGGCGCCGTGGCGGGCTCGAGCTCGGGGGCCTCGTCGACGATGACCGGGGCGGGCTCCGGTGCCGGGACGGGCTCGGCGGGGGAGTAGACGACCGGCACGGGCGCGAGCTCGACGGCGGGCGCCGGGACGGGGACGGCGGGGGACGCCTCGGGTGCGGCAGGGGCCGGGGGGGCGGTGGGCCGGGCCGGGCCGTGGCCGGTGCGCAGGTGGGCCAGTGCGGCGCCCATCCCGACGACGGCCACCGGCAGGCAGGCCACCACGACCACGACCTGCCACGGGGCCACCGTGATTCCGCTGGCCACGAGCAGGTGGTAGGCCACCTGGCCGAGCGAGCCCAGGACCAGGGCCGCGATGGACGACCACATGGCGAACCTTCGCGCCGTGGGGTGGACCGGCTTCTTCGACAGCCACGTGCTCATCGCATAGGCGGCGTAGACCTCCATGCCGAACGGGAGCGTGATCGCCAGGTCGACGACGAGCCCGTCACCGATCCCGGGGAGCAGGTTGACCGGGCCGAACCCGCACATCCTCCCGAGCTCGACCCACCCGCCCCAGATCGCGACGTAGGCGGGCAGGGCCAGCAGGACCACGGGCCAGGGGCGCGGGGGCTTGCCGTAGTACTCGGGACCGAAGTCCTCGACGCTCGCGGCGTCGGCGGGCCGCTTGCGGGTGAACCGAGCTCGCAGACCCTTGCGGGCCGGGGCGGCGGTGTTCGCCATGACTCATCTCCTGGTGTTCTGGGGCTGGCGCGTGGCGCCGGGCCGGGCTGTTCGGGTGCGGCCCGCCTGGGCCGCGAGTCGCTGGCCCCGGGGGGCCCGCGGGGGGG
>NZ_JACSPN010000053.1 GCF_015142735.1 Oerskovia douganii | reverse complement strand
GATGTTCGGTCGGATCTCTCAGGTGTGGGCGGCGTTCGCTGAGCGTCGTCCGGGTCTGTCGCAGTTCTTGATGTTCTTCTTGTTGAGCAATGGTGTGACGGTGCTGCAGCTGGCGTTGATGCCGTTGTTCAAGGCGTTGTTCTCGATGACGGGGTTGGTGGGGACGAGCTTTCAGGTGTTGGCGGTGGGGTCGAACCCGGACGGGTCGGCGTTCTTCGTGTTCGACTACGCGGCGGGGGCGTTGCCTGAGGGTGGTGGGGGGTTGGCGTACTTCCTGGCGGTGCAGATCACGTTGTTGATCGCGCAGGTGATCAACTTCTTCGCGCAGCGCAACGTGACGTTCAAGTCGAACACGAGCGTGTGGCGGGCGGCGTTCTGGTACGTGGTGGCGTACGTGGTGATCACGTTCGCGGCGGCGGCGTTGCAGGGGTTGTACAAGGCCCCGATCTACGAGCTGTTGATCGATGGGTGGGGGCTGGGCAAGACCGGTGAGACGGTGGCCGACATGGTCACGATGATCATCAACAGTGCCCTATCGTTCTGGGTGTTCTTCCCGATCTTCAAGATCATCTTCAAGCGTGACCCCGAGGCGAGCGACCCGGCTGGGCCGGGTGTGCCGGTTGGTGTGCCGGTGGCCGGGGGTCCGGGGGAGTCCTCGTCGTCGGCCCGTGCGGGCCAGGAAGTCTGAAGAGTGCGCTGATGTCCAAGCTGTTGACGATCGTCGTCCCGTGCTACAACTCCGCGGCCTACATGCGTCGCAGCATCGACTCGCTGCTGGTGGGCGGGGACGAGGTCGAGGTCCTGGTCGTGGACGACGGGTCGTGGGACGCGACCGCGCAGATCGCGGACGAGTACGCCCGCGCGTACCCGGGGGTGGTGCGCGCGATCCATCAGGCCAACGGTGGGCACGGGGCCGCGATCAACACGGGCCTGGCGCACGCGCGCGGGCGGTACATCAAGATCGTCGATTCCGACGACTGGCTCGAGGCGGGCGCCTACGCCCAGGTCCTGGACCTGCTGCGCTCCTTCGCCCCCGGTCCCGGTGACGTGGACGTGCTGATCAGCAACTTCGTCTACGAGAAGGTCGACAAGCGCAACAAGACCGCGGTCCGTTACACCAACGCCCTGCCCGCCGGGCGGGTCCTGGGCTGGGACCAGGTCGGGCGCTTCCGCAAGGCCCAGTACATCCTGATGCACTCCCTGATCTACCGCACCGACCTGCTGCGCGAGACCGGGCTGGTCCTGCCCGAGCACACCTTCTACGTCGACAACCTCTACGCCTACGTGCCCCTGCGTGCGGCCCGGCGCCTGTACTACCTCGACGTGGACCTGTACCGGTACTACATCGGGCGCGCGGACCAGTCCGTCAACGAGAACGTCATGATCTCGCGCGTGGACCAACAGCTGCGCATCAACCTGGCCATGATGGAGCACCTGTCCACCGTGCGCACCGACCCCACCACCCCCAAGGCCCTCGAACGCTACCTCCTGCACTACCTCGACATCGTGTGCCTGGTCTCCTCCATGCTCCTCATCCGCGCCGGCACCCGCGCCTCCCTGCGCACCAAGGACCAGTTCTGGGCCGCGGTCCGCACCCACGACCCCGCCCTGTACCGACGCCTGCGCCGCACCACCCTGCACCAGATCTCCAACCTCCCCGGCAGACCCGGACGCCACATCTCGATGCTCGCCTACAAGACCGCCCAACGCGTCATCGGCTTCAACTAGACCCGCCCAGGCGCCC
>NZ_JACSPN010000052.1 GCF_015142735.1 Oerskovia douganii | reverse complement strand
CGACATCTCCACTAAGCCCGGAGGTCCTCCCTTCGACAACCGGAACTGGCACCAACCTCACGGCCGGGTACACCTAGCGCCTCCGTCGGCACGATCTGCGCATTTGCGGCCACGGCGTGTCGTATCGGTGAACTAGAATGGTACCTGGACGTCCTCTGGACGGTCGGCGCGGGAACGCGCCACCGCCCTGCCGGGACGTCGACCACAGCAGTACTGGACTACGGAATGGAGAGCCCACAATGGCTGCGATGAAGCCGCGTACGGGGGATGGCCCGCTCGAGGTCACCAAGGAAGGTCGCGGCATCGTCATGCGCGTCCCGCTCGAGGGTGGCGGTCGACTCGTGGTGGAGCTCAACGCGACCGAGGCCAGCGAGCTGGGCGAGGCTCTCCAAGCCGTCGTGGGCTGAGACACCTTGACCGCGCGCGCAGCCCAGGCAGCACAGCCAGTCCCCGACCTCCCGCCCGTGGGCGGCACTCCCCGACACCTCCCCGAGGTCGTCGAGGCACCGGGCACGGTCCTGGACTGTCCGTTCCTCACCGACGACGCGGTCGCCGCACTCGTGGTGGCCGTCGCTCCTCCCCTCGAGGAGGAGGACGGCCTCCAGCCGCGTGCAGGCACCGTGGACGCCACCGCCCGCTACGGGATCGACCTGGCCGAGCTGGCGGACCGCAGCGGAGGCACGGCCTTCCGCGGCGCGGCAGGCCAGGTCGCCACGGTCGACCTCCCTCGCACCCACGCGGGTTCGACGCACCACCTGCCGTGGGCCGGGCTGCCGTCCACGATCGTGCTGCTCGGGATCGGGGCGGGGACCGATCAGGACCTGCGTCGCGCCGGCGCGGCGCTGTCGGGTGCCACGCGTGGCCTCGAGCGGGTCGTGAGCGCGGTCACCGCGGACGCGTCCGCGACGGGCGTCCAGGCGTTCGTCGAGGGCTACCTCCTCGGTGCCTACCGCACCCCGCGCTTCGGGCGTCCTGCACCGGACCGCGGGGAGACGGCCGGCGCGTCCGACGCCCCGGCCGAGCAGCTCGTGCTCCTCGGCGAGAGCCGCGAGGCGCAGCTCCGGGCCGCGCACGTCGGGGCCACGGCGACCTGGCTCGTCCGTGACCTCGCGAACACGCCCTCCAACATCAAGGACCCCGCGTGGGTCGCCGAGCAGGCGACGACGCTGGCCGGGGCCGCCGGTCTGGCCGTCGAGGTCCTCGGTCCCAAGGAGCTCGAGGCCCAGGGGTTCGGCGCCCTCCTGGCCGTGGGCGCCGCGTCGGCCAGCCCGCCCCGCCTCGTGACGGTCACGTACGAGCCGGAGGAGGCCGGGCGGCACGTCGTCGTCGTCGGCAAGGGCATCACCTACGACACGGGCGGGCTCTCCATCAAGCCCCGTGAGGCCATGGTCCCCATGAAGACGGACATGGCGGGAGCCGCGGTGGCCCTGGCCGCCGTCCTCGCGGCGGCGGAGTCGGGCGTGCGGCACAAGGTCACGGCCGTCCTCCCCCTCGCGGAGAACCACTTCGGCGCAGACTCCTACCGGCCGGGCGACGTCCTGCACACCTACTCCGGCACGTCGGTCGAGATCGCGAACACGGACGCCGAGGGGCGCCTGGTGCTCGCGGACGCCCTCGGGTACGCGGTCGACCGCCTCGCACCGGACCTGCTGGTCGACGTCGCGACCCTGACGGGCGCGGCAAGCATCGGCCTCGGACGTGGCCACGCGGCGCTGTACGCCACGGACCCCGGTCTCGTGAGCGGCTTCGAGGCCGCGGCTGCCGTGACAGGGGAGCGGGTCTGGCACATGCCGCTCGTCGAGGACTACGGGAGCGCCCTGAGGTCCGAGGTCGCGGACCTGCGTCACGTCCCGCTCGAGGCGCGCGGCGGCGGCTCGATCACGGCAGCACTGTTCCTGCGCGAGTTCACGGGTGGGCTGCCGTGGGTCCACCTGGACATCGCGGGACCGGCGCGCGCCACGGCGTCACGGCACGAGGTCACCGAGGGGGCGACGGGCTACGGTGCCCGCCTCCTGCTGCAGTTCCTGCGCGACCTGGACTGAGGCCGACACGAGAGGGCCCCTCACCGAACGGCGGATTCTCGTGGTCCTCGCAACACCTGGTGACCTATGTGGTCGTCAGTAGATCACGCAGGCGCTCGGCTGGT
>NZ_JACSPN010000051.1 GCF_015142735.1 Oerskovia douganii | reverse complement strand
CGAGATCACCGCAGCAGCCCTCGTCCTGCTCCACCTTCAACGAGGAACCGCCAAATCAGCCTGGTGAGAACACCTCTATGTGCCGTTGCAGGCGCTGTGGGTCTAGGAGTTGCAGCAGCGTCGTCATACTCATCCTGGCGCGCCGGTGAGGTAAGTGGCCGCAGAGCGTGGGCGAACCTTGCGGTCGAAGGTGCGCTGGCCTTCATTCCCGGAGCTCGGTCAGCGCGACTGGTGGGCCGACACGCGGGGACCGCAGTGAGGTCGCTTGCGATAGCGACCAGTCGAGGAAGGCACGCGGCGAATAGCGTCAGAGGTGTACATCGAGCGGGCGTGAGCATTCGTTCCTCAGTCCGACACTCTGCGCGTGAACTCCGCGGAAATTGGGCCACACGAACCAAGAGAACTGCGCTCTACACTGCGGCCCAAGCCGGTCTCGGGTATCGATCGTACCGAGGGTAACGGCCCGACGATGCAGACGGTGTGGAGCGTGCTCGCCAGCAATCGGATCGCTCCGCGTTTGGCGGAGAACTTTGCCTCGAGGTGGGGGTATGGGAAGATGTGGCGGT
Source organism: Oerskovia douganii (assembly GCF_015142735.1). Taxonomy (GTDB): domain Bacteria; phylum Actinomycetota; class Actinomycetes; order Actinomycetales; family Cellulomonadaceae; genus Oerskovia; species Oerskovia douganii. The sequence goes on along the minus strand of NZ_JACSPN010000051.1, from coordinate 1,632 downwards.
GATGGATGACGTTCTCTTTGTTCTCGCGCTGCTTGTAGGGGTGGCGGCGGTGGTACTCCTTCGCACCGCTTACATTGTGACGAAAGATCCAGCCACACGGCGCATGCTTGCTCGTTGGGGTTGGCCATTGGCGGCACTGGCGATCGTTCTAGTTGTTGTCTTCCTCGCAGTCGAGCAGGTCTGAATGCAGCGTGCTGGACGGGTGAGGTGGCCCTTTGGCGGCTCGGGGTCGTGCGACGAGCGGAGCCCGTCGTCGGGAAGCGCGAAGTGCGTTCCGCGACCCTCCAGGTCTAGGCCGATAATGGACCTTATGTCACATATCACCCGCACCGGTCAGGCCCCTTGGACAGTCACCCCTCCAGCATCCGCCATGATTCAAACAAGTGTTCGAACATGATGGGGTGATGGGTACGCGTCGACGGCCGCCAACAACGGGCTGGCCGGCAGGTTTCGAGTCGGTGCCATTGCGCGATGGTGCCGAGGAAGCGCCCCAACTCGCACGGGCCAGTCTGCCGGTCGTGCGCCCTGCAGGCCCGATCCCTGTGAGGGCCTGGGTCACTCAACGCCAGAGCGGAGAGCACCCTCTCGACGGCGAGGCGATCGCCTGGGCCGGACGCCAAGTCCGGGTGCGCTACCTCGACCCGCACGGGCGCGAGGGCTGGGCCTGGCTATGGGCCGACGCCGTCGAGCGCCGCTCAGCCCGCGGCACGTGGCCTTCTGGTGGGCGTCGCCCAGGGCGGTTCTGCGGTGCTGGAGGCGCCAGTTCTAGTCCTCGGGTAGAGCGAGCTGGTTGAGATGCTCGATGCCGAACTGGTGCAGGATGCTCTCGGCGAGGTCCATGGCTGCAGCGCGCATTCTGGGCAGGTCACGGGGGAACGCGAGGAAGGTGTCGACTGGGAGGATCCTTGTCAGCGGCCGAGTCGTCGGCAGGATTCGAGCGCGCCCCCCAGGAACGTCCGAGATCGCCCAGACGGGCTCAGTGTCGACGGGGCTGGTGACGATGCTGGCCAGCATGCTCGCCTCAGCGGTGATCCGCTGGGTCATTAGCCACGCATCCGCCAGCACCACGGCTGAGGCGCAGACGACCTGCACGTAGGTAGCCTTGATCGCGCTGCGCGGTTCCTTGCGGCCGTCGTACTCAGTGGGAGTCGAGGCGACGGGGAAGGCCAAGACCGAGGACCCGTCGTCGTGCAGCTCGGCGTAGGTTTGGGTGGTCGAGGTCGCCTCTCGATCTGTGAACGCGTTGCGCATGATCCAACGGTGAAGTCCGCGGCGAGGGTCGACGAGTCCGGACAGCAGCCCGCTTCCCTCGCCGTCCTTGTAGAGCGCGAACTCTCGCCTGCGAGCCGCCTCCCGCGCTCCATGCACTGCCTCCGCGTCTGGACGAAGCGCTCCGAGCGGTGGGCTCGACAGGGGGGACGTGGCGACGATGGCCCAGTGCCGCGCGTCCCCCTCCGTAAAACCGAGCCTGTCGGTCGTCTCCTGGACCAGATGCTCAAGCCCGACAAGCCTGTTGCTTTGACGAGCAAACCGGTCACGGTAGGCGCGCTCTAGGTGTACCCGGCCAGGAGGTTGGTTACAGCCGGCTGATCGGGGGTTGCCCGCCGAGGGCTTGGTGGCGACGTTGGGTGT
>NZ_JACSPN010000050.1 GCF_015142735.1 Oerskovia douganii | reverse complement strand
CCCGCCCGCGAGACGAACAACGGGCTCGTGCGCAAGCACACCCACACCGACTACGACCAGGGCGCCCCCAACCAGGGCGTCAACCCCAAGACCGGGATCGCTTACCGTCTGCCCACCACGGTCACAGTGACCGAGGCCGACGCTCTCACCGGCACCAGCGAGACAACCGTTCCGGTCGCGACCGGTGAACCCGTCGTGTCCCAGGCCCTGTCCGGGTACGAGACGCCCGGGCTCGCGCACACCGACCCGACCTCGGGGTGGTTCCTCGGGCAGGCCACCACGTCGACCACCGTGATGGACAACCCCACCCAGAACATCGTCACCACCACCCGGTACGACGCCGAGGGCAAGGCCGTCGAGACCCGCAAGCCCGGGGCAACCGGCACCGATGCGGCCACCACCCTCAGCGGGTACTACACCGCCACCGCCCAGTCTGGGGCCTTCGCTACTTGCGGGAACAAGCCCGAATGGGCCGGGCTCGCTTGCTCGACCCGCACCGGCGAAACGACCCCGACACTCCCGGTCGAGACGACGACGAAGTACTCCTACTACCTCGCCCCGCGCGAGTCCGTAGAGGCGCTCGGCGCGACGTCGCGGACCACGACCACGACCTACGACGCGGCTGGGCGCACCACCCTGGTCGCGACCGTCGCCACGGGACTGACCGGGTCGACCCCGGTGCCGGCCACGCGCACCGACTACGACCCGGCCACCGGGCAGGCCGCCGCGACCGTCACCCTCAACACCGCCGGCACGGAGACTGGGCGCATCTCTACCGGGTACGACTCCTGGGGACGTGCCGTCAGCTACACCGACACCGACGGCGCCGTCACCACCACCACCTACGACGTGGCGGGGCGCGTCGCGAAGGTCACCGACCCGATCCGGTCGGTCGAGTACGGGTACGACGCCGAAGGTGAGCACCGCGGGTACACCACCCTGGTCAAGATCCCCGGCACCGGGCAGTTCACCGCGACCTACGACGCCACCGGTGCCATGACGAGCCAGTCGCTGCTCGGTGGGCGTGTCACCCAGCACCTGACCTACGACCGCGCCGGGGAGCTCACCGAGCTCACCTACACCGGCGCACCCCTGCCCGGTGACCCCGAACAAGACCTGCTCGCATGGTCCATCGAGTCCGACGTCCTCGGGCGCACCACCACCCTGACCTCGACCGCCGGGACCGGGGACACCGGCATCGCGCGCACCCAGACCTTCACCTACGACAAGGGCGAACGCCTCACCGGCGTCGCCGACACCACCGGCGAGACGTGCACCACCCGCACCTACGGATTCGACCAGCGCGGCAACCGCCTCACCCAGAACGCGACCACCCACGACACCGACTGCACCAGCGACACCGTCACAAACATCGACAAGACCTGGAACTACGACGGCGCCGACCGCGTCCAGACCGCCGCCAACACGACCGGGACGTACACCTACGACCCCCTCGCGCGCCAGACGCTCCTCCCCGGTGCAGACACCCCCGCCGGCGCTGCAGCTGGTGACCTGGTGGTCGGGTACTACGACACCGACGCCGCTCGGAGCCTGGCGCAGAACGGCACCACCACCACCTACACTCTCGACCCCGCAGGTCGTCGCCACACCGCCACCACCACCGGCGGCACCAGCACGACGAGCGTGGTGAGGCACTACACCGACACCAGCGACAACCCCGGCTACGCCACCAAGACCACCACCGGTGCCCACCCGGTCACCACCTGGTACGGAGCGTCCATCGCCGGCGACCTCGGGCTCGAGATCACTGACACGACGGCCACCCTGTCTCTCATCGACCCCATCGGCTCCATCGCCACCACCATCACCCTCCCGGCGATCGACCAGCCCCTCCAGCTCGGCGCCCTCGGCACCTGGGACGAGTACGGCAACCCCCTCACCACCCCCACCCAGACCGGCGCCATCACCTACGGCTGGCTCGGCGGCAAGGAACGCGCTCAAGACACTACCGGCCTTACCCTTATGGGCGCCCGCCTCTATAACCCCATCACCGGCCTCTTCACCAGCGTCGACCCCGTCGCAGGGGGCAACACCACGTCCTACGCATACCCTCAGGATCCGATCAATAGCCTCGACCTCGATGGAATGATCAACTGGAAGAAGTGGTCGAAGAGGCTCAAGACAGTCGGGAAATGGGCCGGGATCGCCGGTGCGGCAGCCTGCATCATCGCTTCTGCGGGACTATGAGGCGTTCTCACCAGGCGCGGTGATGTGATCGGCGCGACGGCGCGCTGACCTGCAGGTTCGTTCGGTCGTGAGT
>NZ_JACSPN010000004.1:107228-258584 GCF_015142735.1 Oerskovia douganii | reverse complement strand
GGATCGGGCGGTGCGGATGGCTTTTCGGAGGATCTCCTTCGCGTCCTCGGGTTCGATGCTTCCATGCAAGGGATAGGGCTGAACCGGGCCACTCATGCGCCTATTGTCGCAAAGGTTCGGGCAAGAAGTGTCCGGCGTGCCGTCGTCGGACGGAAAGGTCCGGAACGCGGAGCGCGCGAGGGGCGGCGGCGGGGACGGTGGTGTGCCGGGCGGCCGGGCCCGCTCGCTGGACCGCCGTACCGGTTCGGCCTCCCTGCTGGTGCCGACCGACCAGGTCGTGATACACCCTGTCCACCAGGCCTCACTTCGGTGATCCTGGTGCTCGAAGGCACGACGTCTCGGGCTCTGCAGCCGAGGACGGACGATCGATGGGCACGGGAATCATGACCAACAAGCTCGCGCGCACCTGGAGCATGTCGAAACCCTGGCCGGTGACGCTGCGCGAGGACGCGACCGACGGCAGCGTGGTGCTGCGGCCCCTGCGCCGCAAGGACGGGCACGCCTGGATGACGCTGCGCGCCCGCAACGCCTCGTGGCTCGAACGCTGGGAGGCGACCTCCCCGACCCCCGGCACCGGAGGGGGACCGCCCACGTTCGGCGAGTACGTGCGCATCCTCTCGGCGCAGGCGCGCGCCGGCACGACCCTGCCGTTCGCGGTCGAGCTCGACGGCGAGCTCGTCGGCCAGCTCACGGTGTCGAGCATCACCTACGGGTCGCTGTGCTCCGCGAGCATCGGGTACTGGGTGGGCGAGCACGTCGCGGGCCGGGGCGTGATCCCCACCGCGGTCGCGATGTCGGTCGACTACTGCTTCCAGGTCCTCGGGCTGCACCGCATCGAGATCAACATCCGCCCCGAGAACGGTCCGAGCCTGCGCGTCGTCGAGAAGCTGGGCCTGCGGGACGAGGGCGTGCGCGAGCGCTACCTCCACATCCAGGGCGCGTGGTGCGACCACCGGACGTTCGCGATCACGACCGAGGAGGTCCCCGACGGGCTCCTGACGCGGTGGCAGGAGCGGCGCCGCGAGACCCCATAGTGCATGGTCCGGTCGGGGAAAAGGACCGACACGCCGTCCGGCGTCCGGGTGCGCACCTGGCCGCTCGCCTACGGTCGGCATGTGGAATCGACGACGGGCTCGGCAGGCGTGGCAGTCCTCGCCCTGTTCGTGCTCTGGTTCGCCTACTACGTGCCGCACCGCGTCAAGCAGCGTCAGCAGTTCCTGGACTCCCGGGTGGAGGACAGGTTCTCCGGCTCGCTCCGGGTCCTGGGCGTGTCGTCGGGGCGACGTGAGCGCGGCGACGCGCGCGGTCACCTGGCCTCTGCCGAGGGCCGTTCCCTGCTCCTGGGGCCGGCTGTCGCCACGGAGCCGGACGTCGGGCTCGTGCTCCGGGTCTCCGACGTCGGCGCGAGCGCACCGCGAGAAGTCCAGCAGGTCACGGCCGGGGGCAGCACCGGCCACCGGCCGCCGTCGAAGGAGGGGCCGCAGACCATGAATGCCGACGTCCGTGCGGGAGACCCGCGCCCGTCCATCCCGCCGGGGCGCCGCGCCGAGGGCGGGTTCGACGACCCGTTCCCGGAGCGCAAGAAGCCCTCGCCGTCACGCATCGCGCTGCTCGAGCGCCGCGCCAAGGCCGCACGGCGTCGGCTGGTCCTGACGATCCTGCTGCTGCTCGCGACCGCGGGCGCGTGGGTCGCCGTCGGGTTCGGCCTCGTGTCCTGGTACGTCGCAGCAGGCCCGACGGCGGCGCTCGTCCTGGTCCTCGTCCTGGGACGCCAGGCGGCGCTCGCCGCGCGCAGGGCCGACACGGTGTGGCTCGCGGACCGACGCGCGGCCGCCCGGAACGCCGCACGCGCCTCGCGGGGGCCCGTCCAGGGCAGCCCCGTGGCGCCCCGCAACGTCCACCCGTCGCGCGTGACCGGCCACGCCGTCCGGCCCTCGCAGACGAACACGCAGATGATCCCGCGCGTCACGCCCGCCGACCTCGAACGTGGGGCCGCGCGCGGCCGGGACCGGCGGCCCTCGACCGGCTCGACCGCTCGCGTCGACCAGGAGTCCGACCTAGCGCGCCCCCGGAGCGGCGCGAGCGGCGGCGAGCTGTTCGACGACCGGGACCGTGAGGAGCCGGGTGCGGTCGAGGTCGTCGCGACGGTGGCGGCTCCCGTCCAGGCCGTGCCCGACGACGTGGCCAGACCCGAGCGTCCGGCGCGGCCGACCGACGGCGAACCCGGCGGCGCCTGGGAGCCCGTGCCGGTGCCGCGGCCGACGTACACGATGAAGCCCACGGCCTCCGAGACCGGCGTCCCGCCGGTCCAGGTGGCCGTCCCCGTCGCGCCGCTCGCCTCGCCGCGTCCTGCCTCCGAGGCGACGCAAGCCGGGGTGGCGGTGCCGACCGTGCCGACGGTGCCGACGGTTCCCGCCGTGCCCGCGACGGCGCGCCCCGCCTCCCCGCCGGCGGGCGACGAGAAGAAGCCCAAGACCGAGACGCTGGGTCTGGACCTCAACGAGATCCTGGCCCGCAGGCGCGTCTCGGGCGGGTAGGCACCCCGCGGGGGAGCCGCGAGGACGACGGATTGTCGAAGCACTCGGATCAGGTGCTAATGTTGACCTCGCTCTGGGGCTATGGCGCAGTTGGTAGCGCGTCTCGTTCGCAATGAGAAGGTCGGGGGTTCGAATCCCCCTAGCTCCACCAGGCACAAGGCCCGGAACCTCCAAGGTTCCGGGCCTTCGTCGTTCCCGGGGTCGCCCGCTCGCGGGGCCGCCGGTGCGCGCCGGCCCGGGTAGCGTCGCTCCCCATGGACACCTCCGCCCCCGTCTTCGTCGCCGGTCCCGCCTCGTGGAACGAGCTCGTCTACCTCGACGCCCTGCCCGAGCCTCGTTCGCAGACCTTGTTCGCCGAGCGGCACCGGGCGACCGTCGGTGGCACGTCCGCGGGCAAGGCCCTGAACCTGCGCGCCCTGGGACGCGGCGTCGTGCTGCGCACGGTCCTGGGGTCCGACGACGTCGCTCCCCGTGTCGAGGACGTCCTGCGGCAGGCTGGGGTCGCGCTCCTCGTGGAGCCGTCGCCGGACGGCCGGACCGAGCGCCACCTCAACCTCATGGGCGGCGCGGGGGAGCGGTTGTCGATCTACCTCCAGGCGCCGGGAGACGTGCTCCCGGGCCGGACGTGGGACGCCGCGGTCGCCGCGCTGGCGGCTGCCCCGGCCGTCGTGATCGATCTCGCGGCACCTGCCCTGCCGCTGCTGCGCGAGGCGCGACGCCTCGGCAGGGACGTGTGGTGCGACGTGCACGACTACGACGGCGAGGCCGAGTTCCACCGCGAGTTCGTCGAGGCGGCGTCGTTCCTGTTCCTGAGCTCGGACCGGCTCCCGGGGTACCGGGCCTTCATGGAGGCCCGCGTGGCGGCCGGTGCCCGGCTCGTGGTCTGCACGCACGGTGCGCGCGGTGCCAGCGCCCTCACGGCGGACGGCGGGTGGATCGACGTGCCCGCGGTGCCGGTCGAGCGGGTCGTGGACACCAACGGCGCCGGTGACGCGTTCTTCGCGGGCTACCTCGACGCCCACCTGAGCGGCGCGGGGGTCGCGGAGGCCCTGGGCGAGGGTGCCCGTCGCGGCGCGCTGTGCGTGCAGAGCCCGGACCTGGCGCCGCTCGACTGAGGACGCCGCCCGCGAGGAGTCAGGACCCGGAAGGCTGCACGCACTCGATCGCGCGGCCGTTCACCTCGTGGACGCCAGGGCCGAGCTCGGCGCACTCTCCCATGAGCCACACGAGGGTCGCGGCCCAGATGACGACGGCCACGATCACGAGGAACGAGACCGTGATCGCGGCGACCGCCCACCAGTTGGTGAGCCGTGCGCGCCGGGACCGCACGAGGCCGACGATCCCGAGGACCAGGGCGACGGGGGCGAGCGGGACGGACAGCACGAGCCCGACGACGCCGAGCGTCTTGCCGGGGTTGTGGACGACGGGCTCGGGGTGGGTCACGGGAGTCCTCGGGGTAGGGGTGGTCGGGCGGCACGGTGGCCGACCCCAGTATCCCGGACGGTGCCTGCGGACCGTCCGCTCGCGAGGGCTCGTGCCCGCCGCGGGAGCGGGAGGGCCCGGGAACGCCCGTGGGCCCCGACCGGCGAACGGTCGGGGCCCCGCCGGGGAACGGGGGGGGCCCCACGGGCGTTGCGGGGGCGAGGTGCGTCACGGGCAGACGACCTGCTGGCCCTCCCAGACGACGGTGTCGCCCGACGAGACGTTCTCGCAGGCCTCGAGGAGGTCGGTGACCGCCGCACCGCCTGCGACGAGGAGGACGATCCCGACGACGATCGAGGTCACGAGGAGCACGGCACCCACGATGATGCCGGCGAGCGCGATGCCGTTCTTGTAGCCGGCCTTCTTGGACTTGCTCAGCGCGACGATGCTGAGGATCAGGCCGATGAGCGACGTGCAGCCGAGGATCGAGAGGACGAGGCCCACGATGCCCAGCGTCTTGCCGGGGTCGGTCGCGGGGGCCTCGGCGCCGTAGCCCTGGGGCGCGGGGGCCTGTGGTGCGCCGTACTGGGGGGCCTGGGGGGCGCCGTACTGCGGGGCCTGCGGTGCGCCTCCGGCCGGTGCGCCGTACTGGGGCGCCTGGGGTGCCTGGCCGGCCGCCGGGTCCTGCGGGGTGCCGTAGGGGTCGGGCGTGCCGGACGGGTTCTGCTCGGGGTTGGACATGTCGCTCCTCGTGGTGCGGGCAGGGATCGCGGCCCAGTATGTCGCGCCTGGTGATCGGGGACAACGGCCGTCTGCGCCGTGTCGGGAGCGGCGTCGTCGGGCTCGCGGCCGGAGGACCGGATGTGAAGGTCTCGTGGCGCCGACGAGTTGCTCGTGGACAAACCTACGCTTGCGTAGGTTGTGGGGGTACTGTCGTGACGTTCACGACGAAACCCCCCGTCGGATGTGCGCCCCAGGGTGCCGCCTCGGCGACCACAGAGAGGCCACCCCTTGACGCTCGACGCCACCGCTCCTGGTCGCACCCAGTCCCCCCGCGAACGCCAGGTCAGCGAGTTCACGGCCCTCACCCGGACCGTCCAGGAGCTCGGCCTCATGCGCCGTCGCTACGGCTACTACTGGACCAAGTTCGCCCTCCTCCTCGGCCTGCTCGTCGCGACGGGCGTCGCGTTCGTCCTCATCGGCGAGTCCTGGTGGCAGATGGGCATCGCCGCGCTGCTCGCGGTGCTCCTGACGCAGACCGCCTTCCTGGGGCACGACGCCGCGCACCGCCAGATCTTCCGCTCGGGCGGCTGGAACGACTGGGCGAGCCTCGTGGTCGCGAACCTCCTGGGCGGGCTGTCCTACGGGTGGTGGCAGCACAAGCACTCGAGGCACCACGCCAAGCCCAACACGCGTGGTGGTGACCCGGACATGATCAACGGCGTCCTCGTCTGGGAGACGGAGACGCTCACCGAGACCAAGAGCGGGCTGCGCGCCTGGTTCGCCGCCCGCCAGGGCTACCTGTTCTTCCCCCTGCTCCTGCTCGAGGGCCTCAACCTCCACGTCGCCGGGATCAGGACGATCTTCGGCCGGGGGCCGGTCAAGCGCCGTGCCGTGGAGATCGCGTTCGTGACGCTCCGCCTGGGCGGCTATCTCGCCGCGGTGTTCCTGGTCCTGCCCGTCGGCATGGCGTTCGCCTTCCTCGGGGTGCAGCTCGGTCTGTTCGGGTTCCTCATGGGGGCGTCCTTCGCCCCGAACCACAAGGGCATGCCGACCGTCGCGCCGGACGTGAAGATCGACTTCCTGCGTCGCCAGGTGCTCATGTCCCGCAACATCACGGGCGGACGGTGGGTCGACGTCGCGATGGGCGGGCTGAACTTCCAGATCGAGCACCACCTGTTCCCTAGCATGCCCCGGCCCTCGTTGCGCAGGGTCCGTCCCATCGTCAAGGAGTTCTGCGCGGAGCGCGGCATCCTCTACACCGAGACGACCCTCGTGGACTCCTACCGGATCGTGGTCCGGTACCTGAACCGGGTGGGACTCGCGGCCCGTGACCCCTTCCAGTGCCCCATGACGGCCCAGTACCGCTCCGTCCGCTGACGCCACGGGACGTTCGCGGCAGGGCGCCCGACGCGCCCGAGGTCCACGAGGTCGCCGACGCGCCGACGCTTCGGCGTGGCGCGCGCAGTAGGGGATGATAGAGGCGTGAATTCACGGAAGGCCCGATTCGTCCTGGTCGCCTCGTCGCTCGCGCTGACGACAACCCTCCTCGCAGGGTGCGCCGACCCAGGGGCGGTGGACGACGACGGCGGCACGACGGCGGCAGGGGAGCTGCGGGCCGTCGCGGCGGACGGCCTCGCGCCGGTCCTCGTCCTGGGTTCGAGCGACCCTGCGGAGCTCGCGCTCACCGCGAGCCAGGCCTTCTTCGCGGCCGCACCGGTCGTCGTCCTGGCCGCCGCCGACGACGCCCAGGCGCAGGACGCCGCGGCCGCCGCGGCGCTCGCCCTGCACGCGCCCGTCCTGCTCACGGGCGGCGCCATCGCCGACAGCGGGCTGGCCAAGGAGGTCGAACGGCTCGGGGCGGTGTCTGCCGTGGTCGTCACGCCGGACCGCGCACAGGCCGCGGGGACCGACGGGACGGCGGCCGTGGCGCCGACCGTCGAGGCCGTCCCGGTGGCCTCGGACGAGGACCTCGCGCGAGACGCGAAGCGTGCCGTCGAGGCGATCGACCCCGGTCTCGACGCCGTCCCGCTCGACGCGGGCGCGCTCGTCACGACCCCCGCCGGCGGCACGGAGATCGACGATCGCGACCTGTCCGACGTCCAGGACCAGCTGCCGAGGACGGCGGTCCCTCGCCTCCTGACGGAGGTCCTGGCGCTCGTCGACGAGGCGCCCGGTCAGTCGGCCGCCGTCGCGACGGCCCAGGCCGCGGGTGTGGTCCCGCTCGCGGTGGCCGGCGGGGACCCGCGGGCGACGAGCGAGTCGGTCCAGGCCATGGCCAGGGCGAAGGCGTTGGCGGTCGTGGGGATCGGGGAGTCGTTCGGGACGGTCGACGACCTGACCGCGCGCGTGCGTGCGGCGGAGACGGGAGTGGAGCTGGCAGGTGGCGGCCAGCTGGTGTCGACGGGCAAGCGTTTCGTCGTGCTGCCGTCGACCACGGTCCCGTCGAGCCCGAGCAGGATCGCGGAGATGGTCGAGAAGGCTGCGTCGCGCGCGGAGCCGTACGTCGAGGTCGCGGTGGCCTCGGGCGAGGCCGACCGGACGGCGACGGTCCCGACCGTCGAGCTCGTCGTGACGGAGTCCTCCGGAGCCGCAGGCCGGGACGGGAACTACTCGACCGAGCTCGCGGTGGAGGCGGTGCGTCCCGCGGTGCAGGCGGCGCTCGACGCGGGTCAGCACGTGCTGCTCGAGATCCAGCCGGGTCGTGCGCCGTTCGTCGACCAGGTGGAGCGATACGCGGACCTGCTCGCGCTGCCCGGGGTGGGGGTATCGCTCGACCTCGACGCACGGCGTGCGGGCGGCGTCGTCGCGCGGGACGGTGTGGTCCCCGCGGAGGAGATCAACGACGTGGTCTCGTACCTGTCGGGGTTCGTGAGGTCCCGGGCGCTGCCGCAGAAGATGCTCGTCGTGCACGCCTCGACGCCTCGGTCGGTCGTGGACCTGGGGGCGGTCACCACGACGGACGGTGCGGTGGCGGTCGTGGTGCACTCGGACGTCGCTGGTTCGGTCTCTGCGCGCACCAGGGCGTGGGACGCGCTCACCGTGGGTGCGCCGGCGTCGCTCGGGTGGGGGTGGACCGACCTCGTCGGGGAGGTGACGCCCGAGCGGGCCGCGACCACGGAGCCGCTCGCCCCGGCGCCGCTCCTCGTCGTCGTCGAGTAGTCGGCGGACCCGTCCGCGCGTGGGGCGTGGGCGGGTCTTGTCCCTGCCCGTCGGGCCGGTTACGGTATGTCGGCCAGCACAGCCGAATCGATTCGACACGGGTCGGGTCGAGACACCACGACGACGAGGTACCCCGATGGTCGCCATCATCCCCCAGCCCCTGCACATCGAGTCCCCGGCAGGGGGAGGCGCGCTCCCGCTCGAGGGGACCGTCCTCGTCGCCGGGCCGTCCCCCGCCGAGCAGCGCGTCGCCGCGTACGCCGCCGACGTCCTGACCCGCGCGGCGGGCACGCCGGTCGCGGTGGCGCCCGCCCTGCCCGACGATGCCCCCGCCATCGTCCTGCGCCTCGCCGAGGACGCGGGGCCCGCAGGGGCCACGAGCCCCGAGCGGCACTCGATCGAGGTCAGCGAGGCCGGCGCCGTGCTGACGGCCGTCGAGCCTGTCGGCCTGTTCGACGCCGTGCAGTCCCTGCGCCGCCTCGTGACCGAGGGCGAGCGCGGAGCCGAGGTGAGCGCCGTCGTCGTGCACGACGCCCCGCGCTACGCCTGGCGCGGTCTCTCGTTCGACGTCGCCCGCAACTTCTTCCCCCTCGCGCAGCTCGAGCTCGTGGTCGACGTCCTCGCGTCGTACAAGCTCAACGTCCTGCACCTGCACCTGACCGACGACCAGGGCTGGCGCATCGAGACGCCGTCGCGCCCCGAGCTCGCCAAGCTGTCGTCCGACACCTCGACGAGCGGCAAGGCCGGCGGTCACCTGAGCCTGGCCGACTTCCGCCGCCTGCAGGACTACGCCGCGGACCGGTTCGTGACCGTCGTCCCCGAGATCGACCTGCCCGGTCACACCAACGCCGCGACCGCCGTCTACGGCGAGCTCCGGGCCGACGGCGTGCCTACTGCCAAGTACGAGGGGATCGAGGTCGGCTTCTCCCAGCTGACGTACGACCTGCCCGCGACCGAGCCCTTCCTGCGCGACGTCCTCACCGACGTCGCCGCGATCACCGACGGCGACTACATCCACGTCGGCGGCGACGAGGCGCTGACGCTCGGGGCCGAGGAGTACGCGAAGTTCATCGGGCTGCTCGAGGAGATCGTGCTGGAGACCGGCAAGAAGGTCGTCGCCTGGCAGGAGGCCGCGCAGGCCGAGACCCGACCCGAGACCCTCGTCCAGTACTGGGACAACCGCGTCGACAGCGCACCGTTCCTGGCCGCGGCCGAGCGCGGGTCGCGCTTCATCATGTCGCCCGGCAACCGTGCCTACCTCGACATGAAGTACACCGCGGAGTACCCCCTGGGCCAGGACTGGGCGGGCCTGATCGAGCTGCGCACCGCGTACGACTGGGACCCCGCGACCGTCATCGAGGGTCTGCCCGCGGACCAGGTCGTGGGCGTCGAGGCCGCGATCTGGACCGAGACGCTCTCCACCCAGGACGAGGTCCTCGCGATGCTGCTGCCGCGCCTGTCCGCCGTGGCGGAGGTCGCCTGGACCGCGCCCGAGCGCAAGGACTGGGAGGACTACCGCCGCCGTGTCGTGACCGAGGCGGCGACCTGGCGTCGTGACGGGCTCGCGTTCCACGAGACGCCGCAGGTCGACTGGGCGTAGCCGCCCGTGCGCCGAGCAGCCGGCCGTGGTCCGACCCTCCGAGGACGGACCACGACCGCCTGCTCGGCGCCGCGTCGGGTCAGATCCAGCTCGGCAGCCACATGTGCAGCTGCCAGAACCACTTGGGGATGTTCATGGCCGTCCAGATCGGGTAGAAGAAGATGCTCAGGGCCACGATCACCGTGACCAGCGCCGTGACCCCCCAGACGACCCAGCCGCGGGCCGTGATCCGGCGTTCCGTGCCCTCCAGCAGGACCGTCACGACGTAGACCAGCGCGAGGACCACCCACGGGGTGAAGACGATCGCGTAGAACGTGAAGATCGTGCGGTCGGGGTACAGGAACCAGGGGAGCCAGCCCGCGACGAGCCCGCTGAGCACGGCCGTGGCACGCCAGTCCTTGCGCCACACGAGGAGCACGACGGTCGCGACGACCGCGAGCGCCGCCGACCACCACAGGACCGGGTTGCCGAGCGACGTGATGGCACGGGCGCACTCGTCGTACCCGCAGCCCGTCACGCCGTCGGACCCGTCGCGGTAGTAGAAGGACGTCGGACGCCACTGGACGATCCACCCGATCGGCTTCGAGGCGTACGTGTGCTCGGCGCTGAGGCCCGTGTGGAAGTCCCACATCTTGAGGTGGTACTCCCACAGCGAACGCAGCGCCTCGGGGAGCCACCGGACGCCCTCGCCCGGGTTCTGCGCTGCCCAGTCCCGCATGTAGGAGCTCGGCGAGCGGAACCAGGAGAACCAGGTGGCGAGGTAGGTGAGCGCCGCGGTGGGCAGCATGACGAGCGCGGCGGGGATCGCGTCGAGCAGGAGGGCGTCCTCCCACCACCGCTTGATCCCGACGGCGCGACGCGCGCTCGCGTCCCACAGCACCGACAGCAGGGCGAAGACCGCGAGGAAGTAGAGCCCGGACCACTTGACGCCGCACGCGAGGCCGAGCGAGACGGCCGCTGCGAAGCGCCACCACCGCCACCCCAGCCAGGGGCCGTAGCGACCGACCTCCCGCCCCGAGTCGAGGAGCGCCCCCACCCGGTCCGCGAGCCGGCGCCTCGCCTGCTCGCGGTCCAGCAGCAGGAAGCCGAACGCGAGCAGGACCCAGAACATGAGGAAGTTGTCGAGCAGTCCCGTGCGCGAGTGCACGATCGCCATGCCGTCGATCGCGAGCAGCCCGCCCGCCAGGACGCCCATCGCGGTCGACGCGAAGAGGCGTCGGGCGATCCGGGCCAGCAGGAAGACCGCGAGCACCCCGACCAGGGCGGTCGAGATGCGCCACGACCAGGGGTTCTCGGCGCCGCCGAAGAGCTGCATGCCGCCCGCGATCATCCACTTGCCCAGGGGAGGGTGGACGACGTAGTCGGCGGTGCTCAGGAACGTGTCGACGTTCCCGGCCTCGAACGCAGGGTTGGGTTCGTCGGGCCACTTGGCCTCGAAGCCGACGCGCAGCAGGGTGTACGCCTGCTTGACGTAGTACGTCTCGTCGAAGACGAGCGAGCCCGGTCGTCCCAGGTCCCACAGGCGCAGACCGCCGGCGAGCAGCGCGACGAGCGCGGGTCCCAGCCAGCCCCACAGCCTGTCCTTGGGCGTCGATCCCAGCGCGAGGCGGCGGGCGCCCAGCAGCGTGCGGAGCAGGTGGTCGCGTGCGGGCTCCGTCGGGAGGTGGCCGTCGTGCCCCGGGGTCGGCGGCGCGTCGTCGGGCACGGTGGCGGGGACGGCCGGCGTCGGGTCCGAGGAAGGCTGGGGCACGTCGGCCATCGTAGGACGTGGAACGCTAGGGGGTATGAGCAACGCCCGCACCACGCCCTCACCCGCCCCCGTGCCCGACGGCGCCGCACCGGTCCCCGTCGCGTCGCACCCCGACGAGGTGGGCGAGCCGGGCGGGGGCCGCTCGCCCGGGGTGAGCGGCGCCGTCGGGCAGGACGGGGCGGGCGAGGCTCTCGCGGACGCCGAGCCCGAGGCGCCGGGCCGCGGGGCCAAGGACGACGGGCACCTGGTCCTGGCCGCGACGCCCATCGGGAACGTCGAGGACGCGAGCCCGCGCCTGCGACGCCTCCTGGCGGAGTCCGCGGTCGTCGCGGCCGAGGACACGCGCCGCCTGCACGCCCTCGCCGCGCGCATGGGCGTGCACATCGGCGGCCGCGTCGTGAGCTACCACGAGCACAACGAGGTCGAGCGTGCCGACGAGCTGCTCGACGTCGTCGAGGGGGGTGGGACGGTCGTGATCGTGACGGACGCGGGGATGCCGTCGGTGTCCGACCCCGGCTACCGCGTCGTGACGCGGGCCGTCGAGCGCGACCTGCCCATCACGTCGGCCCCCGGCCCCAGCGCGGTCCTCACGGCGCTCGCGCTGTCGGGCCTGCCGACCGACCGGTTCTGCTTCGAGGGCTTCCCGCCGCGCAAGCCCGGTGAGCGGGCGCGCGCGTTCGAGGCGCTCGCGCGCGAGCCCCGGACCCTGGTGTTCTTCGAGGCCCCGCACCGCATCGACGACACGCTCGCCGCGATGGCCGAGGGGTTCGGCGCCGACCGGCCGGCGGCCGTGTGCCGAGAGCTCACCAAGACGTACGAGGAGGTCCTGCGGGGGACGCTCGGCGAGCTCGCGAGGGAGGCCGCCGAGCGGCAGCTGCGCGGCGAGATCTGCATCGTCGTGGCCGGGGCTCCTGCGCGCGAGGCCGTGTCGGTCGAGGAGCTCGTGGCCGAGGTCCTCGCCCGGGTCGCGGCCGGGGAACGGCTCAAGGAGGCCGTCGCGGAGGTCGCGACGGCAGCCGGCGTGCCCAAGCGCGACCTGTACGCGGCGGCGCTCGCGGCCCGCAAGGGCTGACGTCCCGGGCGGGCGCGACCGTGCGGCCGCGCCCGCCCCGGCGGGCTGCTAGGCCTCGGTCGACCGCACCAGCGTGACGCCGGCCGCTGCGAGCTCGGCCCTGGCGGCCTGGCCGAGCTCCTCCGAGACGGGCACGGTCAGGTCGGTCAGGACGCGTGTCGCCAGCCCCAGCGCGTGCGCGTCGAGCGCGGTCGCCCGGACGCAGTGCGACTCGGCGATCCCGACGACGTCGGCCGACGAGACCCCGGCCTCCTGGAGGATCTGCGCGAGGGTGCGGCCCGCGTCGTCGACCCCCTCGAAGCCCGAGTACGCCGCCTGGTGCTCGCCCTTCTTGACGCTCGCGTCGGGGGCGAGGTCCGCGAGGGCCGGGTGCAGCTCGGCGTTCGGGGTGCCGGCCAGGCCGTGCGGCGGCCAGGTGTCGACGAAGTCGGGGACCTCGGGGGCCGTGGCGAAGTGGTGGCCGGGGTCGACGTGCCAGTCCTGGGTGGTCACGACGAGGTCGTACGCCGTACGGTGCTGGGCCGCGAAGCCCGCGATGGCGTGGGCGACGGCGTCGCCGCCCACGACCGCGAGCTCACCGCCCTCGCAGAACGTGGGCTGGACGTCGACGACGATCAGAGCGCGACCGGAGGCGGTCGTGTCGGTGCTGGTCATGGCCCCACTCTGCCACCGGACGACGGGCCCGGGACAGCCCCGCGGCGCGCACCGGCAGACCGCTCACGGGGCGGGGGCGCCAGGTCGTTCGTACGCTGGGTCCAGTCGGCGGGCCCGCCTGCCCGCCGGAGGCCGAGCGAAGGAGCCGACCATGAGCACGACCGGCGCGACCGGACGTCCGAGCGGGAGCACCGCCGAGCAGCAGACCGGGCGCGCCCCGGACGAGCGGCCCGTCGGCTACTGGCTCAAGCTCGTGGACCGGCTGATCGACCAGTCCTTCGACGACGTCTTCCACCGGACCGGCCTGACCCGCCGCCACTGGCAGGTCCTCAACATGATCCGCGACGGCGTCGGGGACGCCACGACGGTCGACAGCGTGCTGTCGCCGTTCACCGCGGTGGGTGGGTCCGGCCCCGCGGGCCAGGCGGCGGGGGTGAGCGCCGAGATCGCGGACCTGCAGGCGCGCGGGTGGGTGACCCAGGTGGGCGCCAGGTGGGAGGTGACGGTCGCCGGGCAGCACGCCTACCACGACCTCCTCGACGCCGTCTCGGTCTCCCGGGAGCAGCTCGCCGAGGGGATCAGCCGCGAGCAGTACGAGCAGACGATCGCCACGCTCGAGCAGATGGCCCGCAACCTCGGCTGGTCGCCCGGGAGGTGACCGGCCCACGTCGGGACGGCCCGTCCGCGGGCCAGGACGCGCACCACGTCACGCCCCGGCGGGCGTACCCTGCCGGGATGCCACGCGAGATGGAGTTCCGCCGGATCCCCGGCCTGCCCCCGTACGTCTTCACGATCATCGACTCGCTCAAGCTCGAGGCGCGCCGCGCAGGGCGCGACGTGATCGACCTGGGCTTCGGCAACCCGGACCTGCCGAGCCCGCAGGTCGCGGTCGACAAGCTCGCGGAGGCGGTCCACAACACGCGCAACCACCGGTACTCGGCGTCGCGCGGCATCCCCAAGCTGCGGCAGGCAGCCGCCGACATGTACCAGCGCCGGTTCGGCGTGACGCTCGACCCGGACACCGAGATCATCTCGACCATCGGCGCCAAGGAGGGGTTCAGCCACCTCATGTGGGTGCTGCTGCAGCCGGGCGACGCGGCGATCGTCCCCACGCCGAGCTACCCCATCCACATCTGGGGGCCCTACTTCGCGGGGGCCGACGCCCGGCAGGTCGCGATCGGGGACGGCACGGACGCGTCCGGGTACATCGACCGCGTCATGGAGTCGTGGGAGTACGGGTGGCCCAAGGCCCGGGTCGTCGTGCTGTCCTTCCCGCACAACCCGACCACGACCGTCGCGACCAAGGAGGACCTGCAGCGCCTGGTCGACTGGGCGCGCGAGCGCGACGTGGTCCTGGTCCACGACCTCGCGTACGCCGACATGACGTTCGACGGCTGGCGCCCGCCCTCGATCATGGAGTGCGACGGTGCCAAGGAGGTCGCGGTCGAGCTGTACTCGATGACCAAGTCCTACTCGATGGCCGGGTGGCGCGTGGCGTTCCTCGTGGGCCGCCCGGACGTGGTGGGCGCGCTCGCCAAGCTCAAGTCCTACCTGGACTACGGCACGTTCCAGCCCATCCAGATCGCGGCGACCGTGACGCTCAACGAGGCCCTCGACTTCCCCACGGAGGTCTCGGCGGTCTACGAGTCGCGGCGCAACACGCTGTGCGACGGGCTGGACCGCATCGGCTGGGACATCCACCGGCCGAAGGGCACCATGTTCGCGTGGGCGCGCATCCCGGAGCCGTACCGCGAGATGGGCTCGATCGAGTTCGCGACGCACGTGATCGAGGAGTGCGACGTCGCGGTCTCGCCCGGTGTCGGGTTCGGGCCGGGCGGCGACGGGTTCGTGCGGTTCGCGCTCATCGAGAACGAGCAGCGCACGGCGCAGGCGATCCGCAACCTCAAGAAGGGCCTGACACGCCTCCGGTAGCCGCAGGCCCGCCCGCGGGGCGCGCCCCGGTGCGCCCCCCCCTCGGGCGCGGCGGGCCCGCCCGTCGCGTGCCGCAGCGGACGATCGCTGCGACGATGAGCGGACCCGTCCCGGAGGGGAGGCGCCCGTGAGGCAGAAGGTGTCCGTCGTGCTGCTCGTGGCGGCGCTCGGCCTCGCGGCCGCGTGCTCGGGCGGCCCCGCCCCCGGGCCGACCGTGGTGACGCCGACCCCGCCGGCCCCGACGGCCACCTCGCCGGGAACTCCGGGAGCGGCGCTGATCACGGTGGTCCCGTCGGTCCGCGCGACCGCGGCCGCGGTCGTCGACGAGCTGGCGTCTCCCTGGGGCCTCACGGCGCTCCCCGACGGGCGGCTGCTGGTGACCTCGCGCGACGAGGGGACCGTGACCCTGCTCGACCTGGCCGGGGGCACGACCGCCACGGTCACGGGCCCGGGCGCCGAGGCGCTCGCGGACGGGACCGACCACGGCGGCGAGGGGGGCCTGTTGGGCATCGCGGTCGCGCCGACGTTCTCCGAGGACGGGACCGTCGTGGTCTACCGGACCGGCGAGGACGGCAACGAGGTGCTGCGCGGGGCCCTCGACCCCGCCACGGCCGAGCTGGGTGGGCTGACGACGGTCGTGGGCGGTATCCCGAAGGCGGGCAACCACAACGGTGGCCAGGTCGCGTTCGGCCCCGACGGGTTCCTGTACGTCGCGACCGGTGACGCGGGCGAGCCGGACGCCGCGCAGGATCCGGACTCCCTCGCGGGCAAGGTCCTGCGGGTCACGCTCGACGGCGAGGCGGCGCCGGGGAACCCGGACGGCTCGCGCGTGTGGAGCCTGGGCCACCGCAACGTGCAGGGCCTGGGGTGGGACGCGATGGGGCGGATGTTCGCGAGCGAGTTCGGGCAGAACACTCTCGACGAGGTCAACGTGATCGTGCCGGGCGGCAACTACGGCTGGCCCGAGCGCGAGGGCACGGCCGGTGCCGCGACCGCGCCGGACGGCACGGCGTTCGTCGACCCGATCGCGACCTGGCCCACGTCGGAGGCGAGCCCGAGCGGCCTCGCGGTCCTGGGTGACGGGGTCTACGTCGCGGGGCTGCGCGGGGAGCGCCTGTGGCGCGTCCCCTTCGCGTGGGGCGAGGACCAGGGGCCCGACGACGGAGCCCGGCCCGCAGGCTTCGGCGAGCCGCAGGCGTTGCTCACGGGGGAGTGGGGGCGGCTGCGGGCCGTCGTCCCGGTCCCTGCCGGGGCCACGGACCCGGACGTGCCGTGGTCGTTGCTCGTCCTGACGAACGAGACGGACGGCCGCGGGAGCCCGTCCGCGGGCGACGACCACCTGCTGCGGGTCGACCTGGCGACGGGCTGAGGTGGTGGTCGCCCGCGGCGCGGTCCGCGGACAGCGGCGCGGCAGCGGGGCCGGGA
This sequence comes from Oerskovia douganii, assembly GCF_015142735.1. Classification (GTDB taxonomy): domain Bacteria; phylum Actinomycetota; class Actinomycetes; order Actinomycetales; family Cellulomonadaceae; genus Oerskovia; species Oerskovia douganii. The sequence goes on along the minus strand of NZ_JACSPN010000004.1, from coordinate 242,310 downwards.
CAACTACGATGAGGACCATGCCTGACGCAGCCTCGGAGACCTTCTATCTCACGACCCCGATCTACTACGTGAACGACGCCCCGCACATCGGGCACGCGTACACGACGGTCGCGGCCGACGTCGTCACCCGCTGGCACCGCCAGCGCCAGGAGCCGGTGTGGTTCCTGACGGGGACGGACGAGCACGGGCAGAAGGTCATGCGCACCGCAGAGGCCAACGGCGTGAGCCCCCAGGAGTGGGCGGACCGCCTGGTGGAGAGCTCGTGGAAGCCCGTCCTGCACACGCTCGACGCGCTCAACGACGACTTCATCCGCACCACCCAGCCCCGCCACACCGAGCGCGTACAGGCCTTCATCCAGGACCTGTACAACAAGGGCGAGATCTACGCGGGCTCGTACGAGGGCCCGTACTGCGTGGGCTGCGAGGAGTACAAGCTCCCGGGCGACCTGATCGACGGCACGGGCGAGCACGAGGGCCAGAAGCTCTGCCCCATCCACGGCAAGCCCGTGGAGATGCTCTCCGAGCAGAACTACTTCTTCAAGATGAGCGCGTACCAGGACCGCCTGCTCGCGCTCTACGAGGCGCACCCCGAGTTCGTCCAGCCCGCCAGCGCACGCAACGAGGTGCTCGCGTTCGTCAAGGGTGGTCTGCAGGACCTGTCGATCTCGCGCAACACGTTCGACTGGGGCATCCCCATCCCGTGGGACACCACGCACGTGCTCTACGTGTGGTTCGACGCGCTGCTCAACTACGCGACCGCCGTCGGGCTGGACAGCGACGACCCCGAGCAGCAGGCCAAGTTCGCGGCCACGTGGCCCGCGAACGTGCACCTGGTCGGCAAGGACATCCTGCGCTTCCACGCGGTGATCTGGCCCGCGATGCTCATGGCGGCGGGTCTGCCCCTGCCCAAGACCGTGTTCGCGCACGGCTGGCTCCTGGTCGGCGGCGAGAAGATGAGCAAGTCGAAGCTCACGGGCATCGCGCCGAGCCAGATCATCGACCACTTCGGGTCCGACGCGTTCCGCTACTACTTCATGCGCGCCATCGCGTTCGGCCAGGACGGGTCGTTCTCGTGGGAGGACCTCTCGGCCCGCTACAACGCGGAGCTCGCGAACGGGTTCGGCAACCTGGCCTCGCGCGTCGCGGCCATGGTCGGCAAGTACTACGGCGGCGTGCTCCCGCAGGCGGGCCCCGCGGGCCCGGCCGAGCAGGCGCTCGAGCAGGTCGCCGCGCAGGCGGTCCAGGCAGCCGAGAAGGCGATCGACGCGCTCGCGATCCACGAGGCCATCAACGCGGTGTGGACGCTGGTCGACGCCACGAACCTGTACCTCACCGAGCAGGAGCCGTGGAAGGTCGCCAAGCTCGACGAGGAACGTGACGGCACGGCGCCCGATGCCACCTGGATCCAGGAGGGGCGCCTCGCCACGATCCTCGTCACGGCCGCCGAGGCACTGCGCTCGCTCGCGGTGCTGCTGCACCCGATCACCCCGAAGGCCGCCCAGGCGCTCTGGGTCTCGCTCGGCGCCGAGGCGCCGCTCGGTGCGCTCGCGGTCCAGCCGGTCGACGGCGCCGCGCGCTTCGGTGTGCTGCCCGCCGGTACCACGGTCACCAAGGGTGCGTCGCTGTTCCCGCGCCTCGAGGACCCGGTCACCGAGGCGTCCTGACCGTGGCACGCAAGCGTGAGCGCGGGTGGCCGCCCGCCCCCGAGCGGCTGCCCGTGCCCGTGGTCGACGACCACACGCACCTCGAGTCGATCGCGGACGTCCTGCCCGAGGTCGACGAGGAGGGGCGCCCCGTCGTCGTCCCGACGGTCGAGCAGCACGTCGAGGACGCGGCCCGGGTCGGGGTGGACCGCATGGTCCAGGTCGGCTGCGACCTGCCTGCGGCCCGCCGGACCGCCGCGCTGGTGCGTGAGCACCGGGCGCTGGTCGGGGCGATCGCGATCCACCCCAACGAGGCGACCCTGCACGCCGGCGTGACCGAGGTGGGCCCCGACGGGCTGACGCCGGACCCGCAGGCGCGCCACGCCGTCGGGCTCGACGACGCGATCGCGGAGATCGCCGCGCTCGCATTGGGCAACGACCGCATCCGTGCGATCGGCGAGACCGGCATGGACCTGTTCCGCACGGGTCCAGAGGGCGCGGCCGTCCAGCGGGAGGCGTTCCGCGCGCACGTCGCGCTCGCCAAGGAGCTCGGGCTCCCGCTCCAGATCCACGACCGCGACGCGCACGCCGAGGTCATCGAGGTCCTGCTCGCGGACGGCGCGCCCGAGCGGACGGTCTTCCACTGCTTCTCGGGGGACTCCGAGATGGCGCGGCTGTGCGCGGCGCAGGGCTGGTACCTGTCGTTCGCCGGGCCCCTGACGTTCGGCGCCAACGACGAGCTGCGTGCGGCCCTCGCCGCCGTGCCCCTGGGCCAGGTGCTCGTCGAGACGGACGCCCCGTACCTGACACCCCACCCGTACCGTGGACGGCCCAACGCGCCCTACCTCCTGCCGCACACCGTCCGGAAGGTCGCCGAGGTCACGGACGTGCCGCTCGTCGACGTGTGCACGCGACTCAGCGCGACCGCCGAGCAGGTCTACGGCCCCTGGTGACCCCGGCGGGCCCGGACCCGGCGTGCCCCTGCGGGGCCGACGCGCCGGACGGACTTCCCCCCGACGCGGCGTATCCATTACGGTCTGCATGTCCGTGATGCCCGGAAGCATCGACGGGCCGGGCAGAGAGCAGAACGGATGGTTCACGTGGTCGGTCGTGCGGGTGCCCCCAGGGACTCCCTGACGGGCAGGAAGCGTCTCGTCGCGCAGGCCGCGATCCTCGCGACCGTGGTCGGCGCGACCGGTGTGTTCGCGCTGTCCCACAAGTCCGTGACGATCGACCTCGACGGCGAGGTGCGCACCGTGAGCGCCTACGGTTCCACGGTCGGTGACCTGCTGGCGTTCCAGAAGATCGACGTGAAGGACGGCGACCTCGTCGAGCCCTCGGCCTCCTCCTCGGCGAGCGACGGCGGGACGATCGTCGTGCGCACGAGCAGGGAGGTCTCGCTCGAGCTGGACGGCGAGCCCCAGACCTTCGTCACGACCGCGAGCACCGTGGGCGAGCTCGTCAGCGCCCTCGGTCCGCGTGCGGAGGGGGCCAGGACCTCGGTGTCTCGCTCCCAGTCGCTCGGGCGCGAGCAGATCCGCGTGTCGACCCTCAAGACCGTCCACGTCGCGGTCGACGGCGGGATCGTCTCGGCCACGACCGCGGAGGCCTCCGTCCAGGCGGTCCTCGACCACGCGGGCATCGTCCTGTCGGAGGGGGACGCGGTGTCGGTGCCCCTCGGGGCGGCGGCGGTCGACGGGATGCTGGTCCTCGTGACTCGCGCCGCGCAGGGTGCGGCGACCGTCACGGAATCTCTGCCGTTCGCCACGGAGGAGGTCAAGGATCCCTACCTCCCGCAGGGGCAGCGGAACGTCCGGACGTCGGGCCGGGTCGGCGAGGCGATCACCACGTACGAGATCCAGACGGTCGGCGGCGCCGAGGTCTCGCGGACGGTGCTGGAGCGGACGGTCGTCCGCGAACCCCGGACCGAGGTCGTGGTCGTGGGCACCCTCGACCCCTCGACGATCAAGGTCGACCCGGGTTCCTCCAAAGCGATCGCCAAGTCCCTCGCCGCCCAGCGCGGGTGGGGTGACGACCAGTTCGCGTGCCTCGACCTGCTCTGGATGAAGGAGAGCCGGTGGAACGCGACCGCGGAGAACCGGTCGAGCGGTGCCTACGGGATCCCGCAGGCCCTCCCTGGGTCCAAGATGGCGAGCGCGGGGGCCGACTGGCGGACCAACCCGGCGACGCAGATCACCTGGGGGCTGGGCTACATCGAGAACCGCTACGGCACGCCGTGCGGCGCCTGGGGCCACTCGCAGTCCAAGGGCTGGTACTAGGTCGCAGGCCCCGGGACATGTGAAGGTTTCACCCTCCGAGAGCCCTCGTCGCCTATGACATAGGAGGTGAAACCCGGACAGAGGGGCGCCGTCACGCGTGTCGCAGGGTTGGCACCCGATAACGGATCGGTTACGGTCAACTGTCGCGCGCTGCTGCCCGTCCTGTCGCCACCCGCTGATCTGCGGGTGCCGCACCCGCTCATCGCCGGGTGCTCCAGGACCGGAGGGTGCGCGTCCTGCTGTGGCCCCGACCATCGGGCCGTCGGCAGACAACGACAGCCGGATCGGTCGTTTCGGAACCAGCGGTGGGACGCCCTCGGGCGCCCCGCCCCGACGCTCCTCGGAGCAGCGGGACCGCTGGTGGCGCCCCGCGTCGCCCGAACTCCGTGCCCGGGAGGCTCGACGACTGGACTCGAGTGAAGAACCCCCTGAACCGGACCGCTCACGCGGCCAGCGCCACTGCCCCCAATCCTTCGACGGGCGTCGAGGCTGATGCTTCCGCCCCTTCCTCTTCCACTGCCACTGCTGCGCGGCGTCGCCGGTGGCCGTTGGTCGCCGGTGCGACGGCGGTCGCGCTGGTCGCGACCGGTGCGGTCGCCTATGGCTCTGCCAAGAAGACCGTCGAGCTGGACGTCGACGGTGAGATCACCACGGTCAGCACGTTCGCCGGTTCCGTCGAGGGTCTTCTGGCGGAGGAGGGTGTGCGGGTCACGGACAAGGACCTGGTCGCTCCTGCGGTGGACGCGGCTCTGTCGAACGGGGCTGACGTGGTGGTGCGGTACGGGCGTGAGGTGACCGTGCAGACGGACGGTCAGCAGAGCGACGTGTGGCTCACGGCTCTGGACGCGGACGAGGCGCTCGACACGCTCGCGGACCGTGGGACGGACGTGCGTCTGGTCGCCTCGCGCTCGGGCGCCGACGGGCGTGCGGCCCTGCCGCTGCGCCTCGACGCCGACGGCCCCGTCAACGTCGTGGTCGACGGCCAGGTCCTGACGGCTCCTGACGGCAGCATCGGCGTGAACGCGATCCTCGACCAGCAGGGCATCGTCCTGGGCGAGCACGACCGCGTCTCGGTCGCCCGCGACGAGGCCGCCGACCCCGCGGTCTCGCTCGTCGTCCAGCGCGTCGCCGTGGCAGAGGTCCCGACCGTGACCCCGATCCCGTTCGAGACGGTCACGGAGCAGGACGCGAACCGTTACGCGGACCTCGCTCCCGTCGTCAAGCAGGAGGGCGTCGAGGGCGCGTCGACCAAGGTCGAGCGCGTCACGACGGTCGACGGCGTCGAGGAGTCCCGCGAGCTCGTCTCGGACGCCGTGACCGCCGAGCCGGTCACCAAGATCCTCGTGCAGGGCACCAAGGAGCGCCCGGCACCGACCCCCGCGCCGAAGGCCACGACTGCGGCGCCCCAGGCGAGCAGCAGCTCCTCGTCCTCTTCCGCGGCGGCTGCGCCGGCGGCGCCGAGCACCGTCGGCGGGGACGTCTGGGCGGCCCTGGCGAAGTGCGAGTCGGGGGGCAACCCCGCGACGAACACCGGGAACGGCTACTACGGCCTCTACCAGTTCTCGGCCAGCACCTGGCGCGCCATGGGCGGTTCGGGTCTCCCCTCGGAGGCCTCGGCCGCCGAGCAGACCCAGCGCGCCCAGGCCCTCCAGGCCCGGTCGGGCTGGGGCCAGTGGCCCGCCTGCTCCAAGAAGCTCGGCCTGCGCTGAGCGTCTGGACGCCCTGACGGGCTCGTCCTGAGCGCGTCGTCGGAAGGGTGCGGGGTCCGCAGCGAGAGCTGTGGACCCCGCACCCTTCGTGCGTCCCCGTCCGGCCGCCGGTGACCGTGGAGGCCGCGCACCCGGGTGTGTCGCACGACACCGTCACGCGCAGGCCGGGCTCGCCCGACCTGCGAGGTGGCACCCGGTTCGTCCACCCGGGCAGTGCGTGGACGGCAGCGCGTCGGCTTGGCGATCCATAACGAGTCGGTTACGGTCGAGTGTCCCGCGTGCAGAAGTCGCCACGATGTGATCTCGCAGCGGGTGGTGCCGACCGGGCCGTGAGCCCGGTGCCCAGGCGCCCGGACCGCCGGATCGGCTGGTCGAGACCCCGGAGCGACCTCGTCGCACCGTGCCCTGCACGGACCGGGCTGTGCCTCGTCGCGAGCCTCGACCTCCCGTGCCCGGACAGCACGACGACTGGACACGAGTGAAGAACCCCTTCCGCAGCACCAAGCACGAGGCGCTCGAGCGCACCGCGCCGACTCCCTCCGCCCCCGACCCTTCGACGGGCGTCGAGGCTGATGCTTCCGCCCCTTCCTCTTCCACTGCCACTGCTGCGCGGCGTCGCCGGTGGCCGTTGGTCGCCGGTGCGACGGCGGTCGCGCTGGTCGCGACCGGTGCGGTCGCCTATGGCTCTGCCAAGAAGACCGTCGAGCTGGACGTCGACGGTGAGATCACCACGGTCAGCACGTTCGCCGGTTCCGTCGAGGGTCTTCTGGCGGAGGAGGGTGTGCGGGTCACGGACAAGGACCTGGTCGCTCCTGCGGTGGACGCGGCTCTGTCGAACGGGGCTGACGTGGTGGTGCGGTACGGGCGTGAGGTGACCGTGCAGACGGACGGTCAGCAGAGCGACGTGTGGCTCACGGCTCTGGACGCGGACGAGGCGCTCGACACGCTCGCGGACCGTGGGACGGACGTGCGTCTGGTCGCCTCGCGCTCGGGCGCCGACGGGCGCCCCGAGCTCGGCGTCACGCTCGACGCGGACGGCCCCGTGAACGTGGTCGTCGACGGGCAGACGGTCGTCGCGCCCGACGGCTCGATCGGCATCGACGCGCTGCTCGACCAGCAGGGCATCGTCCTGGGCGAGCACGACCGCGTCTCGGTCGCCCGCGACGAGACCGCCGACCCCGCGGTCTCGGTCGTGGTCCACCGCGTCGTGGTGACCGACGTCCCGACCGTGACCCCGATCCCGTTCGAGACGACCGTCCAGGAGGACCCGAACGTCTACGCCGACGAGGCGCCCACGGTCGCCCAGGAGGGCGTCGAGGGCACCCGCACCACGGTCGAGCGCGTCACGACGGTCGACGGCGTCGAGGAGTCCCGCGAGCTCGTCTCGGACGCCGTGACGGCCGAGCCGGTCGCGCGCGTCGTGGTGCAGGGCACCAAGGCGCGCCCCAGCGGGCCGGAAGCCGCCGGTTCCGCGAAGGAGACGGCGCGCCAGCTGGTCGCGGCCCGGGGCTGGGGCAGCGAGCAGTTCCAGTGCCTCGACCGTCTCTGGACCAAGGAGAGCAACTGGAACTACCAGGCGACCAACTCCTCGTCCGGCGCGTACGGGATCCCGCAGTCCCTGCCCGGGTCCAAGATGGCGAGCGCGGGCGCCGACTGGCGGACCAACCCGGCGACCCAGATCACCTGGGGCCTCGACTACATCGCGGCCAGCTACGGCACCCCGTGCGCCGCGTGGGGTCACTCCCAGGCGAGGAACTGGTACTGACCGGCACCAGGCCGTTCCCGGTCGTCGGCGGGCTCCCGCCGCAGGGGACGCGCCGGTCCCGGTAGGCTTCCCTGCATGAACGACACCCCCAGCGCCCTGCTCGGTCCGGCACAGATCCGCGACCTGGCAGGGCGTCTGGGTGTCCGGCCCACCAAGACGCTCGGTCAGAACTTCGTGCACGACGGCGGCACGGTCCGCAAGATCGTCCGGACGGCCGGGATCGGTGCGGGGGACCGTGTCGTCGAGGTCGGTCCGGGGCTCGGGTCGCTCACCCTGGGACTGCTCGAGGTGGGGGCGAGCGTGGTCGCGGTCGAGATCGACCCGCCGCTCGCCCAGCAGCTCGCAGCGACGGTCGCCGTGCACCAGCCGGACGCGGTCGACCGTCTCACGGTCGTGGCCGCCGACGCGCTCGACGTGACCGAGCTCCCCGGTGAGGCGCCCACCGCGCTCGTCGCCAACCTCCCGTACAACGTCGCGGTGCCGGTCCTGCTGACGTTCCTCGAGCGCTTCGACTCGTTGCAGCGTGTCCTGGTGATGGTCCAGGCGGAGGTCGCGGACAGGCTCGCGGCACCGCCCGGCAGCCGGACCTACGGCGTGCCGTCGGTCAAGGCCGCCTGGTACGCGTCGGCCTCGCGGGCCGGCACGGTGGGGCGCAGCGTGTTCTGGCCCGTGCCGAACGTCGACTCCGCGCTCGTCGCGCTCGACCGCCGGGAGCCGCCGACCACGACGGCCACGCGCGAGGAGGTCTTCGCGGTCGTCGACGCGGCGTTCGCCCAGCGCCGCAAGATGCTCCGGTCGGCTCTCGCCGGGATCGCGGGCTCGTCGTCGGCCGCGGTCGAGGCGCTCGAGCGCGCGGGGGTCGACCCGACGGCCCGTGGCGAGCGGTTGACGGTCGAGGAGTTCGCGCGCATCGCCGAGCAGCTCCCCGTCGTGCGGGGCGAGGGCGGCGCGGTCCCTCCGTCGGAGGCGGGCGAGGCCACGGACGACGGCGCGGTGCGTTCCGCAGGCGGGCACCCGGAACGACCTGGCACAGTGGACGCGTGAGCCACCACCTGTCTGCCGCTCCTCCCGTCGCGGTGCGGGTGCGGGCGCCGGGAAAGGTCAACCTGTCGCTTCGGGTCGGTGCACGTCAGGACGACGGGTACCACCCGCTCGTCACGATCTTCCAGGCGGTCTCGCTCGTCGAGGAGGTCGAGGCGGTCCTGGAGGCTCCCGGGGCGGGGATCTCGTTGACGGTCTCGGGGGCCCAGGCCGACCGCGTCCCGGTGGACGACACCAACCTGGCGTGGCGTGCCGCGGAGTCGCTGGCCCGCTACACGGGCGTGGGCCCGGACGTGCGGCTCCACATCCACAAGGGGGTGCCCGTCGCCGGCGGGATGGCCGGTGGGAGCGCCGACGCGGCAGCTGCGCTGGTGGCGTGCGACCTGCTCTGGGAGACGGGGCTCTCGCGTGCGGAGCTGTCGGACCTCGCGGCGGGGCTGGGGTCCGACGTCCCGTTCGGGCTCGTCGGGCACACTGCCGTGGGCACGGGGAGGGGGCATCTCCTGACCCCGGCGATGTCGCGGGGAGAGTTCCACTGGGCCTTCGCGGTGAGGGACGAAGGGCTGTCGACCGCGAAGGTGTTCCAGACGTTCGACGAGGTCGTGGGCGGGAGCCCTGACGTCGAGCTGTCCGACGACACCGAGCTCATGCAGGCGTTGCGCGCCGGGGACCCGGTGGGCCTGGGGCGCGCGCTGCACAACGACCTGGAGCCGGCCGCGCTGGCCATGGCGCCCGAGCTGGGCCGGACCCTGGAGGTCGCGCGCGAGGTCGGTGCGCTCGGGGCGATCGTCTCGGGTTCCGGTCCGACGGTCGCCGCCCTGGCGCGCAGCAGGCAGCACGCGCTCGCGATCGCGGCGTCCTGGACCGCGGCGGGGGTCGCGGACTCCGTGCACTGCGCCACGGGTCCGGCGTCGGGTGCGCGCGTCCTGTCGTCCTGAGGCTCGCGACGACGACTGGCCGGTCCTGGTGCTCGTTCGTCGGCGCGTATCCTCGCTAGGGCACCCGACCCCCTCGCGAAGGAACTCATGGCACACCTCCTCGGCGCCGACGACATCCGCCTCGTCGTCGGCACCCGCACCCTGCTCGACGGCGTGAGCCTGGGCCTCGACGACGGCGACCGTGTGGGCGTCGTCGGCCCCAACGGCGCCGGCAAGTCGACGCTGCTGCGTCTCCTCGCGGGGACGGCCGTGCCCGACGCCGGTCGCGTCACCCGGGTGGGCGGGCTGCGGATCGGCATGCTCGACCAGCGCGACGAGTCCCCTGCGGGGACGAGCATCCGCGACCTGGTCCACGGGGAGTCCGCCGAGCACACGTGGGCGGGCGACGCGGGCATCCGCGCGGTCCACGCGGGGCTGCTGGGCGACCTCGACCTGGACGCCCCGGCGAACACGCTCTCGGGCGGGCAGCGTCGACGCGTGGCCCTCGCGGCCCTGCTCGTCGCGGACCACGACGTGCTGTTCCTCGACGAGCCCACGAACCACCTCGACGTCGAGGGGGTCGCGTGGCTCGCCGAGCACCTGCAGGCGCGCTACGCCCGCCCGGGGGCCCGGGGCGCCCTCGTGGTCGTGACGCACGACCGCTGGTTCCTCGACGCGGTGTGCACGCGGATGTGGGAGGTCACGGGCGACGGGACGGGAGCGGTCGAGGGGTACGAGGGTGGGTACGCGGCCTACGTCCTGGCCCGCGCCGAGCGCGCCCGCACGGCTGCCGTCACCGCCGAGAAGCGCAACAACCTGCTGCGCAAGGAGCTGGCCTGGTTGCGTCGCGGCGCACCGGCCCGGACCTCCAAGCCCAAGTTCCGGCTCGATGCCGCGGCCGCGCTGATCGCCGACGAGCCGAACCCGCGCGACACGCTCGAGCTCACGCGCATGGCCACGCGTCGCCTCGGCAAGGACGTGCTGGACCTCGAGGGCGTCACGGTCCGCATGCCGGCTCGCGACGGGGACCCGGACGCCGCGGAGAAGGTCCTGTTCGACGACGTCACCTGGCGCCTCGGCCCGGGCGACCGCTACGGCGTGGTCGGGGTCAACGGTGCGGGCAAGACGACGCTCCTGCGCCTGCTGGCCGGGCGGCTCGCGCCGACCGAGGGCACGGTCAAGCGCGGCAAGACGATCCACGTCGCCGAGCTGACCCAGGACGTCGACGAGCTCGACGAGATCGGCGGCCTGCGGGTCGTGGAGGTCATCGAGCAGGAGAAGCGCACGGTCGCGGTCGACGGCAAGGAGCTCACGGCGGCACAGCTCGTCGAGCGCCTCGGGTTCACGCGCGAGCGTTCGCAGACCCTGGTCCGCGACCTGTCGGGCGGCGAGCGCCGCCGCCTGCAGCTCCTGCGCCTGCTCGTCGGCGAGCCCAACGTCCTGCTGCTCGACGAGCCCACCAACGACCTCGACACCGACACCCTGGCGGCCATCGAGGACCTGCTCGACGGCTGGCCCGGGACGCTGATCGTGGTCTCGCACGACCGTTACCTGCTCGAGCGGGTCTGTGACCGCGAGGTCGCGCTGCTGGGCGACGGGACCATCCGTGACCTGCCGGGCGGCGTCGAGGAGTACCTCGCGCTGCGCAAGGCCGCGATGGCGGCGGCCGCGTCGGGCGGGACGAGGGCCGCGGGCGCGACGGGCGCCGGGGCCGGTGCGACGTCGTCGGGCACGGGGGACGCAGGCGGTGCCGACGGCGCCCAGCCCGCCCCCTCGGGTGCGGACGTGCGGGCCGCGAAGAAGGAGATCGGGCGCATCGAGCGGCGGCTGTCCAAGATCGCCGAGCTCGAGGCGCGACTGCACGACAAGATGGCGGCCCAGGCGACCGACCATGCGGCGGTCCTCGACCTCGACAAGCAGCTCCGGGAGCTCGCGGACGAGAAGGACACGCTCGAGGCCGAGTGGATGGAAGCGGCCGAGCTGCTCGACTGACGGTTCGCCCGGACTCAGCGCACGGTCGTCAGGCCTCGAACTGCCCGACGACCGTGCGCAGCAGGTTCGCGAGCTGCAGGCGCTCCGCGGGGTCGAGAGCCGCGAGGACGTCGCGCTCGACGCGCAGCAGGTCCGTCATCGCGGCGTCGACCCGCTCGAGGCCCTCGGGCGTGAGCTCGACGAGCACGCCGCGGCGGTCGTCGGGGGAGCGGTGGCGCTGCACCAGGCCGCGGGCCTCGAGGCGGTCGATCCGGTTGGTCATGGTGCCGCTCGTGACGAGCGTCTGCGTGATGAGCGCCCCGGGGGACATGCGGTACGGCTCGCCCGCGCGACGCAGCGCGGACAGCACGTCGAACTCCCAGGTCTCCAGGTGGCCGCGCGCGAACGCGCTGCGGCGCGCGAGGTCCAGGTGCCGGGCGAGCCGGCTGACGCGCGAGAACACGGTGAGCGGCTCGACGTCCAGGTCCGGACGCTCGCGCTGCCAGGCGTCGACGATGCGGTCGACCTCGTCCGGGTGCGGGTGCTGCATGAACGCGAGATTACTCGACATTCCTTGACATCAAGAGTCTTGACGGGTCGGACCCGTCCCGGCGAGTCCGGTCAGCTCGCGCGCAGGGCGTCCTTGAGCCTGATCCGGCCGCCCGTGCGCAGCACCGCGTTCGAGTAGATCTTGCCCGCGAGCCACACCAGGACCGGCACGAGCGCGAGCGAGAGACCGACCGCGAGAAGGATCTCCCACGTCTCGACCGTGCCCAGCGCGATGCGGATGGGCATGAGCAGCGGCGAGCAGAACGGGACGTAGGACAACCACACGACCAGCGGGTTCTCGGGGTCCCACGGCCCGATCGAGATGCCGATGATGTACGGGATCATCATGAGCGTCAGGACCGGCGTGATGACCGACCCCACGTCCTCCTGCCGCGAGACCAGCGCGGCGAGCGCGGCCAGCGCGAGCGAGTACATGACGAAGCCGATCACGAACCACACGAGGACCCACGCCGCGGTCGCGCCCAGGTCGACGCTGCTCGCGTCGACCAGCCCCAGCGCGAGCGCCGTCCCGACACCGCCCCCGACGACCACGACGAGCTGGATCAGCCCGATCGCGCCGATGCCCAGGACCTTGCCCGCCATGAGCTGCCACGGGCGGATCGTCGCGAGCAGGAGCTCGACCACGCGGCTCGTCTTCTCCTCCACGACACCCTGCGCCACGAGCTGGCCGCACGTCATGAGCGCGATGAAGATGAGGATGCCGCCGACCATGCCCGTCACGATCTGCGCCGGGTCGCGCTCCTCGGTGGGTTCGAGCGTCTCCACCCGCGGGGCTGCCGACGCGATCTCCTGCGCGACGGCCGAGGGGTCGCCTCCCAGGTCGGCGATGGCCCCGGACAGGGCGGCCTGCTGCGCCAGGCCCGTGAACACCGGCGTCAGGGTGGTGCCCAGCTCCTCCTCGACGACCACGGTGAACGAACCGGGCGTCCCGACGACCAGCGCGTCGAGGTCACCGTCGGCGAGCCGTTCGCGTCCCTCGGTCTCCGAGACCTCGCTGACCTGGATCTCGGTCCCGACCGCGCTGCCCGCGGCCTCGAGCTGCGGGCCCAGCGCCTGCGCGTCCGACGTCACGCCGACCTGCTGGGCCGCGGGGCCCTGGTTGCCGACGACGCTCAGCAGGAACCCGCCGAGCACCACGCCCGCGAGCAGTGCGACCGTGGTCCAGACGAACGCCTTGGACCGGATGCGCGTCGAGATCTCCCGCCCCGCCACGAGGGACACCGCACCCCACGTGCTCACGGGGGAGTGCGCGCTGGTCGACCGGGCGGGCCCGTGCTCGGCGCTCACGCGGAGACCTCCTGTCGGGTGGGGGGCGCCGTGGGGTCGTCGCCCGTCGAGCCCGCGCCGCCCGACGCCGCGTCGGCGGCCGCGTCGTCGCTGCTCACGACGTGGCGGAACAGCTCGGTCAGCGAGGGCCGCTGGGGTGTGAACTCCCGGACGGGACCGGTGGCCAGGGCCGCGCGCAGGACCGCTTGCTCAGCCCCCTCGTGGGCCGGGTCGACCTCGAGGAAGGTCCTGGCGCCGTCGTACCGGACGACGTGGACGCCCGGGACCTCGGCCGCCCAGCCGGGTGGCGCCTGCGGGGCGTCGACGACCCACTGGGGACGCTGCGTCGCACGCAGCTCCTCGATCCCGCCGACCTCGACCATCTCGCCCGCCTTGACGATCCCCACCCGGTCGCACAACCGCTCGACGAGGTCGAGCTGGTGCGACGAGAAGACGACGGGCACGCCCGCGGCCGCACGGTCACGCAGCACGCCGCTCATGACGTCGACCGCGACCGGGTCCAGCCCGGAGAAGGGCTCGTCGAGGACCAGGATGTCGGGGTCGTGCACCAGGGCCGCCGCGAGCTGCACGCGCTGCTGGTTGCCGAGCGAGAGCTTCAGGACGTCGTCGCCCCGGCGGGAGTCGATCCCGAGGACCTGCGTCCAGTGCTCCATCGCCGTCCGCGCCGCGGCCGGGCTCAGCCCGTGCAGCCGGGCCAGGTAGACGAGCTGGTCGCCGACCTTCATCCGGGGGTACAGCCCGCGTTCCTCGGGCATGTAGCCGATCCGACGACGCATGGCCAGGTCGAGCGGTCGCCCGTCCCACCGGACCTCGCCCGAGTCGGGCGCGAGCACGCCGAGCGCGATCCGCATGGTCGTCGTCTTGCCGGCGCCGTTCGAGCCGACGAAGCCGAAGATCTCGCCGGCACCGACCGTGAAGGACATGTCGCGCAGCGCGCGCACCGTCCCGTACGTCTTGTTCAGCCTGTCGATCTCGAGAGTCGCCATGAACCAACGAAACCACGCGCGAGGGTCGCCGTCCCGGGCGGAATGTCACGGGCCCGGCGCCGACGGCCGGTGACGGGGGCTTCGCCGGCCCTCCGCCGGTGGGCCCCGGACGGCGGACGGGCCGCCGCAGCGTCAGTCGTCCGCGCGGTCCTTGGTCGTGAGCGAGGGCTTCTTCTCCATGCCCGAGAGGCCGTTCCACGCGAGGTTGACCAGGTGCGCCGCGACGTCCGCCTTCTTGGGGCTGCGCACGTCGAGCCAGTACTGACCCGTGAGCGCGACCATGCCCACGAGCATCTGCGCGTAGATGGGGGAGACCCGGGGGTCCAGGCCACGCCGCTTGAACTGGTCCGCGAGCAGGTGCTCGACCTGCGTCGCGACGTCCCCGATGAGGCTCGAGAACGTCCCGGTCGCCTGGGCCACGGGGGAGTCGCGCACGAGGATCCGGAAACCGTCCTCGGACGTCTCGATGTACGTCAGCAGCGCGAGCGCCGTGCGCTCGAGCAGCACCTTGGGGTGGCCGCCCATCGACAGGGCGCCGGTCAGGGCCGAGGTCAGCCCCTGGATCTCGCGGTCGACGATGACCGCATAGATGCCCTCCTTGCCCCCGAAGTGCTCGTAGACCACGGGCTTGGACACCTCGGCGCGCGCCGCGATCTCCTCGACGCTCGTCCCCTCGAAGCCCTTCTCGGCGAAGAGGACACGGCTCACCGCGAGGAGCTGCTCACGGCGCTGGCTCGCGGTCATGCGGGATCTGGGAGGGCGTCTGGAGTCTGCGGGCACGGGACCATCATGCCGTGCCGGGTCGCCCCGGGGCCGAACCCGAGGCCTGGACGAGACGGGGAGGGGGCCGCAGGCACCCCCCGGTACCGGTCCGACGGCGCGAGGACGACCCCCGCCGGGGCGGGATGACTCTCTCCTCACACGTTCTCTCCACGTCCGGACCCCGTTCGGGCGCCGAGCACCGCGCGAGACCTGGCAGACTGTTCTCCGGACGAGTGATGGAGCGCGCGATCGAGGGGTTCGCCCCCGGCCCGTGCGTCGTGTCCAGTCCGTTCCGCCTTGGTGTAATCGGCAGCACAAGGGTTTTTGGTGCCTTTAGTCCAGGTTCGAGTCCTGGGGGCGGAGCACGTGCAACCAACCCGATGGGAGCCCCAGTGACCGACGCTGTGCCCGACGCATCACCAGTGCCCGCCGCAGTCATCGTCCTCGCCGCTGGCGCGGGGACCCGGATGAGGTCCGCGACGCCCAAGGTCCTCCACACGCTCGCCGGACGCAGCATGCTCGGCCACGCGATGGTCGCGGCCCGTGACCTCTCGCCCCAGCGGATCGCGGTCGTGGTCCGGCACGAGCGCGACCAGGTCGCTGCGGCCGCGCTCGAGGTCGTCCCGACCGCCCTCGTGGTCGACCAGGACGACGTGCCGGGGACCGGGCGTGCCGTGCAGTGCGCGGTCGAGGCGCTCGACGTCAGGGCGCAGGCCGAGGCGGCCGCCCACGGTGTCCCGATCGGGCACGAGGGGCGCGGTGCCGTCGAAGGTGTCGAGGGGTCGGTCGTGGTCCTCGCGGGCGACATCCCCCTCCTGGACGCCGCGACGCTCTCCGAGCTGCTGGCCGTGCACCACTCGGACGGGAACGCGGTCACGGTCCTGACGACCGAGGTCGAGGACGCCACGGGCTACGGCCGGATCGTGCGCGACGCGCAGGGCGGTGTGCTGAGCATCGTCGAGCACAAGGACGCCACTCCCGAGCAGCGCGCCATCCGCGAGATCAACTCGTCGGTCTACGTGTTCGACGCCGGGATCCTGCGCGGCGCGCTGCGCCAGGTCACGCAGGACAACTCGCAGGGCGAGGTCTACCTGACCGACGTCCTGCAGATCGCCCGCGAGGGCGGTGGACGCGTCGGCGCGCTGCGCGTGGCCGACCCGCTGCTCGTCGAGGGCGCCAACGACCGCGCCCAGCTCGCGACGCTGCGCGCCGAGCTCAACCGCCGCATCCTCACGCGCTGGATGCTCGAGGGCGTGACCGTGATCGACCCGGCCACGACCTGGGTCGACGTCGACGTGGACCTGGGCCACGACGTGACGCTGCTGCCGGGCACCCAGCTGCACGGCGCGACCAGCGTCGGAGCGGGCTCCACGATCGGTCCCGACACGACGCTCACGGACACGGAGATCGGCGCAGGGGCCACCGTGGTCCGGACGCACGGCAGCCTGTCGGTCATCGGTGACGGCGCGAGCGTGGGCCCCTTCGCCTACCTGCGCCCCGGTACGGTCCTGGGCGAGAAGGGCAAGATCGGCACGTTCGTCGAGACCAAGAACGCGACGATCGGGACGGGCTCCAAGGTTCCCCACCTGTCCTACGTGGGCGACGCGACGATCGGCGACCACACCAACATCGGTGCCGCGAGCATCACGGTCAACTACGACGGCGTCTCCAAGCACCGCACGGTCATCGGCTCGCACGCCCGGACCGGCGCGGACAACATGTTCGTCGCCCCGGTCACGGTGGGCGACGGTGCCTACACGGCCGCCGGCTCCGTGATCCGCCGCGACGTGCCGGCCGGCGCGCTCGGCGTGAGCGGCGCGCCGCAGCGCAACATCGACGGCTGGGTCGCCCGCCGTCGCCCCGGCACGGCAGCCGCCGAGGCCGCGGCGCGCGCGCACGAGAACGACGACGAGACGCCCCCTCCGCTGGGAGCCCAGGCCCAGGCGCAGCTCGCCGAGGCCTCCGCGGCGACCCCGGCCTCCCGACCGACCCCGGCGCCCACGAGCCCCGGCGTCCCCACGGTCCCCGACGGGACCGGTACCACCTCAAGCAGCACGAACGAAGGGTCTTCCCCACGATGAGCAGCACGATCGCCGGCAACGGGGACAAGTCCCTCGTCCTCGCGTCCGGCCGCGCGCACCCCCAGCTCGCCAAGGACGTCGCGCGGGAGCTGGGCATCGACCTGCTCCCGACGACCGCGTACGACTTCGCCAACGGCGAGATCTACGTGCGGTTCGGGGAGAGCGTCCGCGGTGCGGACATCTTCCTGCTCCAGAGCCACACGGCGCCGATCAACCAGTGGATCATGGAGCAGCTGCTCATGGTCGACGCGGCCAAGCGCGCCTCGGCCAAGACCATCACGGTCGTCCAGCCCTTCTACGGCTACGGCCGGCAGGACAAGAAGCACCGCGGTCGCGAGCCGATCTCCGCCCGTCTCATCGCGGACCTGTTCCGCACCGCCGGCGCCGACCGCCTCATGAGCGTCGACCTGCACGCCGCGCAGACCCAGGGCTTCTTCGACGGCCCCGTGGACCACCTGTGGGCCATGCCGATCCTCACGGACTACGTCCGTACGCGCGTCGACACGTCGAACGTCACGGTCGTCTCGCCCGACGCGGGCCGTATCCGGGTGGCCGAGCAGTGGGCCGCGAAGCTCGGTGGCGGACCGCTCGCGTTCGTCCACAAGACGCGCGACATCACGCGCCCCAACCAGTCGGTCGCGAACCGTGTCGTGGGTGACGTCGAGGGACGCGACTGCGTCCTGGTCGACGACCTGATCGACACCGGCGGCACGATCGCGGAGGCGGTCAAGGTCTGCCTCGCGGCGGGGGCCAAGTCGGTCATCGTCGCGGCGACGCACGGCGTGCTGTCCGACCCGGCGGCCCAGCGCCTGTCCGAGTGCGGGGCGAGCGAGGTCGTCGTCACGGACACCCTGCCGATCGCGGCGGACAAGCACTTCCCGCAGCTCACGGTCCTGTCGATCGCACCCCTCCTGGCGCGGGCGATCCGCGAGGTCTTCGACGACGGCTCGGTCACGTCGCTGTTCGACGGCAACAGCTGAGCCACTGGTCCCACGACGGCCCGTCCTCCCGCAGCACGCGGCAGGGCGGGCCGTCGTCGTCCCCGGGGTCGGCCGTCCTGCCGCCCTGCCGTCCTGCTGCCCTGCACCCTCCGGTGGTGCGGCGCGACCCTCCGGCGGTGCGGCGCGGACCGGCGACGCGGTGCGCGCGAGGCGGCTGCTCCGTCGGGCTGGCAGCATGGCCGGTGTGACGCCGACCCAGCCGACCCAGCCGACCCAGCCGACCCAGCCGACCCAGCCGACCCAGCCGACCCCGACCACCCAGGACCTCTCCGGCGGCGTGACGACGACCGGGCAGGGGGCGGCGACCGCCGTGCCCGACGTCGTGGTCGTCGAGCTCGGCGCCGAGGCCTCGGGGGACGACGTCCAGGTGGCGCTCGACGCCGCGAACGCCGGCGTGCACGCGGCCCGCGAGGCGCTGCTGTCCGGCGGGGTCGCGCCGGGGGACCTGCGCACCTCGCAGACGTCCACGTGGACGCAGCCGTCGACCGGGCCGGACGGTGCCACGACCCTGGTCACGGCACGCCTCGCGCTGCGGGTGACGGTGCGCGACGTCGAGGCGTCGGGGGAGCTCGTGCGGGCCGCGCTCGGGGCCGCGGGACCCGTCGCGCGCCTCGACTCGATGCGCTTCGCGGTGAGCGACCCCGGGCCTCTCGCGGCGGCCGCGCGGGCCGAGGCGTTCGCCGACGCGCGCGCCCGGGCCGAGCAGTACGCGGCGCTCGCCGGGCGTGCCCTCGGGCAGGTCGTCGAGGTGAGCGAGCAGGGGGGCGGGTTCGCACCGGTGCCGCGCCTGCTGTCCGCGAAGGCGGAGGCGTACGACGCGATGGCGGTCGACCCCGGCCGCGAGCAGGTGGACGCGAGCGTCACGGTGCGCTGGGCGTGGGCCGTCGCTACCGGATCGTGACATTTCCCAGGGGTCCTGACACCTCGGCGCCGCTAGGTTAGATGCATGCTCATCATCGAGGACTACCTCCTGCTCGCGCTGGACGACGTCACGGGCAAGCCCGTCACCGACACGTCGTACCTCCAGGAGGTGGCGGGTGGTGCGCTGCTCGTCGAGCTCGCGCTGAGGGCGCGCGTCGACCTCGCGGGCGACGGCTCGGCGTGGCGGTCGGGGCGCGTCGTGGTGCGCGACCAGTCGCCCACGGGCAGGCCGCTGCTGGACGCCTCGCTCGCCGTCGTGAAGTCGCGCGAGGGGTCCAAGCCCAAGGGGCTCGTCGAGGCGCTGGCCCGCACCAAGCCCGCGAACGCAGCGCTCGACGGGCTCGTCGGCCGCGGCCTGCTGCGCCGCGAGGAGGGCCGCATCCTGGGCATCTTCCCGACGACGCGCTGGCCCGCCGCTGACTCGCGCCACGAGGGCGAGGTGCGCCGCACGCTCACCCGCGTCCTGCTCGACGGCGCCACGCCCGACGAGCGGACGGGCGCGCTCGTCGCGATCCTCGCCGCGACCCGGCAGGCGGGTCGGGTCATGTCCGCCGGTGCGGAGCTCACCGCGGGCGACCGCCGGGAGGTCGACCGGCGCGCGAAGGAGGTCGCCGAGGGAAGCTGGGCCGCGGGAGCGACCCGACGCTACGTCGAGGAGATCACCGCGGCCACCGCCCTGGCGATCAGCACGAGCGCTGCGATCGGCGCCACCGTGGCCGTCACGGCGGCGCAGGCCTGACCGGTCGGTCGGCCGACCGCCCGACCTGGCCAGGCCTGGCCCGGCCCGCTGCCGAGCCGCGACACGAGCGCGTTTCCCTTGACGCGGCGCGCCCGGGTACAGTAGTTCGGTTGCCTCGGCGAGGGACGTCTGACGGCCGGTGAGTCACCGGAAGGTCAGCAGGATCCTGATGGGTCCCCGTAATCGACTGGGCGGTCGTCCTCGTGCGCCCGTCATGTGTCCCGCGCCGACGCAGCCGCCCCGTCCTCCGGTGACAACCAGCCGGCCGGACAGCCGACCGCTTCCCACTGGTGGTCGGCCCGCAACCGTTCTTCAGGAGTTCACGTGTCCGAGATCAAGCTTGTCGCAGAGTCCCGCACCGAGTTCGGCAAGGGTGCCGCGCGCCGCATCCGCCGCAACAACCAGATCCCCGCCGTCCTGTACGGGCACGGCACGGAGCCCGTCCACATCGCGCTGCCCGCGCACGTGACGACCCTCTCGCTCAAGCAGGCCAACGCCCTGTTCTCGATCGAGCTCGACGGCAAGCCGGTCCTCGCGATCGCCAAGGACGTCCAGCGCGACCCGGTCAAGCAGATCGTCGAGCACATCGACCTCCTCATCGTGAAGAAGGGCGAGAAGGTCGAGGTCGAGGTCAACGTGCACGTCGTCGGCGAGTCCGCCCCCGGCACGATCCACGTCGTCGAGTCGCAGACGCTGCTCCTCGAGGCCGAGGCCACGCACCTGCCGGAGTCCGTCGAGGTCTCCATCGACGGTCTCGAGGCCGGTCACATCGTCCGCGCCGGCGAGATCACGCTGCCCAAGGGCTCCGTGTTCCACGGCGACCCCGAGCTCGCGGTCGTCGCGATCACCGAGCCCCGCAGCGAGGTCGCTGCCGAGGCCGAGGCCGAGGCCGCCGAGGCGACCGACGAGGCTCCCGCCGAGGCCTGAGCCTCACTCTCCGGAGGTGGCGCCCGCTGAACCCGCGGGCGTGACCACCCGGACCGCAGGACACGAACGTGCGAGGCGTCCGGTGCCGTACGGCGCCGGACGCCTCGCACGTCTCCCAGACGTCGTCGAAGGACCAGGTGACATGACCGATCAGCCGTGGCTCGTCGTCGGGCTCGGGAATCCCGGACCCACCTACGCGGGCAACCGCCACAACGTCGGGCACATGGTGCTCGACGTCCTGGCCGGGCGGTCCGGAGCGACCTTCAGCGCGCACAAGGCGCGTGCCGCGGTCGCCGAGGCGCGCCTCGGGGTGCTGCCCGGCGGTGCTCCGGGGCCACGGGTCCTGCTGGCCAAGCCGTCGACGTACATGAACACGTCGGGCGGCCCCGTCGCGGGTCTCGCCCAGTACTTCGGCATCGACCCCGACCACGTGATCGTCGTCCACGACGAGGTGGACATCCCGTTCGGCGACATCAAGCTCAAGTCCGGTGGCGGCGAGGGCGGGCACAACGGCCTGCGCGACATCACCAAGGCGCTCGGCACGCGCGACTACGTGCGCGTCCGCGCGGGCGTCGGGCGCCCTCCGGGACGCATGGACACCGCGGACTACGTCCTGAAGAACTTCTCCGGTGCGGAGGCCAAGGAGCTGCCGTTCCTGCTCGACGACGCGGCGGACGCCGTGGAGATGGTCCTCACCGAGGGGTTGCTCGCCGCCCAGGGGAAGTTCCACACCAAGGCCTGACCTCGGTCTGCGGAACGCCCGGGCGCCGGCCCCGGCCGCGGATCGTCGTCCGCCCCTCGGTTTCACCCGGGTGACTTGTCCGTCTCGCCCGTTTTGGCACATAACAGCGCCCTAGGCTGGATCGATATCCAATCCGGGCGGGTGGCCGCCTCCTGCCCCACGACGGAGGCACGATGACCGAGGGTGTGGCACTCGCGCACGACTACGCGACCCAGCGCGGGGGCGCCGAACGGGTCGCGCTGTGGCTGGCCGAGGCCTTCCCCGGCTCGCCCATGTACACGACGCTCTACGACCACGAGGGCACCTTCCCCGAGTTCTCCCGGCTCGACCTGCGGACCTCGCCGCTCGACCGGGTCGGCGCCCTGCGCCGGCACCACCGCCTCGCCCTGCCCTTGCTCGCCCCCGCGGTCTCGGCCCAGCGCGTCGAGGCAGACGTCCTGCTCGCGAGCTCCACGGGCTGGGCCCACGGGTACAAGGGCGCCGGACGGACCGTCGTCTACTGCCACGCCCCGGCCCGGTGGCTCTACCAGCGCGACCGCTACCTGGGGGGACGCGACGGGCGGGGCGCCGCCGACCGGGTCCGCGGCGGTATCGCCTCGGCCGCCCTGGCCACGTTGTCCCCCGCCCTGCGCGGGTGGGACCGGCGCGCGGCCGAGCGCGCCGACGTCTACCTCGCCAACTCCACCGTCACCCAGCGCGCGATCCGCGAGGCGTACGGGATCGAGGCGGAGATCCTGCCCCCGCCCCCCGCGATGCTGCCCGCCGGTCCCGAGCAGGAGGTCCCCGGGATCGAGCCCGGGTTCCTCCTGTGCGTCGCGCGGCTCCTGCCCTACAAGAACGTCGACGTCCTCGTCGAGGCGGCCCGCCTCGCGGGCCGGCGCCTCGTGATCGTCGGGGACGGCCCGGACCGGGCGCGCCTCGAAGGCCTGGCCGCGACCGGTGCCCCCGTCTCCGGGCGGTGGGGCTCGCCGTCGGGCACGGTGGCGGCGCGTGGCCGCACCACGCTCCTGGGGCGCGTCGACGACCCCGAGCTGCGCTGGCTCTACCGGAACTGCTCGATGCTCGTCGCGGCGTCCTACGAGGACTACGGGCTGTCCCCGCTCGAGGCCGGGGCCTTCGGCCGCCCCTCCGTGGTGCTCCGCGACGGCGGCTACCTCGACACCGTGGTCGACGGCGTGACGGGGACCTTCTTCGACGCCCCCGAGCCGCGGCTCGTCGCGCGGGCAGTCCAGGACGCCTCGGACGTCCCGTGGGAGGATGACGTCCTGACCGCGCACGTCGAGACGTTCGCGATCCCACGCTTCGTCGCGCGGCTCCGTGAGGTCGTCGACGCCCAACGGAGCATCGTGCACGGGGGCACCAGCACCTCAGGGAAGAGGAACCCATGACAGTCCGGGAGTTCGTCCGCACGGTGTGGGACGGCAAGTACTACGTCCTCGCGGCCGTCCTCGTGGTGGTGGTCGGGGCGTTCGTCTACCTCGACCAGCAGGAGACCGTCTACAAGGCGACGGCGACCGTGAGGCTGGTCGGCGTGCAGACGGCGCAGGGTGGTGAGCAGGTCGTCGAGGTCACGGTCGCGACCGACCTCGGGGACATCACGTCGGAGCCCGTGGTGGCCGCCGCAGCGACGACCCTGGGCTACACGGGCGCCCCCGCGGCCCTCGCGGCACAGGTCTCGGCCGAGTACCCCGGCGAGAGCCAGAGCGTCATCGCGATCAGCGCCAAGACCCTCGACCCGCAGGAGTCGCAGGACGTCGCCAACGCGTTCGCCGACGCCTACGTCGCCCAGCTCACGGTCCTCCGCGACGCCCAGGTCGCGGCGCTCGACGCCAGGAGACAGGCCCTCGCCGAGCAGCTCGCCGGGGTCACCGCCCGCCTCTCCGTCAACTCGGACGACCCGCTCGCGCTCGCCGAGAAGGAGACCATCGTCACCGAGTACACGAGCCTGACCGTCCAGACGAACACCCTGCGGGCGATCGGCGTCCCGGGCGAGGTGGAGACCCCGGCCGCAGGGGCCGAGGCGCTCGGCCCGGGCCGGGCCACGGTGCTCGTCCTCGCGGCGTTGGCGGGCCTCGTCGCCGGGATCGGGCTGGCGTTCGCCCGTCGCGGGCTCGACGTGCGCGTGCGGGGCGCCGCCGCCGCCGCCCGCCTCGCGCAGACCCCCGTCCTCGCCGAGCTCTACGGCGTCCGGTCCTCCGACCGCGACTACAGCCACACGCACACCCTCCCGGTCTCCCGGAAGGTCGCGACCCCGTTCACGGAGTCGATCCGCGAGCTGAGGACCGCCGTCCAGGTCTCCCTCGCGGAGGCCGACAAGGTCGTCGTCGTCGTGACCGCGGCCGACCCGCACGCGCCCCGTACCTTCATCGCGGCGAACCTCGCCGCGTCGTTCGCGCTGAGCGGTCGGCGCACGATCGCGGTCTCGGGCGACCTTCGTCGCCCCGAGCTCGACCGCGTGCTGCCACCTCCCGAGGGGTGGTCGGGCGACCCGCACACGCTGCGCCCCACCACGATCCCCAACCTGGGCGTCTTCCCCGTCCCGGAGGAGGAGATGGACCCGGCGGACTTCCTCGCGACGACCCGTGCCGGCAACCTGATCGCCGACCTCAGCGACGACGCCGAGGTGCTCGTCATCGACGCACCACCCGTGCTCGCGGCCGCCGACGCCACGATCCTCGGGCGCTACGCGACGGGGGTGGTCCTGATCGCCTCCGCCGGGAAGACCGACCGCGCGGTCCTCGCCGAGGCCTCCGAGCGCCTGCGCATCAACAACGTCCCCCTGGTGGGGATCGCGCTGGCCGGGGTCAAGAGCGACCGGCGGATGCTCTATGCCTCGACCTACGGCGACCCGGACCGCAAGGACGCGGGGCACCCCGACCGCCCGTCCGGAGACACGGAGCCGTCGGCCCCGGCGCTCCCCGCGGAGCGGCCCGACGCCCCGACGCGTGACGACAACGACGAGCACGTGGACGAACCGCGCCGTGCCGCCCGGGAACGGGCCGCAGCCGTGGGCACCGGCGTCCCGGCCGCGACCAGGGCGACGCCCGCGCAGGGAACGGGACCGCAGGCCTCTGGCCCCCGGCCGCAGTCCTCCGGCGGCGGGCGGCAGGGACCGCTGCTGTCCCCCGAGTGGGGCAAGGTCTCGACGTCTCCCGGCACGCCGGGCGAGACGCGTTCCCGCTCGAACCCCGCCCGCAAGGGCGAGGAGTCGGAACCCGGGGAGAGCAGCGCGGGGCGTAGGCTGCCGTTCCGCTGGTGACGGCAGGACGCGCGGTCGGGGTCGGCCCCGACCGGCCGGTGCGCGTGCTCGTCCTGGACCACACGGGCCAGCTCGGCGGTGCCGAGCTCGCGCTGGTGCGCCTGCTCGAGGCGCTCGGCCCGGACGTCGACGTGCGGGTGCTGCTGTTCTCGGACGGTCCGCTCGTCCCGCGCCTGCGGGCCGCCGGTGCGGTCGTCGAGGTGCTGCCGCTCGACGCTCGCACCGTCTCGACCTCGCGTGAGGCCGTCGGCCGTGCGGGGGCCGCCCAGCTCGTCTCCCTGCTGCGGCTGGTCCCTTTCACCTGGGCGCTCGTCCGCCGGGTCCGCGCGCTGAGACCCGACGTGGTCCACACGACGTCGCTCAAGGCCGACCTCCTCGGCGTGGTGCCCGCGCGGGTCGCGCGCGCGGCGCTCGTCTGGCACGTCCACGACAGGATCGCGGACGACTACCTCCCGGCGCGGGTCGTCCGTGCCTTCCGCTGGGCCGCGTCGCGCCTGCCCGCCGCGGTGATCGTGAACTCGCGCGCGACGGCCGAGACCCTCCCGGGTCCCTCGACCGTGGCGTACCCGGGGTTCGGCGCGGACCAGGTCCTGGTCGGTGGGCGCGCGACCGGCCACCCGACCGGGCAGGCAGCCGCCCGGCAGGTGGCCGCCGGGCAGGCAGCCGCCCGGCAGGCAGCCGCCGGGCAGGTGGCCGCCGGGCAGGTGGCCCCCGGCCCGGTCGTGGGCATGGTCGGGCGGATCAGCCCGACCAAGGGGCAGCTCGAGCTCGTGCGGGCGGCGTCTCGCGTGCTCGTGGACCACCCGGGGGCCTCGTTCCGGCTCGTCGGCGAACCCAGCTTCGGTGCCGAGGGGTACGCGGACGAGGTCCGTGCGGAGGCCGTCCGGCTCGGCGTCGCGGACCGCGTCGTCTGGGTGGGGTTCGTGGCGGACCCGGCGGCCGAGCTCGACGGGTTCGACGTGTGCGTCCACGCGTCGCCCGTCCCGGAACCGTTCGGCCAGGTCGTGGTCGAGGCGATGATCCGGGAGGTGCCGGTCGTCGCGACCCGGGCGGGGGGAGTCGTCGAGGTCCTCGCCGGCACGCCGGAGGACCCGGCGCCGCTCGGTGAGCTCGTCGAGCCGGGGGACGCGGACTCCTTGGCACGGGGCGTGCTGGCGGTGCTTGACCACCCGCGGGACGCGGCGGCGAGGGCCCGCCGCGCCGCCGAGGTCGCGCGCGAGCGCTTCGCCGCGACGCGTACCGCGGAGGTCGTCAGCGGGGTGTGGCGGCGAGCCGCCAGGCTCTCTCGATGACCTCGCGCATCGCGCGGCCCTGGGTGTCCCACGTCGGGATGTCGTCGTCCTGGTGGGTGTCGGTCCGTGCCGGGGCGGTCAGGGCCGCCCGCACGGCCTGCGGGTAGCCCGCCGGGTCGGCGACCGTGACACGCGGGTCGGCCGCGTCGCGGAACCCCGCGACCGGGGTGGCGACGACGGGGCGCCCGACGGCCCGGTACTCGTAGAGCTTGAGCGGGTCGAGGCTGTCGGTGAAGTCGTCGACGAGGTGGGGGACCAGGAGCGCGGTCGCGTGCTGGAGGTAGGCGGGCACGTCGGTCCAGGGACGCGCTCCGAGGAGCCGCACGCCCGCGGCCGCGAGGTCGTCGTACTCCTGGCTCGACAGGTCGAGCACGGGCCCGACGACGACGACCGTCCCTGCCCCGGCCGCCGCGGTCGCGGTCCGGGTGACCAGGTCGAGGTCGAACCGGTCACGGTGGACGGTGCCCAGGTAGAGGGCCACGGGGCCGGGGGGGAGGTCGGCGGGCCGTTCCCGGGGCTGCCGGTAGCGGTCGACGTCGACCCCGTTGGTGATGAGCGTGACGGGCCGGCCCGTGCCCTTGCTCGCGGCGAGGTGGGGCGAGCAGACGGTCACCTCGTCGCACTCCGCCAGGAGGTGCGCCTCGTCCGCGAGGAGCCGACGGCGTATCTCGGGCGGTCGGTCGGCCGCGACCCAGTCGTCGGTCACGTCGTACAGCGACGGCCAGTCGGTGTCCCGGGCGAGGGTCGACGCCGCAGGGTCGTTGACCCACAGCACGGGGCGCGTGAGCCCGACCTTGCGCGCGGCGCGGCGGACGAGGGACGCGAGCCGTGCGTCGACGCGCGGGTCGACGCGGCGCGGCAGGATCTTGGTCGGCTGGTAGAGCCAGAGCTGGTCGGGGCCGACCCCCTCGACGGGGGTGGCCCGGCGCAGGCCGAGGCCGGGACGGGGCCGGAACCCTCGGCGGGCCTCGTGGAGCGGGTCCGCCGCGGGCTCGACGAACAGGACCCGCAGGGACGGGTCCGCGCGCAGGAGCTCGGTCACGAGGTACTGGTTGCGTCGCCACACGATGTCCCACGACTCGAGCGAGACGACCACGAGCTCGTGCACCGTGGGCTGGGGGAGGGCGCTCACGTCGAGGGGCTCCGATGCTGGTCGTCCGGGCGGGCCTGCGGACGACGGACGACGCCGCGGTACACGGCGGCGGTCCCGTCGACCTGGGCGTGGGGCGTGAAGTGCGTGCGCTGGACCGTGCGGGCGGCCTCGCCGTACGCGTCCCGGCGCGACGCGGACGCGGCCAGGGTCGCGAGCTGCTCTCCTGCGCGGGCGACGTCGGTCGACGGGTAGAGGGCCAGGGGATCGAGCCCGGCGAGGGTCTCGAGGTGGCCGCCGGCGGCGGCCGCGACCACGGGCAGCGCGTTGGACATGGCTTCCAGGACGCTGAGGCCCAGGCCCTCGATCGGGCAGGGGGCCAGCAGGACGCCGGCGTGGCGCATGAGGTCGTCCACGTCGGACCGTGCACCGAGGAACCGCACGTGCGCGCCGAGGCCCTCGCGGGCGGCGAGCGTCTCGAGGTGGGCACGCTGGGAGCCGCTTCCCGCGACGAGGAGCTGCCAGCCGTCGTCGTGCAGGCGGGACGCGGCGAACGCGAGGACGCCCAGGTCGGTGCGCTTCTCCGGTTCGAGGCGTTGGACGAGCAGGACGGTGCGGTCGCGGTCGGACGCGGTGGGGGCCGGGGGGCGGTCGTCGATCCCGGGGTGGACGACGACGCTGTCGCCGTCCACGTGGTCCGCGACGTACCGGCTGATGGAGATCTGCGCGCGCACGGGCCGGCGGGCGACCGCTGCCGTCAGGCCGGCTGCCGGGCCGCTGCCGCGGGGGCGCGCGAAGTGGCGCGTGGCGACCACGGGGGGCATGGCCCGGACCGTGGGC
Source organism: Oerskovia douganii (assembly GCF_015142735.1). Taxonomy (GTDB): domain Bacteria; phylum Actinomycetota; class Actinomycetes; order Actinomycetales; family Cellulomonadaceae; genus Oerskovia; species Oerskovia douganii. Next base: position 214,488 of record NZ_JACSPN010000004.1, on the reverse strand, counting down.
GCCGCGAGCGCGGCCGCGACCTCGGCCGACGTCATGTGGGCGTGCAGGACGTCGGCGCCGGGGGCGGTCGTGCGGACCGTCCGCACGACCTGTGCGAGGGACCCGGCGGGCAGTACCCGCACCGACCGGTCGTCGATGGTCTCCCGCATGCGGGGCACGTCCCCGCCGACGACGACGACCTGGCTGCCGTGGGCGGACTGCGCCCGGGCGAGTCGGGCGACGTGCCGCTCGACGCCCGCGAAGGCGTCGGAGTGCACGACGTGGAGCACTCTCACGTGGTCGGGTCCTTCCGGTGGCGGCCCGTGGGCGCGGGGTCGGGCTGGGGCACGGGGATCGAGGCCGGGGTGAGCACGAGGTGCTTCGAGGGGCCCCGGGCGTCGAGCATCTCCTCGACCGACCGGAGGTCGTCGACCGGGAGCCTGTCGCCGGTCTCCTCGCGCGCGGCTCGCCGGGACTCGGCGTAGGCGTCGGCGCCCACGCAGACGCCGACGATGAGGAACGGCACCGACACCTGGACCGACACCCAGAACAGGTCGAACTGCCCCTGGATGAACCGCATGAGGAGGACCGAGAACGCGAGCGTCCCGAACCGGGGGTTGATCCGCCACAGCACGACGAGCGAACCGAAGAACAGGACGATGAACGCGACGAGCCCGACGAGCCCGGCCGACGTGAGCACCTCGAGCTCGGCGTTGGGGGGCTGGAAGGTGTACTCGGTGCGGTTCGCGACCCACCAGCGCAGCCCGACCCCGACCCACGGGCTGCGCTCCCAGACGTCGATGGCCTGCTCGTACCAGGTCAGCCGCTGGTACGCGGAGTTGAACTGGTCGTTGGTCGCGAGCTGTTCCTGGACGGCGGCCCACACGAAGTACACCGCGGGGATCGCGGCGAGCAGGATGAGCTTGGAGCGCTTGCGGTCGGGGTCGGCGCGCAGCGTGATGAGGACGACCCCGATCGCGAGGCCGATCAGGGCCTGGCGCGACTGCGACGCGAGCACCGCGAGCCCGAACAGCCAGAACGCCGGGTACGTGAACGCCTTGGGCCACCCCACCCACCACGGACGCGCATAGGCGAGCAGCGCCGCGCTCCCCAGGACGCACCCGACGAAGTTCTTGTGCATCGGGAACGGGATCTGGAGGTACACGGGGCCCGTGTCGCCCGCGGCGAGCTGCTGCAGCGCGGTGAAGCACGTGAGGACCGCGATGATCAGGCACGGGATCATGAACAGGGTGAGGCCGAGCCGCGCGCGTCCTGCCCTCCCGACGGCCCAGCCGACCAGGAGCGCCCCGCCCACCGACAGCCACGCGTGGAACCACTCGACGGTGTTCGCGGTGTACGGGTTGGCGATCACGGTGAACAGGGTCGCGACCTGGTAGAGCGCGGAGAGCCACAGCAGCGAGCGCATGGGCCGCGAGAGGGGGCGCTGGGTGAAGAACAGCGCGAACCAGAACGCGCCGAAGAGCGCGAAGTCGCTGAGCGAGAGGTTGACGGCGTCGCCCCCGACCCGTTCGACGATCACCATCGCGGGCATCGCGAGGATCGGCATGGCCGCGGGCTCGTAGACGGTCATCCCGACGACGAGGACGAGGGCGGCCACCCCGACCGAGATCGCGGTGTACTCCGGGACGAGGAAGCCGATCCCGACGAGGACCGCGGCGACCGCGGCCGAGCCCACGACCCAGGCGAGCGACCGGCGGATCACGTCGCGGGGTCCGGCGACGCGGGGCCGCGCAGCATCGCGGCCTCTGCCGAGAGGGGGCCGCGCAGGTACAGGCGGACCCGCAGGCGGGCCAGGGTGCGCCCGTCCCCCCGGAGCGCGACGGCGCGCGCGGCCGACCCCGCGAGGACGCCGGCGCGCGCCGCCTGCCAGCCCGCCGTCCCGAAGTGCTTGCGCAGGTACCGCTCCTGGGAGGCGTGGAAGTGCGTCTCGCGGCGGGTGGGGTCGCTGCTCGTGGCACCACCGAGGTGCAGGGCCTCGACCTCGGTGACGGCCAGGTGGCGCTTGCCGAGGAGGGTCGCGCGGTAGGCCCAGTCGGTCTCCTCGGCGTACAGGAAGAAGTTCTCGTCGAACGTCCCGACCTGCTCCAGCGCGTCGGCCCGCAGCATGAGCACGGACCCGATGACGAACGACCTGCCCGGCGGGGTGGGCCTCAGCGCGCCGAGGCCCACGGCCTCGACCCACGTCCCGGCGGGGGACGGGTAGGGCCACACGACGCGGGCCGCGGCGCCCTGCCCGTCGACCTGTGCCGGGCCGACGCTCGCGAGGTCGGGTGCCCCGTGGAGCCGTTCCTGGAGCGTCAGGACGTCCTCCGGGGTCACGACCGCGTCGGGGTTGAGCAGCAGCACGTCCGACCCGGGGGTCTGCCGGTGGCGCAGCGCGTGGTTGACGCCTGCCGCGAACCCGCCGTTGCGGCCGGGGTCGAGGTAGCGGGCCCCGGCGAGCTCGGCGACCTCGCGGACCTCCGGCATCGACGAGTTGTCGACGACGGTGAGGGGCAGCTTCCCGACGAGCGGAGCCAGCGCGTCGCGCACCAGGTCCGGGGACCCGTAGGCGACGAGGACCACCTCGGGCGGCTGCCCGGGCTCGCTGCCCGACGGCGCGGCACCGGTCCCGCGGGCGGGCTCGTCGCCCGGAGGGGGCGACGGCGCGGGGGCGGGGGCTCCGGGCGAGGGGTGCGCCGTCGCGTGCTCGTAGAGGGCCAGGTAGCGGCGGGCGACCTGGGGCCACGAGCACGACGACGCGCGCGCGACCCCCTGGTCGCGGAGCGTCGCGGCGAGGCCCGGCTCGTCGACGACCCGCACGAGCGCCGCCCGCAGGGCCGCAGCGTCACCGGGGGGCACGAGCAGTCCCGCACCGCCCACGACGTCGGGCAGGGCCCCCGAGTCGCTCGCCACCACGGGAGTCCCGCACGCCATGGCCTCGACCGCGACCCGACCGAACTGCTCGACCCAGCCGGAGGTCTCGAGGGACGGCACGGCCAGGACGTCGAGCGAGCGGTAGAACGCGACCAGGTCGTCGCCGGACAGCGGTCCCACGAAGCGGACCCGGTCGCCCAGCGGTCGGGCACGCTCGCGCAGCGCGCGTGCCGAGGGGCCGTCGCCCGCGAGGGTCACGTGGAGGCGCCCGTCCAGCTCGGCCGCAGCGAGCAGGACGTCCACGCCCTTGTGCAGGGCGAGGCGACCCGCGTAGCCGACGTGGACCGCGGTCGCGGTGCCCGTCGTCCCGCCCGTGCTGCGAGGCTCTCCCGCTCCACCCGGGTGCCCCGGCGCCGCGAGCGGGGCGGCGCCGTCGGGCAGGTCGCTCGCCGGGGCGGGGGCGAAGACCGACAGGTCCACGCCCAGCGGGACCACCTCGACCGCGCCGCGCGCGCCCTTGGCACGGACGATGCGCGCCGCGGCCTCGTTGCACACCGACACCGCTGCCGCGCCGCGCAGGGCCGCGGCCTCGAACGCGCGGAAGGGCCACGGGTAGCGCTTGGAGATGTTCTGCGCCGAGTACAGCACGTACGGCGGCGCGGGGCGGCGGGCCCTGCCCGGCACGAGGGCGCGGAGCCCGCGCAGCGCGAGGATCTCGGCCGTGGCCAGGGCGAACGGCTCCTCGTGCAGGTCCAGGACGTCCCACCCCTGGCCCAGCAACCGCCAGAGCGGGCCGGGCGACCAGACGAAGAGCGCAGGGTGCGAGCCGAACGTGCGGACCCCCTCGACCGGTTCGCCCGGCCGGGGACGCAGCGGGACCGTGGTGCCGCCCTCGTCCCAGGCGAGCGCCGACACCAGGTGGACGTCGAGCCCGGCCGTCCGCAGCTCCCGCTCCCGCTCCCGCCATGCGTCGACCACGGCGCTGTGCGAGACGCGGAGGATCCTCATGTGGGAGATTGTCCACCAGCGAGGGGCCCTGGCCCCTGCGATCTCAGCGATTTCACCCCGACCGACAACCGAGGAGCGCCGTGCCCGACCGAGGTCCCGATGCCGCGGCCGCCGCTGTCGCCGAACCGCTCGTGAGCGTGGTCGTCGCGACCAACCGCGGCGGCCCCTTCCTGGCCGAGGCGCTGGCCTCGGTCGCGGCGCAGACGTACCCCCACGTCGAGCTCGTCGTGGTCGACGACGGGTCGCCCGACCCGGCCGTGATCCGCGACCTCGTGGAGCAGGCAGGCGTCGGCACGGTCCTGCGCCTGGACCCGTCGGGCGTGTCCGTCGCCCGCAACACGGGCGTCCGGCACACGCGGGGATCGCTGCTCGCGTTCCTCGACGACGACGACCGGTGGCACCCCGACCGCGTGCGCCTCACGGTCGAGGCCCTGGCGTCACGGCCCGACGCCGTGATCGGCTACTGCGCGATGCGCACGGTCGACGCGGCGGGCGACCAGCTCGTCGCCGCCGACCAGCGTCCGGCCCGCGACGCCCGCGACGTGGTCCGCGGCCGGACGGGCATCATGCTGCCCAACCTCGTGATCCGCCGCAGCGCGTTCGACGCGGTGGGTGGGTTCGACCCCGTCTACCGCCAGGGCGAGGACCTCGACCTGGTCCTCGCGGCCACGACCCTCGGACCGTTCGTCCACGTCGACGACGTCCTGGTCGACTACCGCTACCACCCCGGCAACACCACGCGCGCCTACCGCGACCTCGCTGCCGGGATCCGGGTCATCCTGCGCGAGCGTCGCGCGCAGGCCCGCGCTGCGGACCCCCGGGGCACGGCCGGGCTGGACGCGGCCTACCGCGACCGGCTGCGCGCCAACGACCGCTTCGCCGCGTGGAGCGCCGCACGGGCCGCTCGTGCCGAGCTCGCCGAGCGTCGCGTCGGCGCCGCACTGGGCCACGTGGCGTGGGCCGCGCGGTTCGCGCCGCTCGCCCCCGTCGACTGGGTGCGCGAGCGGGCCCGGCGAGCCCTGGACCGGGGGCAGGACGGGGGCGGCCACCCGGACCGCCTGCCGGACGGCTCGGCCGAGGGCTAGGTCGCGTCGCGCCGCCAGCTCGGCGGCGGGACGATCGGCGGCGCCTCGGGGATGCGCCCGAACCGCCACCCCGCGTCCCAGCTCAGGCGCCACACCAGGTCCGAGAGGTCCCCCGGGCGGCGGACCGTGGACGCCTTCCGGACGGCCTTGCGGGCGAACGAGGCGCCGCGCACCACGAACGTCCTGCCGCGCCGGGCGAGCGCGGAGACGCGGCTCCCGGTCCCCGTACCCGTCGTCGAGCCGGCGCCCGTCGCGGTCGTCCCCGCAGCGCCGCCCGTGACCTCCGCCCCGGCGGCCTCGGAGGAGGGCGCCGCGGTCGCGGGGTCACCGCCGGCGTGCTGCGGCGCCTGCGCGTACAGCAGCGCGTAGCGGCGGCTCAGCCACCGTTCGCCCGCGCCGTACGCGAAGGACTGCCGGGCGATGTTCCGCAGCCCGTCACGGCGCCGGACGTGCAGCACGATGTCGCGGTCGAAGACCAGGTCGTGCCCCGCGAGCTGCACGCGGATGCAGAAGTCGTCGTCCTCGGCGGTCCGGGCCCCCTCGTAGAACCCCCCGACCTCGTCGAAGACCGCCGTGCGCACGCCCATGTTGCCGGAGCCGGCCGTGACGAACTGCTCGAGCCCGGGCTTGACCGTCAGCCGGTCCGTCTGGGCCGTCCACGAGACCGCCGACGTCAGGCCCGCGTTGAGCCGCGCCCCCTCGAACGGGCCCGCGACGAACTCGTGCTCGCTCAGGGCACGGTGCACGGCCTCGACCCAGCCGTCGGCGACCATGTCGTCGGCGTCGCAGAAGGCCAGTGCCTCGGACCTCGCCTGCGCGACCGCGATGTTCCGGGCCGCGCTGGGACCACGACGGGCCGAGGCGTCCACGAGCCGGAGCTCGGGCATGCGCTCGGTCCACTCCGCGACGAGCCGACGCGTCCCGTCGCTCGACCCGTTGTCGCTCACGATCACCTCCCAGGGCCAGGCCGGGCGCTGCGCGAGCAGCGCACCGAGCTGGACCCCGAGGGTCGCCTCGGCGTCGTACGCCGGGATGATCACCGACAGCTCCGGGCGGGCCCCCGCACCGGTGGGTGTGCTCATGCCTGACGCATCCTCTCGCGGGCCATGCTCATGACGGGCTGGTACGACGCCGTCAGGTCGTGGGCGGTCACGGTCCGGTAGCCGTCGGCCGCGAGCCGATCCAGCAGCAGGTCCAGGACCCGTGCCTTGTCGAAGGCCGGCAGCACCTCGTCGGGGGCGAGCGTCTCCGGGTCGCCGCGGTCGTCGTGCAGCAGCAGCATGCTCCCGGGGAAGACGGTCGACAGTGCGCGTTCCGCGATCTGCTCCTCCTCGCCGTCGATCCAGTCGAACGCGTCGCCCGACCAGATGAGCACGTCCATCCCCAGGCCCGCGATGCCGTGGGCCTGCCGGACCGTGTGCGCGCCGTAGGGAGGCCGGAACGAGACGATCGGCGCCGAGACGATCGACTCGACCTCGTCCTTCGCGTCCCGCACGTACCGGACCGCCTCCGCGTCGCCCATCGTCAGCAGCGACCGGTGGTCCTGCCCGTGGAGCGCGAGCTCGTGCCCCTCGGCGAGGATGCGGCGGGCGATCTCCGGGTGGGCCCGCACCTGCCGGGCGAGCGCGAAGAACGTGGCCGTCGCGCCGCGCTCGGCCAGCAGGTCGAGGAGGCGAGGCGTGTGCTCGGGGTGCGGGCCGTCGTCGTACGTGATCGCCACGACCCGGTCCGACGTGTTGACGCAGAACGTTCCCAGCGCGCGCGTCAGCGCCCGGGGGAGCGGCAGCCGGGTGTACGCGACGTCGGAGAAGCGGCCCCCGACGGGCGGCGGCGTGCTCTCGATGTCGCGGCGACGGACCACGATCCCGCGTGGAGGACGGCGGGCGGCCGTGCGGGAGCCGCCGGGCTGGGACTCGGACATCGACTGACCCTCTCTGGTCGTCCGGGACGTGGAGCGCGCCGGACGGGCCGGGCGCGGTGGTGCAGATGCTACGGGGGCCGCGGGGCGGGCGCGCGCGCCGTCCCGCCTCAGGTGCGCTCCCCGTCGAGCGCCTCGAGCTTCGCGCGGGCCTCGGGCGAGGTGGCGCTCGCGGCGACGAGCCGCGGGCGCAGCGCGTCGACGGCGTCCTGGAGCGTCACACCGAGCATGTGGTGGAACGACCAGTCGTCCTCGGGGTCGAACGCGGGGTCCAGGCTCCGGTCGCGCGGGCGGGGGTCGTTGCCCGTGATGTCGCCCGAGTCGAGGAACGGGATGCCTGCCGTCCGCGGCCCGAACGTCTCGAAGTCGGTCACGACGGGCCGCCCGTCGAGCATCCAGATGTTGTGCGGCTGCAGGTCGCCGTGCAGGTGCCCCGTGAGGTAGATCTCGAGCAGGACGTCCAGGGTCCACGCCCCCATGCCGACCCGGTCCTCGCGCGAGAGCTGCTGCCCCGCGACGTCGAGCCGGGACTCGTCCGGCAGGCGCGGGACCGTGAAGCCGCGACGGTGCCAGCGCACCACGGGCATGCGCCACGGCCGGTCGCCGAAGAGGTCGCCCGTGGCCTTCTCCGCGAGGAACGCGTCCTTGCCGACGCGCGTACGGGCGAAGTACTTCGAGACCGTCGGGCGTCCGCGGTGCGTCGTGTAGACGGTCACCGAGCGGTCGGTGGCCTTGACGAACGTCGCGCCCACCGGGCTGCCGAAGATGTAGACCATCCGCGCCCGGTCGACGACCCGGCGGACCAGGGAGCGGGGAGCCCCTCGACCGGTCCATGGCGGGGCGCCGCCGGAGCGGGCGAAATCCGGGCGGCCGTGGCGGGCCTCTCCCGCCGTACGGCGGGTCGCGCCCCGCCGTGCGAGGCGGCGCCCCGTCAGGCCCCGCGGTCCTTGAGCGCGTGGAACGCCGACCGCAGCCGGTGGTAGGCACCGCGCACCACGCGGGAACGGCCGAGCGCCCTGGCCACGGGGCTGCGCTTGGCCGACGCCCAGAGCTCGGACGTCGCGACCTTGAGCGGCGGGTCCGCCAGGGGGGTGAGGCGGAAGCGGTCGAGGAACGCCGTGTTGCGGTGCACCGCGGGGTCGACGGGCAGCGGCACCGTGAACCCGTGGCCCGCGAGGTAGCCGTCGAGCTGCGAGGCCGCGACCTCGTCCTGGGTCAGCGTGCGCGCGACCTGCTCGGGCAGCCCGACCTCGAGGGCGAGGTCCGTGAGCCGACCGACGTAGGCGGGCTTGACGGCCGGCTTCTGCACCTTGGCGTGGTACAGCAGGGAGAACAGGTGGTCGTCGTGGCGGGGCACCGCGACGGGCCCCTCCCGCCACTCGCGGCGCGCGAGGATCTCGCGCTGCCACTCGGTGTCGAGGTACCCGTCGCCCACGTACCGGGTGTCGAAGAAGACCTCGTCGCCTCCCACGAGGGTCCGGAACTGCGCCCCCTCGGGTCCGGGGTACACCTCGGTCGCGTTGAGGACGGCCGCGAGGTCCGTCTGGTCGTCGCAGAGCACGTCGATCTCGTGGTCGTCCTCGAGCGCGCCGGGAAGATCCTCGAAGTTGCGCAGCACGACGTACCGGGACGTCCAGCGCAGGGTGCGGAAGACCTGGTCGAGGCTCTCCCACCCGTGGCTTCCCACGAGGTCCTCCGCGAGCACCGTGGTCCCCGTCGCGGGCCCGTCCTGCGCGAGGATCTCGCCGAGGCGCTCGGGCCCGAGGATCAGCGTGGCGTCGCGGAAGAACTCGCGAATGTTGTTGCTCGAGTGGATGCGGTACCCGCCGGTGAGCGCACGGGCGGCGGCCTTGACGCGCGCGACGTTGACGTTGGTCAGCTCGACGTAGCCCGTGACGTTCTGGCGGTAGGAGTAGGCCGGGGCGGGGTCCTCGAGCACCAGCAGGAGGAACGGTCCGTCGCCGACCTCCTCGTGCTTGGGCGACGTGCCCCACAGCGTCTGCCCGTAGAGCCGCTCGAAGTCGTTGACCACCTTCTCGGGGCTCCAGCGGACCTCGACCTGCGCGAGGACCGTGAAGTCGGCCGCGACCCGCTCGACGATCTCCGCCTCGTGCTCGCGGCCGCCCGACCACACGACCAGGAGCTGCAGGTCACGGTCGTACTGGTGGGCGAACGCGCCGACCTCGCGGGACCACCGGTAGGTCAGGTGCGCGGGGTCGTACGACGAGACGGGGGTCGGGGCAGGGCGCACGGCCGGCGCAGGGTCGAGGTCGCTGCCGGGACGGTTCATGGCGCGACAGTAACGCACAGGCCGCGCCCGGCGACGGGGTGCGACGCGCTGGGAGCGTGGTCCGCCCGGGTGAACTTCGCCCCTCGCCCTATCGTCGCGTTCCGCGCCGATGGTTCGATGGTGACCTGGTGGCCGCTCCGGGGGTACGTCGCACGCCGTCGCGGTGACGTACGGATCCATCACCAGGGACTCCGGACAGGATCGAACATGACGTCACGCCCCGCCGGGCCCCACCGACGCCCCGGGACCACCGGTACCCGCGTCCGCCGTGCGGTCACGCCGCTGCTGGTCATGGGGCTCGTCCTCGCGACGGCAGGGTCGGTCGTCTCGGGCGACGTGCGGTCCGCGACGGCGTCGGCCCCGGTCCCCGTCCCCGTGACCGCGGTCGAGGGGGACAGGGTCGCGGAGAGCCGACCGATCGGCGGGACGGTCGGGCAGGACGTCGCCCCGAACTTCTCGGCCGACGGCGCGGGCCCCGAGGCGCCGACCACGGTCGCGACGTCCCTCTGGTGGCGGTGGACGGCCCCGACGTCCGGCCCCGTCAGCTTCTCGACGAGCGGCAGCGAGGTCGGCACCACGATCGCCGTGCGGCGGGCGTCGGCTCCGAGGACCGTGGTCGCGAGCAACGACGACGACGGGGACGTCGCGACGTCGCGCGTGACGTTCGACGCCGTCGAGGGCGAGGAGTACCTCGTCGAGGTCGGCACCCAGGACGACGAGCCCGGCCTCGTCACGCTGACCTGGCAGGAGCCCGCCCCGGCGCCCGACGCCCTCCCCACCCCGCAGGCGCTCGCGGCCGAGCAGCCCCTGACCACGACGTCGATCCCGTTGAGCGGCACCACGGGCGAGAAGCCGCAGTCCAAGCTGTGGTTCGCGCGGGGGACGTGGTGGGCTGCGCTCGCCTCGACGAGCACGACCCCCGCGGGGACGTGGGTGTGGCGCCACGACGCGTCGGCGGGCACCTGGACCAACGTCGTACGGATCTCGGACCGGACCGACGTCCGTGCGGACGTCAAGGTCGTCGGAGACGTCGCGCACGTCCTGCTCCACGGCCCGACGACGTCGCTCGTCTCGGTCGAGTACGTCGCCTCCTCGAACTCCTACCAGCCGTGGTCCCAGCGTCCGACGGCGACCGCGGTCTCGCTCCCGGGCAGCGAGACGGGCACGATCGACGTCGACTCGACGGGGCGGCTGTGGCTCGTCTCGGACACCAGCACGAGCATCCAGGCGCGCTACGCCGACTCGCCGTACACGGCCTTCTCGGCCCCGGTCACGGTCGCCTCGGGGGTCCTGGACGACGACATCGGGATGGTCACGGCCCTGCCGGGCGGGCGGATCGGGGTGCTCTGGTCCAACCAGAGCACCGAGCGCTTCGGTTTCCGGACGCACGTCGACGGGGCGGACCCGCAGACGTGGACCGCCGACGAGAAGCCCGCACAGGCCTCGGCCCTGAACCTCGGTGACGGCATGGCCGACGATCACATGAACGTCGCGGTGGCCGCGGACGGGACCCTCTACGCGGCGATCAAGACGTCGTACGACGCGCAGGGTGCGACGGTGATCGGGCTGCTCGTCCGCCGGCCGGACGGCACGTGGGACCCGCTCCACGAGGTCGACCGGCTCGGGACGCGTCCTGTCGTCGAGATCGACGAGGTCACGGGGCTCCTGCGCGTCGTCTACACACGCAGTGAGGTCCTCGACGACATCATCGAGAAGGTCACGCCGCTCGCGTCGATCGGCTTCTCGCAGAGCGCCACGACCGTGCTCGACGGGACGTACAACAACGTCACGGGCGCCAAGCAGAACGTGCCGGGGACGACGCTCGTGATGGCGGCCTCGAGCTCGACCGCCGGCACGGCCCGGCTGGCCTGGGTGGACCCGCGGGGACCGGTCGCGACGGCGGGGCTCACGGCGACGTCGGTCGGTGTCCCCGTGACCGGGACTCTCCAGGGGGCGTCCCCGGTGGGGGGTGCGTTGACGTTCGAGGTGGTCGCGGCTCCGTCGTCGGGCTCGGTGGCGGTGACGAACGCGGCCACGGGCGCGTTCACGTACACGCCCGCTGCGGGCTTCGTGGGGGCGACCTCGTTCACGTTCCGGGTCAAGGCGGGGGCGACGTGGTCGAACGTTGCGACGCAGAGCGTGCGGGTCACGGCGGTGGCCGGAGCCCGGGGCACCTGGGAGCTCGACGAGAGCTCGGGCGTGGTCGCGGCGGACTCCTCCGGCTGGGGTTTCCAGGGCACGCTGACCGGGGGCACGAGCTGGGTCACGGGCAAGGTGGGCAGGGCGGTGCGCCTCGACGGTACCGCTGGGAAGGTCTCGGTGCCGGATGCGGACGGGTTGGACGTGTCGTCGGCGTTGACGGTCTCGGCGTGGGTGCGCCCCGAGCGGTCGGCGACGCAGTACGTCGTGAAGAAGGCGGTGTCGGGGTCTGCGGACGGCTACGAGCTGGGGATCTCGAGCGCGGGCAGGCCGTTCCTGCGGGTCAACCAGAAGACCTCGGGTGACACGTTCCGGGTGAACGCGACGTCGGTGCTGCCGACGAACGGGAGCACGTGGGTGCACCTGGCGGGGACCTATGACGGGCAGCGGTTGCGGGTCTACGTGGACGGGGTCGAGCAGGGGAACGTCGCGGGTCCGGCGTCGGTCGGGGTCAACACGCTCCCGCTGACGATCGGCGCCCAGCCCGACGGTCTGTACCCCTTCCAGGGAGCGGTCGACTCGGTGCGACTCTTCGACCGGGCGCTCACCGCCACCCAGGTCGCCGAGCTCGTCCAGGGCGGCGGCCCCGTGCCCACGACCCCGGTCGCGACCGACGGGGCCGCGACCACCACGACCGGTACCGCGGTCACGGGCAGGCTCGCGGGCAGCTCGCCGAGCGGCGGTGCGCTGACGTTCGAGGTGGTCGCGGCTCCGTCGTCGGGCTCGGTGGCGGTGACGAACGCGGCCACGGGCGCGTTCACGTACACGCCCGCCGCGGGCTTCGTCGGGACCACGACCTTCACGTTCCGGGTCAAGGCGGGGGCGACGTGGTCGAACGTCGCGACGCAGACCGTGCGCGTGACCTCGATCGCGGGGATCCGAGGCCTGTGGGGCCTCGACGAGGGGACCGGGACCACGACGGCCGACGCGTCGGGCTGGGGCCAGACCGGGACGCTGTCGGGCGGCACCACCTGGGTGAGCGGGATCGACGGCAGGGCGGTGCGCCTCGACGGTACCGCTGGGAAGGTGTCGGTGCCGGATGCGGACGGGTTGGACGTGTCGTCGGCGCTGACGGTCTCGGCGTGGGTGCGTCCGGAGCGGTCGGCGACGCAGTACGTCGTGAAGAAGGCGGTGTCGGGGTCTGCGGACGGCTACGAGCTGGGGATCTCGAGCGCGGGCAGGCCGTTCCTGCGGGTCAACCAGAAGACCTCGGGTGACACGTTCCGGGTGAACGCGACGTCGGTGCTGCCGACGAACGGGAGCACGTGGGTGCACCTGGCGGGGACGTACGACGGGCAGCGGTTGCGGGTCTACGTGGACGGGGTCGAGCAGGGGAACGTCGCGGGTCCGGCGTCGGTTGGGGTCAACGCGCTCCCGCTGACGATCGGCGCCCAGCCCGACGGTCTGTACCCCTTCCAGGGAGCGGTCGACCAGGCCAGGCTGTACGACCGGGCACTGTCCGGGGCGGAGGTCGCGGCGCTCCGCCAGGCCGTCCAGCCGCCGGCGCAGGCGCCCGTCGCCCAGGACGTGGCGGCCTCGACCGTGAGCGGCACGGCCGTCTCGGGCACCCTCGTGGGCAGCTCGCCGAGCGGCGGTGCGCTGACGTTCGAGGTGGTCGCCGCTCCGTCGTCGGGCTCGGTCGCGGTGACGAACGCGGCCACGGGCGCGTTCACGTACACGCCCGCCGCGGGCTTCGTCGGGACCACGACCTTCACGTACCGGGTGGGCGCGAACGGGCTCTGGTCGAACGTCGCGACGGCGACCGTCCAGGTCGCCCCCGCGGGAGGGATCCGGGGGGCGTGGGACCTCGACGAGGGCACCGGTCTCGCCGCGGCCGACTCGTCGGGCTGGGGAAACGGCGGCGCGCTCTCGGGCGGGGCCACGTGGGTCACCTCGGGCGGACGGTCCGCCGTGCGGTTCGACGGGGCCACCGGCAAGGTCCAGGTCCCCGACGCGGACGTCCTCGACGTCTCGACCGCGCTGACGGTCGCCGCCTGGGTCCGGCCCGAGCAGGTCGCGACCCAGTACGTCGTCAAGAAGGCCGCGCCGAGCGCGACCGACGGGTTCGAGCTGGGGCTGTCGAGCGCCGGCAAGGCGTTCCTGCGCCTCAACCAGGCGACGTCGGGAGACACCTACCGGGTCAACGCGACGTCGACGTACCCCTCGGACGGCGCCACCTGGGTGCACCTCGTGGGCACCTTCGACGGGCAGCGGATGCGCCTGTACGTCGACGGCGTCGAGCAGGGAAACGTCGCCGGGCCCGCAGCGGTCGGCGTCAACACGCTCCCGCTGATCCTCGGCGGGCAGCCCGGCGGCACGCTCCCGCTCAAGGGGGCCGTCGACGGCGTGCGCCTCTACGACCGGGCGCTCGGCGCGGGCGAGGTCGCGGCCCTCAGGACCCAGACACCGCCCCCTGCCTGACCCCTCTCCCGCCGGGGCGCTCGGCCCGGGCCCGCCGGTCCGCACGCGCCTCGCGGACACGGCCCGTGAGCGCCCGGCGACCGTGCCCGAGCGCCACGATCTCCCGGAGCAGGAGCTGCCCCGGCCAACGACCCAGCGCCGCGGTGAAGGACACCGTCCGCAGCCGCGACGGGTAGAGCTCGTTCTGGTCGGGGTAGAGGGACGGGTGCATGCAGGAGTCCAGCAGGTCGGCACCGCCCTCGGCCGCGAGCTGCTTGACGGTCAGCAGCCGCCCCAGGACCCCGGGGGCGTGCTGCGCCCACGCCTCGGCGTACTCGTCGTACCAGGCGAAGAGGGTGCGACCGGACCGCAGGAAGGCCGCCATGTAGAGCGTCTCGCCCGCGGGCCGCAGGGCGAGGAGCGTCGCGCGGCCCGCGGCGGCGTGGGCCTGGAAGACGTCCGTGAACCACTCGGGCCCCTCGCGCAGGCGAGAGAAGCCGACCCCGTCGCGGGCGGGGTCGGCCTTCCACGTCTCGAGCTCGAACCGGAGGAACTCCGCCGGGTCGTCGACGACGTCGAGCGTCAGGGAGTCGAGCTCGGCCGGGACGCCGATCGCCTCGGTGAGCCGACGGGCCCTGCGGCGCACGGCCTTGGCGCGGGACCGCGGGAGGTACCCCAAGGCGCCCGGGTCCTCGACCTCGGCGAAGCGGACGGCGGCGCGGGCGTCGCCACCCCAGACGTGGAGAGTCGACCCGTCGTCCGCGAACGCCTGCTGGAGCGCGGCGCCCCCGGGGCCGTCCCCGGAGACGAACGCCATCTCGATGCTGCCGCCGAGCTCGCGCGAGAACCGACGGAACGCCCGCACGAGCCCCCTCGCGGCCCGCCGTGGGTCGTCCTGGCGCAGCAGCGGGACGCCGAGCGAGGTGAACTGGTTGAGGATCGGCCCGTCGTTCGACGCGTGCCGGTGCGGCCAGCGCCGGTTCGCCGCGACGAGCTCGTAGGGCATGAGCGCGAGCCAGGTGCCGTCCGACTCGACGATCACCAGGCGCAGGGTGCGGTCCCGGTCGAAGTGTGCGGCGGTCGGGACCAGGAAGTCCGGGCCGTAGAAGACGTTGGGCTCGGCGGCGTGCTCGGCGAGGTCCCGCCAGCGGGAGACGTCGTCCGGCCCGAGGGTCGAGACCGCGGCGAGACGGACCGACAGGCGAGGGGTGGCGTGCGAGGTGGTGTGCGAGGTCATGGGTTCCCGTTCGGGGGCGGAGCGGCACGACGGTGCCGCACGGCGGAGCGAGCCCTTGCGGGCTGCACGGTGGAGCGGCGGGGCGAGAGGAGGTCCTCGATCGACCCGTCAGGGCAGGGAGGAGGTCAGCGAGCCGTCGGGAGGTTCGACGGCGGACCCTCACCGGGGTGCTCGAGGCCGAGCGCGGGGCCACGGTAGGTCGTGCGCCGGAGGTAGACGGGAGCGGCAGGGGCGGGGTCCGAGGGTGCGTCGGTCCACGACCTGCGCGTGTGACCGAGTGTCGCGGCGAGGATGCCGCGGTCGTTCCAAGCCATCGAGGGCCCTCCGCCGGGTGTCGTCCCGATCATGTCGCGTCCTCGACGATCTCGCGCGGCGTGCGCGCGACGCGGGTGCGCAGGCCCCGCAGGGCCGGCACGGAGCGCAGGAGGAGCCGCGGGAGGACGCCGCGCGTCGCGAGCACGACCCCGACGAGGGGTCGGCGGTCGCGGTAGAGGGCCGTGGGACCGGCGTTCTTGGGGTGCATGCAGGGGTCGAACCGGTCGGCGGTCGTGCGCTCCAGGACGTGCTCCTGCTCCATCACGCGCCCGATCACGCCGGGGCTGAACCTCGCGAACCGTTCGTCGTAGGTGTCCATCAGGGAGAACAGGGATCCTGCGGCGGCGAACTGCAACGACATGTAGACGACGTCGTCCCCCGCGACGAGCGTGAGCAGGTGGAGGCTCCTGCGGGCGCGCAGGCCGTCGGTCACGTCGGTGAACCACTCGACGGCGCCGGGCGTCACCTGGAGCGCGCCCCCGTCCCGGCCGGCGTCCCCCTTCCAGCCCGCGGCCTCGAGCGCGACGAAGTCCTGGAAGGCCTGCGGGTCCTCGCCCCGGTCCTCCCACCGGAGGGTCGCCCCGGTGGCCTCCTCGAGGCGGCGGGTCAGGCGCTCGACCTGCTTGCGCTTGGAGGGGCTCAGCGCCTCTCTCGGAGGGGGTGCGGCGCTGGACCGGTCGAGCACGGCGCGCTCGAAGCGGGAGCGTTCGAGCAGCGTGACCCGTGCGCGGCGGCAGGCGTCGTGCAGGGCGTCGTGCAGGGGGCCGTCACCGGGCAGCAGCGTGAGCTCGACGAGGGGCGGGAAGCCGTTGCGTCGGTCGGCGAGGAAGCGGAGCAGGTGGTCGAGCGCGGTCGCCGCGTGCTCGGCGTCCACGAGAGGCGCGCACAGTGGTGAGTCGTCCTTGAGGAAGGCGCCCGCGGTCGTCGCGCACCGCAGGGGCGTGCCGTGGAACCGCCCGCCGCGGCTGAGCGGCAGGAGGGCGATCATGCGGTCGTCGCGCTCGACGACGACGAGCACGATCCCGGCGGTGCGGGCGAGCCACCGGGACGCCGTGAGCAGGTACGCGGGGGACAGGAACGGGTTGGGCTCGAGCGCACGGTCCACCAGGTCGGCCCAGCGCTCGGCCTCGGCGTCGGACACGTCGCCCAGCCGCACGGTGCGGGCGCGCACGGCTCCCGTGGGGGCGAGCGGACCCGTCGCCGTCGTGGTGCCCGTGGAGGTCATGGCGTCCCCCGGGGGCTGGGGGCCCGAGCACCGTCGAGGACCCGGTCGAGCCGGGCGCGGGCGTGCGACCAGCTCATCGCTGCGGCGTGCGCCCGACCGGCCTCCTGGGCACGCGCGAGCAGCGACTCGTCGTCGGCGAGCGCGGCCAGCGCGTCCGCGAGGGCCACCACGTCGCCGGGTGGCACCAGGATCCCGGCCGACCCGACGGCCTCCGGGATGCCGCCGACGTCCGAGGCCACGACGGCCGCACCCGCGGACATCCCCTCGAGGGCGGTCAGGGCGAAGGGCTCGGCCCAGCGGGACGGGACCACGACGACGTCGGCCGTTCGCAGGATCTCGCGGACCTCCCCGCGCGGGAGGAATCCGGTGAAGGCCGGGGGGACGGGGGTCCCCGAGGCGCGCTGCCGGAGGGCCTTCTCGTGCGGTGTCAGGGGGGCTGCGGCGTCGAACCCCGCGGAACCCACGACGGTCAGCCGCACGTCCGGCCGGGCCAGGCGGCGGACGGCGTCCACGACGACGTCGGCGCCCTTGTCCGGGATGGTGCGGCCCACGAAGACCACGTGCAGGGTGTCCCCACGGGGTGCGCGTGCGCCGTGCTCGGCAGGGGCGTCGACCCCGTTGTGGACCACGACGACGCGGTCCCGGAGCCCGGGCGGGAGCAGGGTCGCGGTCTCGTCGGCCAGGAACGCGCTCACGCACACGATGCGGTGCACGGGCCCGAGCGTGCGGGCCAGCTCGCGGTGGCCGTAGGTGCGCAGGAGCTGGTTGTGCGCGTAGAGGACGGGCACGTGGCGGGCGGCGTCGACGAGCGGGACGAGCTGGGGGGCGTTGTGCGCTAGCACGTACGACGGCGCCCAGCCGCCCTGGTCGCGGACCGTGGCGGCGTACGCGCGGCGCGCGCCGTGGCGGGGCAGCCCGGCGCGCGAGGAGGCGGCGTCCAGGTAGCGGTCCCACCGTCGCGCGGAGGCCTGCGGGTACTCGAGGACGCTCACGCCGCCGTAACGGTCCGGGTAGGTGCCGCGGGCCACGACGACCGACGACGGTGCGGACGTCGTCGACGCCCCCCGGACCAGGCCGTCCACGACGGTCGGCACCGCGCTGCCCGTGCGCGGCGAGTAGTGGTCGCCGGGCGTGATGACGTGGACGTGCCCGCGCTCGTGCGCACGGACGGGCAGCGACTGGTCGGACCGCTTCATCGGGACCCTCCTGACCGGGTCAGATCACGTCGGCGAAGCCACGCTCGAGCTTCTGGAAGATCAGTGCGCCACCCGTGAAGGCGAGCCCCGACACCACGACCAGGGCGACGACCTGCCACGCCTCGGGGGCCGCCTGCCCGAGCAGCGACCAGCGGAAGCCCTCGAGCAGCCACGTGAGCGGGTTGATGTTGAAGATCCACAGCAGGTTCGCGGGGACGGCCTCCAGCGAGTACGCGACGGGGGTCGCGTACATGAGGATCTGGATGACCCAGGGCAGCGCGTACCCGACGTCGCGGTACTTGACCATGACGGCCGAGCTCGCGACGCCAATCGCGGCGCCGAGCAGCACGGCCAGGAGCGTCCAGAACGGCACGAGCAGGATGGGCCAGCCGGGGTTGATCCCGTAGACGAACAGCAGGACCACGAACAGCCCGAACGCGACGGCGTAGTCGACCAGCACCGCGAGGATCGTCGAGAGCGGCACGAGCATGCGCGGGAAGAAGACCTTCGACACGAGCGACTGGTTCGCCACGAGCGAGGACGACGAACGGCTCGCGACGCCGCTGAACACGTTCCACGCGAGCTGGCCCGCGAAGGCGAAGATGAAGTACGGGACGCCGTTGCTCGGCAGGTCCGCGACCTGACCGAACACGATCGCGAAGATCCCGGCCGAGGCGAGCGGCTGCAGGATGACCCAGGCGATGCCGATCACGGTCTGCCGGTAGCGCAGCAGGACGTCGCGCCGACCGAAGCTGACGAGGACCTCGCGGGCCTCCCACAGCTCCTTGACCGACGGCAGGTCCCACCGCCCGGGCGGGGTGATCACGGTCTTGCTCATCGTCACCACCTCTCGTACTGGAAGTCCGCCAGCACCATGCCGTGCGTCAGCGCCTCGTCGGACGTGACCTCGGGGTACGGCGGGTTGGGCAGGATCTCGAAGGCCCCCGCGCCCTCCCAGGCGTCGAGGATGCCGGTCTTGCACACGTACAGGTCGTACGTGTACTTGCCGGGCTTGAGCCACAGGTCCTTGATCGTCAGCGCGCCGCGCTGCGGGACGGTCGGGTCGAGCCACAGGCCGACGAGGCGTGAGTCGCACTGCACGACGATGTTGCCGTTCATGTCGTTGATGTGGCACGAGACGAAGTAGCTGCCGACCAGGTCCGGGTTCGCGTTCACGGCGAACTCGATGACCTTGTCCTCGGTGGGCTCCATGGTCTCCTCGGCGATCGCCGCCTCGGTGAAACGGAGCTCGCCGGTGCCGGCCCGTCGGGACGCGTCCTGCTGGGCGACGTGGAAGCTCGTGAAGCTGTTGCGGTACTCGGCGAGCGCGTCCTCGACGTTGCCCGCGTAGGTGAGCTTGCCCTGGTCGAGGTAGATCGCGCGGGTGCACAGCGCGGACACGGTCTGCGCCTGGTGGCTCACGTAGAGCACCGTGCGACCGTCGCGTGCGACGTCGCGCATCTTGGCGAGGGACTTGGCCTGGAACTCGGCGTCGCCGACCGCGAGGACCTCGTCGATCGCGAGGATCTCGGTCTCGAGGTGCGCTGCCACCGCGAACGCCAGGCGCACGTACATGCCCGACGAGTAGCGCTTGACCGGGGTCTCGAGGAACTTCTCGACGCCCGAGAAGTCCACGATCTCGTCGAAGCGGCGCTGGATCTCCTTGCGACGCATGCCCAGGAGCGTGCCGTTGAGGTAGACGTTCTCCCGGCCGGTCAGCTCGGGGTGGAACCCCGTGCCGACCTCGAGGAGGCTGCCCACGCGCCCTCCCAGCTCGATCCGGCCCGTCGAGGGGGCCGTGATGCGGGTGAGGAGCTTGAGCAGCGTGCTCTTGCCGGCCCCGTTGCGCCCGATGATGCCCAGCGCCTCGCCCCACGGGACCTCGAAGTCGACGTCCTTGAGGGCCTCGAAGTCCTCGTACTCCGGCTTGTGGAGCGGGTGCTTGACGCGGTTGATCACTGCTTCCGCAGCGGTCGTCGGCCGGAAGCCGCTCTTCGCGATGCGGTAGGACTTGGAGAGGCCCTTCACGGCAACAGCGGGATCCGCCACGGTGTCCCCTTCGGCATGGTGTCCGCGCGCTGCGGATCGTGTGGTGGTCGGAGGAGTCTCGACCGGTGAGAACCGGGCCTTCTACGACACGGGCACACTATCAGCGGGCAGACCCCGGATCAGGGCCGGGAGCGGGTGGAATTCTCCGACAGCCACGAGACGATCGGGGCGGTCGTGCACTCCCACGGGAGCTCGTCCATGGCGTAGCGGTAGGTGCGCCGGCCCTCGTCGTCGGCGGGCGCGGGGTCCGGGCCCAGGCGCTCGACGAGCCACTCGACCCACTCGTCGGTGTCGTCGGTGACCCGGGCCGGGGAACCCGGGTGAGCGCTGGCCCCGTCGGTCGTCGCGATCACGGGACGACCCGTCGCAAGGGCTTCGCCGAACTTCACCGGGGCGCCCACGCCGGCCCGGACGGGCACCGCGACCACCCGGCTGCGCGCCGTGAGGTCGGAGAGCGCCGGGACGCGACCGAGCCCGCGGTAGCCCTCGATCTCGGTGAAGCGGGCGGGGGTGCCGCTCCCCGCGACGTGCCACTCGGCGTCGGGCACGGCCTGCCGCACGCGAGGCCACACGTCCTTGGCGAACCAGGCGATCCCTGCCGTGTTCGGGGTCCACGACCAGTTGCCGAACATCCCGACCACGGGCGGGGGAGCGGCCGCCGGTGGCGGGGGCCACTCGTCGGCGTCGATCCCGTGCGGCGCGACGAGCCGGCGCGCGCCGCCCCCCGCGGGCAGGCGGTCGAGCTCGGCGGGCGAGCAGACCGACACCGCGGAGGCGTCCCGCAGGACCCGGTCCTCGACCGTGCGGAACGAGCGGGCCTCGCGGGTCCTGCCCAGGCGCGTCAGCCACGGGCTCATGACGTTGTGGACGTCGACCAGCACCGGGGTCCCGAGCCGGCGCCCCGCCCCGCGCAGCAGGGCCCAGGACTCGAGGTGCGCGACGACCACGTGGTCGAACCGGCCCGAGCGCGCCCGGCGGCGCGCGAGGAAGTAGCGCGTCGGGTGGGGCAGGCGCTTGTGGAGGAACGGGGCGAACCGCTCGACGGTCGCGATCTCGCGCAGCGACGTGTCGTCCTGGTCGCCCGCGAGCGTCATGACGTGCACGGCCCAGCCGGCGCGCACGAGCGCGCGGATCTGGAAGTACTGCCTGCGCTGGCCGCCCTGCCCGTCCCGGTCGGGGGTCTCGTTGCTGAGCCACAGGACGGGACGCCGGGCACGGGAGGTGTCGGGCGCGTCCTGGTCCATGCGGTCAGCGTAGGGGATGACCCCCGCTGCGGAAGGTCCCTCGACGAGGGTGAAATCCGCGGTCGGTCGCCCAGCGCGGCGGGGGTCCGCGACGTACGATCGACCCTTGGCCCGCGCCGCCGGGCCCGACGGGAGCACCGACGTGACCGACCCGCCCCAGCAGGACGAGCAGGCCCAGCGCCCCACGGGGTGGTGGCGCCGGCCCTGGGTCGTCGGCGTCGCGGGCGCCGTCGTGGTCGCCACGGGGGCCGTCCTGGTCGTCCGCACGGTCGACGGGGGCGCCGCGGCGGAGCCCGGTCCCGCCATGCCGACCGTCGTGAGCGCGAGCGAGCCGGGGGCCGCGCCGGTGTGCGGGTTCCCGGTGCTCGACAAGGTCACGCACGACGGCGTCGACCCGGCCGACCTCGGCGGGCGCCGCGACGTGGTCGACGAGGTCGCGACCCTGACGGACGGCACCGTGCTCTCGCTGCGGGTCCGCGACGGGCTCGCGTACGTCCTCGAGTGGGACCGGTCGAGCGCCTACCGCGTGACCCGGTACGACGTGGCGACGGGGGACGTCGAGGGGACCACGGACTTCGAGCTGCAGCTCGACGAGGGCAGCGAGGCGTTCAGCCCCGAGCAGTTCGAGGTCGACGCCGAGGGCGGCGTCTACTTCCTCGACACGCTCATGCAGCGCCGCGACCTGGTCCGGTTCGAGCTCGACGGCACACGGTCCTGGACGACGCACCTGCCCGAGGGGGACCAGACCGAGGGCGGGGTCCTCGACCTGTTCGGCATGGCCCTGTGGGACGACCTCGACGGTCGGCCCGTGGTCGGCGTGCACGAGACCGAGCGCACCATGCACCTCGTGGGGACCGACGGGAAGATCGTCGGTACGCGTGACGACTTCCCCGGCCAGGTCCTGGGCCAGCTGCCCGACGGCGGGCTCGTGCTCGAGTCCTCGGGCTCCTCGGACGCAGGGTCCACCGACGACCTGACGGTCCTCGACCAGGACGGCGGCGAGGAGCTGCACCTGGGGGCGACGGCCAACGGCCGGTGGGCGTTCGGCAAGCCGTCCCAGTACTGGTTCGACTCCGTGGTCGGCGTCGCCCCGGCGCCCGACGGCGACGGGCTCGTGGTGATCGAGGACGGCCTCGGGTTCGAGCACGTGGGCGCGGACGGCGTGCGGCGCGGCGTGTGGCCCGACGCACGCGCCGACCTGGATGCGGACTTCACGCTCCTCGACGGCTCGCCCCTCGTGCTGGACGACGGCACGTACTACACGCTGACGACGAGCGAGGGGGCCGTCGCCCTCACGGCGATCACGCAGGACCGCATGGCCTACCAGCTCGGCGCGCCCGTGAAGTACAACGCGGTCAACGACGGCTTCCTCGCGGTGCTGGGCGCCGGCGCGGGCCTCGTGACGGACGAGGTCTACAACTACTTCCCGCCGGGCGAGGAGCCCGCCGTGCGCCTGAGCCTCGACGACTCGTGGGGCCGCTGGGCCGACCGCTACGAGCTGCGCCTCCAGGTGCGCGGCGACCCCCGCGTCCCGGACCCCGTCGTGGGCGACGAGCAGGTCGCCGAGATCCCGGCGGACGGCGGGGACGTGCCCGTGACGCTGCCCGCGACGAGGCCCGGGGTCTACGAGGTCGACGCCGCCCTGGTCGAGCGCGCGTCGGGCGACCCCGTCTCGGGGACGTGCCTGCGGTACACGGTCGGCGCGCCCGGCGCCCCGCTCGACCTCGCCGGGCTGGCCGACGGCGCCGACTGGGGAGGGGCCTCGGTCCTGCGGGGGGTGCAGCTCGCCGACCAGCTCGGCGTCGACAGCTACCGCTGGCAGCTCGACTTCGGGGCGATCGTCCCCGACCCGACCGGCACCCCGGCCGCCGACGGGCTGGTCTGGGACTCGCTCCCGAGCGCGGGCGTGCCCGAGCCCGAGGAGGGGGCCGAGACCGACCCCGACCCCTTCGCCGAGCTCGCGGCCGCCGCGGCGCTCGCGGGGAGCAGCGGGGTCACGCTGACCCTCCAGCTCGGGTCGGGCGGCGAGGCCGAGCGGGCCGCGGTCGACGCGGGCACGTGGGAGGGGTGGTCGCGCGAGATCGTCGCGGCCGTCGCGGAGCGGGCGCCGGGGATCGTGGCCTGGCAGCCCTGGAACGAGCCCAACAACACGGGCTTCGGCGACGGTGCGCAGTACGAGGAGCAGGTCGGTGCGCCGTTCGCGGCGGGCGCGCGCGCAGCGCTGCCGGGCGTCGTGGTCGTCGGGGGGAACACGCTCGGGATCGTGCCGGACTGGTGGGCCGCACTCGTCGACGCGGGCGGGTGCGCGTCGATGGACGTCGTCGGGATCCATCCCTACACGGGGCTCAACCGGTCCTGGGAGGAGGAGGGCTTCTCGGTGGCGGACGCCGAGCTCGACCAGCTCCGGGACGCGCTCGCGCCGTGCGGCGACGTCCCGCTGTGGGACACCGAGTCCGGCTGGTGGTCCGACGGCGTCGCGAACTTCTGGGCCGGCGGCTCCGACGTCGCGCGCAAGCTCCTGTGGTACGGGTCCGAGGGGATCGACGAGTGGACCTACTTCTTCTCCGAGGGCGGGTTCGGGGAGTCCGGCAACTCGTGGTCCCTCGTGCAGTACGGCAGC
This sequence comes from Oerskovia douganii, assembly GCF_015142735.1. Lineage (GTDB taxonomy): Bacteria > Actinomycetota > Actinomycetes > Actinomycetales > Cellulomonadaceae > Oerskovia > Oerskovia douganii. Next base: position 190,846 of record NZ_JACSPN010000004.1, on the reverse strand, counting down.
TACGTCAAGCCCGCCGGGGCGGCCTTCGCCGCGACCTCGGCCCTGCTCGAGCCCTACGGGACGCCGACGTTCGTCGAGACGGGCGTGCCGGGCACGTTCGCGGCCACGGCCCAGGGGCCCGGTGGCGAGCCGTTGCTCGCGGTCTGGGGAGACGACCTGTCGACCACCGTGCGCCTGACGGCGGCGGGCGGCGACGGCGACGACGGCGACGACGGCACGGTGCGAAGGATCGACCAGTACGGGGCCGTGGCGTCCCTCGACGTCGGAGGGGACGGGGTCGACCTCCCGGTCACGGGCGCGCCCGTCTTCCTCGTCGGGGAGCCCGGCCAGACCCTGGGCGTCCAGGCCGTCGAGCCGTTCGGTCCCGACCTCCTGGCGGGGCGTCCCGTCACGGCCACCTCGACCCACGAGGAGGCCGACGCCCAGGTCGTGACGTCCGGGACGTTCGACGTGCGCGACCCGTGGCGGTCCGGTCGCCTCGCGGACGACGTCGTCGACGAGAACCCCTCGGTGACCGTGACGACCGACGGGCCGCAGACCGTCGACCGGATCGCCGTCGCGACGGCGGGGATCCGCTGCTGCAGCATGGGTCTGCGCGACTACACGGTCTCGGTCCAGCTCCCCGACGGCACCTGGCAGGACGTCGCCCGGCAGGAGGACCAGTTCTCCGACCGGGTCGCGGTGTTCGAGATCGAGCCGGTCGAGGTCACCGCGGTGCGCGTCTCGGTGCCCATGACGACCGAGCGGGGCGTGCCCGTGCTCGCGGCGAACTACTCGGGCGTCGTGGGTGGGCTGCACCCGTCGTTCCTGCCGCTCGCGACCGAGAGCGCGTACGTCGCGACCGTGAGCGCGCTCCAGGCCTGGGGGCCCGGGGCCTGACCAGCGTCAGCGCGCGGCCACGCTCCGCCACACGGCCGCGTGCTGCGCCGCGCTGCGCTCCCAGGTGAAGTCCGCCGAGCGGGCCCGGCCGCGCTCGACCATGGCCGCGACCTCCGCGTCGTCCGAGAGCGCGAACAGGGTCGCCTGGGCGATCTCGTCGGGCGTCGGGTCGACGAGCAGCCCGCCGTCGCCCACGACCTCGGGCAACGAGCTCGTGCGGGCCGCGACCACGGGAACTCCCGCGGCCATGCCCTCGAGCGCGGGCAGGCCGAACCCCTCGTAGTGCGACGGGACCACGACGACGGCCGCGCCGGCGACCAGGCCGGGCATGACGTCGTCGGGCAGGCGACCGACGAGGCGCGTGCCCGCGAGCGCGCCGAACAGCTTGTCGCGCCGCCAGTTCTGCGGGCCGCTCATGACGAGCGTGAGGTCCGGCCGCGCGCTGTGGATCAGGGGCCACGCCGCGGCGAGGCTCTCCAGGTTCTTGCGCTGCGAGGCGCCGCCCGCGTGCAGGACGTACGGCCCCGTGACGCCCAGGGCCTCGAGCGCTGCGGCGTCGAGCGGCGGGGTGCGGAAGTAGCGCTCGTCGACCCCGTTGTAGGCGACGTGCGGGCGCTCGACGCCGAGCAGCTCGGCGATCTCGTCGGCGCTGAACTCGGAGACCGTGACGACGGCCGCCGCCCGGCGGGCCTCCTCGGCGGCGGCGCGGACCGGGCGGGACTCGTCCTCGAACCGCCACGAGACCACGTCCTGGATGGTCACGACGTCGCGCGTCGGGTGCGGAGGGAGCTCGAGGCCGACGCGGTGCACGACGGCGCCGCGCGGGTACACGAGCCGGCCTGCGGCTCGGCGCAGCGCGGGCGAGGCCGTGCCGAGCCGGGACAGCGGGAGGCGGAGCGTGCCGGGCAGCGGCGAGCGCAGGGACCGCGCGACGGCACGCGTCACGGTCCAGTCCCCGGGCGCGTTCGCCGAGCCCGCCCCGGGCGACGTGGGGGCACCGGCTCGAGCGGGTGAAACCGCTGGTCCGGCCGGTGCGGACAGGGCTCCGGCCGCCCTCGTGGCGACCTCCTCCTGGTAAACTTGCGCGCCCATGGGCACCTCTACCGCGACGGTCGCGATCACCAGCTGCGGCATGCGGGGAGTCCGTTCTCTCGCGGTCCGGGAAGTGCCTCACTCTAGCGGCGCGCAGCGCCTGGACCACGGTCCTGAGAGGGCGAAATGAGTCCCCGGACCGCGCTCGTCACCAGCTCCTACGCGCCCCGCACGGGTGGCGTCGAGACCCACGTCCAGCACGTCGCGCGCGTGCTCGCCGCCCGCGGGGAGACGGTCGAGGTGTGGGCGGTCGACCAGGGCGAGCACCTCGGGACCCGCGTGCTCGACGGCGTCACGGTCCGCTACCTGCCGACCCCCCAGCCCTCGCGCGGTGCGCGCGGCGCCCTGGCCTTCGCGGTCCGCTGGCCCGCGGCCGCCTGGCGGTGGTTCGGTGCCTACCGCTCGCTGCGCCCCGACGTCCTGCACGTGCAGTGCTTCGGCCCCAACGGTGTCTACGCCACGGCCCTGGGGCGGGTCACGCGCACCCCGCTCGTGGTCAGCTCGCACGGCGAGACGTTCGCCGACGACCACGACGCGCTCGGCACGTCGTGGTGGATGCGCACCTGGTTCGGCGCGTCGCTCGCCCGCGCCGACGCCGTGACCGGCTGCTCGACGATCGTCACCGAGGACCTGGCCGAGCGGTTCGGGTACGCGGGGGCCGTGGTCGTGCCGAACGGCGTGGACCTCACGACGCCCACCCCGGTACCCGTGGCCCCCGCGGTCGCCGCCCCCGCCCCGGCCCCGCGCGGGACCCGGGCCCGCCCCGTCGAGCCGAGCGACGCCGTCGGGCCTCCCGTGCTCCTCGCGGTCGGCCGGGTCGAGCACGTCAAGGGCTTCGACCTGCTGCTCGAGGCGTTCGCGGCGTCGGGTCTCGCGGACCGGGCGCGGCTCGTGGTCGTGGGCGACGGGTCGGAGCTCGCGACGCTGCGCCGTCGCGCCGAGGTGCTCGGGGTCGCGGACCGCGTGTCCTTCCCGGGCATGCTCGGGCCCGACGCGGTCGCCGCGGCGCTCGCGGACGCCGCGGTCGTGGTGGTCCCGAGCCGCAAGGAGGCCGCGTCGATCGTGGTCCTCGAGGCCTGGCGGGCGGGGCGCCCGGTCGTGGGCACCGTGCTCGGTGGCCCGCGCACCCTCGTCACCGACGGCGTCGACGGCCTCCTGGTCGACCCGCGCGACCCGGTGCTGCTCGCGGACGCGATCGGGGCGCTGCTGGACGCGCCGGAGGTCGCGGCCGCGATGGGGGCCGCGGGGCGCCGCACGGTCGAGGACTACACGTGGGAGGCCGTCGCGGACCGGTACGACGAGGTCTACGAGCGCGTCCTGGCGGCACGTCCCGCCCAGCGAGGCCGTCCGCGGAGGTAGCGCCCTGCCTGCCGGGCCTCGCGCACGACGGCCTACCCCGCGAGGGGCCCGGAGCGCGCCGTGGGGCGCTGCGTGCACGCGAGCACCAGGCACGTGACCGCGCCCACGAGCAGCAGGGACGCGACGACGTCGCTCGGGCGGTGCGCGTGCTCCAGCAACGAGGCGACGCACGCGGCGAGGCTCACGACGACGGCCCACGCGACGAGCGCCCCCGACCGCCGCGGCCAGAGGAACAGGACCGCGACGCACAGCGCGGCGGTCACGGCCACGTGCCCCGAGGGCAGGGTGTTCTGCGGGTAGGCCAGGTCCGCGAGGTCGGGCCGGTCGAGCGCCCCGTCGCGGAGCCAGCGGGCGAGCGGGACCGTGACGGCCACGACCCCGACCGCGCGCAGCACCGCGCGGCGTCGGCCGGCCCGCAGCGCGAGCACGCCGAGCACGGCGCACACGGCCCCGAGCGCGACGGGCAGGGCCGGGCGCAGGACCTGCGCGAACGAGCCGAGGAACGGGTTGAGCTGCTGCCACGAGACGAACGCGCCGTTGTCGAGCTGCTGCCCCGCGAGGGTGCGGACGGTCACGACGTACGTCGCGGCGAACACTGCTCCGAGCACCAGGGCTGCGGCGAGCAGGAGCGGGACGCGGGCCGAGCGCCCGCGGCGCGTGCCGACGTCGTGCAGCTCGTCCGTGGTCACGGGCAGGCCTTCCTCGAGCGGGGACGTGCGGCGGGCGGCACCCGGGAGCGTCCACGGGTGGCTGTGAGCACTGTCGGACGACGACGGCTCGTCGTGCGCGAGCCGGTCGGGTGAAAACGGTGCTCCCACTGTGGCCCCGGTGGCGTTCGGTGTCTACCGTCGTACTGCACAGATGCCCCGGGCACCGGTCTCGCGAGGTCCGGGGCGCCGCTCGTCCGACGACAGAAGGTCCTTCATGGCACGGAGCCGGGTGCTGAGCATCGTCGACCTGACGGATCAGGACATCGAGGCGTGGCGGGCGCTCGCAACCCGCGCCGCCGAGCCCAACCCCTACTTCGAGCCCGAGATGCTGGTGCCCGCCGTGCGCGAGCTCTCCGGCGGGGCCGGGCTGCGGCTCCTGGTCGTCGACGCGGGCCCGGACGAGGACCCCGGCTGGTGGGCCGCGCTCCCGTTCGAGATGGTCCCGGGCGACAAGCACTGGCCGTTGCGGCACGCCTCGACCGGGTCGGACTTCCTCGCGCTGTACTGCCCGCTGGGCACGCCGCTCGTCGACGGCGCGCGCGTCGACGAGGCGGTCGACGCGCTGGTCGACGCGTTCCACGAGCGGCGGCGCGAGCTCGGGCAGGCGGTCGACCTGCACCTGCTGGCCCGCGGCGGTCGGGTCGACCAGCGGCTCGAGGAGGTGTGCCGGGAGCGGGGGATCCCGGTGCACACCTGGGGCGGCGACCCCCGGGGCGCGGTCCGGTTTGACGAGGGGGCGCCCGGGAGCTGGGCCGAGCGCATGCCCCGTGGCAGGTCGCTCGCGCGCGGTCGCCGACGTCTCGAGCGTGCGGTCGGGGAGACCCTGGTCCTGGAGGACCGGGCCGACGACCCGGAGATCGCGAAGGCGTTCCTCGACTTCGAGCAGCAGGGGTGGAAGGGCGACGCGTCGCGCGGCGGCATGGGCTTCCGGAGCAGGCGCGGCGGGCAGGAGTGGTTCACGCAGATGCTCGCGGGGTTCGCCGGGACGGGCCGCGCCCACGTGTTCGCGCTCGTGGCCGGCGGGGTCCTGCTGCACATGGCGGTGATCGTCTGCACGGGGTCCACGGCGTTCGGCTACTTCGACGTCTACAGCGAGGAGTGGGCCCGGTACGGGCCGGGCGCGATCGGTCGCATGATGGCGTTGTCGTGGCTCGACGAGAACTCCGAGGTCGACGTGTTCGACAGCTCGATGAACCCCTCGCTCTACCCCGACGCGACCGCGTTGTTCCCCGACCGGTTGACGATGGTCTCGTCGACCGTCGTCACGGGGGGTCTCCTCGCGCGCCTGGCCATGCGGGTCATGCGCGCGGCCGCACGCGTGGTGCGGCGCTTCCGGTGAGGGCGCGACCGGCGACGCTCGTCGGAGCGGTCGAGACGACGGGCACGGGGGTCACGAGCAGGGTCGTCCGGGTCGCCGACCTGGCGGGTGAGGACCTTGCGGCCTGGCAGCGCCTCGCGGACTCCTCGCTCGAGCCCAACCTCTACTTCGAGCCCGCGGTCCTGGGGGCGGCGACCCGCGGGATGGGTGGCGGGCGCGCGGTCATGGCCCTCGTCGTGGCCGACGGGTCGGGCTGGCTCGCGTTCCTCCCGTTCGAGTCGGTGGGCCGCAACCGGCTGTGGCCCGCGCGTCACGCGAGCCTCGACGGGCCGTTCGTCGAGCGGTTCGCGGCGCTGCGCGCGCCGCTCCTGGACGCGGCCCGCCCGCGGCTCGCGGTCGAGTCGCTGGTCGCGGCCCTCCGTGCCCGACGGCGGGCGCTCGGCCAGGCGGTCGACCTCCCGCTGCTGAGAGCGTCGGGGGACACCACGACGCTGCTGCTGGAGGCCTTCGCCCGTGCGGGAATGCCCGTGCGCGAGTGGGACCGCATCTCGCGCGGTGCGTTCGTCCCGGGTCGGGGCGTGCGTGCGGAGCTCGGTCCGGAGATGTCGGCGTCGCGGCGCAAGAACCTCCGGCGCCGACGTCGCCACCTCGCCGAGGCGCTGGGGGAGGAGCTGCGGATCGTCGACGCCACGTCGGAGCCGGGCGTCGTCGAGCAGTTCCTCGACCTCGAGGCCGCGGGGTGGAAGGGGGACCGGGACAGGGGCGGTCAGGCCCGCCGCGTGGTGCCCGGGGCCGCGACGTGGTTCGCCGGGCTGGTCGAGGCCTATCGCGAGCGTGGCGAGGCGCACGTGCTGCGCGTCGGCCCGGCGGCGGAGCCGGTGTACCTCGCGGTGCGCGTCCGGCGCGACGGCGTGGTCTTCTCGATCTCCGACGCCTATGCACCGGCCTGGTCGGCGCACTCACCGGGGGCATGGGGGCGGCTGCTCGGGATGCGCCTGCTCGCCGAGGCGCCGGGGACGGTGCTGGTCGACAGCTGCGTCGACCCGCGCCGCTACCCCGACGAGACGCTCCTCTACCCGGACCGCGTGGACCTGGTCTCGGTCACGTGCGCCGTGGGGAGCTGGCCGTCGCGGGTGCTGCTGTCGGCGATCGTGGCGGCGGGGCGGGGCCGGCGGAGCCTGCGCGCCGGCCGGATCCTGCGCGCCCGGCGCGGCTGACGACGCGTCCTGCCGTGGGCGAACCGCCGTGCCTCGTGTCGGCCCTGCGGCGTAACCTGGTGCTCGCACCCTCAGCCCGGACCGTCCTCACCTCGGTCCGGGCCGCTCGTGCTGTTCCGGCGCGCCCGCGCCTCGCTGCGGGGTCGCGTCGAACGACGTCCACACCTGCCCGGGCCTGCGCCCGTGGACGCCCACGCCGTCGGTGACCCTGCTCGAAGGAACCCATGAACCTCACCGGAATCCTGCCCGCCCTCCTGGCCGACCCGACCGCGCGCGCGGTCGTCGAGCACGTGCGCCTGCGTGGCGCCGTCGACGTCGTCGGACCGGTGGGCGTGCGCCCGCCGTTGCTCGCCGCGATGGCGGGGGCGACCGCGACCGGGGACACCACCGGGACGGAGAAGGGCGCCCCCGCGCAGGGCTCCCGCCCGCTCGTCGTGGTGACCGCGACGGGGCGCGAGGCCGACGAGCTCGCCGCGAGCGTGCGGGCGTACCTGCCCGACGAGCTGGGCGACCTGGTCGCGGTCCTGCCCGCGTGGGAGACGCTGCCGCACGAGCGCCTGTCTCCGCGCAGCGACACGGTCGCGCGGCGGCTCGCGGTGTTCCGGCGCCTCGCGCACCCCAGCAGCGAGATCGGTCAGTCGGGTCCGGTGCGCGTCCTGGTCATGCCGGTCCGCGCGCTGCTCCAGCCGGTCGTCGAGGGCCTGGGCGACCTGGAGCCGGTCGAGCTGAGCACGGGCGAGACGGCCGACCTCACGGACGTGGCCGAGCGCCTGAGCGCGGCCGCGTACCAGCGCGTCGACATGGTCGAGCGACGCGGCGAGTTCGCGGTGCGCGGCGGCATCCTCGACGTGTTCCCGCCGACCGAGGACCACCCGCTGCGCGTCGAGTTCTGGGGCGACGAGGTCAGCGAGATCCGCTGGTTCGCGGTCGCGGACCAGCGCAGCCTCGAGATCGCGGACCATGGCGTGTGGGCGCCACCGTGCCGCGAGATCCTGCTGACGGACGCGGTGCGCGCCCGGGCCGCGGAGCTGATCGAGACGCTGCCCGGCGCGACCGACATGCTCGACAAGCTCGCGGCCGGCATCGCCGTGGAGGGCATGGAGTCCCTCGCGCCGGTCCTCGTGGACCGCATGCTGCCCGTCCTGGAGCTCGTCCCCGACGACGCCCTGCTGATCATCAACGACCCCGAGCGCGTGCGCCGCCGCGCCCACGACCTCGTCGCGACGACCGAGGAGTTCCTCGCCGCCGCCTGGACCGGCGCGGCCGCGGGCGGCTCGACCCCGATCAACCTGTCGGCCGCGTCGTTCGAGACGTTCGCCGACGTCCACGACGTCGCCGAGCGCCGCGGCCTCGGGTGGTGGACGCTCAGCCCGTTCGGCCTCGACGAGGGCGCGACCTCCGACGGCGAGTCGCACCCGGGTGACGAGCTCCCCGGAGACGCTGCGGCCGTCGGGCAGGGGGCGGACCGAGGCGGCGTGACCACCTTCACCGTGCCCGCGCGCAACGTCGAGGCCTCCCGCGGGGAGGTCGAGCGCGCGCTCGACGACCTGCGCTCGCTCCAGCACGCCGGCTGGCGCCTGGTCCTGACGACCGAGGGCCACGGCCCCGCTCGCCGCATGACCGAGCAGCTCTCCGCGGTCGACACCGCGGCGCGGCTCGTCGCGTCGATCGACACCGAGCCAGAAGGCGGCGTCGTGCTCGTGACGCCCGCGCCCGTGGGGCCGGGCTTCGTCGCGCCTGACTTGAAGCTCGCGGTGTTCAGCGAGTCGGACCTCACGGGACGTCAGGGGTCGAGCACGCGCGACATGCGCAAGATGCCCTCGCGGCGACGCAACGTCGTCGACCCGCTCGCGCTGCGCGCGGGCGACTACGTGGTGCACGAGCAGCACGGCGTGGGGAAGTTCGTCGAGCTCGTGCAGCGCACGCTCGGCACGGGCGGCAACGCTGCGACGCGCGAGTACCTCGTGATCGAGTACGCGAGCAGCAAGCGCGGCCAGCCGGGCGACCGTCTCTTCGTGCCCTCCGACCAGCTCGACCAGGTCACCAAGTACACGGGCGGCGAGTCGCCGAGCCTCAACAAGATGGGTGGCTCGGACTGGGCCAAGACCAAGAGCCAGGCGCGCAAGCACGTCAAGGAGATCGCGAGCGAGCTCATCCGCCTCTACAGCGCGCGCATGGCCACGCAGGGGCACGCGTTCGGCCCCGACACCCCGTGGCAGCGTGAGCTCGAGGACGCGTTCGCGTACGTCGAGACGCCCGACCAGCTCGTCACGATCGACGAGGTCAAGGCCGACATGGAGAAGCCCGTCCCCATGGACCGTCTGGTGTGCGGCGACGTCGGGTACGGCAAGACCGAGATCGCGGTCCGCGCGGCGTTCAAGGCCGTGCAGGACGGCAAGCAGGTCGCGGTCCTGGTCCCCACGACGCTCCTGGTCCAGCAGCACTTCCAGACGTTCGCGGACCGCTACTCGGCGTTCCCCGTGACGGTCAAGGCGCTCTCGCGCTTCCAGACCGAGGCCGAGTCCAAGGAGACGATCGAGGGGCTCAAGGACGGGTCGGTCGACGTCGTGATCGGCACGCACCGCATCATCTCCGGGTCCATCAAGTTCAAGGACCTGGGCCTGGTCATCATCGACGAGGAGCAGCGGTTCGGCGTCGAGCACAAGGAGACGCTCAAGCAGCTCCGGACCAACGTCGACGTGCTCGCGATGAGCGCGACCCCCATCCCGCGCACGCTCGAGATGGCCGTCACGGGCATCCGCGAGATGTCGACGCTCGCGACCCCGCCCGAGGAGCGCCACCCGGTCCTCACGTACGTGGGCGCGTACGAGGAGAAGCAGATCTCGGCGTCGATCCGCCGCGAGCTGCTCCGCGAGGGCCAGGTGTTCTACGTGCACAACAAGGTCGAGACGATCGACCGCACGGCCCAGCGCCTGCGCGAGCTCGTCCCCGAGGCCCGCATCGGCGTCGCTCACGGCAAGATGAGCGAGGCCCAGCTCGACCAGACGATCACGGCGTTCTGGGAGAAGGAGCTCGACGTCCTGGTCTGCACCACGATCATCGAGACCGGCCTCGACATCTCGAACGCGAACACGCTCATCCTGGAGCGCGCCGACATGCTCGGCCTGTCCCAGCTCCATCAGCTTCGCGGCCGCGTGGGCCGTGGGCGCGAGCGTGCGTACGCGTACTTCCTGTATCCGCCCGAGCGCCCGCTGACCGACACCGCGCACGACCGCCTGGCGACCATGGCCGCCAACACGGACCTCGGTGCGGGCATGCAGATCGCCATGAAGGACCTCGAGATCCGCGGTGCGGGCAACCTGCTGGGCGGCGAGCAGTCGGGGCACATCGCGGGCGTCGGGTTCGACCTGTACGTGCGCATGGTCGGGGAGGCCGTGGCGTCGTTCAAGGGCGAGGACAAGAACGCAGCGGACGAGGTCGCTGACGTCTCTATCGAGCTCCCGGTCGACGCGCACATCCCGCACGACTACATCGCGCACGAGCGACTGCGCCTCGAGGCGTACCGCAAGATCGCGGCGGCCCAGGACGAGCCCGCGCTCGCCGAGGTGCGGGCCGAGCTCGTCGACCGCTACGGCGCGCTGCCGGAGGTCGTCGAGGCCCTGTTCGCCGTCGCGGACTTCCGCAACCACGCGCGCCGCGCGGGGCTCGCCGACGTCACGGCCCAGGGCAAGTTCGTGCGCTTCGCGCCGGTCGACCTCCCGGAGTCCGCGGAGCTGCGCCTCAAGCGCCTCTACCCGGGCACCATGCTCAAGCCCGCGATCCGCGCGTTCCTCGTGCCCTTCCCGACGACGGCGCGCATCGGGGGCCGTCCGCTGCGGGGCATGGAGGTGCTCGCCTGGGCGCGTCAGCTCATCGACGCGGTCATCACGGGCGACGTCAGTGCGGCGGCGACGGTGGGGACGGCGAAGCGGTAGCGGTCTGCGTCGCGGCGGCAGGGGCGCCGGCGGGTGACGTGCCCGCCTCGGCGCGCGACGTCGTCGGGCCGGGGGAGGACGGCGCCGTGCCCCTGGACGTCCGCGCCGCCGCGCGCCGCCGCCAGCGGTTCACGATCACGTGGCGTGCGGGCTCCTCGACGAACCGGTACAGGGCGTAGGCGAGGGCCCCGGAGGCGACCGTGATCACGACCGCGGCGAGCGCGCCCGTCAAGGGGGTGTCGAGCACGCGACGGATCACGAGCTCGTGCACCAGGTAGAACGCGTACGAGGCGGAGCCGGCGACGAGCACCGCGCGGTGCGTCAGGAGCGACCTCCTGCCGCGCAGGTCGCGCTCGGCGCAGACCATGAGGAAGAGCGCGAACGGAACGACGAGCGCGACCCGTGCCACGGCCTCCGTCGCGTGCGTGAGCTGGGCGGTGACGAGCACGGCCGCGAAGATGCCGAGCAGGGCCGCCCACGGGACCCGTGACCTGCGGCCCTCGACGAACGCGAGCCCCGCGACGACGCCCAGGACGAACTCCGGGAACCGTGCGAGGGGGAAGTGGTAGAGCACCTGGTAGGTCGCCGGAGCCACGATCGTCGCGACGAGCGGGACGGCGAGCGCCACGAGGGCGACCACGAGCCGCGTCCGCGGGGACCACCGTCGCAGCAGCGGCAGGAGGAACGGGAAGGCGAGGTAGAACGCGAGCTCGCACGACAGCGACCACGCGACGCCGTTGAGGCCGTACGCGACCGTCGGGTCGAACGACCACGCCTGGACCAGCAGGACGTTCGCGCCGACGACGCGCCCCGTGACGGCAGGGCTCCCGACGACCAGCGCCACGACCAGGGCGACGACGAGCGTCACGAGGTGGTCGGGGTAGATCCGGGCGACCCGGCGCACGTAGAACCCGGCCCGGGAACGTGCCGGGTCGGCCGTCCACGTCAGGATGAACCCCGACAGGACGAAGAACAGCGCGACGCCCGTGCTGCCGTAGAAGGCCCCCGGGATGTCGAGGACCTGCCAGTAGTCGAGGTGGAAGACCAGGACCGCTGCGGCGGCGACCGCGCGGATCGCGGTGAGCGAGGGGAGGGTGCGTCGAGCGGTGCTCGAGCCCGTCGTCGTCATCGAGGTCCCCTGCCGCCGGTGCGCGGCCCGTCGCGGACCTGCTCTTGCATCGTCGGCGCGCCGGGGCGCGAGGGTCAAGGATGAAGTGTCGTCCTGGCGTCGGCCGCGCCTGACCCGACGGGGGCGCTCTCCCCGTCGAGGAAGTCCCGGTAGCGCACCACGGCCACGAGGAACACCACGACCGAGACCATCTCGAGGCCCTCCTCGCCGAGCACCGCGAGCTGCCCGACGAACGTCGCGCGGTCGAAGCCCTGGTCCTCGAGCAGCCCGGCGACGGCCTCGAACCCCACGGCCCCGATCACGTACAGGACCCCGGCGAGAGCCATGGGACGCAGGAACTGCCGGGGGAGCCGCCACAGGAGCGGCACGACGATCGCTGCCACCACGAGCGCGAGCGGACCGTAGAAGGCGATCCACCCGTTGAAGGGAAGGTCGGCGATGCTGCGGAAGTGCTCCTCGAGCGACGTCCCCAGGTGCTCGTGGAAGCTCGTCATCTCGTCGATCGACAGGTACAGGAGCACGAACGCGACGAGCCCCCAGGCCCAGCGGCGGCCGCGGTCCGGCTCGCCGTGCAGCAGGTCGCCCGTCACGAGCCCGGTGCAGGCGAGCAGGATCACCGTGAACCAGGTGGGGACGTTGACTTCCTCGTCCATGCTGAAGTAGTGGACGAGCGGCTCGATCGCGCCGCCGTGGAGGTCGGCGGCCTTCTCGAGGAAGTTGGCGAGGAGGTGCAGGAGGGCCAGGACGGCGATCGCGAGCGCGAGGCTGCGGACGAGAGCTCTGACCGGCACGGTGACACGCAGCATGGGTGCTCCATCGACGACACAGCCGAGCTCAGGCTCGGCTCGGCGACACTAGCAGCGTCGCGACGTGACCACCACCACACCCCGGGCGTGTATCCATACCGCCTGGTCGGTGAGATAGTTGTCGCATCATGTTTCTCGACCTGAATGCGCCCACGCGCGCCCACAGCACCGGACGGCACGGCTCGACGAGCTCCGCCCGCTGTTGTCGCTGTCTCTGAGCAGCCGCTGACAGGCGGCGTCCGTCGCGGATGATCCCCGACACGCCCCCTCTCGAACAGGTCTGACCTTCCCGCTGGCCCGTGCCGGTCCCGCCGTCGTGCTCTCGCGCGGCCGCCGCGCCGCCGCCGGCCCCTCGGCACCCCTCCCGTGGCCCCCCACGCGGTCGGCCGCCGACGCTCCACGAACCCCTCCACCACCGGGCGGCCACCACCGTCGCGGTGGTCCCCGTGCAGTCCTGCTGCACCTTCTGGAACGGAAGAACCCCCATGAGAACCCTCAAGGCAGCCGCCGCGGTCCTGGCGACGACCCTCCTGCTCGCCGCGTGCGGCTCGGGCGGGTCCGGCGACGCGGGCAGCGGCGCCGCGTCGGGCGCCGACGCCGAGATCGTCATCGGCTCGACCAACGAGCCCACGGGCCTGGTCCGCAACGTCGGCGGCAGCTCGGGCGTCTCGCAGACCATGACCCGCAACGTCTTCGAGGGCCTGACCTCGGTCGACGTCGACGGCGAGGTGATCCCGACGCTCGCGAAGGACTGGGACGTGTCCGAGGACGGCCTCGTCTACACGTTCCACCTGCAGCCGGGCGTGCAGTTCCACGACGGGTCCCCGCTGAGCGCGCAGGACGTCGTCTGGAGCATCTCGCAGACCATCGCGCCCGAGTCCAAGAGCGCGCGCAAGAACGACCTGTCGGTCATCTCCGCGATCACGGCCCCCGACGACGCCACGGTCCAGCTCGACCTGTCGCGCCGCAGCCAGTCGCTGCCGTTCTACCTCGCGTCCGTGACGATCGTGCAGGACGGCGACACCGAGCTGTCGAGCGAGAACGGCACGGGCCCGTACCGGTTCGTCGAGTGGACGCAGGGCGACCACCTCACGATCGAGCGCAACGACGACTACTGGGGCACCCCCGCGAAGAACTCGGGCGTCACGTTCCGCTTCTTCCAGGACACGACCGCGCTCAACAACGCGCTCCTGACCGGGGACCTCGACCTGGTCATCGCCGAGGACTCCCCGGACCAGCTCGTGCAGTTCGAGGGGAACGACGCGTTCACCATCACCGAGGGCACGTCGACGACCAAGCAGATCTGGGCCTTCAACGACCGCGTCGCCCCGTTCGACGACGTCCGCGTCCGCCAGGCGCTGTACAAGGCGGTCGACCGTGAGAAGGTGCTCGACGCCGTGTGGGACGGCCGTGGCCAGGTCATCGGCTCGATGGTCCCCCCGACCGACCCCTGGTTCGTCGACCAGGCCGACGTGCACGCGTACGACCCGCAGGCCGCCAAGGACCTGCTCGCGCAGGCCGGCGTGAGCGGCCTGAGCATCGCGGTCGACTACGTCGCGGGCGACCCGTCCGAGACCATCGCCCAGCTCCTCCAGGCCGACCTCCAGGCCGTGGGCGTCACGCTCACGCTCAACCCGATCGACGACGCGACGTGGTACCAGAAGATCTACACGGACCACGACTTCCAGACCACGCTCATGGGGCACGTGAACCCGCGCGACGTCGTCTGGTACGCGAACCCGGACTTCTACTGGGGCTACGACAACGCCCAGGTCCAGCAGTGGGTCGCGGACGCCGACCAGGCGGCCACGGCCGACGAGCAGACGGCCCTGCTGACCCAGGTCAACGAGACCATCGGGCAGGAGGCGGCGAGCGCCTGGCTGTACCTCGACCCGCAGATCCGGGTCGCGCGCGCCGAGATCACGGGCTTCCCGGTGAACCAGGTGACGGAGAGCTTCTACGTCGCCGACATCGTGCGGGAAGGCTGACCGAGCACCCATGTCCCGCTACCTCCTGACCCGCGTCGGCACGCTGCTGCTGTCGCTGCTCCTTGCGAGCGTCGTGGTCTTCGCCGTCCTCCGGTTCCTGCCGGGCGACAGCGCGGGCACGTCGCTCGGCGTGGGCACGACGAGCGAGCAGCTCGAGCAGCTGCGTGCCGACCTCGGCACCGACCAGCCCCTGTGGACGCAGTACGGGCAGTGGGTCGCGGGGCTGTTCTCGGGGAGCGCGGGGACGTCGTTCGTCTCGCGCCTCCCGGTGGGCGAGCTGATCGCGAGCAAGCTGCCGATCACGCTGCCCCTGAGCCTCGCGGCCTTCGTGGTCTCGGTGCTCGTGTCGGTGCCCCTCGGGGTGGTCGCGGCGGTCAGGCGTCGTGGCGTCGTGGGGGTCGCGGTCTCGGCCGTCTCCCAGCTGGGTGTCGCGGTCCCGGTCTTCTGGGTCGGCGTGATCCTGGTGTGGGTCTTCGCGCTCGAGGCGGGGGTCCTGCCGGCGGGCGGGTTCCCCCGCCAGGGCTGGGAGGACCCCGCAGCGGCCGTGCGGTCGCTCGTGCTGCCCGTGGCGACCGTGGCGATCGCGATGTCGTCGGTCATGGTGCGCTACGTGCGGTCGGCGACGCTCGACGTCCTGGACCAGGACTACGTGCGTACCGCGCGTTCGCTCGGCTACGGCCGCTGGCACGCGCTCGCGCGGCACGGGCTGCGCAACGGCGCGGTCCCGGTCGTCGCGATCCTCGGCATCGAGCTCGCGACCTCGCTCCTGGGGGCGGTGGTCGTGGAGAACGTCTTCGCGCTGCCGGGCCTGGGCACGCTCCTGGTGTCGTCGGTCGCGGGACGTGACCTGCCGGTCGTGCAGGCCCTCGTCCTGGGGCTGACGGCCCTGGTCCTCGTCACGAACTTCCTGGTCGACCTCGCCCAGCGCGGGATCGACCCCCGGCTGCGTGCCGGCTCGGCCCTCGGAGGCGCACGATGAGCATCGACCTGGGCGGGGAGATCCCCGCCGTCGAGGGTTCCGGGCGGGTCGTCCCGGCCCGCGAGGAGGGCGCGCTCGCGCCGTCGCCCGCGGGGAGGGCGGGGGAGACCCCGCGTGCCCGACGGCGGAGCGTCAGCCCGTCGTACGTCGCCGGCCTGGTCATGGTCGGGCTGGTCGCGCTCGTCGGGGTCGTCGCGATCTTCTGGACGCCCTACGACGTGGGTGCCGGCGCGGCCGGCACGGGCGGTCGGCTCGAGGGGCCCAGCGCGCAGTTCTGGGCCGGCACCGACCGGCTGGGACGCGACCTGCTGAGCCAGCTCATGGGAGGTGCGACGGTCGCGATGACCGTGGCGCTCGCCTCGGTCGTCATCGCGGGCGTCCTGGGCATCACGATCGGTGTGGTCGCCGCGGCGACCACGCGGTGGGCCGACGTCGCGCTGCTCAACGTGATCGACCTGATGATCGCGTTCCCCACGCTGCTGCTGGCCATGCTGATCGTGACGGTCCGCGGGGCCTCGCTGACCTCGGCGATCGTCGCGATAGGCATCTCGGGGGCGGCGGTGATCGCGCGCGTCACGCGGGTCAACGCCGCGCGCGTGCTGCGCGAGGACTACGTGACGGCCGCGTCGGCGTCGGGCACGGGATGGTGGGGGACGATCCTGCGCCACGTCCTGCCCAACGTCGCCCCCACCCTGCTCGTCCAGCTCATGCTGCTCGCGGGCGGGGCCATCCTCGCCGAGGCGTCGCTGTCCTACCTGGGCCTCGGCTCGCCGACCGCGCTGTCCTGGGGGCGGCTGCTCAGCGCCGCCCAGAAGTCCGTCGCGGTCCAGCCGCTCGGGGCGATCCTGCCCGGGCTGCTCATCGCGTGGACGGTGCTCGGCCTGAACCTCCTGGGCGACGGCATCCGTGAACGGACCGACCCGAGCCTGCGGGGCGACCGATGACCCCCTCCACCTCACTCACGCCGAGCACCGCGGTTCCCACGCCGAGCACCGCCGGGCTCGAGGTGCGCGACCTGACGGTGGCGACGTCGTCGGGCCGGGTGCTGCTCGACCGCGTGAGCTGGCACGTCGCACCCGGCGAGCGCCTGGGCGTGATCGGCGAGTCCGGCTCGGGCAAGTCCCTCACCGCGGCCGCGATCCTCGGGCTCCTGCCCGACGGCATGACCGCGACCGGGCAGGTCCTGCTCGACGGGACCGACCTGCTGCCCCTGGGCGAGAAGGCCCTGCGCAGGGTCCGCGGCGCCCGCGTCGCGATGGTGTTCCAGGAGCCCCTCACGGCTCTCGACCCGCTCATGACGGTCGGCCGGCAGATCTCCGGGCCCCTGCGCCTGCACCGCAAGGTCTCGCGTGCGCGGGCCGCCGAGATCGCGGCGGACCTGTGCCGCCTGGTGCGCCTCGACGACACCGAGCGCATCCTCGGGTCCTACCCGTGGCAGCTCTCCGGCGGGCAGCGCCAGCGCGCGTGCCTCGCCATGGCCCTCGCGTGCGAGCCCGACGTGCTGATCGCCGACGAGCCCACCACGGCGCTCGACGTGACCGTCCAGGCCGAGATCCTCGACCTGCTCGACGACCTGATCGAGCGCACCGGGACGGCCCTGGTGTTCGTGTCGCACGACCTGCCCGTGGTCGCCCGGGTCACGCGCGACCTCGTCGTGATGCGGCACGGGAAGGTCGTCGAGACCACGACCGTGGCCCGCGCCCTCGACGCGCCCGAGGATCCCTACACGCGCTCGCTGCTCGCCGCCGCGCGGGCCGTGACCCACCTGCCCACCCTGGAGGACCGATGAGCGACCAGCACGTGAGGGGCGACCGGCCCGTCCCCGGTGACGGGCCCGCAGGCGACGCCGTGCCTCTCGTCGCGCTCGACGGCGTGTGGCGACAGTTCGGCGGTTCGCGCCGCACGCCCCCGACGACGGCGCTCGCGGGCGTCGACCTCACGGTCAGGGCGGGGCGCAGCGTGGGGATCGTGGGCGAGTCGGGGGCCGGGAAGTCGACCCTCCTGCGGCTGCTGCTCGGGCTCGACAGCCCGACGAGCGGCACCATCTCCTACCGCGGTGCTCCCCTCGACCGCCGGGACCGTGCGCTCATGCGGCGGTACCGGCGCGAGGTGCAGGTGGTCCTGCAGGACCCGCGCACGTCGCTCGACCCGCGCATGACCGTCGCGCGGATCGTGGCCGAGCCGCTGCGCTCGCTCAAGGTCGGGGGAGACGTGTCGGCGCGCGTCGACGAGGTGCTGGGCTGGGTGGGGCTCGACCCCGACGTCCGGACCAAGTACCCGGCCCAGTTCTCGGGCGGCCAGCGCCAGCGCATCGCGATCGCGCGGGCCCTCGCGCCCTCGCCGTCGGTCCTGGTGGGCGACGAACCCGTGAGCGCGCTCGACGTCTCGGTGCGCGAGCAGGTCATGGACCTGCTGCGCGGGCTCCAGCGCGACCTGGGCCTCACGCTCGTGCTGGTCAGCCACGACATGGCGATCGTCGGGCAGCTGTGCGAGGAGACCGTGGTGCTGCGCGGGGGAGAGGTCGTCGAGGCGGGCCCCACGCGGGACGTGCTGACGCGGCCGTCGGCCGCCTACACGCGCGAGCTGCTCGCGGCGGTGCCGACGCTGCCCTGAGGTGTGTTCCCGGCGCCGAGGGCACCGAGCCGTCCGCTCCGACGACCTGCAACCTTCTTGCGTGTCCGCACGGGCTGACACGCCGCATCGCCCTGTGTAATCTTTCAGCAAGAACCGGCAAATGTCTGCAAGGTGGCAGAGCGCGGGTTCTCCGGTCGTTTCGGACCGGACCAGGGGAAGCGGTAGACGCGCCGGCGCCGACGCCGGTGCGAGGACGGGCAGCCACGCACCGACGCGGGGCTGTGCGCAGCACCGAGACGGAGACAGCAATGATGCTCAGCCGAACGACCAGACCCGCCCGCACGAAGCAGCGGCACCGACTCCTCGCCGGGCTCACAGCGCTCGCCGTGGTCACCTCCGGCCTCGTCGCCGCGGCGGTACCCGCCTCGGCCAAGGCGCCGACCCCCTCACCCGTGGTCACGTCCGAGAACGGTCGTGGGAACGTCGTCCTCACCATGTTCCAGTGGACCTGGGACGCGGTCGCGGCCGAGTGCACCAGCACGATCGGGCCCGCCGGCTACGGCTACGTGCAGGTCTCGCCGCCCCAGGAGCACATCCAGGGCACCGCGTGGTGGACCTCCTACCAGCCCGTGAGCTACAAGATCGAGTCCAAGCTCGGCAACCGCGCCGAGTTCCAGAACATGGTCAGCGCCTGCAAGACCGCCGGCGTCGGCATCGTGGTGGACGCTGTCGTCAACCACACGGCCGGCGCGGACACCGGGTCCGGCACGGGCACGGGAGGGACCGGCTACTCGGTCGACAGCTTCCCCGGCGTCCCGTACGGCGCCAACGACTTCAACGACTGCCGCGCCAACATCACCAACTACGGCGACCGGTACAACGTCCAGAACTGTCGCCTCGTCTCGCTCCAGGACCTGCGCACGAGCTCCGACCACGTGCGCGGCAAGATCGCGGGCTACATGAACGACCTGATCGGCCTGGGCGTCGCGGGCTTCCGCATCGACGCGGCCAAGCACATCCCGGCCGCGGACCTCGCGGCCATCAAGGCCCGGCTCAGCAACCCGGACGTCTACTGGGTCCACGAGGTCATCGGGGCCGCGGGCGAGCCCATCCAGCCCTCCGAGTACCTGGGCAGCGGGGACTCGCACGAGTTCAACTACGCGCGCACGCTCAAGAGCCGCTTCGACGGCAGCATCGCGAGCCTCGACGAGATCGGCAACGGGCTGCTCACCTCGGACCGTGCCGGAGTCTTCGTGGACAACCACGACACCGAGCGCAACGGCGAGACCATGAGCTACAAGTGGGGAGCGAAGTACAAGCTTGCCAACGCCTTCATGCTCTCCTGGCCCTACGGCTCGCCCTCGGTCTACACGGGCTACACGTGGGACAACAAGGACGCGGGAGCTCCCGGCGCCACCAGCACGTCCGTCCCCGACGCGAGCTGCTCCGACAGCGCCTGGACCTGCACGCAGCGCTGGACGGAGATCGCCGGCATGGTCGGCTTCCACAACACGGTCGAGGGCACGTCCGTCACGAACTGGTGGGACGACGGCAACAACAACATCGCCTACGGTCGCGGCGACAAGGGCTACGTGGCGATCAACAACACCGCCTCGGCCGTAACGCGCACCTACCAGACCTCGCTGCCCGCGGGCACGTACTGCGACGTCGTGGCCGCCAAGGACTGCTCCGTCACGCGGACCGTGAGCGCCTCGGGGACCTTCACCGCGACCGTCCCGGCGTACGGCGCGCTCGCGCTGCACGTCGGCAGGACCGGAGGCACGCCGTGCACGGTCGACTGCCCGACCACGTCCGCCACCACGGTCTACTACTCGACCTCGCAGGGCTGGAACGCGTACAAGGTCCACTACAAGGTCGGTACGGGCGCATGGACCACGGCCCCCGGCGTCGACATGACCGCGGCCTGCACGGGCTGGGTCTCGCGCGAGATCCCCGCGAACGGCGCGACGGTCACGGCCGCGTTCACCAACGGCTCGGGCACCTGGGACAACAACGGCGGCAAGGACTTCGTCCTCACGGGGCAGCACGCCCAGGTATCCGGTGGCGTCGTCACCTCGGGCGACCCGTGCGCGGGGAGCGGCGGGGGTGACGGCGGCGGCACCACGCAGGGCGACGCCGTCTTCGCCGTGAACGCCACCACGGTCCTGGGGCAGAACGTGTTCGTCGTGGGCAGCATCCCCGCCCTCGGCGCGTGGGCACCTGCCTCGGCCAAGCAGCTCTCCGCCGCGACCTACCCCGTGTGGAGGCTCACGCTCGACCTGCCGGCCGGCACGACGTTCGAGTACAAGTACGTCAAGAAGGACGGCGCGGGCAACGTGGTCTGGGAGAGCGGGGCGAACCGCACCGCGACCGTGGGGGCCGACGGTGCCGTGACGCTGAACGACACCTGGAAATAGCCGCCCCCGCCCTCACCGGGCAGCGCACCGGAGGGCTCCTTCCCGGGGCCCTCCGGTCCGCGCTCCCTACGATGGGCGCATGAGCACCACCGAGCCGTCCCTGCCCGTCACGGCCGCCGCGGCCGACCCCCTGCGCGAGGCCGTCGCCGTGATGGACCGTCTCTACTCGCCCGGCGGGTGCCCGTGGGACCGCGAGCAGACGCACGAGTCGCTCGTGCGCTACCTCCTCGAGGAGGCGCACGAGCTCGCCGAGGCCATCGAGACCGGCGACCGCGCGGGCACGCGCGAGGAGCTGGGCGACCTGCTGCTGCAGGTCCTGTTCCACGCCCGCATCGCGAGCGAGGACGCGGTCGACCCGTTCACGGTGGACGACGTCGCGGCCGACCTCGTCGCCAAGCTCGTCCGCCGCCACCCGCACGTGTTCGCGGACACCGCGGTCGCCGCGGGCGACGGGCACGCCGCGCTGCACGCGCAGTGGGACCGGATCAAGCAGCAGGAGAAGCAGCGCGAGTCGGTCCTCGAGGGGATCCCCCTCGCGCAGGGCGCGCTGGCCCGCGCGCAGAAGGTCGTGTCCCGTGCGCAGCGTGCGGGGCTGGGCGGCGTCGTCGCGGGTCCCGGCCCGACGGCGGAGGTCGCGGCGGTCCCGGCTCTCTCCCCGGGCGGGGCGACGCACGGGAGGGGCGCGACGTCGTCGGGCGCGCAGGACGGTGCGGCGGACGAGGGGGCGTACGGGCGCGAGCTGCTCGACGTCGTGCGGCGCGCGCAGGCCGACGGCGTGGACGCCGAGTCCGCGCTGCGGGGCGCGCTGCGCGAGGTCGAGCGGGCGATCGTGGCCGCCGAGACCGCCGGTCCGACACGCCCGGAGTGATCCCTGCGGGCGCCGTCCGGGGGGCGAGGGCCGACATGCGGGCGTTCGTGTCCACGGGCCGACGACCCCAGCGACATGTGTTCCCGACCACTAGGCTGGGATGCGACAACCCCGGATGCGCCCGACCGCCATCGTCGCCTGCCCTGCGCTCCGGACCTGGAAGCAGCTGAAGGAGCAACCGTGGCAAGCATCGAAGCCGTTGGAGCACGCGAGATTCTCGACTCGCGCGGAAACCCCACCGTCGAGGTCGAGGTCGTGCTCGACGACGGTACCTTTGCCCGCGCAGGCGTCCCCTCGGGCGCCTCGACCGGCGCTTTCGAGGCCGTCGAGCGTCGTGACGGCGACAAGTCCCGCTACCTGGGCAAGGGTGTCGAGGACGCCGTCAACGCGGTCATCGACGAGATCGCCCCCGAGCTGCTCGGCTTCGAGGCCGAGGACCAGCGCCTGATCGACCAGGCCCTGATCGAGCTCGACGGCACGCCCAACAAGGGCAAGCTCGGCGCGAACGCCATCCTCGGCGTGTCGCTCGCGGTCGCGAAGGCAGCCGCCAAGAGCTCGGGCCTGGACCTCTACCGCTACGTCGGTGGCCCCAACGCCCACGTCCTGCCCGTCCCCATGATGAACATCCTCAACGGTGGGTCGCACGCGGACTCCAACGTCGACATCCAGGAGTTCATGGTCGCCCCGATCGGCGCCACGTCCTTCCGTGAGGCGCTGCGCACGGGCGCAGAGGTCTACCACTCCCTGAAGTCCGTGCTCAAGAGCAAGGGCCTCGCGACGGGCCTCGGCGACGAGGGCGGCTTCGCCCCCAACCTGCCGAGCAACCGCGACGCGCTGGACCTGATCCTCGTCGCGATCGAGCAGGCCGGCTTCAAGCCGGGCGTCGACGTGGGCCTCGCGCTCGACGTCGCCGCGACCGAGTTCTTCAAGGACGGCGCGTACCAGTTCGAGGGCAAGGCGACGAGCTCGGACGAGATCATCGCCTACTACAAGCAGCTCGTGGCGGACTACCCGCTGGTCTCGATCGAGGACCCGCTGTCGGAGGACGAGTGGAGCGCCTGGTCGCAGCTCGTGGCCGAGGTCGGCGACAAGGTCCAGATCGTGGGCGACGACCTGTTCGTCACCAACCCCGAGCGCCTGGCCAAGGGCATCGAGCTCAAGGCTGCGAACTCGCTCCTCGTGAAGCTCAACCAGATCGGCACGCTGTCGGAGACCCTCGACGCCGTCGAGATGGCGCAGCGCAACGGCTTCACCGCGATGGTCTCGCACCGTTCGGGCGAGACCGAGGACACGACGATCGCCGACCTGTCGGTCGCGACGAACGCCGGCCAGATCAAGACCGGTGCCCCCGCCCGTGGCGAGCGCATCAACAAGTACAACCAGCTCCTGCGCATCGAGGAGGCCCTGGACGACGCGGCACGCTACGCCGGCGCCTCGGCGTTCCCGCGCTGGAAGGCGTGAGCTGACGCATCCCCGCTGAGCACGGTCCGACCCCCGGTCGGCGTCGCGCGCAGCACCCGGACGCCCGGTGGTTCCTCGGAACCACCGGGCGTCCGTGCGTCCGTGCCGCGCCCGGCACGGGCTCCCGTGGTTGTGAACGCTTGGTGTGGATCCGGCCACGGAGCCCCGGCACGCCGTGGACCCTGCGACCGGGAGAGGGCGCGGGGCGGCACAATCGGCACCATGTCCTCGAACCGCCGCCCGTCCACGCCCGGCGCCGCGCCGCGCCCGGGGGGCAGTCGCAGCGGGTCGGCACGCTCGGCCGGTCGGGCCCGCGGCTCCTCCGGCCCGACGACGTCACGCACCGACGCGGGGACCTCCGGACGGTCCGGGGCCGGGACGGCCGGCACGGGCTCGACCAAGGACCCTGCGGCCGCCAAGGGCCCGGCGGCCGCGAAGAGCCCGGGCGCCGCGAAGGGCGCGGGCAAGAGACCGACCGCGCCGCGCAAGCCGTCCTCCACCTCGACCCCCGCCGGGGGGCCGGGCGCGTCGGCCGGCTCGTCGGCCGGGCGGACCCCGCGCGCCCCGCGGTCCGCGCGGCCCACCGCGTCGCGGGCGCCGGCGCTCGCCGACCGTCGCCGCAGCCGGTACGGGCTGCTGCTCCCCGAGGTGGTGACGGTCCGCTCGTTGGTGATCGCCGTCGTCGTGCTCCTCGCGGTCGTCCTGCTCCTGCCCACGGTGCGGGCCTACGTCAACCAGACGGGCGAGCTCCGCGCGCTGCGCGCCGAGGTGGCGGCGGCCGAGGCCGAGCGCGACGCCCTCGAGGTCGAGCTCGGCCGCTGGGACGACGAGGCCTACGTCGTCGCGCAGGCCCGTGACCGCCTGAGCTTCGTGATGCCGGGCGAGCGCGCGTGGCGGGTCATCGACCCGGACACGGTCGTCGACGTGGTCGACCCCGAGACGGGACGTCGCCTCACCGACGGACCGGTCGGTGTCGACCCCGAGGACGGTGCACCCTGGTACGTCTCGGTGTGGCGGTCGGTCCAGCTGGCCGGCGAGCAGCCCGCACCGGGAGGCGGCGACGGCGACGGGGGGACCGAGCCGGGCGACGGCCCCGAGACGCCGCCGACCGACGGCGGGACGCCCTAGGCGGGCCGATTGCCGTTCCGGCCGCACGACCGGGGACAATGGGGAGTGCGCCGTCCCCCGGCGCGCCCCAGCACCGCACGCCGCAGAACGGAACTCCTCGTGAACGACTCGACCCCCACCGCCCCGGACGCCGCGGACCTCGGTGGTCCCGCCGCACCCGCAGGCGCCGCGCAGGCCGTCCCCGAGGCCGACCGCTCGCGCCCCGAGGTCACGCCCGAGGACCTCGAGGTCCTGCACGAGCAGCTCGGACGCCCGGCGCGCGGCGTCGTCGGGATCGCGGCCCGTTGCGTGTGCGGCCGCCCGCTCGTGGTGCACACGGCCCCGCGCCTGCCCGACGGCACCCCGTTCCCCACGACGTACTACCTGACGAGCCCTGGCGCCGTCGCGGGGGCCTCGAGCCTCGAGGCGAACGGTGTCATGAAGGAGATGTCGGAGCGCCTGACGCACGACGAGGAGCTCGCCGCGGCCTACGCCCGCGCGCACGAGCACTACCTCGCGGCGCGCGAGGCGCTCGGGCACGTCGAGGAGATCGCGGGCATCTCCGCGGGCGGGATGCCCGTGCGCGTCAAGTGCCTGCACGTGCTCGTGGGTCACGCCCTCGCGGCCGGCCCCGGGGTGAACCCGTTGGGCGACGAGGCGCTCGTCATGATCTCGGGCGCGTGGCGCGCGGACCGCTGCACGTGCTGAGCCGCTGACCCGCGACCGGTCGCGACGTCGGCTGTGACGCTCGCGACGGTCGCCGTCCGCGGGCCGGTTCGCGCCCTCCCGGGGCGGCGACGGGTGGCACCCTTGATGTCATGACTTCTTCTCGCGTCGCCGCGATCGACTGCGGCACCAACTCGATCCGACTCCTCGTCGCCGACGTCGACCCCACGACGGGCGTCCTCACCGAGCTCGACCGCCGCATGGAGGTCGTGCGCCTCGGCCAGGGGGTCGACCGGACGGGGCGCCTGGCGCCGGAGGCGTTGGCCCGCACGCTCGACCAGGCGGCCGAGTACGCCCGGGTGATCGAGGACCTGGGGGCGACGCGCACCCGCTTCGTGGCGACGTCGGCCACGCGGGACGCGGAGAACCGGGCCGAGTTCGTCGACGGCGTGCTCGCGCGCCTGGGCGTCGCGCCCGAGGTCGTGTCGGGGAACGAGGAGGCTGAGCTGTCGTTCCGCGGCGCGACGGGCGTGGTCGCGGCGAACCATCCGGGTCCGTTCGTGGTCGTCGACCTCGGGGGAGGGTCGACCGAGCTCGTGCTGGGCACCGACGCCCCGGAGGCGGCGTGGTCCATGGACGTGGGGTGCGTGCGCTTGACCGAGCGTCACCTGCGCTCGGACCCGCCGACGGCCGAGGAGGTCGCGGCGGCCCGTGCGGACGTGCGGGCGGCGCTCGACACCGCGACGCTGACCGTCCCGCTGGGCAAGGCCGCGACGCTCGTGGGGCTCGCGGGGTCGGTCACGACCGTGACCGCCCACGCGCTGGGCCTCGAGCGCTACGACCGCGACCGGATCGACGGCGCGGTGCTGACGGTCGAGGAGACGCTGGCGGCGTGCGAGGACCTGCTGGCGCGCACGCGCGAGGAGCGGGCGGCGCTGGGCTTCATGCACCCGGGGCGGGTCGACGTGATCGGGGCGGGGGCGCTCGTGTGGGCCGAGGTCGTGCGCCGCGTGCGTGACGACGTCGCGGCCGCGGGCGGCGAGCTCACGTCGGTCGTGACGAGCGAGCACGACATCCTGGACGGGATCGCGCTGTCGATCGCGTGACCCGTCGGTGCCGAACCCGAGGTTGGTCAGCCGTTTGAGGCGCTGTGCCTGACCAACCTCGGGTTCGGCACCTTCTCTGCACGACACGCGGTAGTTCACTCTGGCCGGTAGTGCGGGTTGCGTAGTAGTGTCTGCCGCACAGGAGCCGGTCGAGCAGGGAGTCAGGGTGGACACCACACAGCTGTTGAAGGGCGTCCTCGACGCGGCGGTCCTCGCCGTGGTCGCGGACGAGGACGGGTACGGGTACGACGTCGTGCGACGCCTGCGAGCGGCGGGGCTCGTCGAGGTGGGGGACGCCTCGGTCTACGGCACGCTGCGCCGCCTGTACTCGGGCGGGATGCTCACGAGCTACGTCGTCCCCTCGGACGAGGGTCCGCACCGCAAGTACTACGGGATCAACGCGCAGGGGCGGGCCATGCTCGACACCCAGCGCAAGGAGTGGCAGGAGTTCTCCGGCACGCTGACCGGGCTCCTCACGACTGAAGGAGCCGCGTGATGTCCACGACCCTGACACCCGAGACCGTGGTCCTCGACCAGGTCCGCCGCTACGCCGCGGACGTCCGCGCGCACCTCGCCGACCTGTCGCCCGAGCAGGTCGACGACCTCACCGACGGCCTCGAGGCGGACCTCGCGGAGGCGCTCGCGGACATGCCGGGCTCGCTGCGGCCCGTCGCCGCGGGCGGCCAGGTGCCCGACGGCGGAGCGACGGCGCTGCTCGACGTCGCCGCACGCTTCGGTCCGGCCGCCGTGTACGCGGCCGAGCTCCGGTCGGCCGCGGGCCTGGACCCCGCCGCGCCGGGGCCGCGTCCGCGGATCGGGCTGCGCGGCCGGCTGTTCGTGCTCGGCGGGATCTTCGGGTCGGGGTGGAAGTCCCTGTGGGCCCCCGTGACGTCGACGCCGCAGTGGGCCGCGTTCCTCGAGTTCGCCGCGGTGCTGCGACCCGCGTGGTGGGTGCTGCGGGCGTGGGTCGTGGTGCTCGTGGCGTACGGCTGGTTCCACCGGCCGCAGAACTTCGAGCTCGTGCCGCAGGCCACGTACTGGCGGCTCCTGCTGGTGGTCGCGGTCGTCGTGAGCGTGCAGTGGGGGCGCGAGCGGTGGCTGCGCTGGCGCGGGCTGCACCTCCTGCGCAAGGCCGTCGACGTCGTCGCGGTCCTCGTGGCCGTGCCGCTCTTCGTGAGCGCCGCGTTCGGGGCGAACGCCGAGCTCAACGGGCTGAGGACGTCCTCCGGCGGCTCGTACCAGCAGGGTTACGACGACGGTGTCCGTGACGCCCGGTCCGGCATCTTCGGCGCGAGCGGCGTCAGCGCGGACGGGACCGGCAGCGGTGTGTACGTCGACGGTTCGCAGGTCAGCAACCTGTTCGTGTACGACGCGAGCGGCCGCGCCCTGCAGGACGTGCAGATCTTCGACGACCAGGGCCGTCCCGTGCGGACCCTCACGGGCGAAGGGGTTGCGCAGGCCTGGAGCCTCCCGGACTTCGAGCAGGGGTGGTACTTCCAGCCGTCGTTGTCGACCGACGGCCGGGACCGCTGGAACGTCTACCCGCTGCGTGGGCTGCCCGACGACGCGGTCGAGTGGGACGGTTCCGACCGACCTGTCCCGCTCGAGGGCGAGCAGCCGCGGTCCATGCCGGCCCCGTTCCTCCAGGCGCAGTCGCTCCTGGTGCCCTCGACGGGCGGCACGGCACCGGCTCCCGACCAGCCGGGGGGTGCGGCGACCACCCCGGTGACCCCTGAGGCTCCGCAGGTCCCCGCCGACGGCGAGGACCCGGCCGGTCCGCCGGCGGAGGGGACCGCGGCGCCCTCGGCCAGGGTGCCCGGGACGCCGTCTCCGGCCGCTGCGAGCCCGGTGGTCGAGGTCTCGACGGGGGCTGCGCCGTCGGGCGACTGACCTCCCGTGCTGACGCCGGGGTCGGCCGGACGACGGGGGACCGGCCGACCGACCCCGGCGCAGTGCCTGCCGAAACCGGCACCAACACGCCATCTTCGGGCGGTCCGGCAGCGCTTGTGAAGGTTGTCACGCTCACGGATCGGACAGAAGTTCACCAAGAAGTTGAAGACAGTAATACTCTGGTTTCATGCCTCAGAATGACCTGACCTCGGTCACCCCTGCCCAGAACGCGGATGTCGCTGCCTCGCCGCGTCCCCGCAAGGTTCCCCGCATCATCGTCCTGGGTGGCGGCTCTGTCGGTCTCTACTCGGCGCGCCGCCTCCGCAAGAAGCTCGGCAAGCGCGAAGCGGCCATCGTGGTCGTCGACCCGCGCCCGTACATGACCTATGCGCCCTTCCTGCCGGAGGCCGCCGCGGGCTCGATCGACGCACGTGACGTCGTCGCTCCCCACCGCCGCGCCCTCAAGGGCGTCGACGTGCTGCAGGGCAAGGTCGTGGAGATCAACCACGCCGGCCGCAGCATCACGATCCACCCGGAGGAGGGCGACGACTACTCGGTCACCTACGACCACCTGATCGTCGGCCTCGGCTCCGTCTCGCGCACGCTGCCCATCCCGGGCCTCGCGGAGAACGCGATCGGCTTCAAGAACGTCGAAGAGGCCATCGCGGTCCGCAACCACGTCATCAACCGGCTGGACGTCGCGTCGTCCACCTGGGACCAGGACCTGCGCAAGCGCATGCTCACGTTCGCGTTCATCGGCGGCGGCTTCGCCGGCATGGAGGCGATCGGCGAGATCGAGGACATGGCGCGCTACGCGACCCGCAACTACCCGACGATCGCGCCCGAGGACCTGCGCTTCGTGATGATCGAGGGCTCGGGCCGCATCCTCCCCGAGGTCTCCGAGCCCATGGGTCAGTACGCGCTCGAGGAGCTCAAGAAGCGCGGCATCGAGTTCCACCTCAACACGTTCCTGTCCTCGTGCGTCGACGGCCACGTCGTCACCTCGACGGGCGTCGAGTTCGACACCGACACCATCGTGTGGACCGCGGGCGTCAAGGCGAACCCGGTCATCAAGGAGAACTCGGACCTGCCGGTCGACAAGCTCGGCCGCGTGACCGTGCTCCCGACCCTCCAGGTCGCGGACGCGGACGGCAACGTCATCCCCGACGCGTGGGCCGCAGGCGACTGCGCCGCCGTCCCCGACGTGCTCAACCCGGGCAAGTTCTGCCCGCCGAACGCCCAGCACGCGATCCGTGAGGCCACGCGCCTCGCCGACAACCTGGTCGCCGTGCTGCGCAGCGACGCGCCCGTCGAGTACAGCCACAAGAGCGTCGGCACGGTCGCGTCGCTCGGCCTGTACAAGGGGGTCGCGGAGCTGTTCGGCATCTTCAAGCTCAAGGGCTTCCTCGCCTGGGCCATGCACCGCAGCTACCACGTGATGGCGATGCCCACGGGCAACCGCAAGATCCGCATCGCGATCGGGTGGATGGGCCAGTTCCTCATGGGCCGCGAGCTCGTCTCGCTCGGCTCGCTGCACGACCCGCGTGCGGAGTTCCGCCAGGCGTCCGTGCCGCCCAAGGCCGCGGGCGACGCCGTCAAGCAGGAGGCCGTGTCGTCGGCCGCCGAGGCCGAGGGCGGCGGTGTCGCGGCCGAGCCCTCCAAGGCAGCGCCCGCCGAGGCCGCCGCTACCGACGCCGGCCACGGCCCGGCCAAGAAGGCGACCAAGAAGGCTGCGACCCAGGCCTGAGTTACCCGCACGTCAGCACGTCCCGCGCGGGCGGTCCCGGAAGGGGCCGCCCTCGCGGCGTCCCGGGACGACGACCGGCGCGCACAATGGGCGGGTGAGCACTCGCGTGGTCGACGACCTGCGGTCCCGTGCGGGCCGTGCCCTGTTCGAGCGTGTCGCGGGGCCGGACGGTCCGGCCGAGCGCTCCCGGATCCACGACACCCCGGGCCCGCGCTGGTTCGCACCGGACTCGGCGATCGCGCGCGTCCACGGCGACGCGTCGATGTTCGTGGGCGGCCTGCGCGCCTTGCTGCTCCAGTCGTTGCACCCGCTCGCCATGGCGGCGGTCGCGGCGCACTCGGGGTACCGGGGCGACCCGTGGGGTCGCCTGGCCCGCACGAGCACCTTCCTCGCGGTCACGACCTTCGGGACGGTCGAGCACGCGCAGCAGGCGATCGACGTGGTCCGCTCGGTGCACGTCCGAGTGCGCGGCACGGCTCCCGACGGGCGCCCGTACGCGGCCGACGACCCCTGGCTGCTGCGCTGGGTCCACGTGGCCGAGGCCGACAGCTTCCTCGCCGCGCACCAGCGCTACGGCGAGCGTCCCCTCGACGCCGCGGGCTGCGACGAGTACCTGGCCCAGGCCGCGACGATCGCGGACCGGCTCGGAGCCGTGGACCCGCCGCGCTCGCGCGCCGAGCTGGCGCGGGCCTTCGAGGAGTTCCGCCCGCAGCTCGCGAGGACCACCGAGTCCGACGACGTCGCGCGCTTCCTGCTGTCCGAGCCGCCTCTCCCGTTCCTCGCCCGGGGCCCGTACGCAGCGCTGGGAGCGGCCTCGGTCGCGTCGTTGCCCCCGTGGTCGCGGCGCATGATCCCGGTGCGGTGGCCGATGCGGGGCGAGTCGGTGCTGGTGCGGGCGGGTGGCCGGACCGTCACGCAGGCGATCCGCTGGGCGCTCGCGGGGTCGTAGCGCAGGGGCGCGCCGGAGGGGCCGTGCGGCGCCCCTGGCCGTCGCCGGGATATCCTCACCCGGGCCCCCATAGCCCAATCGGCAGAGGCATCCGACTTAAAATCGGCGCAGTCTGGGTTCGAGTCCCAGTGGGGGCACAAGCATCCGTGGTGCGCGCCGCGTACCATGCTGCAAAAGTCCTGGTCAGATGTCATTCTCGCTGGTGCGCGGTGGTGGCTCCAACGCGGTGGGTGCTGCGAGGTGGTGCGCCCGATTGCGCCGGGCAACCCCTGCGATCCGGTCGCAACCCTCAGTGCAACTGCCGCAGGAACGTCATGTGGAGCCACGCCGTAGCTATCTGCTGCAGGAGCAGGTGACGGTGTCGCCGACCCCTCGGAGGCAGACGGTCGACGGCTTGAGCTCGGCCGGAATCTGCCCGAAAGCGATCGCACCGACCCGATGGGGCGTATCGCCGCATGGTTCTACCCATTGTGGGTGGTGGTCGCTGGCACCGGTGAGGCCGGTGGGGCCTCGCCGACCGGTCATGGCGTGCCTCGTTGACGCCGCGATCACCGGGACCGGGTGCCGCCGGACTACCGCGCGCTGCCAGTCGAAAGAACTCGTAGATCTCTCCTCCCGTGCCCGGATCACCCAGCCCGACTCCACGCAGCATCATCGCCGATCTGCGCGCTCGTCTACCTACGCCTATGGAGGCGAACGTGCCGACCCGACGGGGGACGCCTCTCACATGGGTGTGCGACCGGACGTGCAATCAACGGCGTCGGGCGCCACGGGGCGCAATGTCGTCCAGATCTGCAAGCATTGCGGGGAGCTCCGTGAGAGCCACGATCCGGACGTGCGAATCGCTGAGGCGACTGCCGAGAAGCGGCGCGTTCGTTACGACGAGTGCGACGACGCGCCGCCGTGCGACGTGCTCGAGTCCAAGTGTGTCCTCGACGGCCCGGACGTTCGCCGACAATTGCTCGACTCGCCGAGCCAGTCGGGCGGTTGCGGCCTTCGGCCCGGTCGACAGCGCACGCACCTCGCGAACGACCTCAACTGGCGTGCGGGCCGCCTCGAGGTCTTTAGCCTCGACAGCGACGAGTACCCCGGTCGGTGTGGCCGCAAGGACATCGATGTCCCCGAGGTTCTCGCCGTCGACGTTTGCCAGGTCCATGCTCCCGGCGCGAACGAAGCGTCGGCGGACCGGACCGGCCCCCATTGCCTTGAGCACCTCCGCCACCTCGATCTCGAACTGACCGCCCTTCGCGTCGCGCTGCGCGGCCAGCGCCCGTCGCATGGCCGGCGAGTTCGCCTGCAGGCGACCACTCAAGTGGCGCTCCAACCATCGCCGAGGCGTCAGCCACAGGGCTCGGTGTCCGAACAGCACCCGATCGGGCTCGGCCTCCTCGGAGACGACGACGAGCGGACGCACGATGAACGAGCGTCCCCGGGTGAATCGCCACGGGAAGGCATCGGCGCCAGCGGACGAGAAGTCGTCCACAGGATCGAGTGAGAGGCAAGCGATCATCTGGTGAGCGAGGTCATCATCAACATCGGTAGCAGCCCGGATGGCTGTGATCGCCACCGATAGCTCGAGTTCCCCAACGTCGTCCTGGCCGCGCTGTCGGGAGGCATCGATCAACCCGCCGCAGCCGTTGACAAGCTGCGTGTATGAGAAGCCGTACTCCGCGACCGCGAGTGGGTTGAGAGCCTCCAGTGGGGATCCAGTTGTCGTTTGCTCGCCCGGGGCGGCGGCGGAGTCCACATCGTCAGAGAGCTCTCGCCCGTCGCGGTGCACATCGCTCGCAAGCGCCGCTGCCTCGGCGACAGTTCGAGTGGTCAACCCCTCCGCGAACTCCGCGATCGCCCGGGTGAAGGCCTCCTGCTCGCGCGATACCCCGAGCCGGCCGGAGCGGAGCACGCTGATCTCGTTGTCGGCCAGCCCGCCGTGCAGAGCGTCCGAGAGCATTCCCTTGTTCACGATCTCGGCCGCGATAGCCAGCACGAGGTCGTAGCGTTCGCGAGTCAGGTCGTGCACGCCATCCGAGGGCCGCGCCGAGAGCCGCTCGACGAGGTAGCGGAGTGCGATTGCTGAGGTCGTGGCCTTCTGACGATGGCGCCGGATCCGCCTGACGTCGTTCGCGGCTTCGCCGAAGCACGCGATCCGGATCGGAAGATGCCTCTCGTCAGACGCCATCTCGTGCAGGAGCGCCTCGTGGAGACCGAGGAGTTGACGCAGCGCTCCGTGTCCAGCGAGTTCGGCGAGTTCGCGGGCAAGCCAATCCTGGAGGAACGCGGTCACGTGGTCGTTGAGGAACGCGGTGCGGTCGACGTCGGCCACCTTGCCGTGGCGGAAGCCTGACTCTGCCAGGTGCGCGCCGAGCTCATCAAGGACGATGGCTGTTGCCGCGTCGCTGACGTACGGCGCGGAAGGTAGACGACCGGGCCAGAGCAGCAGGTCGTCTTCAGCATTGATGACTTGGGTCATGATCTTCCACCCGGGAGGCGCGACGACGTCAACGACATGTCGACGACGCTCGCTTGGCCAGGATTCAGCGGTCGAAACGAGCGCCACGAGCCCATCCACGAGTGCCGAGACGAGCTGCCGGTCGAACCCGTTCGGTGGCGCGCCTGGAGCCGCAACTGATGGTGGCCACCCATCGAGGTAGAAACCTGCCGAAGCCGCACCGAGAACCGGAGGTGCGGGGCAGACAGACGCCTCGTCGTAGCTCACCCACGTCCCCTCGGCGAGGTCGAGATTCACGACGTCGTCTGTGTCATCGTGGATCGAGTCGAGCCGGAGCTCGACGATGAGTTCGGATTGGGGTCTTGCCAGTTCGAGTAGACCTGGGGCGACCAAGTGGAGCTGCCACAACCAGTACGCCATCGACTCTGCTAGCACGCGCGCCTGGCGATCACCGGCGTCGGCCGCACCGAATGTGCGCACACGGGCCCACGCGGTCACGTCGCCGAGTCTTACGAAGCAGACATTCGGATCGGCGAAGACCGTTCGGACCGGGCTCGCCTCGGCGTGCATCGAGATCGACCTGGAGATGCCGTTGGCGTAGAGAGCGAAGGCGGGTCCTGCCGCACGATGGGCCTCCTCACGCAGTTCCTTGCCGTGACCAGGAGTGACGCTCAGGAGCGTGGGTGCGACGTCGTCCGACAGGTAGAGGCTGTCGCGCGAGTCCCGGAAGAGCGAGAAAGTGTCGACCGTGGAGAACGACATTACCTGGGTCGACTCACCGAGACGGCGGAGGGCCCGCGCGAAGTACCAGAGCGTCAGGCTGTTGGTCTCTGGCGCGCGCAGGATCGTCTGCAGGTCGTCCGCTGGGAGCGCCAACGAAGGACCCTCGTCCGCGCCCACAAAGAGCTGATCGTCTCGGCCGACTCCCGATCGGACCTCGAGCACCAACGTTCGGTCCGGGTCGGTGCCCAGGGGCGCGACGTCGGCGACGGCGTTCGTCGCGGCGCCCCACACCGAGGTGGGTTCGTAGTTCTCGAGAGTGTCGACAGACACCCTCAGGTCCATTACCTTGTCGCCGTCGAACGGCGCCGTCATTCGCACAAACCCGGACACCCCCTCCGGCGAGGCGTCCACCAGCGGTTCGTCGGTCATCGCGTTGAGCAGAAGTGCGGCGTCGGCTACGGCCACCTTAGTCAGCGAGTCGACGAGCTGCTGGGTGCAGTCGTGTCTGTACGCCGACACGATGATGAAGTGCCGCAGCGCCGTCGCCAGTTCGGTAGGACTGGCGACGATCACTCCGAGGTGCGTGTCGATCAGTGGCCGCACCACCAAACTGCTATCGAGATCGACACCGAAGTGCCCTGTGAACGCAGCCGAGTCGGCGTCCACTGGCGCACTCGGGGTGACTTCGCCATGCTTCCAGACAAGGTTGGTGTACAAGAACCTGGACTCGGCTTCACTGAGACCCGCGAACAGTTCCGATGCCTCGAAGGTGACGAGTCGGGACCGTAGGTCGAGCTGTGCGGCACTCGGCACGTTGATCCTGCGAGTCAGCGCGGGCGCACGATCGTCGACCGTTCTGTCGAAGCGGTGGGCCAAGAGATCACTCAGTCCCAGCAGGAACTTCGCGGCCGACAGGACCTGGGCCGTGAACAGTATTGGGAACTTTCCGGTGGGATCTGCGAGAACCGAGCGGAGTAGGCCATCGGCGACCTGCGCAGAACCGGTCGCGACACCCTCGAGAACCAGCAATCGGCGCGGTGGCAGCGGCAACTCGACGACCGGGAAACCGTCGAACTCGTCAAGCTGCGCGGACATGTTCGGGCCGCCGACTTCATCGCTGGCGAGAAGGCGTCTGACTGCCGACGAAGATAGCGGCCGTCCAGGTGGCGTGACTAAGGCCGCTGCCCGGGCCGACAGTGCTTGGAGCAACAACAGCTCGTTTACGTTCTGGAGGTCGAGTTGCAGCGCGGCGCTGGCGGCAAGGACGCGCGCTGTATCGACGTCGCGAAGCAGCACATCGATCATATGGAGAATATAGTGCCCCATGCCGATATGAACTCGACAAATGACCGATAATCTTGGCAGGCGCGGCCGTGCCGCCGAACCCACGAAGAGTAGCCCCTGGAGCGCCGATCAGCTCAGACGAGGCGATAGCGCCCGGCGTTCGCCGATCCGCTCACCGAGCTGTGCGAGCGTCATGTCCTACTCGTATGGCGCCACCAGCTCTCTTACCTCGGCGGCGCTCAGGAGCATTCGAGTCTTCCCAGTTGGGCGCACCAACCGGCCGCGAGAGTCGGTCGCCGAGGGCTCGGAACGCTTGTATGCGCCCCGCGACAGGCGAGAAGCAACGGTTTCCAGGGCAGGCCATGGTTCTCAACTCTCTTTGGACGGGCACCCTGCCTACGACAACCCCGTCGGCCCGTCCGGCTCCGGGTCCTCGGCGGCCTCCTGGCCGAGCGACACCTGGTTGCCGTCGGGGTCCAGCACCCGGGCGACGCGTTCGCCCCACGGCTGGTCCTCGGGCGGCGAGACCACGACGACCCCGGCGGCGGCCAGGTGCGCCACGGCCTGGTCGCAGTCGTCGACCGTGACCCACAGGTGCGTGCGCCCGACGTCGGCGCTCTCGCGGTCGACCCCGATCCCGAGCGAGCCGTCGCCCACGGTGACCGAGACGTACACGGGTGGCCCGTCGTCGGGGAACTGGTACGTCACGGTGCCGCGCAGCAGGTCGCGGTAGAACCCGAGCGACCGGTCGAGGTCGGTCGTGACGAGGATGGGGAAGAGCGTGCGGAACATCGGCGGGCCGCCTCTCGCGATGGTCTCCTCGGAGCCGTTCCCACGTTACGCCAGCAGCAGACGGACCACTCCTGCGGGCGTCCGGGTCTCGGGGCGACGCTAGGTTGAGGGGACGAGGGCCACCGCGCCCACGACCGCGACGAAGGAGCAGGCGATGGCAGCCGCTGGCCAGGTGGTGCTCTTCGGGCGCCGGACCGCCGAACCGTTGCTGCGCCACGTCGTGGGCGGCATCCTGCGGGCCGAGCGGACCGAGCAGGCGCGCACGCTGCTCGACGTCGCGCTCTCGGCGCAGGTCTCGACGGCGTACCTCTCGGAGGTCGAGCGCGGCCGCAAGGAGGCGTCGTCCGAGGTCCTGGCCGCGATCTGTCGTGCGTTGGGCCTGCGCGTGGTCGACCTCCTGGCCCGCAGCCAGGACGAGTTCGACGCCGAGGCCGCCCGCCGGGCCGGTGTCGAGCGTCGCAGCCTCACGTCGCAGCAGCGCGCCGCGCGCGAGCTCCACGCGCTCGGTGCGTCGCCCCGGCGCAGCTCGGCACCGGTGCGCACCACCACGCCGACCACGACGGTCCTGCTGCTCGCCGCCTGACGGTCGCGCCCGGCGCGGCCGGCGGCGCGTGCGCCAGGCTGCGTCCGCGCCTGCCCCACCCCGGTTCCGCCGAGGGTGAATCGTCGCGCCACGCGCGGCGTTCTGTCCGTTTCGCCGCGCGCCGGGCGCGGGTCGGTGGTGTGCTGTCTGGATGTCGCAGACGAACCCGGCCCCGACTCTCGACGACCTCGTGGATCGTGCCGTGATCCTGTCGACCGAGCACCAGCTCCACTTCGCGGACCTGGGGGGCGAGTCGGCGTGGGACGCGGATCTCGAGGCGGGCATGGTGACGTTCCACAGCGAGGTGCCGCTCGTGTGCGGGGCGCACTTCCTGGGGGCGGCGGTGCCCAGCACGAGGAGCTGGTTGTGGGGGTGGAACAACGTCAACAACTTCCCGGCGTCGGTCGTGGCGGCGGCGGAGCACGTCAGGCAGCGCGGGGTGACGGGTGGGATCTTCGAGCTGAGCACCCCGGAGATCCTCCTGACGGACGCGGTCCCGTACCGGCTGGCGCTGGCGGCGAAGGCCGTGACGGGGCACTTCACGCACTTCGCGGGCCCGACGGGTGGGGGCACGTGCGCGTGGTTCCTGCTGACGCACCCGCGGTTCGAGCTGCCGCCGGCGACGGTCGCGCGGGTCGCGCGCGTGGTCCCGGAGGGCCTCGGGAGCACGGCGGTCGCCGATCACCGTCGGGCAGTGCGCGCCTACGCGGTCCTGCGCGGGCTGGACATCCGGTGGGAGGACGCGCAGACGGCCGTCGTGGGGGTGAGCGACGGGGACGTGACGGTGTCGTTCGACGAGCGCGGTCGCCTGAGCGGGGTGTCGGTGGAGCTCGCGCCCGGTCCGGAGCCGGTGCCGCCCACGGTGCCTGCGCGTCCCGAGCGGCCGGCGCGCCGAGGCTGGTTCGGTCGCACGAGGTAGCCCGGGCGGGGCCGCCCGTGTGCGGGGACGAGTGGCGCCGACAGCTTGCGGGACGTCACCACCGCGTCGGCGAGCCCGTACTCCACGGCCTGGTGGGCCGTGAAGATGCGGTCGCGGTCGGTGTCGGCGCGCAGCCGCTCGACGCTCTGACCCGTGTGCCGGGCCAGGACGAGCTCGGTCTCCGCGCGCAGGCGCAGGATCTCCTGGGCCTGGAGCGTCAGGTCGGAGATGGTGCCCTCCGCGCCGCCCGAGGGCTGGTGCAGCAGGACCCGCGAGTGCTCGAGCACGAACCGCTTGCCGGGCGTGCCCGCGGCGAGCAGGACCGCGGCGGCCGACGCGGCCTGGCCCATGCAGATGGTCGAGACGTCGCAGCGGATGAACTGCAGGGTGTCGTAGACGGCCATGAGCGCGGTGATCGAGCCGCCGGGGGAGTTGATGTAGAGGCCGATCTCCTGGTCGGGGGCGTCGGACTCGAGGTGCAGGAGCTGGGCCATGACGACGTTGGCGACGCCGTCGTCGATCTCGGTGCCGAGGAAGACGATGCGCTCCGAGAGGAGGCGGCTGAAGACGTCGAACGCGCGCTCGCCGAGCGGGGTGCGCTCGACGACGGTCGGGATCGTGTAGGTGGACATCAGAGGCCGACCTTCCGGGACACGGCGGTGGGGCGGACGTCGTCGACCGACGCGACGACGTGGTCGACCATGCCGTAGGCGAGGGCCTGCTCGGCGGTGAACCAGCGGTCGCGGTCGCTGTCGGCCGTGACCGTCTCGGTGGTCTGGCCCGTGTGCTCGGCCGTGAGTCGGTGCATGAGGCCCTTGGTGTACTCGAGGTTCTCGGCCTGGATCGCGACGTCCACGGCCGTCCCTCCGATCCCGGCCGAGGGCTGGTGCATCATGATGCGCGCGTGGGGGAGCGAGTAGCGCTTGCCCGCGGCGCCCGTGCACAGCAGGAACTGTCCCATGCTCGCGGCGAAGCCCATCGCGAGCGTGCTGACGTCGTTGGGCAGGAGCTGGATGGTGTCGTAGATCGCGAGGCCTGCGCTCACCGAACCGCCGGGCGAGTTGATGTAGAGGGCGATGTCGGCACGCGGGTCCTCGGCGGAGAGCAGGAGGAGCTGGGCGCACACGCGGTTCGCGACGGCGTCGTCGACGGCGGTGCCGAGGACCACGATGCGCTGGTGCAGCAGGCGGGACGCGAGCTGGTCGTCGAACGGGGTGGTGGGCGGCGGGGCCGCCTCGGTCCGCAGGAGCGGTGGCTGGTTCGTCATGCCTCGACCCTGCCCCCGGTGCGGTGGTCGGGGCCCGGGTATCCGCCCGGGGCGGATCTGCCGACGGCAGACGGGGTCCGTGTGCCGTCGGGCGGACCGTCAGACGATCGAGCGTCCCTCGTGCAGGCGGGCGGAGCGCTGGGCGCGGTCGTCGGCGGCGTCGTCGAGGTCGGTACCTCGTGCGGCACGCGTCGCGTGCGCTGCGGCCCTCCGCTCACCCCAGGTGGTGAGGCGGGCGCCGACGACGACGAGGAGCCGGTCGCTCGGGCGCAGCGCGCGCAGGGACGGTGACCGGAAGTCGGTGCGGGCCGGGGCGTAGGCGCTCATGAGGGGTTCTCCTTGCCGTTGATCAGGGGGAACGCGTTGAAGTGGACCTGGACGGGGCGGGCCCCGGGGGTGTCCTGCTGACCGGCGAACCGGTCGAGGACCGTGTCGCTGAAGCGTTGCCACTCGGCCTGGACCTCGGCGAGCTGCTCCTTGGTGAGCCACATGTTGATCGTCGCGAGCGTGGCACCGGACTCGAGCCAGGTGCGATCGAGGGTGCGGGCGCCGTCGAGGAAGTCCATGATCTTGCGCTGCCGCATGGCCTCGAACTCGCGGTTGATCGCGAGGGTCGCGATGACGTTGGCCTGGCTGTCGCCGCCGGACGCCGACGCGTCGTCGGGCAGGTCGATAGTGAAGCCGCCGGGTGTCCGCTCCCACCAGCGCTCGCGCGCCGTGCCGCGGCCCGGGACCTCCTGGACGAACCCGTGGCGCTCGAGCTGGCGCAGGTGGTAGCTCGTGGCGCCGCTCGACTCGCCGAGCAGCTCGGCGAGGCCGCTCGCGGTCAGTGCGCTGTGGTGCCCCAGCAGATCGAGGATCTGGATCCGCAGCGGGTGCGACAGTGCCTTGAGCGCTTCAGGGCCGACGGCCCGCTGAGTGCGGGGCTCGGGTGCCTGCTCGGGTTCGTGGTTCGTGGGCATGACACCACCGTAGCGGTGCAAAGGTCTCTTTGCAAGAGATTCTTTGCAACGAGTTCTTTGGAGCCGTTGTGGGCGGCGTGGTGGGCCCGACTGGCTAGGGTGTCGCCGTGAGCATCGAGGAGCCGCGCGAGACGGCTGACGGGTTGTGGTCGGTCGGCGTGCACGGCATGCACCCGTCGACGCTCGTGCGGGCCCTCGATCTGGAGGTCCCGTTCGTGGTGATCGAGGGGCACCTACCATTCCGGTCGGGCTGGCACGACGTCGACGTCCCGCTCGCAGCGCCCGATGTCGCGGGGGTTCGCAGGGTGCGGGGGCTCCGGTACGACCTCCTCATGAGCCCGGCGGAGGTGCTCGATGCCGCCGACGAGCTCGACCGGGCGGGCCAAGGCTGGCTCTTTGCCTGGCAGGCGATCCGAATGCCTCCGCCCGATCTGCTGCTCGACGGCAAGAGCGGGCGCGCACGCTCGGCGGCTGTCCGCGGGTGCGGCGTCACGCTGATCCTCGATCTGCCGCACGCGGACGAGAGCGCCGTGCTGACGAGTCCCGACCGGACGAGGTTGCGGGGTGCCGTCGGTCGCCTCGAGCATCATCTCGCTACCCAGCGCCTCGCATGACCTGCGTCGGGTGCTGTGACGCCCGTCCGTCGCGCGGGCCCATGGGTCGCGGGCCGTCCGACCGGGCCGCGCCGTGGCGATGCCGTCAGTCCGCGACCCTGCGCCCGCCGCGCTTGTAGGTGTCCAGGTCGTCGTTGAGCCGTTCGAGCAGCTCGCCCAGCAGCGCCCGGTCGAGGCGTGACCAGTCGGCCAGGACCTCGGCGTAGAGCTCGGTGCGCATCTCGCGGTGCCGGGCCAGCTCGTCGATGCCCTGCGGTGTGGCCTCGACCAGGACGGCGCGCCCGTCCGCGGGGTCGCGCGTGCGGCGGGCGAGGCCGGCCTTCTCCATCGCGACGACCTGCCGGGTCACGGTCGAGGCGTCGAGGCCCAGGTGGTCGGCGAGGGTGTTGACGTTCTGGGCCCCGTCGACGAGGAGGTCGTGGAGCAGGAGGTAGGCCGACCTGTCCAGGGTGCCGCTCGGCGGTCCGCCTGCCCGGGCCGACTTGGCGCGTCCCGCAGCGGTGGTCCGTTCGGCGCGTCGCAGGAGCTGGGCGAGCTCGAGCTCGATGGTCGAGAGCACCTCGCGCGCGGCGGGGTCGGGCGCCGCCGCGCCTCCCTCGGCGGCTCGATCCACAGAACTGTTACCCCGAGCAACTGTCATGGGTGTATTCTACAGGTAGTTATCTGCATGATGCAGGTAAATCCGGCGGGGCCCCAGCGGCCCGCGTACCAGCACCCACCAGACCCCGGGGGACGTGTGTCCAGAACCACCAGGAACGAGCCCAACAAGACCGCGATCTACGCGACCGCCCTCACGGCCTTCTTCGCCATCGCGGGCATCGCCGTGGTCGACCCGATCCTGCCGATCATCGGCCAGGAGATCGGCGCGAGCACCTGGCAGATCGAGCTGCTCTTCACGGCCTACATCGCGGTCATGGCGATCGGCATGATCCCGGCCGTCCTCGCGACGGGGAGGTTCGGGTACAAGAAGGTCCTCGGCGCGGGCGTGAGCCTGGTCGCCGTCGCGGCGATCCTGGCGGCCCTCTCGCAGAACATCGGGCAGCTCGCCGCGCTGCGCGGGCTGTGGGGGCTGGGCAACGCGATGTTCTTCGCGACCGCGATGGTGCTGCTCGTCTCGCTCGCCAACGACCGCGAGTGGGTCGTGGGCCTGTTCGAGACGTGCGTGGGCCTGGGCTTCGCGGTCGGACCGCTCATCGGTGGGCTCCTGGGACAGTTCAGCTGGCGCATCCCGTTCCTCGCGTGCGGCCTGTTCATGATCGTCGCGCTCGCGCTGTCGATCACGCGACTCCAGGACCCGGCCGAGAAGCCCACCCCGCTCCACGTGGGGCAGGTCTTCGCGCTCTTCCGCAAGCCGGGCTTCCGGGCGCTGTGCATCGTCACCGCGGCCTACAACTTCGTCTTCTTCGTCATCCTGGGCTACACGCCCGTGTTCCTGGGGCTCGACGTCATCCCGCTCGGCCTCGTCTTCACGGCGTGGGGCATCGGGCTCGCGGTCGGCATCCTCGTCGTGGGGCACCGGCTCGCGCACGCGGTCGGCGCGGTCCAGACCATGGGGATCGCGGTCGTCGGCGTGCTCCTGGCCACGGTCGCCCTCGCGCTCGACCTCGGCACGGCCGGGTCGGTCGTCGTCCTCGTGGTCGCCGGGGTGTTCATGGGGATCGCGAACGCGAACCTGACCGACCTCTCGCTCGCGCTCGGCAGCCCCGACCGTCGCGTGACGACCGGGGCGTTCAACCTGGTCCGGTGGGGCTTCGCCGCGCCGGCTCCCGTGATCGCGGGTCTGCTCCACCCGGTCGGGCCGTCGGTCCCGTACTGGGTCGGCGCGGGCGTGCTGCTCGTCGGGGTCGTCGCGTTCCTCGCGACGGCGCACAGGATGGCGGGCGAGCTGGGGGAGTCGGTCCTGTGGTCGCGCTGGAACCGTCGGGCCCGGGCCGTCGAGGGGACGCCCGAGGAGGCGCTGGGCGAGATCTGAGCGGGAGGCGGGAGGCGTCGTCGGGCACGGGCGTGCGCGCAGGTCCCGCCGTCTGCCTATCTCTCGCCCGGGGCCCGGTCCGGTTCCGCGCTCGGCTCGGCGGTCGTGCCGTCGATCTCGTCGCCGCGCTCGCGCACGACGCGCACCAGGCCGGCGAGCCCGAGCCGCAGCCCCTCGAGCTCGTCGAGGGTCAGGTGCTCCAGGGTCTCGGGTCCGGCCGGCCCGTCGCTCGCGACGATGCTGCGCACGGCCTTCGCCCCGCGGTCGGTCGCGGCCACGAGCCGGACCCGGCCGTCCTCGGGGTCGGAGCGCCGCGAGGCCATCCCCGCGGCCTCGAGCCGGTCGACGATCCCGGAGATCGTGGCGGGGCTGACGCCGAGGACCTCGCCCAGGTGTGCGGTGCTCCGCTCGCCGTCGATCAGCAGGATCCCCAGGGCGCGCATCTGCTGTGCGGTCAGCCGGGTCCGCATGAGAGGTTCGAGGCGCCGTGCGAGCACGAGCTCCTGGAGGGTGCGCTGCGCGTCGATCAGCTCGCGGTGGAGCCGGGCGCGATCGCCAGGGGGGTCCGAGGTCACGGCGAGACTCTATCCGAGCGCCGGTGGCCGGTCTGCGGGACGCGGGAACTCTCGCGGATTCCTTAGCGTTAGGCTAACGACTCTGCGACGACGACGTCGTGACCACCCACCCTGGAGGCCCCGTGTTCCGTCTCGCCCGAACGTCGTTGGCGAACCGCGCCGTCGTCGCGCTCGCCACGATCGCGATAGCCGTGTTCGGCGTCGTCAGCATGGGATCGCTCAAGCAGGAGCTCATCCCGAGCCTGCAGATCCCCACCGCCGCCGTCGTCGCCGTGTACCCCGGATCTGCCCCGGCGATCGTCGAGCAGCAGGTCACGACCCCCCTCGAGACCGCCGCCCGCGGAGTCGACGGCGTCGAGGACGTCACGTCGAGCTCCTCGACCGGCATGTCCGTGACGACCGTGCAGTTCACGTACGGCACCGACATGGACCTCGCCGCGCAGCAGCTCCAGACCGCGGTCACGCGCGTGAGCAGCCAGCTGCCCGCCGACGTGGACCCGACCGTCGTGACCGGCTCGGTCGACGACCTCCCCGTGATCCAGCTCGCCGTCTCCGGGGGAGCCGACGAGGCAGCGCTCGCCCAGACGGTCGACAGCGTCGTGGTGCCCGCGCTCGAAGAGGTCGCGGACGTGCGCAGCGTCGCGGTCAGCGGCGTCGCCGACCAGCAGGTCACGATCGACCTCGACGTCGCGGCCCTCGCCGCCGCGGGCCTGAGCCCGGCCCAGGTCACCACGATCCTCCAGGACAACGGAGTGGTCGTCCCGGCCGGGACGGTCGCCGCGGGCGACCGCACCCTGTCCGTCCAGGTCGGCTCGGCGGTCACGAGCGCCGACGACCTGATCAACCTGCCGCTCGTCGCCTCGCCGGCCGCGTCCGCCGCGGGCGCCGCAGCCGGGATCGCTCCGAGCGCGCCCGTGACCCTGGGCGACGTCGCGACCGTGACCGTGGGCCCGCAGCCCGCGACCTCCTACTCGCGCCTCGACGGCGAGCCCGCGCTCGCCGTGGCGATCACCAAGACCCCGGCCGGCAACACGGTCGAGGTCTCGCACGCGATCCAGACCGCGATCGAGGACATGGACGGCGCCCTCGAGGCGAGCGACGTGCGCGTCGAGGTCGTGTTCGACCAGGCCCCGTTCATCGAGGAGTCCATCGAGGGCCTCGCGACCGAGGGCCTCCTCGGCCTGGTGTTCGCGGTCGTCGTGATCCTGCTGTTCCTCACGTCCCTGCGCTCGACCCTCGTCTCGGCCGTCTCGATCCCGCTGTCCCTGTTCGTCACGTTCATCGTCATGAACGCGACCGGGTACACCCTGAACATCCTGACCCTCGGGGCCATGACGGTCGCGATCGGCCGCGTGGTCGACGACTCGATCGTCGTGATCGAGAACATCAAGAGACACCTGTCCTACGGCGAGAAGAAGACCACCGCGATCCTCACCGCGGTCAAGGAGGTCGGCGGCGCGATCACGGCCTCGACCGTCTGCACCGTCGCGGTCTTCCTGCCCATCGCGCTGGTCGGCGGCATGGTCGGCGAGCTCTTC
Source organism: Oerskovia douganii (assembly GCF_015142735.1). Lineage (GTDB taxonomy): Bacteria > Actinomycetota > Actinomycetes > Actinomycetales > Cellulomonadaceae > Oerskovia > Oerskovia douganii. The sequence goes on along the minus strand of NZ_JACSPN010000004.1, from coordinate 146,971 downwards.
CGTCCGTTCGCCATGACGGTCGCGATCGCCATGACGGCGTCGCTGCTCGTCGCGCTGACGATCGTCCCCGTCCTGGCCTACTGGTTCATCAAGGCCCCCGCGGTCCCGGCCGACCCCGAGCAGGCTCGGATCGTGGCGGAGCAGGCTCGCGAGGAGGCCGAGCTCAAGGAGCGCCGCGGGCTGTGGCAGCGCGGCTACCTGCCGACGCTGGGCGCCGCGCTGCGCCACCCCGCCATCACGCTGACGGTCGCTGTCGCGGTCCTCGCGGGCACGGTAGCGCTCGTGCCGCGCCTCGAGACCAACTTCCTGGGCGACTCCGGTCAGGACACGATCACGGTCACCGAGTCCTTCGCACCGGGCACGTCCTTGGCGACGCAGGACGCCGCGGCTCGTGAGGTCGAGCAGGCGCTCATGGACCTCGAGTCCGTCGACACCGTCCAGACGACCGTCGGTACCGCGGGCGGCCCCGAGGCCGCGTTCTTCGGCGGCGGAGGGTCGCCGAAGGCCACGTTCTCGCTCACGCTCTCGGCCGACGCCGACGGCGTCGCGGCGCAGCAGGAGGTCCGTGACGCGGTCGCCGACCTGGGTGGCGAGGACTCCGAGGGCATCACGGTCGCGGGCGCCGACGCGGCGTTCGGCAGCTCGACCGTCGACCTCGTGGTCCGTGCTCCCGACACCGAGACGCTGGCCGACGCGGCCGACCAGGTCCAGCAGCTCGCCGAGGACACCGAGGGCGCGTCCGAGGTCACCAACAACCTCGCGAGCGCGCAGTCCACGATCCAGGTGACGGTCGACCGGGACGCGGCAGCCGCCGTCGGGCTCACCGAGACCCAGGTCGCGGGGACCGTCGCGAGCCTCATGTCGCCCTCGCCCGTGGGCAGCGTGAACCTCGGTGACGGCCCCGTGCAGGTGCGCGTCGCCGTCGGGCAGGCTCCTGCCACGGTCGACGAGCTCGAGGCGCTCGTGGTACCCACGGCCGCGGGCGTCGTCCCGCTCACGCAGATCGCGAGCATCGACGAGGTCGAGGTCCCCACGTCGATCTCCCGGGTCAACGGCGAGCGCAGCGCGACCATCGCGGTCACGCCCGCGAGCCAGGACCTCGGCACGCTCACGACGGCCCTCACGGCCGCGATCGACGACCTCGACCTGCCGGGCGGGGCGACCGTCGAGCTCGGCGGCGTCGCGACCCAGCAGGCCGACGCGTTCGCCGACCTGGGCCTCGCGCTCCTGGTCGCGATCGCGATCGTCTACCTCGTCATGGTCGCGACGTTCCGCAGCCTGCTGCAGCCGTTCATCCTGCTCGTGTCGATCCCCTTCGCCGCGACCGGTGCGCTGCTCCTGCTGCTCGCGACCGGCACGCCGCTCGGTGTGCCGGCGCTCATCGGCATGCTCATGCTGGTGGGGATCGTGGTCTCGAACGCGATCGTCCTCATCGACCTCATCAACCAGTACCGCCAGCAGGGGCGCGGGCTGGACGAGGCCGTGCTCGAGGGCTCGCGCCAGCGCCTGCGCCCCATCGTCATGACGGCCGCGGCGACGATCTTCGCGCTCACGCCCATGGCGATCGGCATCACGGGTGGCGGCTCGTTCATCTCGCAGCCGCTCGCCCTCGTCGTGATCGGCGGGCTCCTGTCCTCGACGCTGCTCACGCTCGTCGTGGTGCCCGTGCTCTACACGATCGCCGAGCGTGCGGGCGAGAAGCGGGCTGCCAGGCGCGCTGCGAAGCGTGACGCCGAGGCCGCCGAGCTCGTCGGCAAGACCACCGAGGAGCCGGAGGTCGAGCCCGCGGTCTGACAGCCCCGGGACCTGCCCGCGGGCCTGCGCTCGCAGGCCCAGCACACCGAGGCCCGCCCGTCCTTCCCGGGCGGGCCTCGTGCACTCACCGCTCGTCGGCCACGAGCACCGGGGCGAGCGCCTCGTCGAGCCAGTCGAAGACCCGTTGCTCGGTCAGGGCGCGGGCGAGGGGCTGGCAGTGCAGGCTCGCCCCCTCGGCGGCGGTGAACCGCACGAGGGTCGCGACGTCGGGCGCGAGCCGGACGAGCTCCTCGGACTGGCCGGGCCAGAACTGCTCGCCCTCGGGAGCCGTCACGAGCAGGGGCGTGGTGATGCGGGCGGCGACGTCCCGCAGGTCGTACTTCTGGACCGCGCGGAGCGTCGCGGCGTAGCCCTCGACGCCGTACGGCCGCGAACGGAACCGCCACGTGGCCGCCGTGCCCTTCGACAGGCGCAGGCCCAGGTCCATGTCCCGGTCGAACGCGTGGTCCTTGCCCTCGTCGAGAAGCTTGAGGAGAGCCTTCGGCATCGTCGTCGTCCACGAGGCCGCGACCTCGACGACCCCGGGATCGACCACGGCCGCCGCGAGGCGGTGCTCGAACGCGAGCGCCCGCGGCACCCAGTACCCGGCCTGGCTCGAGCCGTAGACGGCGACCCGCTGCGCGTCCACGTCCGGTCGGTCCACGAGGGCGTCGAGCACGGGAGTCAGGACCGCCTCGAAGTCGTACCGGAAGGGCGTGCCGTGCTCGAACAGCATCGACTGCTGCCCCGGGCCGTCGAACACGAACACGTGGTACCCGCGACGCAGGGCGCCCGCTGCGCACGCGTTCCACATCGCGGTCAACGAGCCGTCGGACCCGTTGACCGCGACCAGGAGAGGGCGCGGACCAGAGGGCCCGCGTCCCGCGCCGCCGGTCGTCGAGCCGCCAGGCATCCGGGGGGCGTGGAAGAGGTACCCGGGCAGGGTCGTGCCCTCGTACGGGACGTCGACGCGTTCGACGTCGAGCCCGCTCGTCCCGACCCACCGGTCCCACGCGGCGCGGTGCTTGCGGAAGGTGGGCAGGAGCAGGTCGTCGCTGCCGAGGGCCGCGACCGCGTCGACCGCGACCGCGTAGTACGCGGACGCGCGCAGGAACGCGGCGGCAGCGCTCGCGTCGTGCCCGGCGGCCGCCGCGCCGGTGGCGATCCCGGCCACGCGGTCGCCGAGCGCGTGCCACGCGTCGAACCACCCCTGGTGGTCCTTGTCGCGGACGTGCGCGACGGCCGCGAGGACCTCGCCCACGTCCGCCGTCCCGTTCGTGGCGCCGCCCAGGACGGTGCGGATCTCGTAGTCCCGGTCGCGGTCGCCGGAGAACCCGGCGTCGAACGGGTCGTGGTGAGCGGGCATGGCGGTCCCCTCGTGCGGCGTGCGCGGCGGAGCCGACGGGCGTCGGGTCCTCTCCGACGATCCCCCTGAACACGGGCGCTCACCAGCCGGGGCCCGACGGCGTCGCTCAGCTCGGGCGGGCCACGCCCGTCTCGTAGGCCAGCACCACGGCCTGGACCCGGTCGCGGAGTCCGAGCTTGCCGAGCACCCGACCCACGTGCGTCTTGACGGTGGCCTCCGAGACCACGAAGCGCGCCGCGATCTCGGCGTTCGACAGCCCCTCGCCGAGCGCGGCGAAGACCTCGAGCTCGCGCGCCGTGAGCTCGCGCAGCCGCGGGTCGTCGACACCCTGCCCGGGACCCGCAGCACCCTGTGCGTGCGCGTCCTCGGGCAGGTAGCCCGCGAACATCTCGAGCATCCGGCGCGTGACCCGGGGCGAGACCGCGGCGTCGCCGCTCGCGACGTTGCGGATCGCGCCGACGAGCTCGGCCGGCCGCGCGTCCTTGAGGAGGAACCCGCTCGCACCCACGCGCAGCGCCGCGAACGCGTACTCGTCGAGGTCGAACGTCGTGAGGATGATGACCCGGCTCGCGGGCAGCTCGGCGATGATCCGCTCGGTCGCGTCGATCCCGTTGACGCCCGGCATGCGCACGTCCATGAGGATCACGTCGGGGCGCAGGGCCGTGGCCTGGGCGAACGCGGTCTCGCCGTCGCTCGCCTCGCCGACCACCTCGATGTCGTCCTCGGCGGCAAGGATCATGCGGAAACCCATGCGCAGCAGCGACTGGTCGTCGACGAGCAGGACCCGGACCGGGTGCGTGGCGTCGTGCGGCACGGACGTCCGGGCGCCGTCCTCGGCACTCTCGTCCGAGCCGCCCGGCCCCCTCGTGGACGGGAGGCTCACAGCGGGGCCCCCGTGCCGCCGTCGGGCCGGGACGCGTGGTCGCTCCCCGTGCCGTCGAGGCGCAGCCTCGCCACGACCTCCCAGCCCGAGCCCGTGGGACCGGCCGTGACCGTCCCCCCGTAGAAGGCCGCACGTTCGCGCATCCCGATGATCCCTCTTCCTGTGCCGATGGGTTGGTCGCCCGCGATGCCCGCGGGCAGGGGGCGGGCGTCCGCCCCGTCCCGGGCCGTCCCGCCCGGTGCGCGACCCGCCTTGTTGGTGACCGTGATCACGAGCCAGTCTCCACCGTCGACCTCGCCCGCGTCACGCCGGGCGATCTCGACCACGACCATGGGGGTCAGGGGCGCATAGCGCAGGACGTTGGTCAGCGACTCCTGCACGATCCTGTGCGCAGCCTGACGCAGCCCCGGGTCGGGGTCCGGCTGGACGCCGACCCGCACGAGACGCACGGGCAGGCCCGCGTGCCGGAAGCGCTCCGCGATGTCCTCCATGGTCGGCACGTCGGCGGTGGGCGTGAGGGGGGCAACCGAGCCGTCGGGGTCGCGCAGGACCCCCAGGACCCGGCGCATGTCGGCGAGCGCGGCCCGGCCCGTCTCGGTCAGCTCGTCGAGCGCCTGGCCCGCGAGCTCGGGGTCCTTGGCCCCCAGCGCCTTGGCTCCGTCGGCGAGCGCGACCATGACGGTCAGGCTGTGCGCGACGACGTCGTGCATCTCGCGCGAGATCCTCGCCCGCTCTGCGGCGGCTGCGAGCTGCGCCTGCTGGTCGCGGTCGCGCGCGATCGCGTTGGCACGGTCCACGAGGTCCGCGACGTGCAGACGCCGGCCGCGCACGCTCGACCCGATCGCGATGCCCAGCAGCGCGAACGTGAGCGTGATCGCGACGGCCGCGACCCGTGACCCCGTGACCTCACCGCTGCTCACCTCGGCGCGCACGATCGCGCCGGACTCGCTCACCGCGAAGTCGTACCAGATCATCTCTGCGGTGCACACGGTCAGGACCAGGGCCCCGAGCACGCTCCACGCCACGACCGGGCGGTAGGTCGTCGCGACCGCATAGATCGCGAACGCGACCGCGAGCTCGAAGCCAGCCGAGTCGCCGCTGAGGGCGATCGTGAGGACCGCGAGGACCCCGATGGCCGCTGCGGTCAGGAGCGGGTTGCGCCGACGCCACAGCAGCACGGCACCGCCCACGAGCGTCGCGGCAGCGACGCCGTAGCGCGCGTGCTCGGGCGGCAGCAGGGTCGTCAGGAGGCCGGGGACCGTGAACCAGGCCGCGACGAACCAGTCCATGACGACCGGGTGACGGACGAAGTACCGGCGGACCGGTCCGAGCTTGCGCGCGTCGAGCTCGGTGAAGACCGCGATGCTGCCCGAGCGCGGCCGGGGGGATGGCTTGGGTGCCCTGCCGGCACCGGGGTTGCTCGGAGCCCCGGGACGCACAGCGCCCGACGCCGGACCACGGGTCTCGTGGTCCGGCGCCGGGCTGTGCGCGGTGCGGAAGATGGTCAGGCGTCCCGACGCTTGAGGACGACCGCCGCGGCCAGCAGGACGGCGACCGTCCAGGCCACGAGCACCCCGTAGCCGCCCCACGGCGACAGGCCGTCCGTCGCCATCGCACCGGTCATCGGGTCGATGCCGCCCATGGCCATGAGCTGCTGGCCGGCCAGCGACGGGAGGTACTTGTAGATGGCCTCGATCACGACGTTGTCCGAGAAGGCCGTCACGATCGCGAGGATGTTCGGGACCACGAGCAGCAGACCCATCACGGTGAAGATCGACCCGGCCGTGCTGCGGAGCAGCGTGCCGATCCCGAGCGAGAGGGCCGCGATCGTCGCGACGTAGAGCGCCGCACCGACCAGGACCCGGATGCTGTCGCCGTCGGCCAGGTCCACAGCCTGCGGGACGAACGGGATCGTCACGAGGTAGGAGAGCGCGACGCCGACGAGCGTCACCACGAAGCTGATCGAGAACAGCACGATGAGCTTGGCGAAGAAGGCAGGCAGTCGGCGCGGGACGGCGGAGAAGGTGGAACGGATCATGCCGGTCGAGTACTCGCCGGTGATGATCAGGACACCCAGGACCCCGACCACGAGCTGAGCCATCTGGTAGCCGCTCACGACCACGGCGGCAGAGGGGAGGATCGCCGACGTCGCGGCAGCCTCCTCAGCCGACAGGTTCTCGGTCGCCAGGTTCATGAAGAAGCCGAACATCAGCGCGATCCCGACCATGACCACGACCGTGATGGACAACGTCCACACGGTCGAGCGCAGGGTCCAGAGCTTGATCCACTCGGACTTGAGGACTCCGCCGAAGGTGAGACGGGCGGACGGGGCGCGCTGCGCCGTCGGGCGTGCTGCGGAGACGGTGGCGGCGGTCATCGCTGGGCTCCTTCGGAGATCGGGGCGTCGGCCGGAGCGTCGACGCCGTGGCCCACGTGCTGGGTCGCGGACTCGGTCTGGTACTCGACCGAGTCGGCCGTGAGGAGCATGTACGCCTCCTCGAGGGTCGAGGTCACGGGCGTGAGCTCGTGCAGGACGATGCCCGACGCGGCGGCCAGCTCGCCGATGCCGGGCGCCTCGACGCCCGTGATCTGGAGCAGGCTGGGCTCGTCCGACGTGACGGTCGCGCCGTCACGGGTCAGCAGCTCGGCGAGCTGCGTGGCCTGCGGTGTGCGGACACGGACCGTGTGCTGGGCTCCACCGTCCACGATGTCCTTGACGGGCGCGTTCGCGATGATGCGGCCCTTGCCGATCACGATGATGTGGTCCGCGGTCAGCGCGACCTCGCTCATGAGGTGGCTGGACAGGAAGACCGTCCGGCCCTCCGACGCGAGGTAGCGGGCCAGGTTGCGGACCCACAGGACCCCTTCCGGGTCGAGGCCGTTGACGGGCTCGTCGAGGATGAGCGTCTTGGGGTCGCCCAGCAGCGCGGACGCGATCCCCAGCCGCTGGCCCATGCCGAGCGAGAAGCCGCCCACGCGCTTCTTCGCGACCGACTGCAGGCCGGTCATCTCGATGACCTCCTGCACGCGGGTCTTCGGGATGTTGTGCGTGGCCGCCATCGCGAGCAGGTGGTTGTACGCGCTGCGGCCCGTGTGCACGGCCTTCGCGTCGAGGAGGGCCCCGACCTCGGTCAGGGGCGAACGGTGCGCGGCGTACGGCTGACCGTTGACGGTCACCGACCCGGCCGTGGGACGGTCGAGCCCCATGATCATGCGCATCGTGGTCGACTTGCCGGCACCGTTCGGGCCCAGGAAGCCCGTCACCTGGCCGGGCTGGACGGTGAAGGAGATCCCGTCGACAGCGGTCTTGGGCCCGTACCGCTTGGTCAGGCCTCGTGCTTCGATCATGCTCGCCCCTCGGGTGGGTTGCGGGTGGTGGCTCGTACGTCCTCCAGCCTAGGGACCGGGACGTCGGCAGCGATGCCCCCGCACGGTCGATCTTCACGACGGGCTCGCGTACGCCGCAAGGATGACGTCGTCGACCAGGGGAGCGATCCTGCGCCGCGAGCGGGTGGAAAAGTCGGACGAACCTCGCGGGAACACCGGCGCGAACCCGCTCGTTGCATAGGATGGAAACACGGCCAGCGACACCCGCCTCGCCAGAGGGCACTGGACGCCGCGACCAGGAGGAAGCATGAGCAACCCCGTCTTCAACAACAGCGCCATCTTCGGCGAGCCCAAGCGCGCGCGCACCAACCAGGGGGCTGCGGGCACCATCCAGCAGAACCCCGCGTACGGCACGCCGCCGCAGCAGGCGCAGTACGGCAGCTACGGTGCGCAGGCAGCCGACGCCGCGACGCTCGACGCCATGTACAACGCGCCGACCGCGACATCCGCGGACACCAAGCGCCTGACGTACGACGACGTCATCATCAAGACCGGTGGGCTGCTCGCCCTGCTCGTCGTCGTGGGTGCCGCGAGCTGGCAGCTCGTCGACACCATGCCGTTCCTGTGGATCGGCGGCGCGATCGTCGGCCTGGTCCTGGGTCTGGTCAACGCGTTCAAGAAGAGCCCGAGCCCCGCGCTCATCGTGGCGTACACGATCGCGCAGGGCGCGTTCCTGGGCGGCATCAGCGCGTTCTACAACACGCAGTGGAACGGCGTCGTCGTCCAGGCGGTCCTCGCGACCGTCACGACCTTCGCCGCAGCGCTCTTCCTCTTCAAGTCCGGCAAGGTGCGCGTCACGCCCAAGTTCACGCGCTGGCTCATCATCGCGATGGTCGGCTACCTGGCCTTCTCGCTCGTCAACCTTCTGCTGACGATGACGGGCGTCCTCGACGGCTGGGGCATGCGCGAGGGCGGCCTCGGCATCATCGTCGGGCTCGTCGCGGTCGGCCTCGCCGCCGCCTCGCTCATCGTCGACTTCGACTCGATCAAGCGTGGCGTCGAGGCCGGCGTCCCCGCCAAGTTCGCCTGGTCGGCCGCGTTCGGCCTCATGGTCACGCTCATCTGGCTCTACCTCGAGTTCCTGCGCCTGTTCGCGCTCCTGCAGAGCAGCGACTGACGTTGTCCGACGCCCGGAAGAAGTCCCCGGCACCCGCTTCGGAACCTGTTCCGACGCGGGTGCCGGTCTTTGCCGCCGGCCTCGCGCTGGCCGCCTTCACCCTGCTCGCCCTCCAGGTCCCCTACGGGTTCCTCGTCGGACGGAGCGTCACGAACGCCGTCGCGTGGGTCACGGCCTCCGCGGTCGTGATCCTGCTCGTGACGCTGACCGCCGGCTCGGTGCTCGCCTGGCTCGGGCACCGCATCTCCCGCGAGTGGGACGACCGCAGGGCCACGATCCTGTTCTTCGGGCTCGGCCTCGTGGGCGTCGGTCTCTGGAGCTTCATGGTCCTGGGCGCGCTCCTGAGCGCCGCGACCGGGGACCCGGGCACCGCGACGAGCGGCGTCGCCCTGGCCTCGGTGCTCTATCTCGCCGTCGCGGGAGGGGTGAGCGCCGCCGTCGGGCGGTACTTCGCCCGCGAGGCCGCGGACCGCCCGCTGCTCGTCGTCGTCCTCGGCGTCAGCGTGGCGCTGTGCGCCGTGCTCGGCGGAATGGCCCTCGGCAGCGCATGATCGGTGCATGAAGTTCGCACACCACATCTCTGACCTCGTCGGCGGGACACCCCTGGTCCGGCTCGGATCGGTGACCGACGGCCTCTCTGCGACGATCCTCGCCAAGGTCGAGTACCTCAACCCGGGCGGCTCCGTGAAGGACCGCATCGCGCTCAAGATGATCGAGGCCGCCGAGGCCTCCGGTGAGCTCGCCCCCGGTGGCACGATCGTCGAGCCCACCTCGGGGAACACCGGGGTCGGGCTCGCGCTCGTCGCGCAGCGCAAGGGGTACGACTGCGTGTTCGTCTGCCCCGACAAGGTGAGCCAGGACAAGCGCGACGTCCTGACCGCCTACGGGGCGCGTGTCGTCGTGACCCCCACGGCCGTGGCCCCCGACCACCCCGACTCCTACTACTCGGTCTCGGACAGGCTCGTCGCCGAGATCCCGGGCGCCTGGAAGCCCAACCAGTACGCCAACCCCAACGGCCCCGCGTCGCACTACGAGAGCACGGGCCCGGAGATCTGGGCCGACACCGACGGTCGCGTCACGCACGTCGTGGCCGGGGTCGGGACGGGCGGGACCATCACGGGGACCGGCCGGTTCCTCAAGGACGCCTCCGCGTCACGAGGGGCCGACGCCGGTGGCCGGGTGCACGTGGTGGGCGCCGACCCCGCCGGGTCCGTCTACTCGGGCGGCGACGGGCGCCCCTACCTGGTCGAGGGCGTGGGCGAGGACTTCTGGCCCACCGCGTACGACCCGACCGTGCCCGACGAGATCATCGCCGTGAGCGACGCCGACTCGTTCGAGATGACGCGCCGCCTCGCCCGCGAGGAAGGGCTGCTCGTGGGCGGCTCGTGCGGCATGGCCGTCGTCGCGGCGCTGCGCCTGGCCCGCCGCCTCGAGGACGAGGACCCGGCCGCGGCGGCGAGGGCCGTGATCGTCGTGATCCTGCCCGACGGCGGCCGCGGCTACCTCTCGAAGATCTTCAACGACTCCTGGATGCGGTCCTACGGGTTCCTCGACGCCGAGGAGGGCGTGACCGCGGGCGACATGCTCCGCTCCAAGAGCGGGCAGATCCCGAGCCTGGTCCACACCCACCCGGGCGAGACCGTGCGCGACGCGATCGAGATCCTGCGCGAGTACGGCGTCTCGCAGATGCCCGTCGTGGGGGCCGAGCCGCCCGTCAAGATCGGCGAGGTCGCAGGGGCCGTGAGCGAGCGGGCCCTGCTCGACGCGGTCTTCTCCGGCCAGGCGTCGCTCGCCGACCGGGTGGACAAGCACATGGAGCCGCGCTTCCCGCTCATCGGGGCGGGCGAGGGCGTCGCGGCCATCCGGGCCGCGCTGCACGACGCCGACGCGCTGCTCGTGATCGACGACGGCGACCCGGTCGGGGTGCTCACGCGCCACGACCTGCTGGGGTTCCTCGCGCACTGAGGGCGGCGCGCGCCCCCGGGGGTGGCCTCCTGGTCACCCCCGGCGGGCGGGACCGTCCGCGCCCGGGTGCATCGCCCACGCCGCGAGCAAGCAGCCTGCGGCCAGCAGCACCCCGTGCGCCACGCGACCCGCCGGGGCGAGGAAGAACTGCGGCAGGTAGAGCGCCAGCCCCGCCGCGAGCGGGAGCCCGACCCACCGCGGGGCGAGCCCGCCGCGCCACGCCGCCACGGCCGCCAGCACCCCGCTCGCGGCCACCGCGAGCAGCCCGAGCCCGAACAGCGTCATCGCGACGGGCTGCGACCGGATCGCGTCGACCGTCGGCAGGAGGTCGAGGCCGCCCGCCGTGAGGGCGTCGCGCGCGACCGCGTGGATCCCGAAGACCTCCGCCCCGAAGTACGGCAGGACGAGCCCGGCGCCGAGCCAGGCCGTGACGACCGCGCCCGACGCCGGAGCCCGGCCCCGCGTCCCGGCGAGCCGTGCCCGCAGCCCCAGGAAGGCGGCGGGGAGCAGCACGAACCCTGCTGCGCCGCACAGGTGCGCGGCGATCCAGGGTCCCGAGGCGAAGGCCGCCGCGAGCTCGGGGGACGCGACGTCCTCCGGGACCCACGGACGCAGGAGCGGGAACGCGAGGAAGAGGGCGCCCGCGAGCGCGAGCAGGAGCGCTCCGGTGCGGGGCCGGACGAGGTCCGGGTCGGTGCCCGGGTCGGTTCCCCGGTCAGGGCGGGGCCGGTCGGACGGTGCGGTCATGGCGACTCTCCTTCGACGGGTGCGGACTGCGCGGGCCAGGACGGGCGACGACCGGGGGTCACGCTGGTTCCGGCAGGTCGGCGAGGTCCGCGATCCCGGCCACGAGCAGCCGGACGAGGACCTCGAAGCTGTGGTCGACGTCGTCGGGCAGGCCGAACCCGCCCATGAGCTCGAGCGAGACGAACCCGTGGATCGCGGACCGGACGGCGCGGATCGCGTCGACTGCCCGCTCCTCGGGCAGGTCGAAGCCGCGCAGGACCGCGACGATCACGGCGATCGTCCGGGCGCCCGCGAGCGAGAGCGGGTCGTCGTCTGCGGCCCCGAGGTCGGGGGAGAGCTGGACCGCGGCGTACCGGCCCGGGTGCTCGCGCGCGAAGTCGCGCACGGCCCACGCGAGCGCCGACAGCGCGTCGGGTCCCGAGCGCCCGATCGTCGCGGCCGCGGTCGCGCGCGTCAGGTCGTCGATCGCGACGAGCGCCACGGCCCGGCGCAGGTCCGCGAGCGAGCCCACGTGCTTGTACAGGCTCGGGGTCGCGACCCCGGCGGCGGCGGCGACCTTCGCGAGGGTGAGGTCCGTGAAGCCGTGCGTGCCGCCGTCGTCCACCACGCGCAGCGCGAGAGCCGTGACCGCGTCGCGGCTGAGCCCGGCCCTAGCCACGGGCGCCCCAGCCCTGGTCGCCCGTGCGCAGGCCGGCGAGGAACGCGAGGGTCGCGGGGAGCACGACGTCGGGCGCCTGGTGCTGCGGGTAGTGCCCCACGTCCGGGACGAGGTGGCCCTGTGCGCCGATCGCCCCCTGGATCCACCCGAGCTCGGCCCGCTGGTCCGCGAAGTCGGGGTCGAGCGCCCCCATGAAGGCGATCGCGGGGGCGGCCACCTCGGTCAGGCGTGCCTCGACGGGCGCGTGCGTGAGGGCGAGGGTCAGGTCGCGGAAGCTGCGCAGCCTGCCCGGCTCACGCATCGAGGCACGGATCGCGGCGACGTGCTCGGCGTGCCACGGCGCCCTGCGGCCCTTGGTGAGGGTCGAGTAGAAGCCCGCCCAGGCGGCCGCACCCCAGGGGCGCGCGAGGGCGACGCGGTAGAGCAGCCGGTTCGCCGACGCCCGGGCGGCGCTCGCGGACGGGTCCCGCAGGAACGGGCCGAGCAGGACCAGCCCGGCGACGGCGTCGGGCTGCTCGGCGGCCGCCCAGGTGGCGGCCCCGGCTCCCATCGAGCTCCCGACGAGCACGGCAGGCCCGCCCAGGTGCTCGACGAGTGCCAGGAGGTCCTGGCCGGTCGCGACGTCGCCGTGCGTGCGGAAGGTCGTGCTGCTGTCCCCGTGCCCGCGCAGGTCCATGACGGCCACGCGGTAGCCCGCGGCGGCGAGCGGGGGGACCAGGTCCCGGTAGGTCGAGCGGAGGTCGCCCATGCCGGGGACGGCGACCACGAGGGGGCCCGACCCGGTCACGGTGTACGCGACGGCACCCTCCGGGCGAGGGAGGTGCTCCACGATCTGGTGAGTACTCATAGCGTCTAGGCTAATCCCGTTAGCCAATGGGGTGCAAGAGGTGCCCAGCGACGTCCCGCGAACCGGTCATCCCCGGTGGGCCGCCTCGAAGTGCCCCGCCCCGTCCTGGCGCTCCTCGGCCCGCACCACGTGCACCACGGCGTTGATGAGAGCCAGGTGCGTGAACGCCTGCGGGAAGTTCCCCAGGTGCCGCCCCGAGTGCGGGTCGATCTCCTCGGCGTACAGGTTGAGCTCGCTCGCGAACGACAGCAGCCGCTCGCACAGCGCCCGTGCCCGGTCGAGCTCGCCGACCTCGACGAGCGCCGAGACGAGCCAGAACGAGCAGATCGTGAACGTGCCCTCGGCCCCCGACAGCCCGTCGTCGGTCTCGTCGGTCCGGTAGCGCAGCACGAGCCCGTTGACCGTGAGGTCGTTCGCGATCGCGTCGACCGTCGCCACGACGCGCGGGTCGTCGGGCGGCAGGAACCGCAGGAGCGGGACGAGCAGGAGCGACGCGTCGAGCGCGTCCGAGCCGTAGCGCTGCACGAACACCCCCCGCGCGTCGACGCCGTGCTCCAGGACGTCGGCCCGGATCTCGTCCGCGACCTTCTGCCACTGGTCGGCGTAGTCCTGCTCGTCGTAGAGGCGGGCCAGGCGGGCCCCGCGGTCGAGCGCGACCCAGCACATCACCTTGGACGACGTGAAGTGCTGCGGTTCGCCGCGGACCTCCCACAGGCCGCGGTCGGGCTCGTGCCAGTGCCGCGCGGCCTCCTCGACCTGCGCCTTGAGGACCGGCCACAGGGACTCGGGGAGCTGCTCGCGCGACCGGGCGTGCAGGTACACCGAGTCGAGGACCGCGCCCCACATGTCGTGCTGCTCCTGGTCGAAGGCCGCGTTGCCGACCCGCACGGGCCGGGCGCCCTCGAAGCCCGAGAGGTGGTCGAGCGTGCTCTCCTCGAGCCGGTCCTCGCCGCCCACGCCGTACATGATCTGCAGCTCGCGCCCGTCGCGGCACACGTCGTGCACGAACGCGAAGAAGTCGTCGGCCTCCCGGTCGAGGCCCAGGGTGTACAGGCCCCACAGGGCGAAGGTCGAGTCGCGCACCCACGCGTACCGGTAGTCCCAGTTGCGCTCGCCGTGCGGCGTCTCGGGCAGCGACGTCGTCGCCGCGGCGAGGAGCGCACCCGTCGGCGCGTACGTCAGCCCCTTGAGCGTGAGCGCGCTGCGCTGCAGGTACGAGCGCCACGGGTGGTCGGGGAAGACGCCCTGCGTGATCCAGTCGCGCCAGTACTGCTCGGTGCGGCCCATCGCGTCGGCGGCGTCGGGCCACGTGTCGGGCGCGGGCCGGTCCGACCACGACAGCGCGACGTACGCCTTGTCGCCCGCGGACATGCGCGTGCGCCCCTGCGCGCGCCGGTCCTCGACGCCCAGCCGCAGGCTGCTGCTGAGGCGCAGGTCGGGCGTCGTGGCGTGCACGACGCGCGTCACGAGGCTCTGGTACGTCGCCCCGTCGTACTCCCACCGCGCGGCCTCGCGCCCGTAGTCGGGCAGCGGCTCGCACACCACCTCGACGTCGACCGTCCCGTTGACGCACAGGATGGTGCGCAGCAGCATGTGCTCGGCGTCGAAGTCGGTGGGCGTGCGCCGGTGCGTCTGCGAGCGCTCGTCGACGTTGTGCCACGGGCCCATGAGCATCGCGTCACGCACCACGAGCCAGCCCGTCGCCGTCTGCCACGTCGTCTCCAGCACGAGCGTCCCCGGGATGTACCGCCGCGCCACGGGGACGCGCGCCCCGTACGGTCCCACGCGGAACGAGCCCGCGCCCCGGTCGAGGACCGCCGCGAAGATGCTCGGCGAGTCCGGTCGGGGCACGCACATCCACTCGATCGCGCCGCTGGGCGCGACGAGCGCGTTGCACTCGCAGTCCGACAGAAACGCGTACTCCGCGATCCCGGGGAAGGGCGAGCGCCGCCCCACGGGCACCTGGGCGCCGCCCGCGTGCGTCACGGGCGCGTCGAGCTCGGACGTGTCGACGGGGCGCGCGGTGTCGGCGCCGGTGTCGTCGGTGCCCACCGACGCGTCACGAGCCTCCATGCCTCCAGCGTGCGCCCGCGCGCGGCGGTTGTCAGGCGCAAGAGGTGCCCGACGGCGCAGCGCACCCGGGAGCGCACGGTGCGCTCCGTCGTCGGGCAGCGCGGGGCCGGGCCGGGAGGTGCGCCGGACGCTTAGGCTGTTCCCGACCCCCGCACCACCACCCGAGAGGTAGCACCATGAGCACGCAGCTCCCCACCGCGTCCGGCTCGTTCGGCGACAAGCCCGTCCTGACGTTCCCCGAGGGCGGCGCACCCGCCGGCCTCCAGGTCCAGGTCCTCGAGGAGGGCAGCGGCCCCGTCGTGACGGCCGGGCGCACGATCGTCGTCAACTACCTGGGGCAGGTCTGGGACGGCGACATCTTCGACACGTCGTACGACCGTGGCCAGACCATCAGCTTCCCCATCGGGACCGGCGCCGTGATCGGCGGCTGGGACAAGGGCCTCGTGGGGCAGAACGTCGGCTCGCGCGTCCTGCTCTCGATCCCGCCGGAGCACGGCTACGGCATGCGCGGCGTCCCGCAGGCGGGCATCGGCGGCACGGACACGCTGGTCTTCGTGGTGGACGTCGTCGGGGTCGAGTGACCTCGCGCCTCCGCGCCCGACGGGCCGGGACCTCCCTCAGCGGGCGACGCTGCGCGTCACCGTGAACCGGGGGTTCCGGCCCGCCTGCGTCGTGGGCCCGACCGCGCGCTCGAGCGCGGGCCGGTAGCGCAGGTGCGAGTTGTACACCGTCCACAGCTCACCACCCGGTCGCAGCACGCGCCCCGCGGTGGCGAACATGCGGTGCGCGGCGTCCGTGCTCAGGGCCGCGCCCTGGTGGAACGGCGGGTTGCACAGCACGACGTCGGCGCTGCGGTCCGCGAGCGAGGACCCGACGTCGTCGCGCACCACCCGGACCCGGTCGCCCACGCCGTCGGCCGCGGCCGTCGCACGGGCCGAGCGCACGGCCGCCTCCGACTGGTCCGTCGCGACGACGCTCGCCCCCGGCCGCGCCCGGGCGAACGACACGGCGAGGATGCCCGTTCCGCAGCCCAGGTCCACGGCGTCGCGCGCGCCCGGTGAGACCTCGTCGAGGAAGCCCAGCAGGAACCGGGTCCCGAGGTCGAGGCTCGCCCCCGCGAACGCCGCCCCGTACGCGACGACGTCCAGGCCCAGCTCGGCGACGTGCTCCGTCACGGGGTAGGTGAGACCCGTCCCCGGGCGGGGCCCGCTCGCCACCAGCACGCGGGACTTCTGGCGGGCCAGGCTCGCCCGGACCTCGGTGAAGGACTCGGCCAGGACCTCGTTCATGGCCGTCGTCATGTGCTTGACCCGGCCACCCGCGAACACCACCACGTCGGGGGCGGCGAACCGCGCGACGTGCTCCGCGACGTCGCGCAGCGCCGCGAGCGAGCGGGGGAGCTGGAGCACGACGACCCGGGCGCCCCGCAGCAGGTCCTCGCCCAGCGGGTGGTGGGAGAACGCCGCCTCGGGCCCGGGGAGGTCGCGTCGCGCGGCAGCGCGGGCGTTGCGGTCCAGGGCGGTCTCGCTCGTCAGCGCGTCCTGGTGCACCCGGATCCCCGTGAGGCCGTGCGCCACCGCCGCCCCGAGCGTGAGCGCCCCGAACCGGTCGTCGACCACGACCACCTCGCCGGGGCGGGTCGCGGCCAGGGCGCTCGCGGCCTCGTCGAGCAGCAGGCGGTCGGTCGCGTCCACCGCGACGAGGGTCGGGTCCGCCGACCCGCCGTGCGGGCGAGCCGGGCCGTCGTCGGGCGTGAAGCGCTCGAGCCCCGCGAGGAGCCGGTCGAGGGCGGCCTGGTCCCGCGCGGGCACGGGCTGCGCGGGCTGCTCGACGTGCGCGGGCGGGGTGGGGCGGTCGGGCACGGGGGGACGCTCGTCGGAAGTGGGGGAGGGCACAGGACAAGTCTGCCCTGCCTCGTCCTGCCCGGCGTCAGCGCAGGTGGGCGGCGGCGGCCTCCCGGACGGCCGCAGCGACCCGGTCGAGCGTGGGGGAGTGCAGCCGCCACTGCTGCCAGTACTGCGGCACGGTCAGGCTCGCGCGGTCGTCGAACCCCACGAGGCGCCCCGCGGCCTCGGCCTCGTGGCTCTGGAGGTCCGGCAGCATGCCCCATCCCATCCCGAGCTCGACCGCACGCAGGAACTCGTGCGAGGCGGGGACGTGGTGCCGGGGGCCGCCGGCGCGCTGCCCCAGGTACCGGTCCTGGAGGTCGTCCTTGCGGTCGAACACGACCACGGGCGCGACCGAGAGGGCCGCGGTCGTCGGGCCGTCGGGGAACCACCGCTCGGCGAACGCGGGACTCGCCAGGGGGCGGTAGCGCATGCGCCCGAGCGGCGTCGATCGGCACCCCGGCACGGCGGCCCGGACCGACGTGACCGCCGCGACGGCCGTCCCGTCGCGCAGCAGGTCGATCGAGTGGTCCTGGTCCTCGCGCACGATCTCCAGCCGCGCCCACGACGACGCGTCGGCCAGCACGGGCAGGGCCCACGTCGTCAGGGCGTCGCCCGTGATGACGAGCGTGAGCTCGGGGACGTCCCCGTCGCCCAGGTCGAGCTCGGCGAGGACCTCGGCGTGCTGGAGGGCGAGCCGGCGCGCGTGGCGCACGAGCACCTCGCCGGGGGCGGTGAGCGTCGCGGGACGGCCCCGGCGCACGAGCACCTGGCCCACGGACGCCTCGAGCGCGCGCATGCGCTGGCTGACCGCCGAGGGGGTCACACCGAGCTCCTGGGCCGCGGCCTCGAACGTGCCCGTCGTCGCGATCGCGTCGAGCGTGCGGAGCTGGTCGGGCTGGAGATCCACCATGAGCAGATCTTAAGGTTCTGCAGAAACATTCGCTGGACTGTCCGTCGGTGCGGGCCTAGCGTCGAGCACGTGACCTCCTTCGCGCCCCTTCTCGCCGGCCTTGGCACCGGGCTGTCCCTCATCGTGGCGATCGGCTCCCAGAACGCGTTCGTGCTCCGGCAGGGGCTTCGTCGCGAGCACGTCGTGCCCGTGGTCCTGGTGTGCGCGCTCTCCGACCTGGTGCTCATCGCGGCCGGGGTCGCCGGCCTGGGGGTGCTCGTCTCGAACGCGCCCGTGCTGCTCGCGGTCGTGCGCTGGGGAGGCGCCGCGTTCCTCCTGGTCCTGGCCGTGCAGGCAGCCCGGCGCGCGCTGCGTCCCGCGGCCCTCGAGGCGGCCGAGGGAGGCCTGCGGACGGCGGTGGGTGCCGCCGTCGGGACGGCGCTCGCCCTGACCTGGCTCAACCCGCACGTCTACCTCGACACGGTCCTGCTGCTCGGCTCGGTCGCAGCCGGGTACGGGGAGGGCGGGCGCTGGGCCTTCGGGGTCGGGGCCGGGATCGCGAGCATCGTGTGGTTCACCGCGCTCGGCCTGGGGGCGCGCGTCCTCGCCCCGGTCTTCGCGCGACCGGCCGCCTGGCGCGTGCTCGACGGCGGGATCGCGCTCGTCATGGCGGTGCTCGCGGTCGTGCTCGTCGTGCGGTAGCCGGGCCGGGCAGGGAGTCGGGGCCTCCTGGCACGACAGCGGCCCTCTCCGGTGTCGTGCACCGGTGCCGAGCACGAGGTTGCGGTCGTCCTGACGGGTGCGGCGGCCGCAAGGTCGTGCTCGGCGGGCGGGGCCTCGGGGACCATCGATGGGCACGGCCTCCGCCGGGCCTCGTCGTCTGGCACGCTGGGCGCGTGGACGAACAGAGCACCGAGACACCGGCCCGTGTGCAGATCACCTACTGCACGCAGTGCAGCTGGATGCTGCGTGCCGCGTGGCTCGCGCAGGAGCTGCTGACGACGTTCGGGACCCGGCTCACCGAGGTCGCGCTGGTACCCGGCACGGGCGGGATCTTCCAGATCCACGTGGGGGACGAGCTCGTGTGGGACCGCAAGGAGAGGAAGGGCTTTCCCGAGGTCCCGGTGCTCAAGCGGATCGTGCGCGACCGTGTGGCCCCGGGCCTCGCGCTCGGTCACACGGACCGTGCGGGCGGCACGCCCTAGCCTCGGCGCCGCACGTCGACTCCGCGTGCGCGTTCCTCCTGCTCCGGGCGGGTGGCGTCACCGGACGACCCGTCCGGGCCGCTGCCGGGCAGCCCGACGGTTCGCGGCACCCCGTGGGGTGCCACGAGTCGTCACTCGCTGCGGGGGGCCTTCTGCTCGGCCTCGCGGTTGGCGCGGGCGACCTTCTTGGCCTTCTTGAGGTCGCGCGCCTTGACGCGCTCCTCCTCGGCCCGGACCTCGGCCTGGATCTCGCGCTCGCGCACGAGCCACGCCGGCGGGTCCTCGCGGAGCTCGTTGATCTGCTCGGTGGTCAGCGCCTCCTCGACGCCGCCGCGGGCCAGGCCTGCGATCGAGACGTTGAGGCGACCCGCGCCGCCGGGGCGCGGGTGGGGTCCGTTGCGGCGGAGGTCGACGAGCCACTCGGGCGGGTTGGTCTCGAGCTCCTCGAGCTGGCCGCGCGTGATGGTCCCCTCCTGGAACTCCGGGGGAGTGGCGGGAAGGTACACCCCGAGCTTCTTCGCCGCGGTCGCGGGCTTCATGGTCTGGGAGGAGTGCGGGGTGCTCATGGTCCCAGGGTATCGGTCCCGGCCCCGTTCCCTCGTCCCGGGGCGGCTAGGGTTGTGGGGTGGAAGAGACTGCGCGCAGCGCCGAGCACGACGCCGACCTACCGGCCGAGGACGTCACCGACGCGCAGACCCCCGGGTTCCGCCTCGCGTACGTCCCCGGCGTGACGCCCTCGAAGTGGGTGCGGACGTGGATCGACCGGGTCCCGGACGTGCGCCTGGAGGCGCTCGCCGCCCCGGCATCGCAGGTCGAGGCCCTGCTGCTCGACGGCGGGGCGGACGTCGCGATCCTGCGTCGTCCCGTGCGCAGCGAGGGCCTGAGCCACATCGCGATGTACACCGAGGTGCCCGTGGTCGTGGTCCCGCGCGACCACGTTTTCGCAGCCCTCGAGAGTGACGAAGCGCTCACCGTGGCGGACCTCGCGGACGAGGTCGTGCTGCACCCGCTCGACGACGTGCTGGGCTGGGCGGACCCCGCAGAGGGATCTGCCGCCGACGACGAGGCCCGTCCTGCCCTGCCCGGCCGGCCCGCCCTGGAGCGCCCGGCGACGACCGCGGACGCGATCGAGCTCGTCGCCGCCGGGATCGGTCTGCTGGTCGTGCCGCAGTCCCTCGCGCGCCTGCACCACCGCAAGGACCTCACGTACCGGACGCTCGAGGGCGGGCCGGAGGCGCCCGTCGCGCTCGGGTGGGTGACCGAGGAGAAGTCGAACCTGGTCGAGGAGTTCATCGGGATCGTCCGCGGCCGCACGGCCAACAGCTCGCGCGGGGTCGCGGGCCCCACCCCGCCCACGCCCGAGGCGGACAAGAAGCGCGACGGCCGGACGCCGTCGGGCGCCAAGGGTGCGGGGGCGAAGTCCGGGCAGGCCACCAAGGGGACCCGGACCGCGAGCGCGGCGCGCAGCGGCGCCAAGCAGGCGCCGAAGGGCGGCAAGAAGTCGGGCAAGTCC
Source organism: Oerskovia douganii (assembly GCF_015142735.1). Taxonomy (GTDB): domain Bacteria; phylum Actinomycetota; class Actinomycetes; order Actinomycetales; family Cellulomonadaceae; genus Oerskovia; species Oerskovia douganii. Next base: position 126,638 of record NZ_JACSPN010000004.1, on the reverse strand, counting down.
GTCGCGAAGCGGCTCGGCAAGTCGCAGTCGATGAAGGGTCGCAAGAAGGGCCGCTGAGTTCCTTCACTCTTGACTTATATAAGCCGTGGATGAATGATCGATTGATGGAAGCGTTCGACGTCCTCGGCGACCCCGTCCGGCGACGGATCCTCGAGCTGCTGTCCGGCGGCGAGACGTCCGCCGGTGACCTCGCGGCCGTGATCCGCGACGAGTTCGGGATCAGCCAGCCCGCGGTCTCCCAGCACCTCAGGGTGCTGCGCGAGAACGGGTTCGCGACCGCCCAGGCGGCCGGCACCCGCAGGCTCTACGCCCTGGACCCCTCCGCGCTCGACGACGTCGACGACTGGCTCGACGGGCTCCGACGGTCCTGGGACCAGCGTCTCGACGCGCTCGGGACCGAGCTCGCACGCGGGCGCCGCGCCCGCCGTCGGGCCGCCTCGCACGAGCCGGACGCTCCCCGCACCGCCCCGGCCGCGGACCCGCGACCGGACCCCGCGAAGGAGGCCACGAGATGACGTTCGACCTGAGCACCGAGATCGACAAGGCCCGTCGGGTCACCGGCGACCGCGACGACGCCCGCGTCGTGCTGCTGAGCCGCACCTACGACGCCCCCGTCGAAGACGTCTGGGACGCGTGCACCGACGCCGACCGCATCGCGCGCTGGTTCCTGCCCGTGACCGGAGACCTGCGCCTGGGCGGGCGCTACCAGCTCCAGGGGAACGCGGGCGGCGAGGTGCGCGAGTGCGAGCCGCCGCGCCGGTTCCTCGTGACCTGGGGCATGAGCGAGGAGGACCGGAGCACGGTCGAGCTCCGCCTCGCGCCCGCCGACGGCGGGGCCACCGAGCTGACGCTCGAGCACGTCGCGGTCGTGCCGCCCGAGTTCTGGGACAGGTTCGGCCCCGGGGCCGTGGGGGTCGGGTGGGACCTCACGCTCGTCGGGCTCGCCGCGCACCTCGCGGGCGTCGACCTGGGCGACCCTGCCGAGCTCGAGACGAGCCCCCGGATGCGCGCGCTCCAGACCGCCAGCGCCCAGCTCTGGCGTGCCGCCCACGAGTCCTCGGGCGCGGACCCCGCCGCGGCCGAGGCCGCGGCCGCCGCGACCACGGCCTTCTACGTGCCGCCGCTCGACGGGGGAGCGACCCCCGCAGGGTGACCCGAGGTGCTCGCGACAGCGGGCGGGTGCCGGGCGAGCCCGCGGAGGGCGGCTCAGCGCCCGCCCGTGACGAACACGTCGAACAGCTCCGGGTGGTGGGCGTGCACCAGGACCGCGAACACGATCGCGTCGAACAGCAGGTGCACGCACACCACGTACGTGAGCGACTTGGTGCGCGCGAAGATCCAGCCCTGGACCAGCGCGAACGGGATGGTCAGGAGCGGGCCCCAGCTCCGGTAGCCCAGCTCCCACAGGAACGACACGAACACGGCCGCCTGCAGGAGGTTCGCGGGCCACAGCGCGAAGTGACGGCGCAGCAGCGCGAACACGACGCACACGAAGAACAGCTCGTCCCAGATCCCCACGGCGTTGACGCCCACGAAGAGCCGCGCGATCTCCTGCGGCGTCTCGATCGCGGGCCAGTTCCGGTACGACCCGGACCCGATGAAGTACGCGGGCAGGATCAGGTAGCCCGCCACCAGGACGACGAGCAGGTACACGATCTGGGTACGGTTCCACCGCCTGCCCGTGCGGACGGGGAAGCGGATCGCGTCGTCGCGGTACACGTAGCGGGAGACGGCCCACGGCACCAGGACCGCGAGCGACAGCACGACGGCGAAGCGCGCGATCCCCGCGTCGCTCAGGTCCGCAGCGAGCGGGATGGTGCTGATGATGCCCATGCCGACCGCGATCAGCAGCAGGTCGCGGCCGAGCCGACGGTCGATCACGAGACCCAGGGCGACGCCCGCGACGAGGGGCACGTACCCGAGCGGCCGGACGTGCACCGCGAACAGCAGGACGGCCGACCCGCACACGAGCGCCGCGGCGAGGAGGCGGGCTGCGACGAGCAGGGCGGTGTCGGCGGGCGCGGCGGTGCGCGTGTCGGTCACGCGCCCCACGATGCCACGGCGCGCTCGTGGAGGCGGAGTGTGGACCGCGCGGGGGATGCCGGGAGGTCGCCGGATCCGACCGCGGTCGGATGTCCGGGCGGCGCAGACGTCCGTACCATTCCGGGGTGAAGTCCCCCAGATCGTCCCTGCTCCTGGCCCTGCTCTGGCTGCTCGCGGCCGCCGTCGTCGTACCGTCCCTGCTGCTCCTGCGCGGGCCGAGCACCGAGCTCTACCTCGCCGTGACCGCCCGGACGGCGGACCTGCCCGGGGTCGAGCTCGTCGCCGAGGTCGGCGTGATCGCCCTGGCCCTGCTCTGGCTCCTCGCTGCCTGGCAGGCGCGCGGCGCGGGGACCGGCGCGGTCGCGACCGCCCTGGTCGGCGGCGTCGCGGCCGTGGTCGCGTACGCGACGTCGGAGGTCGCCAAGACGATCGTCCAGCAGCCCCGCGGTTGCTGGGACCTCATCGAGATCGCGCACTGCCCCGAGGCGGGCGACTGGTCGTTCCCGAGCAACCACACGACCATCGCGTTCGCGCTCGCGACCTCGGTCGTCCTCACGGCGCTCGCCACGGGCCGCCCGCGCGACTCGCTCGGCACGACGACGGCGCTCCGGTTCCGTCGAGCCCGTCGCCTCCCGCCCTACCGGGTCCTGGTCGCCGCGCCCGTCGTCCTCGCGGTCGTCACCGGGGCGGCGCGCCTGGTGCAGGGGGTCCACTTCCCGCACGACGTCCTCGCGGGCGCGACGGTCGGGGTGTGCGTCGTCGTGGCCCTCGTCCTGGCGCTGCGGGGGCCGGCGGCCGCGGGGCTCGCGGTGCTGTGCCGCAACGAGGCCGTGGGTCGGCTGCTGCTCGCGCAGGGGGCACGGGGTGACGCGGAGGTACCCGTCCGGCGCTGACGCCGGGGGCCGGTCCAGGGGTGTCCCGGGCGCTGCCGCGGGTCCCCTCGATACCTGTTTGTTCGAGTTGCTGACAATTGTGACCGTCGCTACCTTGTGACCGCGGCGCCAGCCGTTCACAAGAATTGTTCAGCGAAGAGCAAATGGGGGCTCGAATGTTTGGCAAGAGAACTGTCTCCGGCATGCGCCGAGGAGCCGCGATCGTGGCGGCCGGGCTCGTGAGCGCGGTCGTCGCGACGGCCGCCGCCGCACCGGGGGCCGCGACGACCGCTCCGACCGCTGCGCCGCTCACGGCCGTGACCGCCACCGCGGCGCCCGCGAACCCGTGCGCCGCGCCGTGGAGCGAGAGCACGGCGTACCAGGGCGGGGCCACGGTCTCGCACCACGGCCGCAACTTCACCGCGAAGTGGTGGACGCAGCGCGAGAACCCGGGCGCCGCGACGGCGTGGGCCGACAAGGGGGCCTGTCAGGGCGGCGAGTCCGACTTCGTGATCAGCGAGGCCGAGTTCGACGCGATCTTCCCGAAGCGCAACGCGTTCTACACGTACCAGGGGCTCGTCGACGCCCTGGCCGCGTACCCGAGGTTCGCCAACACGGGGACCGAGACGACGCGGACCCAGGAGGCGGCGGCGTTCCTGACGCACGCCGACTTCGAGTCGGTCGGGCTGCGGTACGTCAAGGAGATCAACGAGGCGAACTACTGGATCAAGTGCGACTACTCGCAGCCGTTCGGCTGCCCGGCGGGCCAGACCGCCTACTACGGCCGCGGCCCGATCATGTTCAGCTGGAACTTCAACTACAAGGCGGCCGGTGACGCGCTCGGCATCGATCTGCTGAACAACCCGTGGCTCGTCGAGCAGGACCCGTCGATCGCCTGGCAGACGGCGCTCTGGTACTGGAACACCCAGAACGGTCCCGGGGTCATGACGTCGCACGAGGCGATGGTCGGCGGGGCCGGGTTCGGCCAGACGATCAACTCGCTCAACGGCGCGCTCGAGTGCAACGGCGGCAACCCGGCGTCGGTCCAGAGCCGCGTCGACCGTTACCAGAAGATCACGGCGATCCTGGGCGTCGTGCCGGGGTCGGGGCTGACCTGCTGACCTGCTGAGCGACTGAGCGGGGTGCCGAACCCGAGGTTCGTCAGGCTGGCGTGGGGACGTGCCAGACGAACCTCGGGTTCGGCATCAGCGGGGGGACGACCAGGGCGTCACGCCGCGTCGGGGAACGGGATCCCCGTCGTCGCGTGGCAGCGGTACCCGTTGGGGTTCTTGTCCAGGTACTGCTGGTGGTAGTCCTCGGCGTAGTAGAACGTGCGGCCCTCGGCGGGCGCGACCTCGGTCGTGATGGGGTCGAGCCCACGCGCGGTCAGCACCTTCTGGTACCGGGCCTCGGTCTCATGGACCGCGGCCTCCTGCTCGGGCGTCGTCCAGTAGACCGCCGAACGGTACTGGGTGCCGACGTCGTTGCCCTGCCGGTAGCCCTGCGTGGGGTCGTGACGCTCCCAGAAGATCTTGAGCAGCTCCTCCTCGGTCACGACCGTCGGGTCGTACGCGACGAGCGCGGTCTCGGTGTGGCCCGTGCGCGCGGTGCAGACCTCCTCGTACGTGGGGTTGGGCGTGGTGCCGCCCATGTAGCCGACGGCCGTCGAGACCACTCCCGGCACCTGCCAGAAGATCTCCTCCGCGCCCCAGAAACAGCCCATCGCGAGGTACAGCACGCGCGTGCCCTCGGGCCACGGTCCCGTGATCGAGGTCCCGAGGACCGTGTGCGGGCGTGCCACGGGCAGCACGGGCTCGTCCCGTCCGGCGAGAGCCTTCTCGGGTGCGACCATCTGGGTCTTCATCGAGGACCCGAACAACGACTCGAACATCTTTACCTCCACCTGTAGCCGACACCTGGGCAACACCCTGCCGCCGGTGCCTGTTCCCCGCGCCCGGCCCGCGCCCGGCCCGCGCCCGGCCCGCGCCCGGCCCGCGCCCGGCCCGCGCCCGACCGGACCCGACCCGCACCCGTCCCCACCTCCGCCCACGGTCCGTGCACAACCCACACGTCCGCTCTCCGAGAACCGTCGTGTTCCGCAGGAAGCTGCGGCCCCCGGCCACGTAGGCTCACAGGATGAGCAGCGCGAGCACTCCCCACCCCGACTGGTCGACCTCCGGCTTCTCGACCCGCGCCATCCACGCGGGGCAGGACCCGGACGCAGCGACGGGGGCCGTGGTGCCCCCGATCTACCAGGTCTCCACCTACAAGCAGGACGGCGTCGGCGGTCTGCGCAGCGGGTACGAGTACTCCCGGTCCGCGAACCCGACCCGCACGGCGCTCGAGGAGGCGCTCGGCGCCGTCGAGACCCCGGCGGGGGCCGCGCAGGCGCGCGGCTTCGCCTTCGCCTCGGGCCTCGCGGCGGAGGACACGCTCCTGCGTGCGACGCTCCGCCCGGGAGACCACGTCCTGGTGCCCGACGACGCCTACGGCGGCACGTACCGCCTCGTCGCCCGGGTCTTCGGTCCGTGGGGGATCGAGCACACGGCCGTGGACCTCACCGACCTCGACGCCGTGCGGGCCGCGGTCCAGCCGGGCCGCACCAAGGTCCTGTGGGTCGAGACGCCCACCAACCCGCTGCTCGGCATCAGCGACATCGCGGCCCTGGCGCAGATCGCGCACGAGCACGGCGCGACCCTCGTGGTCGACAACACGTTCGCGACGCCCTACCTGCAGCAGCCCCTCGGGCTGGACGCGGACGTCGTCGTGCACTCGACGACCAAGTACATCGGCGGGCACAGCGACGTCGTCGGGGGAGCGCTCGTCGTGGCCGACGGCGCCGAGCTCCCGGGCGACCTCCTCTCGCCCGCGGGCACGCGGGGCCTGGCCGACGCCGTCGGGTTCCACCAGAACTCGTCGGGCGCGGTCGCCGGGCCGTTCGACGCGTGGCTCACGCTGCGCGGCCTCAAGACCCTCGCCGTACGCATGGACCGTCACTCGGCCAACGCGGCCGCGGTCGCCGAGTTCCTCGAGGCGCACCCCGCGGTGACCCAGGTCGTCTACCCGGGCCTCGCGTCGCACCCGGGTCACGAGCTCGCGACGCGGCAGATGCGCGGGTTCGGCGGCATGGTGTCCTTCCGGGCGGGGAGCGAGGAGAAGGCGCTCGCGGTCTGCGCCCGCACGCAGGTGTTCACGCTCGCCGAGTCGCTGGGCGGCGTCGAGTCGTTGATCGAGCACCCGGGGCGCATGACGCACGCGTCGGTCGCGGGCTCGGCGCTCGAGGTCCCGGACGACCTCGTGAGGTTGTCGGTCGGCATCGAGGACGCGGCGGACCTGATCGCGGACCTCACGCGGGCGCTCGCGTGAGCGCGGCACCGCGCAAGGGGCGCGACGCCGAGGCCACCGCCCAGGGCCCGACGACGGCGCCCGCCACCGCGGGACCGTCCCTCTCGCCGGGGCCGGGGCAGCCGGCGGTCAGCACGAGCATGCGGGACGGCAGGCCGCACGGTGCCGACGCGGTCCCGCCGTCGATCCAGACCGCGGCCGCGTGGTCGTGGCGGCTGCTCCTGATCGGTGCGCTCGTCACGGCGGCCTTCTACGTCACGACGCTCTTCAAGGTGATCGTGGTCCCGGTCGCGATCGCGCTGCTCCTCACGGTCCTGCTGACTCCGGTGCGCCGCGTCCTGCAGAAGCACTTGCGCTTCTCGCGCGGGCTGGCCTCGATCACCGCCCTGCTGGGCATGCTCGCGGTGGTGGGTGGGCTCGTGACGGTCGCGGGCAGCACGATCGTGAGCGGGATCTCGGAGCTCCGGGAGAAGGCGATCGACGGGTTCAACGAGTTCATGGACTGGCTGGAGGCCGGGCCGTTCGGGATCGGCACGGACCAGATCAACGGGTACCTCAAGGAGCTCGAGGGGGTCATCAGCTCGAGCCAGGACACCATCGTGTCCGGGGCGCTGGGAGCCGCCACGACGGTCGGGCACGTCGCCGCGGGCGCCGTGATCGCGCTGTTCTGCACGTTCTTCTTCCTGCTGGACGGGCGGACGATCTGGTCGTGGTGCGTCGGCCTGTTCCCTGCGCGCTCCCGCTTCACCATCCACCAGGCCGGGCGTCGGGGCATCGTCACGCTGTCGGCCTACACCCGCACCCAGATCCTCGTGGCGCTGGTCGACGCGGTCGGCATCGGCATCGGTGCGGCGTTCTTCGTGCCGTCGCTCGCGCTCCCGCTGGGCATCCTCGTGTTCGTGGGCTCGTTCATCCCGATCATCGGTGCCGTCGTCACGGGCGCGGTCGCGGTGCTCGTGGTCCTGGTCGCGAACGGGTGGGTCGCGGCGCTCATCATGCTGGGCATCGTGCTCGCGGTCCAGCAGATCGAGAGCCACGCCCTCCAGCCGTTCCTCATGGGGCACGCGGTCTCGCTGCACCCGGTCGCGGTGCTCCTCGTGGTCGCGGGCGGTGGGTTCGCGGCCGGCATCGTCGGTGCGCTGTTCGCGGTGCCGCTCGCCGCGACGATCAACACCGTGATCCTGTACTTCAACGGGCACGACAAGTTCCCCGACCTCGGGACCGACGACACCCTCGTGATCCGCGGCAGACCAGCGCTCCCGGTCATGGTGCGGCGTGCCGAGGAGGACTTCGGCACCGACGAGGTCGCCCCCGAGACCCCGCGCGGTCGCAGGCCTGCGCGCCGCGGGCGAGCGACGCCGTCGGGCCCTTCGACGGGTGCTCCGACGAGCGACGGCGGCGACGCGTGACCCGTGCTCAGCCCGGTGTGACGCTCGACAGCATCCGCGACGCCGCCCGCATGCTCGACGGCGTCGCGTACCGCACCCCCGTCCAGACGAGCCGCGCGATCAGCCAGGTCGCCGGTGTGCCCGTGGTCCTCAAGTGCGAGAACCTCCAGCGCGCCGGATCCTTCAAGATCCGCGGCGCGTACATCCGCATGGCCCGGCTCACGCCCGACGAGAAGGCGCGCGGCGTCGTCGCGGCGAGCGCCGGGAACCACGCCCAGGGTGTCGCGTTCGCGGCCGGGCTGCTCGGCATCCAGGCCGTGGTCTACATGCCGGTCGACGCCGCGCTGCCCAAGGTCGCCGCGACGCGCGAGTACGGGGCCGAGGTGCGCCTCGTCGGTGTCGACGTCGACGAGACGCTCGCCGCCGCGAAGGCCGAGGCCGAGCGCACGGGGGCGGTCTTCATCCACCCGTTCGACCACCCGGACGTCGTCGCGGGCCAGGGCACGCTCGCGCTCGAGATCCTCGAGCAGGTGCCCGACGTCCGCACCGTCGTCATGCCGCTCGGCGGCGGCGGGCTGGTCGCGGGCGTCGCGGCGGCCATGGCCGAGGCCGCGCCGCACGTCAAGGTCGTGGGGGTCCAGGCCGCGCGCGCCGCGGCGTACCCGGGCTCGCTCGCGGCAGGTTTCCCGACGACGTCGCTCGCCCGCTCGACCATGGCCGACGGCATCGCGGTGGGCACCCCGGGCCCCGTGCCGTTCTCGATCGTGTCCGAGCTGGACGCCGAGGTGCGCACCGTGACCGAGGACGAGCTGTCCCGGGCGCTCCTGATGATCACCGAGCGTGCCAAGCTCGTCGTCGAGCCGGCGGGTGCCGCCGGTGTGGCGGCGCTGCTCGCCGACCCGACCGGGTGGGAGGGGCCCGTGGTGGCGATCCTGTCCGGCGGGAACATCGACCCGCTGGTGCTGCTGCGCGTGCTGCGGCACGGGCTCGCTGCCGCGGGCCGGTACATGCAGATGCAGGTCCTGCTCGACGACCGCCCCGGGGCGCTCGCGCAGATGCTCGACGTCATCGCGGGGGTCGGCGGCTCGATCATGCACATCGACCACGACCGCACGGACGTGCACCTCGCGATCGGCGAGGCCTGGGTGCGGATGCAGGTCGAGACCAAGGGGCAGGAGCACTGCGAGGCCCTCGTCGCGCGGCTGAGGGGCGCGGGGTACCGGGTCCTGACGGGCTGAGGTCGGGCTCGTCGGCCGGCTCCTTCGTCGGCCGGCTCCCTCGCCGGTCGGCTCCTTCGTCATGACGCACGCAGGCCCCGGCACCCGGGGGTTGCCGGGCCGGCGTGCGTCACCTGGCGGACGAGCCGTGGGGTGGAAGCCACCGTCGGTGGTGGCTGGTGGGGCTCGTCAGCGGTGGATCACGCCTCGAACGGCTTGGCGGCGAGGATCTCCACCTCGATCTGGTTCCCGTTGGGGGCCGCGTAGGCGACCTTGTCACCGATCGAGGTGCCGTTGATGGCCTCGCCGAGCGGCGACGTCGGGGAGTAGACGCGGATGTCCGTGCCGCCGGCGATCTCTCGCGAGCCGAGCAGGAAGGACATCTCCTCGCCGGCCACGAGGGCCGTGACGAGCATGCCCGGCTCGACCTTGCCGTCGTCCGGAGGAGTGCCGATCTGCACGTTGCGGAGCTTCGCGGTCAGCTCGCGGATGCGGGCCTCGTTCTTGGCCTGCTCCTCGCGGGCGGCGTGGTAGCCGCCGTTCTCCTTGAGGTCTCCCTCGTCGCGGGCGGCTGCGATGCGCTCGGCGATGTCGGTGCGGCCGGCACCGGACAGGTGAGCCAACTCGGCCTGAAGCCTGTCGTGTGCCTCCTGGGTCAGCCAGGTGACGCTGGTCTCGGTCACGGTTCGCTCCTTCCTTTCCTTGCGTTCCGGCGGTCGACGTCGGTGGACGTGACCGCACAGGGTGAGGCAGTGGGTGCGGTTGAGAGCGACTCGCTGCCTGCCCGGGGTGGTGACGTCGGCTGGTCGCCGACGCCGCGTGGCGGGTTTCGCTGGTCCTGATGCTTCTGGGGCAGCGTGAATCCCTCAGGATACCAAATGTCCGCTGCATCACACCGATGCTCACCCCTGCGGTGCTGCGGGACGTGCTGCGGGGTGCCCCGCCGCCCGCACGTCCATCCTCGCACCCGGCGAGGAGCGTGGGCCAGCGGTTCCACCGACCTGTCAGGGCAGGGGGCGGCAGCTCTCGACGATCCCGGTCGTGGCGAGCTCGGAGGTCGCGACGCTCACGGTGTAGCGGCCCTCGAGCTGGTCGTTCGGCCCGACGACGACGTCGACCGTCCCGACCTGTGCGTAGCTCTCGGCGAGCGCGTCGATCGTGCACTCGGCCTGCGTGCCGGGTTCCATCGAGACCTGGAAGGTCACGTCGATCTGCTCGGAGCTGACGACCTTGAAGCCGAAGTCGTCGTAGCGCACCGGGGTCGAGGCCTGTCCGAGCCCGATCCAGATCGTGATCCCGACCCCGACGACCGCGGTGGCCACGATGCCCGCGATCGCGAGCCGTCGGCGGGTGGCCGTGGGCTCGGGGCCGTAGCGGCCCGCGGGGGGCCGCGGTCCGGTCGTCAGGGGGGCGAGCCCGATCGGGTTCTCGTGCTCGTCGAGCGCGTCGGGGCCCGTGTGCGGGGAGGTTCCCGGCGGGGGAGTGCTGTTCGTCATGGTGAATCGAGGTCCAGGGGTTGGGTGGACTACCTGCTCATGAGACATCATTGTCTCTGAACTTCTTCGCACCGGAGTACCCCCTGGAGGACCTGTGACCGAATCGACGGCGCGCCCGAGCACGGCTTCGGCGCCCGGGACGGTCGACGGCGCACCGCTGCGGCTCATGGCCGTCCACGCGCACCCCGACGACGAGTCGAGCAAGGGCGCCGCGACGTCCGCCCGTTATGCCGCGGAGGGCGTCGAGGTCCTCGTCGTGAGCTGCACGGGTGGCGAGCGCGGTGACGTGCTCAACCCGAGCTTCGGTGAGGTCCCCGGGACACCCGAGGGCATGGCCGAGCTGCGTCGCGCGGAGATGGCGGCGGCGGCCCGGGCCCTCGGTGTGCGTCACCGCTGGCTGGGCTTCGTGGACTCCGGGCTGCCGGAGGGCGACCCGTTGCCCCCGCTGCCCGAGGGCTGCTTCGCGCTCGTCCCGCTCGAGGAGGCCGCGGCGCCGCTCGTCGAGCTGGTCCGTGAGTTCCGCCCGCACGTCATCACGACGTACGACCCGAGCGGCGGCTACCCGCACCCGGACCACATCATGTGCCACAAGGTCGCGTTCGAGGCGTTCCATGCCGCGGGGGACCCGGAGCGCTACCGGGTGGAGGGCGGGGCGCCCGCGTGGGAGCCCCTCAAGCTGTACTACAACCACGACTTCTCGATGAACCGCATCCGCACGATCCACGAGGCCGTCGTGGACGCCGGTCTCGAGTCGCCGTTCAGCGACTGGGTCGAGTCCCGGGCGGCGCGCGAGATCCCCGAGCGCGAGGTCACGACGCGGGTCGAGGTCGCGCAGTACTTCCCGCAGCGGGACGCGGCGCTCATCGCGCACGCGACGCAGATCGACCCGGACGGCTTCTTCTTCGCGATCCCGCGCGACCTCGAGGTGGCCGTGTGGCCCATCGAGGAGTTCGAGCTCGCGGAGTCGCGCGTCCCCACCACGCTTCCGGAGGACGACCTGTTCGCCGGTATCCGCACCGAGGAAGGTCTCGCATGAGCCCGACGCCGCAGCTCGCGGTCGACCTGTCGTCGCACCTCCCGGGGGGCCCGGGTTGGGCCGCCGGCGTGACGGCCGAGACGACGCCGTCCCCTGCCCCGACGGGCGGTGACCTGCGCCCCGGCCTCGAGCCGACCGACGTGTCCCCGGGCCTGCCGGGGTTCCTGACGATCTTCGCGGTCGCGCTCGCGTGCGTCGTGCTGTTCGTGTCGATGAACAAGCAGCTCCGCAAGGTCCGTCACTCCGAGCGGACCGGCACCGGCCGGGACGGCGCGTCGTCGGCCGGGGACCCGGGTGCTGGTGACGGCCCGGGCGGCTCGGGCGGCGACTCCGGCGGCGACGACTGACATGACGCGCACGCCGCGTGGTCCGGTGCGGGTCACGATCGCCCAGATCGAGGTCTCGGACGACCACGCGGCGAACCTGCTCGTGGTGCGCTCGGCCTTCACGGAGGCGCAGCGTCTGCGTGCCGACCTGCTGGTCCTGCCCGAGTACGCCTCGGGGTTCGACCCGCGAGGCGTCGGCGTCGAGCACGCCGAACCGCTCGACGGACCGTTCGTCACGACGCTCGCGCGCTGGGCGGCCGAGACCGGGGTCGCGGTCATCGCGGGCACGACGCTTCCGGGCACGGGCACGGTTGCCGCCTCGGCACCGGCTCCACGGGCGGTCAACGCCGTCGTCGCGATCGACGGCTCCGGCGACCTGGTCGGGGTGTACCGCAAGGTGCACCTCTACGACGCGTTCGGGCACCGCGAGTCGGACCGGCTGGAGCCCGGCCCGGTCGACGCGCCCCCCACCACGATGACGGTGGGCGGGCTGACGTTCGGTGTCATGACGTGCTACGACCTGCGGTTCCCCGAGTCGGCGCGCAGGCTGGTCGACGCGGGCGCGGACGTCCTCGTGGTCCCGGCGGCGTGGGCCGCGGGCGAGCTCAAGGCCGACCACTGGCGGACCCTGGCCCGGGCCCGGGCGATCGAGAACACGTCGGTGGTCCTCGCCGTCGGGCAGGCCGGGAAGGGCGTGACCGGTCGGTCGCTGCTCGTGGGGCCCGACGGCCGGGTGGGGCTCGAGCTCGACGAGCGAGCGGACCTGCGGACCGCGGACATCGACCCCGACGCGCTGGACGTGGTGCGCGCGGCGAACCCGTCGCTCGCGAACCGGCGCTACGCCGTCGGGCCGCGGGAGCCGTAGCGACGGCGGGAGGCGGGGCCTCAGGCGTTGAGCGCCGCGATCATGATCGCGGCGTAGTGGCAGCCGAAGCCCACGACCGTCAGCACGTGGAAGATCTCGTGGAACCCGAACCAGCGCGGGCTGGGGTTGGGGCGCTTGAGGCCGTAGACGACCGCGCCGAGCGTGTACGCGAGGCCGCCGACCGCGACGAGCCACACGATCGCGGGGCCGCTCGGGGTGGTCCAGAACTGCGGCATGTACCCGACCGCGACCCAGCCGAGGGCGATGTAGATCGGCACGTAGACCCAGCGGGGCGCGTTGAGCCAGATGATGCGTGCCGCGAGCCCGAGCAGCGCCCCCGCCCACACGATGACCAGCAGGATCGTCGCGGTCTGCTTCGGCAGGAGCAGCACCGCGAGCGGGGTGTACGTGCCCGCGATGATGAGGAAGATGTTCGAGTGGTCCGCCCGGCGCAGGATCCCCGCGACCCGGGGTGACCAGTTGCCGCGGTGGTACACGGCGCTCGTGCCGAACAGGAGGCACGCGCTGAACCCGAAGATCGCGCACGCGACCTTGCCCGCGACCGGTGGCGCGAGCACGACCAGGACGATGCTCGCGACGAGCGCCACGGGGAACGTGCCGGCGTGGATCCAGCCGCGCAGGCGGGGCTTGACCGAGTCGACCAGGTCGGCGACCTTGCCGCTCGCGCTCGCCACGGCCTCGGTGGCCGACTCCAGGGCGTTCTCGACGGCGTCGCCGGTGGTCGGGCGGTCGGAGGGTCGTGCCACGGAGAAGCTCCTACTCGTTCGGCGGTCGGGTGGGGCGGGACGTCCCTGACCCGGGGAGTGCGCGTGAGTCGACGTGCGTGGCTCAGGAACAACCTACGCCATCGTAAGTTACGTCACCGTAGGTTGCTGCGCGCGACTGTGAAGATCCTGCGCAAAGCCGCCCGTCGATGCGGACGTCGGGACAAATCGACAGTTGCCTCGGGTACCGTGTGGCGAGCGACGAACCCGAGCACCCTTCCGTGCTCGTGCCGTTCGCGCGACGCTCCCGGGCACCGCCCGGCCCCGTCGCCGCTCATCCATTACACACCGCGAAGGACCTCACGTGCGCATGCCCCACCTGCTCTACGGGCTGTACGAGCGACGACTCGCGGCCTCCCTGCCGCGTGAGGCCATGCCGCGCCACGTCGGCGTCATCCTCGACGGCAACCGGCGCTGGGCGAAGTCCTTCGGCGAGACCGCCGCGACGGGGCACCGTCGAGGGGCCGACAAGATCGCCGAGTTCCTCACGTGGAGCGAGGACCTGGGCATCGAGGTCGTCACGCTCTGGATGCTCTCGACGGACAACCTGTCCCGCTCGCGCGAAGAGCTCAGCGCGCTGCTCGACATCATCGAGGACGCCGTGTGCGACCTCGCGGAGACCGGCCGCTGGCGCCTGCGGGTCATGGGCCGACTCGACCTCCTGCCCGAGCGCCTCGCCACCGCGCTGCGCGACGCCGAGGAGCGGACGGCCGGCATCGACGGGCTCCAGGTCAACGTGGCGATCGGGTACGGCGGGCGGCACGAGATCGCCGACGCCGTGCGCGCGTACCTGACCGAGCAGGCCGCGAGCGGCGCCTCGCTCCAGGACCTGGCGGAGAACCTCGACGTCGAGCACATCGAGGAGCACCTCTACACCAAGGGCCAGCCGGACCCCGAGCTCGTGATCCGCACGTCGGGCGAGCAGCGGCTCGGCGGGTTCCTGCTGTGGCAGAGCGCGCACGCCGAGTTCTACTTCTGCGAGGCGTACTGGCCGAGCTTCCGTCGCGTCGACTACCTGCGCGCCCTGCGCTCGTACTCGCAGCGAGAGCGTCGGCTCGGCAGGTAGGGGCGTGCCGCCGGGGCGGTCCGGAATACACCTCTCGCCCCGCCGGTTGTACCGCTCGAGTTCATACGAACGCATCTACCCGGGGTGACGCGTGCCGCGCAGGCGAGCACCGCCGTCGGGCAGGCGCACGCCGCAGGATCGAGAGACACATGACCAGCCCCACCACCGTCGCCCCCACCGTCCGCGACCGAGCCACCACGCGCGAGGCCGCCGAGACCTGGGAAGCCCTCTTCCGCACCCAGGTCGCGCTCATGCGCCGCTTCCAGGCCGACGACATCTGGGACGAGCTGACCATGCGCGAGTACGACGTGCTGTTCACTCTCGCCGGCTGTCCCCAGGGCGGCACCCGCCTGCGCGACCTCAACGAGTTCGTCCTCATCAGCCAGCCCTCGCTGAGCCGCATGGCCGAGCGCCTCGAGCAGCGCGGCCTCGTGGAACGCGTCCCCGCGCCCGACGACGCCCGCGGCACGATCGTCCGGCTCACCCCCGAGGGGGCGCGGCTCCAGAAGGAGATCGGGCGCAAGCACGTGCGCACCATCAGCGACTACGTGGGCGGCGCGCTCGACGCCGACGAGCTCGCGACCCTCAAGGGGCTGCTCGACAAGCTGCGCAGCGCACAGGCCGACATCCCCGCGCGCCGCGCCTGACCTGCGTCGCCGAGGGAGCGCCCCCGGCAGCGCGCCCGACCGCGCACCCTCGACGTGACCATGGTTCGACCCGCCACGTGTCGACCTCCCCCGAGTCTGCTAGCGTCCGCCACGCAGGCAAGGATGCCTGCGCTCGGAGGACGGGGTTCGACCCGTCTCAGCGGGGATCCCGAGTGCCGTCCATGAATCAGGGGATAGACATGAGTCGGAAGATCAAGACCACCATCGTCGCCGCGCTCGGGGTGGCCGCCCTAGGAGCACCTGCGGCTGCCAGCGCGGCCGTGATGCCATCCGTCGTACCGGCCATCACCGGTGCCCTGTCAGTACCTGGCTGAACCCGGGGCCCGACGCCCGGTACCCGTCGTCGGGCGGGACGTGGGAATACGGCTTCTGGAACGTGAAGGTGCGCTCCTGCTGCACCGTCGACAAGTGCCACGGGTCCACCGTCGTGCTCAACGGCAACCAGTCGCGCAGCGCCGACACGGCCTCGGGCCAGCGGTCGACCGCGGAGAAGTCGGCCGTGAACATCTGGAGCAACGACGACGCCTACTGCTACCGGACCTGCTGACGGACGAAGTGATCACACCGCTGCCGGGAAGGCGTGAGGCCTTCCCGGCAGCGATCGACGAACGTCGCGGGGAACCGGTCGTGGCCGGGACGCGGGTTCTCAAGGGGGAGCAAGTTGCACAGGAGCATCGTCTTCGGGGTGTCCACAGTCCTTTTCGCGCTGCTGGCCACGCTCGCGGTCGTGATGACCGACCTGCACGACCGGGCGTTTCCTCAGTCGATCGGGGCGCACGCCACCGTCAGCATCGACGTGAGCGCGTCCTCGATGGACGACGACGAGGTCTTCGCCGAGCTCGGTGCTCTGAGCGACGACCTCGGTCTAGGACTCGTCAAGGTGGCGCCGGACCTGTCCGGCGACCAGAGCGGTCGTGTCTTCGTCGTCGTGGGGGAGCGAGGGCCGGGGGTCTCGGCCGCGCCGCTCTTCAACGACGGGACCGCGCAGATCCGTGGCAGCGAGGCGCTCGCCTCGTCGTACGCCAGTGGTCAGTACCTGGTCACGGGCGACACGGCACGCGTGGCAGGGCTTCGCGAGTGGCTGGACCGTGAGGCGATCACCGCCCGGTGGACCGACGACACGACGGCCGGGACGCTCCGCGCGCTCGTGGTCCAGCAGAGCTTCGGCGTCACGGTGCTCGCCGCGATCTCGCTCCTCGGAGAGGTCGACGACGCGCTCGCCCAGAACCCGGGTCTGGTCGAGGACCTCGAGAGCATCGGGTCCTCCGTGAGCGTGGAGACGGGGCTACCGTGCGACGACCAGCCCGATCGCGCGCTCGTCCGGATCATCTACACGTCGGGCGACCAGCGCAGACAGATCGACACGCTCCTCCAGCAGGACACGTTCGGCGTCCCTGCGCAGGTGATCCAGCAGTAGCGGGGGCCGGGGCCGGGATGAACTTGCGCGTCGCCCGTGTTCGAGAGGTGACGCAGACCAGCCCCGCAGTCCCGCAGTGAAGGAAGCCACGATGCCCGCAGCACCCGCTCAGCCCGTACCGACCGGACAGCGTGCGCTGAGCGTCGTCGCCGTGACCGGCGGGGTGAGCTTCCCCTCGACCACGCGCGCCCTGACGGACCTGCTGCTCGACAAGACCGTGGCCCGGCTGGCCGCGACGGGTGTCCAGGTCGACGCCCGCACGATCGAGGTCCGCGACCACGTGCAGGACGTCGCGACCGCGACCGTGATCGGGATGCGCAGCGAGGAGCTCGAGCTCGCGCTCAAGAGCGTCGAGCAGGCCGACCTGCTGATCGTCGCCACGCCCGTGTTCCGTGGCTCCTACTCCGGGATCTTCAAGTCCTTCTTCGACCTCGTCGACTCGCTCGCCATGGTCGACAAGCCCGTGCTGCTCGCCGCCACGGGCGGGACGGCCCGGCACACCCTCGTGATCGACCAGGCCTTGCGTCCCCTGTTCGCGTTCATGGGAGACCTGATCGTGCCCACGGGCGTGTTCGCGTCCAAGGAGGACTGGACGATCGAGCTCTTCCCCATGCCGTGGCTCGACGAGCGCGCCGAGCGCGCCGTGGGGCAGCTCGTACGGTTCGCGGACCTGCGCGCGGACGGCTGAGCGGCGCGAGGCCCGCGCCCGAGCCGGGCAGCGCGCTGCCGCGAGCTGCCCACGGCGGCGACTCGCCGCGCCGAGACGGACATTTACCCCGTCCTTCCCTGGGTGGCCCCTCGCCGTTCACCCCGTCGCCACCTCTGACCGCTTGGCTCTGGAGTGCCGGCCGGAACTCGACTCCGGACCGGACCAGACCTCGACAGGGAAGAGACCATGACTTCACGTGTACCGATGAAGTGGCTGCGGGTCGCCGGGACCGGCGTCCTCGCGGCAGGTATCGCGATCTCCTCGACCACGCCAGCGCTCGCCGCGCCGTCCGCCGACCCCGGGGCGCCGGGGCCGAAGAACATCATCCACCTCATCGGTGACGGGATGGGGTTCAACCAGGTCGACCTCGGCAGCCAGTTCGAGCACGGCCGGACGGCCTACCAGACCACGGTGAAGCCCGGCGGCGCCTCGACGCCCGTGCCCGGACAGGCCGGTACGCAGGTCTACCAGGAGTTCCCGGTCGCCCTCGCGATGTCCACGTACCAGTTCGGCAACACGTACGACCCGGTCCAGAACTGGAGCAGCTTCTCCGCGCCGCTCAAGAGCTCGACCGACTCCGCGGCCGCGGCCACGACGCTCGCGACGGGCGTCAAGACGCTCAACAACGTGATCGGCCAGGACGAGAACCACGAGGACCTCACGACCGTCGCCGAGCGCGCGCTCGAGCTGGGCAAGGCCACGGGCGTCGTCACCTCGGTGCCGTGGACGCACGCGACGCCCGCGTCCTACCTGGCGCACAACGAGCACCGCAACAACTACCACGACATCGCGGCCGACATGATGGACTCGGGCGCGAACGTGATCTTCGGCGCGGGCAACCCCTGGTACGACGACAACGGTGACAAGCGGGCCACGCCCAGCTACAGCTACATCGGCGAGACCGAGTGGAACAAGCTGGTCGACGGCCAGAGCGCGTTCGACCTGGTCCAGTCCAAGGAAGACTTCCTGGCCCTCGCCGAGGGGGACACGCCCACGCACGTCCTGGGGACCGCGCAGGTCGCCGGCACGCTCCAGGCGGACCGCACCGCGCTGAAGTCCGGCGACGTGCCGTTCACGGCTCCCCGGAACGACAACGTCCCTTCGCTCCCGCAGATGACGGACGCCGCGCTCAACGTGCTGTCCAACGCGTCCGACGAGGGCTTCTTCGTGATGATCGAGGGTGGCGCGATCGACTGGGCCTCCCACGACAACAACACTGCGGGCGCCGTCGAGGAGCAGGTCGACTTCAACCGGACCATCGAGACGGTCGTGGACTGGGTCGAGGAGAACTCGAGCTGGGACGAGACCCTCGTGGTCATCACGGCCGACCACGAGTGCGGCTACCTCTCCGGTCCCGCGGCGAACCCGGCCTGGACCCCCGTCCAGGGCGCGCAGGGCGCGGCCCCGCAGGTCAGCTGGAACAGCGGCGGGCACACCAACCACCTCGTGCCCGTGTACGCCAAGGGCCCCGGCTCGGAGCTCCTCGCGGCTGCCGCGACCGGCACCGACCCGGTGCGTGGCGCCTACCTCGACAACGCCGACGTCGGGCGCGTCTCCCACGAGCTGTGGGCCGCGACCGAGGCGGACGGCATCCCGCTGCTCGCGACCGTGCCCGAGCCCGGCACGGTGGACGGCAAGCTCACGCTGTCGGTCGCGGACGTCGGCGCGGGCGTGGCGCTCACGGGCGGCGAGAACGTGGGCGACCGGCTGCGCTTCGCGGGTCGGCTCCCCGAGGTCTCGGTGACCGACTCCCGTGCGGGGTCGGCGGGCGGCTGGACCGTGTCGGGCCAGTCAGGCGACCTGTCCTCCGGCCCCCGCACGCTGCGCGCCCAGAACCTCGGCTGGACCCCCGGCCTGGTCACGGCCAAGGACGGCGTGAGCGCGGGCTCGCCCGTGGCCTCCCTCCTGGGCGGTGGTGCGGGCCTCGCCGCTCCGGCCACGCTCGCGACCGCGACCGCCGACGGGCGCCTGGGGACCACGACGGTCTCGGCCGACCTCGCGCTCGAGGTCCCGGTCGACACCCGCGCGGGCGACTACGCGGGCACGCTGACGGTCTCGCTCTTCCCGGTCGACTAGTCGCCTGAGCCGGCGGGCACGGGTGCGCTGCGGCGCGCCCGGGCCTGCCGGCCCGTCCTGCCCCCGGCGCCCGACGACGTCACGCACCGACGCGGGGACCT
>NZ_JACSPN010000004.1:87216-107218 GCF_015142735.1 Oerskovia douganii | reverse complement strand
CCCGTGCCCGCCGGCTCAGGCGACTAGTCGACCGGGAAGAGCGAGACCGTCAGCGTGCCCGACGGCGCCGCCCACGTCCCGCTCGCGGGTCGCCGCACGGCGCCGGTCCCGTCCCTCCCGCTCGGAGCCCGCCGATGAACGTCACCTCACGCCCCGCCCCCCGTCCGAGCCGCGCGGTCCGCCCGTCGGCCCCGGCCCGCCTCCCGGCCCGGGGACGACTGGTCCGGACCGTGGGCGTCGCAGTCCTCGCGGGGGCCCTGTTGACCGGTGCGACCGCGACGACGGTCGGCGCAGCCGCCGCGACCCCCGACGAGCGCACGACCTGGGCCGTCGAGCCCGCGACCGCCGACGGGCCCGACGGGCGCGTGTCCTACCGGCTGACGGTCGACCCCGGCGCTCAGGCCGTCGAGCACGTGACCGTGACCAACTTCAGCGACCACCCGGCGACGTTCGACGTGTACGCGAGCGACGGCGTCGTGACCGCGGACGGCCAGTTCGACCTGCTCCCCGCCAGCACCACCCCCGTCGACGGCGGGGCGTGGATCACGCTGGGCGAGGGCGGGACCGCAGGTCCGTCCCGACGGATCGAGGTCGCCGCAGGGGACTCGGTGACCGTCCCGTTCACCGTCACCGTGCCCGCCGACGCGACCCCCGGCGACCACCCGGCCGGGGTCGTCGCAGCCCTGGCGAGGGCGGAGGACGACGGGACGGCCGTCACGTTCGACACGCGCGTGGGTGCGCGCCTGCACCTGCGTGTCGCGGGCGACCTGGCCCCGGCCCTCGCGCTCGCGGACGTCCGTGCGACGTACGAGCCGAGCTGGAACCCGTTCGCGCGCGGCGCGGTGCGGGTCGACTACACGGTCGTGAACGAGGGCAACGTGCGTCTCGGCGCGGACACGCAGGCGACGATCGCGGGCCTGTTCGGCTGGAACGCGCGCGACGTCACGGCCCCCGCGCAGCGTGAGGTCCTGCCGGGCCAGGGCGCGAGCGGGACGGTGGTGATCGAGGGCGTCTGGCCGTTGGGCAGGGTCTCGGGCGACGTGACGGCGATCCCGCTCGTCGTGGGCGACGACGTGGTCGAGGTCGCACCCGCACCCGTGACCGCGACGTACGGGGCCTGGGCCCTGCCGTGGGTGCAGGTCGGAGCGCTGCTCGTGCTGGTGGGCCTGGTGCTCGGCGTGGTCCGCGCACGGCGCCGCCGCGAGGCGCGCACGCAGGCGCGGATCGAGGCCGCGGTCGCAGCGAGCACGGCAGCACCGGGCCGCGCCGGCACAGCCGGCGCCCGGTTGTCCCCCTGACGAGGATCCGCCCGGCGCGGTCCGAGCCCGCTGGCTACGATCGGGGCGTGCCTCCGACGACGAACGCCACCCCGCCCGTCGACCCCTCGCGCACCGGGTCGCGACCGGTGCGCGTCGTGATCGCGCCCGACGCGTTCAAGGGGTCCGCGACCGCGGCGGAGGTGGCCCGCCACCTCGCCGACGGGGTCCTCGCGGCCGCGCCGGACGCCCAGGTCACGCTCCTGCCCATGGCCGACGGGGGAGAGGGCACGCTCGACGCGCTCCTGTCCGTCTGGGGGGTCGAGGCGCGCGAGCTCACGACGGTGGACGCGATCGGCCGCCCGCACCGCGCCCGGTACGGCGTGTCGGCCGACGGCCGGATCGGCGTCGTCGAGCTCGCGGCGGCGAGCGGCCTGCCCGGGGTGAGCGACGTCGGCCTGCAACCCCTCCACGCGCACACGCGCGGCACCGGAGCGCTCGCCGCCGCGGTCCTGGACGCCGGCGTCGAGGAGGTCGTGGTGTGCCTCGGGGGCTCGGCCTCGACCGACGGGGGCGCGGGCCTCCTCACAGGGCTCGGCGCCCGGCTGCTCGCGCACTCCCCGGCCACCGTCCCGTCCTCGACGGACGACGAGCTCGCGGGCCGGCTCGTGCCCGACGGCGGCGAGGGGCTCGCGCGCGTGGTCGGTCTCGACCTCGACGCGCTGCACCCACGGGCGCGGGAGGTGCGGTGGCGGCTGGCGGTCGACGTGACGAACCCGCTCGTGGGGGAGCGCGGGGCGGCAGCCGTCTTCGGTCCGCAGAAGGGTGCGAGCGAGGCGGACGTGGCGTTCCTCGACGCGGCCCTCGGACGCTGGGCGGACCTGCTCGAGCGCCGGACCGGGGTGCGGACCCACGACCTCCCCGGGGCCGGTGCCGCGGGCGGGGTGCCCGCCGCGCTCGTCGCGGTGCTCGGGGCCGAGCTCGAGCACGGGGCGACGCTCGTCGCGGAGGCGATCGGGCTGCCGGCCGCCGTGGCCGACGCCGACCTGGTCCTCACGGGCGAGGGGTCGTTCGACTCCCAGTCGGTCAGCGGCAAGGTCGCGGACGCGGTCGGGGCGCTCGCGGCGGCGTCGACCGGGCGCCCGCCCGTCGTGGTGATCGCAGGGCAGGTCCTGCTGCCCGCTCGTCGCGCGCGGGCCGCAGGGATCACGGCGGCGTTCTCGATCGCTCCGGGGCCGATCGACCTCGACGAACTGATGGGCCGGACGCCGACCCGGCTGACGGAGGTCGCAGCCTCGGTCACGAGTCTCTACCTGGGTTCCTGGCGCTGAGTGCATGATCCGGCTGCGACACGCCCGGCGAGTCGCTGCCGAATCATGCACTCAGCGGTGAAGGGCGTCAGTCCGTGATCGCGAACGCGTCGATCTCGACCAGCATCTCCTCGCGGGGCAGCCCCGTGAAGACCGTGGTGCGGGCCGGCAGCACGCCGCCCGGGCAGTTGGCCTCGACGAACGCGCCGTACGCGTCGTTCATGATCGGGAAGTCCTCACGCTTGGTGAGGTACACGCGGAGCATCACGACGTCGTCGAACGTGGCGCCCGCGCCCTCGACGATGGCCTTGACGTTCTCCAGGGTCCGCGTGGTCTGCGCCGCGACGTCGCCGGGGTACAGGTACTCGCTCGTCGCGGGGTCGACCGGGCCCTGACCCGAGACCTGGACGAACGGGCCCTTGCGCACCCCCTGGTGGAACGTGTGGGCGGGCGTCGGTGCGTGCGGGGTGCTGATCGGGGACTTGGCGGTGCTCATGGTGTCTCTTTCTCTCTGGATCCTGCGGGAGGTGCCGGGTGGTCCGGCGCGGTCAGAACTCGGTGCCGACGATGTCGATCACCTGGTCGTCGTCGGTCACGACGGCGGCCACGCGCCACTTGTCGAAGAGCGTGCACGGGTGCGAGATCCCGAACCCGACGACGTCGCCGGGCCGGATCCGTGCCGTGACGGGGGTGCTGCCCGCGGGCGTGGGGTCGATCGTGAGGTACAGGTGCTGGTCGTTGAGACCCGTGACGCGCGTGCCGGCGAGGTCGTGCGCGGGGCGCAGGTCGCCGTTCTCGTCGAGCGTGCGGACCCACAGGGCCGTGGGCAGGTCGATGTCGTAGGACACGTCGCGCCGCCCGACCCCGCACAGGACCAGCCCGGGCTCCGGCACGGAGAGCACCTGACCCCACACGACCGCGGCCGCGTGCATGGGCTCGCCGCCCGGGATGCGGTCCCACGGGTCCATGCGTGCGCAGAACCCGTGGTCGTGCGTGAGGTAGGCGCCCGAGCGCACGACGACGCGCACGTCACGCGTGATCGAGGACCCGTCCGGCCCGTCGGTCCCGGTGCTTCCGGGGACGGTGAGCGGCCCCGGGAGCTCGGCGAGCACGACGTCGAGGAACGAGCTGCCGCCCGCGGTCACGACGACGGGCTCGTCGTCGGGCACGAGGCCCTCGCGGACGAAGGCCGCCGCGACGTCGCGCAGCCCGCGGCAGTAGGCCGTGACCTTGGCCAGGTCCTCGGGCGTGGTGCCGCCCGCGGCCGAGCCCTCGTACCCGGCGACGCCCGGCAGGCGCAGGCCCGCGGCACGCACGGCGCGGGCCAGGCCCAGCGCGTCGGCGGTGCTGCGCACGCCCGTGCGCCCGCCCGGGACGCCGACCTCGACGAGCACGCCCAGCCCGGCGACGACCTCGGGGGAGGCCCCGGCGAAGCCGCGCGTGAGCAGACCGACGCCCTCGATCGAGTCGACGTAGACCCACACCTCGAGCGGCGTGCCGCCTGGGGCGACCGAGGCCTCGAGCTCGCGGCGCAGCCACGCGATGTCGCGCGGGTCCACGAGCTCGTTCGCGAGGAACACGCGCTCGACGCCCCACGTGCGGACCACGCGCAGCTGGGACGGGTTCGCGACCGTCGCGCCCCACGCCCCGGCGCGCGCCTGACGGGCGTAGAGCCCGCGGGACATCGCGGTCTTGACGTGCGGTGCGTGCTCGACGCCGTGCTCAGCGCACAGCCGCGCCATGAGCGCGACGTTGTGGTCGAGGGCCGCGTCGTCGAGCGTCAGCAGCGGCCACGAGAAGGTGTCGTCGGTGATGCGGGGCGAGCCGGCGAGGACGTCGGCGACGGTCCGCTCGGCGTCGAGCCGCAGGCCCTTGGTCGCGGGCCCGACGACGAGGCCCGGGTCCTCCGGCACGGTCGCGCGGCCGGACGGCTGGGTGGGGTGGGTCATGCGTTCCTCCCGGTGGGTTCGTAGCCGCAGCGCACGGAGCCCATGCCGGCGGAGACCGCGCGGGCGGCCAGCACGACGAGCGGGCCCAGCTCGCGCACCCGGGCGGGTGGCATGTGCGAGGCGAGGGCGGAGACGGAGAGCGCGCCGATCGCGGTCTCCGTGTGGTCGACGACGGCGGCCGCGACGCAGCGGACCTCGGCCTCGTTCTCGCGGTCGTCGATCGCGTAGCCGCGCTGGGCGACCGTGCGGATCTCCGCGCGCAGGTGGTCGGGGTCCGTCACGGTCCGGTCGGTGACGGCGGGCATGGGGTGCTCGACGACGGCGTCGAGCAGGTCGACGTCGCTCGCCGCGAGGATGGCCTTGCCGACGCCCGTGCAGTACAGCGGCATGCGGCGGCCGATGCGCGAGGCCATGCGCACGACCGCGGTGTTCTCCTTCTTGTCGATGTAGACGACGTCGAGGCCGTCGTGCACCACGAGATGGCACGTCGCGCCCGACGCGCGCATGAGGGCCGCGAGGTGCGGCTCCGCGACCGTCCGCAGGTCCAGCCCCTCGAGGTAGGCCTGGCCCAGGCGCAGCGTCCCGGCGCCGAGGACGAACCGCCCGCTGGGCGTCCGCCGGACCAGGTGGACCTCGACGAGCGGGGCGAGCAGCCGGGAGACGGTGCTCTTGTGCGTCCCCAGGACGTCGGCGAGCTCGATGAGGCTGAGGCCCCGGGCGGCGTCGTGGCGCAGGGCGTCGAGGATCGCGAGGGCTCGACGGAGCGACTGCGACGAGTTCCGGGCGGCGTCGGAGGCCGGGCTCCCTGCGCCCGGTGCACCGGAGGTCGTGGCGCGTGCACCAGCCGTCATGCGCGGCCCGCCGGGACGGTGGGCCGCAGCGCGCGCCCCGGGGTCGCGCCGGTGGGCTGCCCGCCCGCGAGCACGGGGATCCCGGCGACGAGCACGTCGTCGATCCCGGTCGCGGGCCGGCGCGGGTCCTCGTACGTCGCGACGTCCTGCACGGTCTGCGGGTCGAGGAGCACGACGTCGGCCCGGGCACCGGGCGCGAGGCGGCCCCTGTCGGTGAACCCGAACCGCTCGGCGGCGGCCGTGGACAGGTGCCGCTCGGCGTCGTGCCACGTCCAGTCGCCGAGCGTGCGCACGTGCTCGGCGAGGAAGCGTGCGAACGCCCCCCAGCCGCGCGGGTGGGGGCGGCCGCCCTGGTAGATCGCGTCCGACCCGCCCATCTGCGCCGGGTGGCGCAGCAGCGCCCGGACGGACTCGGGCGAGTTGGTCGGCGGCTGGGCGAACACGCAGCCCGCGCGCAGGTGGGTCGAGACGAGGATGCGCAGGGTCGTGTCGACGGGGTCGAGACCCAGGCGGTCTGCGACGTCGAGCAGGGGCATGCCCTCGCTCCACCGCAGCTCGCCGGGGACGGCGGCCATGGTCACGCGACCCCAGAGGTCCGCGAGGCCGGGGAAGTGCTCGGCCTTGAGGCGCGCGACGACGTCGGGGTCCTGGAGCATCGCGACCGTGGCGTCCGGGTCCGCGATGGGCAGCCACGTGGGGAGCGAGACCATCGAGAGGATCGAGCAGCCGCGCAGGTACGGGTACGAGTCGAACGTGACGTCGAGCCCGGCCGCGCGGGCGTCCTCGACGTAGCCGATCAGCTCCGCCGCAGGACCGTGGTAGTGCGAGACGTGGGTCGCGACCCCGGACGCCCGCGCGACGCGGACCAGCTCGGCCATCGCGGTCCCGGCCTTGTCCTCGTAGCCGCGCATGTGGCTCACGTGGGGCAGGCCGCGCTCGGCGAGGACGCGGGCCAGGGCGACGAGCTCGTCGTCGGTCGCGTTCGACGCGGGGGCGTACTCCAGGCCTGTCGACATGCCGCACGCGCCGTCGTCGAGGGCCTCGCGCAGCAGGTCCGTCATGCGGTCGATCTCGGTGGGGGTCGCGGGCCGGGCCGCGCCGCCCAGGACGCCGTACCGGAGCGTGCCGTGCGGCACCAGGTAGGCGACGTTGAGGGGGGTGCTGCCCTCGTAGGTCGCGAGCAGGTCCGCGACCGACCCGCCCCGGAACGTGGGGTGCTCGCCGTTGATCGCGCTGAAGTACCCGGTCGCCCAGGTGTGCGCGTCGGGGGTGCCGGCCGCGACGGGCAGCGGCGCGGAGGGGGCGTACGACACCCCGTCCTGCCCGACGACGATGCTCGTCACGCCCTGGCGCAGCATCGCGAGCTGCACGTCCGGGTCCAGGACCGCGGCCTCGCCGTGCACGTGCGAGTCGATCAGCCCGGGCAGCGCGACGCGTCCCGCCGCCTCGACCACGTGTGCGCCTGCGGGTGCCTGCACGCTCCCCGCGGCCACGACGTCGAGGATCGTGTCGCCCGCGACCAGCAGGTCGACGGGCTCCGAGAGCCCGTCCGGGGTCGTGAGCCGTGCGCCGCGCACGACGAGCGTCACGCCCGCGTCCCGTCCGCCGGCATCGCTCGTCGTCTCCGTGGTGCTCATGCCTGTCCCTCCGAGTGCTCGTCCCGTCCCTCGACCCAGCCGCCCACGCCTGCCCAGCCGCCCGCGGCCATCTCCTGGTCGAGGTGGCGCAGGAAGCCGTGCACGCCGGGGCGCTGCTGCCACGGCGTCGGCCCGCCGAGCGGGCGGTACTCCACGCCGGCCGCGTCGAGGCGCGGCAGGTGGTCGTGCTCGAGCCGCGCGAGGAACTCGGCCGAGGCCGACCCGCCCGGGGTGCGCTCCGCCGTCGGGCTCCAGACCACCTCCGCGAACGCCGCGAGGCGCGGGAACGTCGCGTAGTCCACGCGGCGCGGCGAGTCGAGGTGCTCGGACCAGACCTCGGCCTGGGCGCCCAGCAGGCGACCGGGCGCGGAGTCGAGACCGGGGTGCTGTGCCAGGACCTCGGGCGGGAACGGGTCGAACGCGTAGACGTCCTCGACCGTGCGCAGGAAGCCGACGGGGACGGGCTCGTCCTCGCCGTCGCCCGCGCGGTGGTCGAGGTAGACGACCTGCTCGGGGGCCATGACGACGTCGTTGCCCGCCTCGAGCGCGTCGGCACCGACCGTGAAGCCGCGCCACGCGGTCACGACGACGTCGCGCGGGAGCTGCTCGCCGAAGCCCTCGTCCCACACGACCGCACGGCGCCCCCTGGCCGTGACGTGCTCGCTCAGGCGGGCCAGGAACCAGCCCGCGAGGTCGGCGACGTCCGCCAGGCCGCGCCGCTCCGCGAGGGCCACGATCGCCGGGTTCTCGCGCCACAGCGTCGTGGGGACCTCGTCGCCGCCGATCGCGATCCAGGGGGAGTCGAAGACGCTGCAGACCTCGTCCAGGACGTTCGTGAAGAACTCGAGGGCCTCGTCCGACGGGTCGAGGACCTCGGTGCTCACGCCCCACGTGGTGCGCACCGTGTGCGGGGTCTTGCGCGTCCCGAGGAACGGGTAGGCCGCGACGGCGGCCTCGACGTGCCCGGGAGCGTCGATCTCCGGCACGACGACGACGCCCCGCTCGCGCGCGTAGGCGACGATCTCGCGCAGGTCGTCCTGGGTGTAGAAGCCGCCGTGCGGGCGCCCGTCGAAGACCCCGGTGCGCCACGTCCCGACGTTCGACTCGGCGCGCCAGGCGCCGACCTCCGTGAGGAGCGGGTAGCGGTGGACCTGCATGCGCCAGCCCTGGTCGTCCGTGAGGTGGAGCTGGACGACGTTGAGCTTGTGCGCGGCCGCGAGGTCGATGAACCGCATGACCTCACGCGGGGGCAGGAAGTGCCGGGCGACGTCGAGCAGCACGCCGCGCCAGCCGAAGCGCGGGTGGTCCTCGATCGTGAGGACGGGCAGGAGGGCGGCGGACGCGGGGGCGTCGGTGGCCGCGGTGACCGGCGCCGTGCGGTACGCCTGCGGTCCCGCGAGCTGGCGCAGCGTCTGGACGCCCGCGTGCGCGCCGGCCACGTCCGCGGCCGTGAGCAGCACGGCCTGCGGGGTGATCTCGAGGCGGTAGCCGCCTCCGGGCCGCGAGGCGTCGAGGGCGAGGGTCACGCCTGCCGGGCCGGCGTCGTCGGGCTGCGCTGCGGAGCGGGGCGCGGCGCTCACGGCGAACGGCAGGTCCAGGCCGAACGCGTCCTCGGTGGTCCGGCGCCACCATCGCGCGGCCGGGGCGAGGGCCGGGTCCGTGCGCACGGGGGTGCCGTCGGTCAGCGGGAACGAGCCGGCGGCGAGGTGCAGGCTCACGGGCGCGGGCAGGAGCCCAGGCGTGGGGGTGGGGGCGCTCACGCGTCGAGCCTAACCACGGCCTGGCGCTCGTGAAGTGCCGCGCACACGGGTTGTTGTGCAGTGCACACCGCTCGTGCGGGGGATTCGCGTGTCGGCGGCCCCGCCTAGGCTCGCGGACATGTCCGCCCAGAAGCTCCGCCTGCTCGACTCGTTCTTCACGCTCGCCCACGAGCCCCACTCCGCGTTCCCCGACGACGACGAGTGGGTCGCGCTCGTCCGCGCCCCCGAGGGGCTCACGGTCCTGCGCGAGGCCTCGCCGTTCGGCGGCGACGGAGACCGGTGGGCCGGCTTCTACGGCGACGCCCACGGGCTCGGCAAGCCCGGGATGCTCGCCGCGATCGTCGCTCCGCTCGCCGACGCGGGCATCGCGGTCTTCGTCGCCTCGACGTTCCACGCGGACCTCGTGCTGGTCCCCGAGGACTCGGTCGAGGCCGCCACGGACGTGCTCACCGACGCGGGGCACACCGTGACGCGGGGTCGCGCGTCGTTCTGACGAACTGTCCCGTCAATGTCACGTCGGCCTCGATCCCCTCGGGCGGGGAACGTCCAGGAACGACTGAGAAGATGGCGGCATGCCCTCGTACTCGCCCCAGACGACGGCCGCCGGACCCGGTGCACGGACCAGCACCGCTCCTGCCGCTGCCGCAGAAGTCCGCCCCTACGACGCCCTCCTCCTGTACTCGTTCGGAGGGCCCAACAAGCCCGAGGACGTCGTGCCGTTCCTGCGCAACGTCACGGTCGGCAAGGGGATCCCCGACGAGCGTCTCGAGGAGGTCGGAGAGCACTACTACGGGTTCGGGGGCAAGAGCCCCATCAACGAGCAGAACCTCGCGCTCAAGGCAGCGCTCGAGGAGGAGCTCGCGGACCGCGGGATCGACCTGCCCGTCGTGTGGGGCAACCGCAACTGGGAGCCCTACACGCGCGACGCCGTCGAGCAGCTCGCCGAGGCCGGCGCCCAGCGCGTCGTGGCCCTCGTGACCTCGGCCTTCTCGTCCTACTCCGGGTGCCGTCAGTACCGGGAGGACCTCGCGCTCACGCTCGACGCGCGCGGTGAGCTCGGTGCCGACGGCTCGACCGGCATCCAGTTCGACAAGGTGCGCTCGTACTTCAACCACCCCGGGTTCGCGCAGGCGAACATCGACGCGGTGCTCGAGGGCTACGAGGCGCTCGCGGCCAAGGGGGGCGACGTCACCGAGGCCCGCCTCGTGTTCGTCACGCACTCGATCCCGCTCACCATGGAGGCCGCGTCGCGCATCTCGCACGCGACCTACTCGCGCCAGCACCTCGACCTGGCCCGCGTCGTCGCGGAGGAGGTCTCGGCGCGCCTCGGCCACGAGGTCGAGTGGAACCTCACGTTCTGCTCGCGCTCGGGCCCGCCCGCGCAGCCGTGGCTCGAGCCCGACGTCAACGACCACCTGGAGTCGCTGGCCGCCGACGACGTCACGAACGTCGTGCTCTCGCCCATCGGCTTCGTGTCCGACCACATGGAGGTCGCGTACGACCTCGACACCGAGGCCATGGAGACCGCGGCGCGGCTCGGGATCACCGCGGTGCGCGCCGGCACGGTCGGCACCCGTGCCCCCTTCGTCAAGGGACTCGTGGACCTCGTGCTCGAGCGTGCGGCGATCGCCCGCGACGAGAAGTTCACGGAGGCCGTGGTCGGAGAGCTCGGCCCGTTCCGCTCGGTGTGCGCGCCGGACTGCTGCCTGCGCCGCGACGGGGAGCCCAGCGGCATCCCGGCGCTGTGCAGCACGGACCTGCACCGCTGACCCGACCCGCACGACTCCCGGGACGTCGACGGACCGGGAGCACGACGTACTTCAGAGAGGCACGACGATGAACGACGCACACCGCGTCCCCGTGGACCACGAGCAGATCAACGACTCGATCCGCTACACCATGTGGTCGGTCTTCGCGCTGGCCGAGTCCCTGCCGGCCGATCCCGCCGAGCGCACCGAGATGGTCGAGGCCGCGCTCGCCGCGGTCGGCGGCGGCGACGACCCGGCGGCCGTCGACGGCGACCTCGTGGTCCGCGGGTGGTACGACGTGGGCGGCCTGCGCTCCGACGCGGACCTCATGGTCTGGTGGCACGGCCCGACCGTCGAGTCCGTCCAGGGCGCGTACCAGCGCCTGCGGGCCAGCGAGCTCGGCCGTCACCTCGAGCCGGTCTGGTCCAACGTCGCGCTGCACCGCCCGGCCGAGTTCAACCGCGGGCACGTCCCGGCCTTCCTCATGCACGAGGAGCCGGGGGCGTACCTGTGCGTGTACCCGTTCGTGCGGTCCTACGACTGGTACCTCCTGCCCGACGCGGAGCGCCGCACCATGCTGCGCGACCACGGTCTGGCGGCCCGTGACTACCCGGACGTGCGCGCCAACACGGTCGCATCGTTCGCGCTGGGGGACTACGAGTGGCTCCTGGCCTTCGAGGCCGCCGAGCTGCACCGCATCGTCGACCTCATGCGCGAGCTGCGGGCCACCGAGGCGCGCCGCCACGTGCGCGAGGAGACGCCGTTCTTCACGGGCCCCCGGACGACGCTGATCGAGTGGGCGGGGCGTCAGCCGCTGTCCTGAGCCCGGGTCGTGCCGCTGGGTGCGGAGCGGCCGTCGCGGATCCTGCCGATCTGCGACAGCCGCTCCGCACTCAGCGTTCGAGCGGGTCCCGGGCGTCGAGGGTGCGGCCGAAGGCCCCGAACAGGTCGACGGACATCGGTACGTGGCCGTGCTCCCAGGCGGGCGTGACGTACTGCTGCTCGGCGAAGGTCCGGTCCGTGGACGACGCCCCGGTCGTCTCCGGGGCGAGGAGACGGACGAGTGCGCCGAGCCCCGCTCGCAGCATGCTGTTCATGTGGTTCTCCGACGGCGGGCCGCGGCGCGGCGATGTGCTGGCGCCGGAGCGTAACCGTTCAGGGGCTTGTCGCACCAGCGGAGCGACCCCAGGATGCTCAGCATGCTGAGTATTGGCATGCTGGGAGCATGAGCACCGTCCGAGGAACCATGTCAGCCCAGCCCGTCGAGGCCCCCACGACCGCCGACCGGGTCCGTCAGGTCACCGTCCTCGTCGGGGCGGCGGTCGCGATCGTCGGCGCCGCGTACGGCTCCGGGGCGTTCGGCGGCCAGGCGATCCAGGACGCCGCCGGGGGAGCCCTCGCGGCCGACGCGACCGTGGTCGCCCCCGACGGTCCCGCGTTCTCGATCTGGTCCTTGATCTACCTGGGGCTCGCGGTGTTCGCGGTCTACCAGGTGCTCCCGCGCCAGGCCACGGACCCCCGGCTCCGGGCGGTGTCCTGGTGGGTCCTGGCCTCGATGCTGCTCAACGCCGCGTGGATCGGCGTCGTCCAGACCGGGGTCCTGCCGCTCAGCGTCCTGGTGATCGGCGTCCTCGTGGCGGTCCTCGCCGTGATCCTCGTCCGCCTCGTCCGGACCCCTCCCACGACCGCTCTGCAGGCCGTCGTCCTCGACGGCACGGTCGGGCTCTACCTGGGCTGGGCCAGCGTCGCGACGCTCGCGAACGTCGCCGCGACGCTCGCCGACGCCGGCGTGGGGGAGCTGGCCCTGGGGGCGACCGCCTGGGGCGTCGTCGTCGTCGCAGCCGGAGCCGTGCTGGCGATCGCCTACGCGGTCTTCGCGGCACGCCGCCCCGTGGTCGCGATCGGCATCGGGCTGGCCATGGCCTGGGGGCTCGGCTGGATCGCCGCCGGCCGGGCCGCCGGTCCGCTCGTCGACGGCACGGTCGCGGTCGCCGCCGGCGTCGCGGCGGCCGTCGCGCTCCTCGCCCCCGTCGTGACCACGCTGCGCGCACGACGCGGCTGACGCTGCGCCGTCGGGCGCCGGCGGGCGAGCGGGCGCGCCGGCCCGCACGACGCAGGGGCGGTCCGCGCCGCGCGCGGCCCGCCCCTGCCGGGCGCCGGGTGAGGACCGCTACGGGTAGAGCCCGCGGATCTGGTGCGCCTCCGCGGTGCGCTGGATCCCGATGACGAGCGCCGCGTCGCGCAGGCTCATCTCCCCGCGGCGGGCGAGCGACGAGACCCCCTGGTACGCGACGTGCATGCGGTGCTCGAGCTTCTCCCCGATCTCCTGCTCGGTCCACCAGTACGCCTGGTTCGCCTGCACCCACTCGAAGTAGGAGACGACGACGCCGCCCGCGTTCGCGAGGATGTCCGGCACCACGGTGACCCCGTTCTTCGCGAGGATGCGGTCGCCGGCGGCGGTCGTCGGACCGTTCGCTCCCTCGACGACCCAGCGGGCCTTGACGGTGTGCGCGGTCTCGTCGTCGAGCACCCCCTCGACGGCGGCAGGGATGAGCACGTCGACCGGCAGCGCGAGCAGCGCGTGGTTGTCGATCGGCTCCGAGTCCTCGAAACCGACCACGGTCCCGGTCTCGGCGACGTGCCGGAACAGCGCGGCGACGTCGAGCCCGTCCTCGTCGTGGACGCCGCCGTACTGGTCGCTCACCGCGACGACGCGGGCGCCCTGGCCCGCGAGGATCGCTGCCGCGTGCGAACCCACCTTGCCGAATCCCTGGACAGCGACCGACGCGTCCGAGACCTCGAGGCCCGCCTCCGCGAGCGCGGCCTTGGTCGTGTGGACCACGCCCTGGGACGTGGCCGTGGTGCGCCCGAGCGAGCCGCCCACCGGGATGGGCTTGCCCGTCACGACGCCCGGGATCGTGTACCCCTGGTTGACCGAGTAGGTGTCCATGACCCACGCCATGGTCTGCTCGTTGGTACCCATGTCCGGGGCCATGATGTCCCGCTCGGGGCCGATCACGGGCATGATCTCGCTCGTGTACCGGCGGGTCACGCGCTCGAGCTCGGCCTGCGAGTACTGGCGCGGGTCGATCGAGACCCCGCCCTTGGCCCCGCCGTACGGCAGGTCCACGACCGCACACTTCCAGGTCATCCACATCGCGAGCGCACGCACCTCCTCGATGTCGACGCTCGGGTGGTAGCGCAGGCCGCCCTTGCCGGGGCCGCGCGAGACGTTGTGCTGGACGCGGTATCCGCTGAACAGCACGATCTCCCCGCTGTCACGTCGTAGCGGCACCGAGACGTGGACCTCGCGGCGCGGGGTCGCGAGCATCTCGTGCAGGCCCGGGTCGTACCCGAGGATCTCGACCGCGCTCGCGAGCTGGCTGTGGGCCGTCGCGAGGGCCGAGGCCTTCTCGTGGGACGGTTCAGGGGCGGATGCTGCCTGGGGGGTACCGCTGGTGGGCGGCGTTGACGTCGTCGTCACTCTTCCTCCGGGTGATGAGGTATCCCGGCCTCCGAGGTGAGAGGCCGCGTCCGACCAACGTACCGCCAGGTCGGTCGCGGTTTCACGTCCGCGCCCGCGTCGGACGTGCCCGGTTCACCCCAGGGCGTCGATGCTCGCGAGCTCGTCGGGGCTCAGCGAGAAGCCGGAGACGTCGAAGTTCTCCTCGATCCTGGCCGGGGTCACGGACTTGGGGATCACGACGAACCCGTGGTCGAGGTGCCAGCGCACGACGACCTGCGCGGTGCTCACGCCGTGCGCCCGGGCGACCGCCTGCAGGGCGGGGGAGTCGAGGTTCGTGCGCTTGAACGGGCTGTACCCCTCGAGGACCACGCCGCGCCTGGCGTGCTGCTCGACGAGGTGCGCGTCGTAGTCGTCGGGCCCCCAGGGGATCTGGTTGACCGCGGGGGTCTCGCCCGTCTGCTCGGACAGGATGTCGAGCTGGTCCACCGAGTAGTTGGACACCCCGACCGATCGCACGAGGCCGACGTTCCGCGCCGCGAGCAGCTCGGCCCACACCCAGGGCGAGGCGTCTCCGGACGGCGGCCAGTGGATGAGCCACAGGTCCAGGTAGTCGGTCCCGAGCAGGCGCAGCGACTGGGCGAGGGTCTCGTGCTCGCGACCCACGTCCGCGGGGCGCAGCTTGGTCGTGAGGAACACGTCCTCGCGCGGGACACCCGACGCGGCGAGGGCACGGCCGACCTGCTCCTCGTTGCCGTACATGGTCGCGGTGTCGATGTGCCGGTACCCGACGTCGAGCGCGTGGCGGACCGCGCGGTAGCAGTCGTCGCCCTCGGACTGCCAGGTGCCGAGGCCGAGCAGGGGGATGTCGCCGCCGGGCAGGGCAGCGGTGGGGATCGAGGTCATGGTTCCCAGTCTTGGCACGGCCCGGGCGGGGACGCGAGCGGGGGAAGGGCGACGGGCGGACAGGTCGCGAGGTGCTGGTCGGTCTCGGCGCCGGACGCGGTCGTCGTCGCACCGGGGCGCAGGTGGCCGTACGACGCTTCCCGTGCAGCGGCACCGCTCGCCCGGACGGCGGCGTCCTGCGCGGTGCCCGATGCGTACAGCGCGGCAACGAGCACGATCGTGAGTCCGCCGACCAGCTTCGACCACCCCGGGAGCGCGAAGGTCGAGATCCCCGCCACGACGGCGCCGATCACGACCGGCACCGGGATGCCGTGGAGCGGGGCGAGGGGGAACTCGCCCTGCGCCACGAGCTCCGCCCCGATCCCCACGGGCACGAGCAGGGTGAGCACGATGCCCAGCCCGATCCGGCGCCGACCCGTGGCTGCCCGCAGGAGAGCGACGTTGGCGAATCCCATCCCGACGAGCAGCAGAAGCCCGAACGGAAGCATGACGACCGGGGCGAACATGGCCCCGACGAGGATGCCCGGGCCCGGTGTGGCGCCGAACGCGGCAAGGGCTCCGCAGCCCAGCGGCACAGCGACGGGAGCGAGACGGTCCTGCCCGGTGCGGCCGTCCTCGGAGGCGGGCCGTGGCGCTGTCATCCGCCGATGCTAGCGCTTGCGCGCGGGGACCAGGGCCGTCCCGGTGGACCGACCGCGAGACGCGGGTCCGACAGCACCTACCGCCGCGCCCGCCGCCGGAACGACGACGGCGTCTCGCCCGTCAGGCGCGCGAAGGTGCGGGTGAACGCGGGCTGGTCGTAGAAGCCCGTGGCGACCGCGACCTCCGCGATGGGGAGGTCCGTCCCGGCGAGCAGCTCGGCCGCGCGGTCGACCCGGGCGCGGAGCACGAGCTGTCGCGGGCTGAGCGAGAACACGCGCCGCACGCGGCGGTCCAGCACGGCGGGCGTGCACCCCGCCAGCGCCGCGAGGTCGGCGACCGTGAGCGCCTGCCCCAGGCGCTCCTCGATCCCTGCGACGAGACGCGCCATCGAGTCCATCGAGGCGTCGTCGGCGTCGTCCTCGCGCAGGTCCTGCGAGACCGAGACCAGCCCGACGAGGTGACCGGCGCCGTCGTGCACCGGGAGCTTGGACGTCAGGAACCAGCCGGGCGTGCCGCCCAGGCGGCGGATGAGCTCGAGCTCGTTGCGCAGCGGGCGCCCCGAGCGCAGGACCTCGGCGTCCTGCTGGTCGTAGCGCTCGGCGAGCTGCGGCACGAACAGGTCCGTGGCACGCCTGCCCACCACGGCGCGCCGGGAGCGCTCGTTGGTGCGCGCCACGAAGACCCGGTTGACCAGCACGTACCGGCCCGTGACGTCCTTGGCGCAGAACATGGTCGACGAGAGCTCGTCCATGAGGTCGACCATCGCCGGGCTCAGGGCAGCGAGCAGCGCCTCGCCCTCGGGCCAGGTGCGTGGTGGGGTGGACTTGTCCGGAAGCGATGCCATGACAGCCCGGATCGTACAAGACGAAGCGTCAGCAACCGAGGCACGCTAGGACGATGAGCAACGAAGCATCGCCTGCCCCCGCGGCAGCACGCGCGGAGGACCGGTCACGAGCCGGCGCCCCCGCGTCCCCCGACCGCGTCGGCGTCCCGACCACGACCCCGATCGACCACCTGACCGACGACGCCGCGCGCCTCGCGCTCGGCTGGATCGCCGCGGCGAGCGCGGCCTCCGAGGGCGCGCGCGAGCGCAGGACCGCCGAGCGCCTCGGCGCCCTGGTGTCCGACCCCGCCGGGCTCGAGCTCGCGGTGCGCTTCGTCGACAACGTCGCGCGCCCCCAGGACGTCCAGGTCGCCGCGCACGAGCTGGGCCTGCTGGGCGGGCTCGCGGGCGGCGCCCAGGGGTTCCTCGGCCCCGTCGACACCGCGCTCCTGCGGCTCGGTGCGCGCATGGCACCCCTGCTGCCCAAGGTCGTCGTGCCCGCCGCGCGGATCCGCCTGCGCCAGCTCGTGGGCCACCTCGTGGCCGACGCCGGGCCGGGGCTCGGCAAGCACCTCGCGCGCACGCGCGCCGAGGGCTACGCGCTCAACGTCAACCTCCTCGGGGAGGCCGTGCTCGGCGAGGACGAGGCCCAGGCACGCCTCGCCCGCACCATCGCGCTCGTCGAGCGCCCCGACGTCGACTACGTGTCGGTCAAGGTGTCCTCGGTCGCGTCCCAGCTCGTCACGTGGGACCTCGAGGGCTCGCGCGACCGCGTCGTCGAGCGGCTCCTGCCGCTGTTCCGCGCAGCGCGCGACCACGGGGTGTTCCTCAACCTCGACATGGAGGAGTACCGCGACCTGGCCCTGACGACCGAGGTCTTCCAGACGATCCTCGGGCGCGACGAGTTCCGCAGCCTGGAGGCCGGGATCGTGCTCCAGGCGTACCTGCCCGACGCGCTGGGTGCGCTCGACGGCCTCACCGTGTTCGCGACCGAGCGCGTCGCGGCGGGCGGAGCCCCCGTCAAGGTGCGCCTCGTCAAGGGCGCGAACCTCGCGATGGAGAAGGTCGAGGCCGAGCTCCACGGCTGGGAGCAGGCGCCCTACCCGACCAAGCCCGACGTCGACGCCAACTACGTGCGCCTCGTCGACCACGCGCTGCGCGCCCCACGCACCGACGCCGTGCGGATCGGCGTCGCGAGCCACAACCTGTTCCACGTCGCGCTCGCGATCCTCGTCGCGCGCGCCCGCGGGGTCAGCCACGCGCTCGACATCGAGATGCTCCAGGGCATGGCGCCGGGCGAGGCGCGGGCCGTGCGGGACGAGGTCGCCCGGGACGGCGGCCGCGTCGTCCTCTACACCCCGGTCGTCGCGCGCGAGGACTTCGACGTCGCGATCTCCTACCTCGTGCGCCGCCTCGAGGAGAACGCGGCCGAGCAGAACTTCCTGCACGCCATGTTCGCGCCCTCGGACCACCCCTCGGACCACCCCTCGGACACCGCGATGGACCGCCAGGAGGCCGCGTACCGCGCCTCGGTCGAGCTCGGCACCCGGTACTCCGACGCGGACGTGACGCCGCGTCGTCAGGCGCGCGACGCCGTCGGGCCGCTCGATGCGGCGACGCCCGGCGACGCCGTCGCGACCGGGTTCCGCAACGCCTCCGACACCGACCCGGCCGTCGCGGCGAACCGCGCCTGGGCCGCACGGGTCGTCGGGCCCGACTCCGGGTACGTGCCCGCGCAGTCGCCCGAGGTGACCAGCACGGACGAGGTGGACGACGTCGTCGCGCGTGCGGGGAAGGCCGCCGCGGCCTGGGCGCAGGTGGTCCCCGCGGACCGCGCCCGCGCGCTGCGGGCCGTGGCCGCGCGCCTCGAGGAGGCGCGCACCGCGCTCGTGACCGCGATGGTGCACGAGCCCGGCAAGACCGTCGCCGAGGCGGACCCCGAGGTCAGCGAGGCCGTCGACTTCGCGAGCTACTACGCGCGGTCGGCCGAGGCGCTCGATCAGGTGCCCGGCGCGACGTTCACGCCCGACGGCGTGACCCTCGTGACCCCGCCGTGGAACTTCCCCGTCGCGATCCCCGTGGGCGGGATCGTCGCGGCGCTCGCGGCCGGCTCGGCCGTGGTCGCCAAGCCTGCCCCCGCGACGCCGCGCTGCCTCGAGGTCGCGGTCGACGCGATCCACGCGGGGCTCGCGGACGCCGTGGCGAGCGCGCCCGCGGGCAGCAGCCTGACGGCCGAGGCCGTGCGCGACGTCGTGCAGCTCTCACGCGTGCCCGACGGCGACCTGGGGCGCCATCTCGTGACGCACGAGGGCGTGGCCCGCGTGATCCTCACGGGGGCGATCGAGACGGCGCAGATGTTCGCGTCGTGGCGCCCCGACCTGGACGTGCTCGCCGAGACGTCGGGCAAGAACGCGATCGTCGTGACCCCGTCGGCCGACCTGGACCTCGCAGCGGCCGACGTCGTGCGCTCGGCGTTCGGTCACGCGGGGCAGAAGTGCTCGGCGGCCTCGCTCGTGATCCTCGTGGGCTCGGTCGGCGACCTGCGCACCGAGACCGGTCGCCGGTTCTCGGTGCAGCTCGTGGACGCGGTCCGCTCGCTCGCGGTGGGACCGGCGACCGCCGTCTCGACGACCATGGGGCCTCTCACCGAGGTCGCCGAGGGCAAGCTGCTGCGCGCCCTGACGACGCTCGAACCCGGCGAGCAGTGGCTCGTCGCGCCGCGCCGCCTCGACGCCGCCGGCCGCCTCTGGACCCCGGGCCTGCGCGCGTGCGTCGCACCGGGCTCGTTCTTCCACCTCACCGAGGCGTTCGGCCCGGTGCTCGGGATCATGACGGCCGCGACGCTCGACGAGGCGATCGAGCTGCAGAACGCGGTCTCGTTCGGCCTCACGGGCGGCATCCACAGCCTCGACGACACCGAGGTCGACACGTGGCTCGACCGCGTCCAGGTCGGCAACGCCTACGTCAACCGGGTCATCACGGGCGCGATCGTGCAGCGCCAGTCGTTCGGCGGCTGGAAGCGCTCGGCCGTGGGCCCCGGCGCCAAGGCGGGCGGCCCCAACTACGTGGCCGAGCTGGGCACGTGGAGCGACACCGTCGCCGGGGGCCCGGGCTCGGCGGGCGAGGTGCCCGACGGCGGCCCCGTCCCCGCGCGCGACGTCTCGCCCGAGGCGTGGCTCGCCTGGGCGCGGGCCGACGACGCCCGCTGGTGGGCGCACGAGTTCGCGGTCGAGCACGACCCCTCGGGCCTGCACGTCGAGTCGAACGTGTTCCGGTACCGGCCGGTCGACGTCCTGACGGTCCGTGTCGGCACGGGGGCTGCGCCGGTCGAGGTCGAGCGCGTGCTGTCCGCGGCCCGCACGGCCGGGGTGCCGGTCGTGGTGAGCCGCGCCGACGGTTCGTCGCCGGTGAGCGACGCCGGCTTCGCGGAGGCCGTCGCGCGCGGCGAGGTCAGGGGCAGGGTGCGCGTCGTGGGCGCGGCGCCCGGGCTGCGTGAAGCGGCCGGGAGCCGGGTCGGCGACGTGACCGTGCTGGACCACCCGGTGCTCGCGAGCGGTCGACGCGAGCTGCTCACGGTCCTGCGCGAGCAGGCGATCAGCCGGACGATGCACCGGTTCGGTCACGTCACACGCTGACCCCCTGGGGTGGGGGGGGGGG